>JAYZQJ010000027.1:0-34766 GCA_036149055.1 Myxococcota bacterium | reverse complement strand
CCTGCCCGCGATCCTGAGCGTCGTCCGCCGCCTCACGGAGGTATCGCTGGTACGCGTCGCGCGCGTCTCGGAACCGGCCCAGCTCCTCGTAGCAGCGGCCTACGTTGTAGAGGACCAGCGCCTGGCGCGGGTGTCCGTCTAGGAGATCGTACGACTCCTGGAACGCCTGCAGGGCGAGCGCGTAGTTCTGGTTCTCGTAGTGAGCGGCGCCCTGCTCGAAGACCGCGCGCGCCCGCTCCAGATCGGTCTGCGCAGAGGCCGTCCCGGCGAAGGCCAGGACGGCAATGGCCAGTGGTAGTGCGCGCGCGGCGCGTGTCGTGAACCCCATCGACGGTCTCCCCCTTCGAAGACAGGGCCGATACTGCAAGAGGGGCGATCGCACGGCAAGCGACGCTCGCCATCAGGGCAGGATGGCGCGGGCGCGGGCGTAGCCCTCGTCGACCATGGCGGCCATCTGGGCGGGGTCGAACTCGAGGGGGTCGGGGGAGAGGGCGCTCGCGGGGCGGAAGGCGGTGAGGTCGACGCCGCGCTCGGTCATGAGCGCGAGGGTGTCGTCGATCTGCTGGATGGCCATCAGGAGCACCGCGCGGCGCAGCGTGTAGTTGAGCACGTCGGTGCCCGGCGCGTTGCGGAAGCGGCGGGTGATCGGCGGGCGGCCGGCGGGGGCGGCGAAGCAGGCCGACGCGTAGATCTTCGAGGCGCCGGCGTCGAGCGCGGCCTGGACCGGGAGCATCTGCATGATGCCGCCGTCGAGGTAGTCGTGGCCGCCGATCTGGATGGTCGGCATGAGCGCCGGCTGGCACGCGGACGCGAGCACGGAGGCCTTCAGGCGCTCGAGATCGTCCGCCTCGGTGCCGTACTCGACCGCGCCCGTCTGCATGTTCGTGGTCGCGATGCGGAGGGCGACGCCACGGTCGCGGATGCGCTGCAGCCGGCGGGGCGTGAAGTAGGTGTCGATGAGCTCGCGGAGCGGATCGACGCTGTTGACGAAGCCGTGAAAGATCAGCCCGGCGTCGCCGAGCAGGCTCTGGTGCAGGATGTTGCGGGTCTGCACGTTGGTGTAGAGGTCGCTCAGGAGCCCGACCTCGCCGGACGCCGCGAGCACCGCCGCGAGCGCGCCGGTCGAGGTGCCGGTGACCACGTCGGGCTCGATCCCCTTGTCAACCACGAGCCAGCGCAGGACGCCGACGTGGAAGGCGCCGAGCGAGCCGCCCCCCGAGAGCACGAATCCGTTCGTCATCTCACTCCCCCAGCGCGCAGGCGGCGCGAGCGAAGGCGCGCGTGACCCCGCGCGCGTCACAGGTCTCCTCGGGCTGGCCGTCGCAGTCCCGATCGGCCGGCGCGAAGTCGCCGCGCGCCCGGTCGAGGGCCGCGTCGAGGGCGCCGTCGATGTCGGTGAAGACGGCCGGGTGGTCCGGCGCGGGCAGCGCGACGAGCGCGGCGCGCAGGTGCGTCATGGTGCAGTCGCCGGTCGGCGGCGACGCGTCGCAGGCCTGCTGGTGCGCGACCACGAACGCGCGGAAGCTCTCGCGCTCGGCCGCCGAGGCGTCCCGCAGCGAGCCGCGGGTCGGCACCACGACCAGCGAGGCCACCGTGTCGGTGTAGGTCGGATCGGGGCTCGGCAGCCCGGGCTCGGGGCAGGCGAGCGCGGGCCCGCCGCAGCCGGCGAGGAGGAGGGCGACCGTCAGGAACCTTTCCACCAGGTGCCCTTACCACGATCGGACGTGCGCCCGAAACGTGCCATCCTCCCGGGGCGTGATCGCGACGCCCGACGACCTGTGTGTCCCCCGCCCCGGCGTACCGACGCTGAAGGGGATCCTCTCGGCGGCGCTCCAGCGCCTGGTGCGGGATCTCGGCCGCCTGCCGCTGGCCGCCCTCTCGCCGGGCGCGCGCGCGGCGCTGACGGAGGTGCTGCGGGCGACCAAGGCCGAGCTGGCCCGGGAGCCCGGGCGGGTCTTCGGCGTGCTGCGGCGCCCGAACGTGGGCGCGGCGCTGCGGGTGCTGCGCGAGGGCCCGGACGACGCGCTCGCCCGGCAGCTCGCGGCGACCCTGGCGGTCGAGCTCGCGGCGGCCGGCGCCAAGCTGCCCCGCCTGCGCTTCGAGGGGCTGCCCGAGACGATCGTCTGCCTCGGCGCCCGGCGCGCCCTCCCGGGAGGCAGCGCGATCCTCGATGGGCAGAGCTGGAGCGGGCGTCACCTCGACGCCTATACGAGCCCCTACACCGAGATCGCGCCGGGCCTCGTGCTCGCCGAGGTGGACGACAACCCCCTCTCGATGCTGGAGGCGCACCCGGACAAGCTCGGCAACGCGATCGATCTGGGCGCGCGCGCGGCGGACGACTGGGCGGCGGCGCTGCGCGAGGCCCTCGGGCTGATCGAGGCCTTCCTCCCCTCGCTGCGCGAGACGATCGCGCTGCTCGTGCACCAGGTCGTGCCGGTCGGCTTCGACCCGGAGCGTCACCTGAGCGCGAGCTACCGCGAGGCGGTGGGGACGCTCTACCTCACCCTGCACCCCAGCCCGCTCACGATGGCCGAGGCGCTGGTGCACGAGACCCAGCACAACGTGCTGAACACCCTCTTCGAGCTGGACCCGGTGCTCGAGAACGCGTTCCACCCGCTCTTCACCTCGCCGGTGCGGCCCGATCCTCGCCCGCTGCACGGGGTGCTCCTCGCGGTGCACGCGTTCCTGCCGATCGAGCGTATGCATGAGGCCTTGCGCAGCTCGGATCACCCGCTCGCCCGCTCCGAGGAGCTGGCCCGCAGCGCCGCCCGGGTGCGGGAGGCCAACCGCGAGGGCGCGGCCGTGCTGCTCGAGAACGCGGCGCCGACCGCGCTCGGCCGGGGGCTGCTCGACGAGATCGCGCGCCTCGTGTGAGGCTCTGCGCATGATCGTCCTCTGCACCGGGTGTCGCTCGGGCTTCGGCCTGCTCATCGCCGTGACCGCCGCGCGCGCGGGCCACACCGTCTACGCGGGCCTCCGCGACCTCGAGACCGCCGAGGAGCTCGAGCGCGCGTCCGCCGGGCTGGACGTCCGCCCCGTCCAGCTCGACGTGCTCGACCGGCTCCAGCACGAGGAGGTGGTCGAGCGGATCCTCGACGAGCAGGGCCGGCTCGACGCGCTCATCAACAACGCCGGGATCGCCCTCGGCGGCTTCCAGGAGCAGATCGAGGAGGACGAGCTGCGGCGGCTCTTCGACGTCAACGTGTTCAGCCCGTGGGCGCTGACCAAGGCCTGCCTCCCCACGATGCGACGGCAGCGCTCCGGCCTCGTGCTCAACGTGTCCTCGATGGCCGGGCGGCAGGCGATGCCCGGGCTCGGCGCCTACGCGGGCAGCAAGTTCGCGCTCGAGGGCATGACGGAGGCGCTGCGCCACGAGGTGCGGCCGTTCGGCGTGCGGGTCGTGCTGGTCGAGCCCGGCCCGTACAAGACCGACATCTTCGGGCGCAACCGGCGGGTGGCGCGGGAGAGCCACGAGGAGGGGCCGTACGCGCGCTTCCAGGCCCGCATGGAGTCGCTGGTGGAGAAGATGGAGGCGCGCATGGGCGACCCGCAGGAGGTCGCGGATCTGTGCACGCGCCTGCTCGAGGATCCGTCTCCGAGGCTGCGCTACCCGCTCGGCCCCGGCGTCCAGGCGCGGCTGTGGGCGCGGAGGCTCCTGCCCTTCGCCGGCTACGAGAAGGTCATCGAGCGGGTGGTCGGGTTCTGAGATGCCGCGCATGGAGACGAAGCCCGAGGGCCCCGCGTGGGACGCGCTCCGCGCCGCCCTCGCCCGCATGCAGTCCCTGCTCGACGCCGACGCGGTCCACCTCGTGGACCTCGGCAAGGCCTACGCGGCCCTCGCCTCGGCGATGCTGGCCGCGGCCGAAGCCTCCGGGCAGACCAGCGCCCGCTTCCGCGCGGTGGTGAGGGCCCTCGACCTGCGCACGCCCAGGTCGGCGATCGAGGCGTTCGCGGGCGAAAGCGAGTAGAACGTCGCGGTGGGCTGGGTCTGGCACACCGTGGTGCGGTCGATCTGGATCGGGATGGTCCTCTTCCCGATGTGGCTCGCGTACGTCGTCCCCTGGGTCCGGATGCGGCGCTTCGGCGCGACCATCCCCGACGCGGTCTGGGAGCGGAAGCACCGGAAGCACGCGGCGCGCTTCTACCGGCTGGCGGTGCGGATGCGCGGCGGGCTCATCAAGGTCGGGCAGATCCTCTCGACCCGCGTGGACCTCATGCCGCGCGAGTGGATCGCCGAGCTGTCGGGGCTGCAGGACGAGGTGGACCCGACGCCCTGGAGCGACGTGGAGCCGCACCTCCGCGCCGGCTACGACGCGCCGCTCGAGTCGCTCTTCACCGAGCTGGACCAGGAGGCGATCGCGGCGGCGAGCTTCGGCCAGGTGCACCGCGGGATCACGGCGGACGGGACCCGGATCGCGCTGAAGATCAGGTACGCCGACATCGAGCGGAAGCTCGCGGTCGATCTCTGGCTGATGAGCTGGGCGGTCCGGCTCTTCAACGTCTTCCTGCCGAAGATCCGGCTCAGCCCCATCTACGACGAGATCAAGCGCGCGCTCACGACCGAGCTCGACTACGAGCAGGAGGCGCGCTTCACGCGCATCATCCACGGGCACTTCGAGGGTCGAGAGGGCGTGGAGGTCCCGCGCGTGATCGACGCCCTGACCACCCGCGACGTGATCTGCACGACCTGGGTCGACGGCGTGAAGATCACGAGCCCGAAGCTGCTCGACGATCCGCGCCTCGATCGCGCGAAGCTGCTCGAGCGTCTGCTCTGGGCGTGGATCCAGATGATGTACGTGGACGGGGTGTTCCAGAGCGATCCGCACCCCGGCAACCTGCTCGCGCGGCTCGACGACGCGGGCGAGCCGATCCTCGGCGTCGTGGACTTCGGCCAGGTGAAGATCCTCGATCGCGCCTTCCACCAGAAGCTGGTCAGCTCGGTGATGGCCTTCGCGATGGGCAACGTGGACATGTTCCTCGGCGCCCTCGTCGACATCGGGCTCTTCCCGGAGTCGGAGAAGGATCGGATGCGGCCGATCGTCGCGGAGCTGATGGAGCACCTGCGCGGCGCCGATCCGATGAGCGGCGGCCAGCTGGACTTCGCCGCGCTGCGCATGCGGGTGCTCGAGACGGTCGACCGGATGGAGGGCGTCGCCATCCCGCAGGAGCTGGTCCTCTACGGCCGCACCTTCGCGCTGCTGGCCGGGGTGACGCGCTCGATCGCCCCCGACGTCAACGCGCTCGCGATCGCCCGTCCCCTGGTCACGCAGGCGCTGCTCGCGGGAGGACCGCCGGAACAGCCCGTGAAGACGCCGGAAATCGCCGCCGCCTCGAGCGCCCCTCGAACCGGCGCGTCGAACGGTTAGACTCTACGGTCGCATGCCCATTCTCACGGCGGAGGACCGGATCGGGACCCTCTTCGCCGGCCGGTACAAGATGGAGGGGATCCTCGGCACCGGCGGGACGGGTGTGGTCTACGAGGCGAGCCACTTCTGGACGAGCCGTCGGGTCGCGGTGAAGCTCCTCAAGCCCCACCTCGCCGAGGACGTCTCGCTCGTCCGGCGCTTCCTGCAGGAGGCGCGGAGCGCGTCCGAGGTCGCGCACGCCAACGTCATCCAGGTGCTGGACATGGGCGCCGAGGAGGACGGCTGCGTGTTCCTGGTGATGGAGCGGCTGGAGGGTCAGTCCCTCGGGGCGCGGCTCGACGACGCGGGGACGCTCGAGCTCGGGGAGATGCTGGAGCTGCTCGTGCCGCTGATGGACGCGCTGGTGATCGCACATCAGCAAGGCATCGTGCACCGCGATCTCAAGCCCGAGAACATCTACCTCCACCACGACCTGCGCGGCCGCCGCGTCCCGAAGCTGCTGGACTTCGGCATGTCGAAGATCCTGGATCCGACGTGGGGACAGGCGACTGTGACGGGCACGATCGTCGGCACGCCGTACTACATGGCGCCCGAGCAGGCGGAGGGCGCGAAGGATCAGGGCCCGGCCTGCGACGTGTGGTCGATGGGCGTGGTGATGTTCCGCTGCCTGAGCGGGCGCCTGCCGTTCACCGCGAGCTCGCCTCCCGCGCTCCTGCTCGCGCTGGTGCGGGACACGCCGCCCGCGCTGCGCGACGTCGCGCCGCACGTGCCCGAGCCGATCGCGGAGGTGATCGATCGGGCGCTCACCCGGGACCGCGAGGCGCGCTGGGCGGACATGGGCGCGTTCCTCGACGCGCTGCGCGAGGCGGCCCGAGAGGCCGGCCTGCCCTTCCCCGCCCTCCCCAGCGACGAGCCGCCGCCCGCGCGCGAGGCGTTCGATCCCGGGCCGCGGCGCGATCCCCGCCGCGCGCTCCGGTGGATCGCGGCGGCGTCCGCGGCGGTGCTCGTCGGGGCCGGGGCCTACTGGGCGATGAGCCCCGACGCGGCCGAGGGCGTGGCCAACGCGCAGCCGGCGCCGCCCGCCGTGGCCGCCGCCCCACCCGTCGAGGCCGAGCCGGAGCTCCCGGAGGCGCCGCTCGAGGAGGCGCGCCCGGTGGAGGAGCCGCCCGAGGCCGACGCGATCGAGGTCGCCGAGCCACCCGCGCCCGAGCCCCCGGTCGAGCCCCCGGCCGCCCGACCTCCGCCCGCCCAACCTCTGCCCCGAGGGCAGCGACCTCGCCCCCCTCGAGAGGCCGCGACCCCCGAGCCCCCTCGACCCGACACGCGCTCGGGTGGCACCATCCCGGGCGTGTCGAGGGAGTGGTGAGAGGGGCGGTCCTCTGCGCGACGCTGTGGTGTCTGGCGCCCGCGCTGGTGTGCGCGCAGGAGGCCGAGCCGGAGTCGCCGCCCGCCGACGCCCGCGCCCTCTTCGAGCGAGGCATCGAGTACAGCGACCAGGAGCGCTGGGGCGAGGCGGTCGAGTACTTCCGGCGCTCGTGGGCGCTGCTCGAGCGGCCGTCCACCGCCTACAACCTCGCCGTCGCCCTGCTGCGCCTCGGGCAGCCGACCGGCGCGCTCGACGCGCTCGAGGACTTCCTCCGGGTGGCCGACGGAGACGACTCGCGTCGGCCGCGCGCCCGGGAGCTGCTCGAGACCGCGCTGGCCGCGATCGCCCACGTGACGATGACGGTGGAGCCGGCGACCGCGGTGGTGCGGGTGGACGGATCCCTGGTGGGCGGGGAGGGGCCGGTGCGCGAGCTCCGCCTCGACCCCGGGCAGCACAACGTCCGGGTCGAAGCCGAGCACCACGAGCCCGAGGCGATCACCATCGCGGTGGTCGACGGCGAGCGGGTGCAGCGCTCGGTCACCCTGGCGCACCTCCCGGAGCCGACCGGCCCCGCCACCCTGCGGGTGACGAGCGCGGTGGCCGGCGCCTCGATCCTCGTCGACGGGGTCGAGGTGGGACAGGGGACCTACGTGGACGAGCTCGAGGCGGGCGAGCACGTCGTCGAGGTCCGCGCGTCCGGCCATCAGCCGTTCCGCCGCACCCTGCTGCTCTCGGCCGGCGAGCGACACGACGTCCACGCCTCGCTGCTCGAGGACGGATCCGGCGGGCTGCTCGAGGATCCGGTGTTCTGGCTGATCGTGGGCGGCGCGGCGCTCCTCGTCGGCGGCGCGATCGCGATCGGCGTCGCGGTCGGCAGCCAGCCGGACGCCCCCTACGGCGGCAACACCGACGTGATCCTGCAGGGCCTGCGGTTCTGACGCGAGCGCGCGCTACCCGAAGAGCATCGCGGAGGTGAGCTCGGCCGCGAGGTCGTCCCAGCCCTCCTCGGCCGCGAGCAGGCGCCAGCCGCGCTTGCGCACGAAGCCGCCGACGACGTCGGCGTCGAAGCCCCAGAGCATGACCTCGCACGCCTCGGGCACCCGCGGGAGGAACGTGGCGAGGGTCGTCAGGTCGACGGTCGCGCGGTAGCCGTCGACGAGGATCCAGACCGGGCCGACCCGGGTGTCGAGCGCGGTGAACAGCTCGAAGGCGTCGGTCACCCGCAGCACGCGCACGCCGCTCGGGAGGCCGTTGGCGAGCTCGTGGTAGCCGGTCGCCGCGGTCGCGATCACGAGCTGCGGGAGCGTGCTCGGGCGGCGCATCACGCCGCTGCTGGCCTCGGGCTCGGGCGGCTCGGGGGCGGCGGTGGGCACCCCGTCCTGGTCGAGCGCGTCCGGGCGGCGGGTCTCCATCACGTCCGGTCGGACGGTGGGCGCGCTGTACGGGTCGTGGCCGGCCGCGGCCGGGCGCACGGTCGCCACCTGCTGCTCGTCCCGCCCGACCACCTGGCTCTCGGCGAGACGCAGGATGGGGTCGAGGTCCTCGAGCACGAAGCGCGCGGTCTCGGGCCCCACCGCCTCGACGATCGCGCTGGCCAGGGCGCCCTCGACGAAGAGGCGCGCGGCCCCCGCCTCCTCCGGCACGGCGCGACGCCCCGACACGCGGAACGCGCGCTCGAGCACGCGCTCGCAGAGATCGGGCGCGAGCAGGGTGCCCAGCGCCTCCAGGACGGAGTAGCCGAGCGGCCCCGAAGCTTTGACCGGGGAGCTCACCAAGAGAGGCCTCTCAGACGAGGATAGACCCAAACGGAAAAGCTCTATACGTCCTAACATGAGGACACGCCGATGATCCCGGCCGGAAGGGCGAGACGCTGCCATAGTGGGGGCGATGCGCGCGCTGCTCCTCGTCACCGCCCTCGTCGTCTCCGGCTGCGCCCCCCACGTGGGCCCCGACGGCCCGGTCATCGGCGGCCCCTGCGTCGACGATCTCGACTGCGCCGCGGGGTCGTTCTGCCTGCAGGATCGAGACTTCCCCGACGGCCACTGCACGACCAACTGCGACGACGACGGTGAGTGCCGCGGCGACACGGCGTGCATCGAGAGCCGCGCCGGGATCTGCCTCCTCCGCTGCGACGAGGACGCCGACTGCGGGCGCGAGGGCTACGCGTGCCGCCCCCGCACGGTGCGCGGCCTCGCCGGCGAAGCCGACGTCTGCGTCGGGGAGTAGCCTACGCCTCGAGCGTCTGGGCGGTGGTCATGATGCCCAGGAGCGAGCTCATCAGGAGCCGCACGAGCCGCTCGCGCGAGAGGTCCCGGTGGTCGAGGTGGTCGACGCTCGCGGCCTCGACCTGCCCGATCCAGCTCCGCGCCGCGGTGCGGAAGATCGCGCGCGACTCGTCGAGCCCCATGCCGTCGAGCATGCGGCGCACGATCGTGCTCCGGGTGCGCTCGAGGATGGCCGCGACCTCCGGGTCGTTGCCGATCCCGCTCCGCATCAGCGCGAGGTAGGCGGCCTCGTGCTCGTCGACGAAGTCCAGGTAGGCCTCGAGCCCGGCCTGGGCGCGCTCGGGCTCGGGGAGCGAGAGATCGGGCGCGATGCGGTCGAGGAGCAGCCCCGCCGCGTACTCGACGCAGGCCACGTAGAACGCCCGCTTGCCCCCGAAGTAGTGATAGAGGAGCCCCTTCGAGACGCTCGCCTCGCGCGCGATGTCGTCGATCGACACCTCGTCGTAGGAGCGCTCCGAGAAGAGTCGCAAGCCCAGGACGAGGAGCTGCGCGCGCCGCTCGTCGACCTGCAGGCGCGTCCGCGTTTGGGTTTCGGGCATCACCCGCATCATGCCCACGTATTGACTTCCGTTCAACGCGACCTAGAATCGCTACTGAACTCGATTCAAGAGCCCCGATCGGGGCAGGGAGGCCGACGTGGAGAACGCGACGCCGATCGAGACGCGCACCCCGAAGGTGCGCAAGATGGATTTCCCTTTCGCGGACGCCGACGTGCCGCGCTGGTGGCTGTACGACAACCCGGTCATGACGCACATGGCCAACGGGCTGAACCTGCTCTTCCCGCCCGGCGAGCGCTTCTTCATCCGGAGCGTCAAACACTACCTCGATCGCATCGAGGACCCCGGGCTGCGCAAGCGGGTGAAGGGCTTCTTCGGTCAGGAGGGTCGGCACGGTCACGAGCACGAGCGCGCCAACCGGATCCTCGAGCGCCAGGGCTACGACATCCAGCGCTTCCTGAAGCTCTACGAGAAGATCGCCTTCGACGTGCTCGAGCCGAGCTTCCCGCCGGTGCTGCGCCTGAGCACGACGGTGGCGCTCGAGCACTTCACCGCCTCGATGGCCGCCAACGCGCTGAGCCTGCCGTTCCTCGACGGCGCCCACCCGGTGATGCGGCAGCTGCTGCGCTGGCACGCGGCCGAGGAGATCGAGCACAAGTCGGTGGCCTTCGACGTGCTGCAGGAGGTCGACCCTCGCTACCGCGTCCGCGTCGCCGGCCTGATCATCGCGGTCACCCAGCTCTTCGGCTGGTGGACGGTCGCGACGGCGATGCTGATGTCGCAGGAGCAGCTTTCGCGAGAGGAGAAGCGGGCGTGGCGCGCCGAAGCCGAGCGGACCCGCATGAAGGCGGAGCGCCAGCAGCGCTTCGAGCTCTTCCAGCGCGCGATCCTCGACTACCTCCGGCGGGACTTCCACCCCGACGACCGCGACGACTACGAGCTCGCCGCCGCCTACCTGGAGTCCGTCGGAAGGTGAGCTTGTGCGCGGGCGGCCCGCTCGGCACGATCGAGCGGTGCGCCTCTTCGCTCTCTGCCTCGTGCTCGGGCTCTCCGGGTGCGGCCTGTCGCTCGACTTCGATCCGCCGGACGACGCGCGCGTCGGCATGGACGCGGGGCGCCTCGACGGCGGCCGCGCGGAGTGCGCGCGGGACGAGGACTGCGACGACGACCAGGTCTGCAACGGCCAGGAGCGCTGCGAGGCCGGCGCCTGCGTGAGCGGGGCCGCGCCGACGTGCGACGACGGCGTGGAGTGCACCGCGGACGAGTGCGTGGAGGGCGTGGGCTGCGTGCGCACGCCCGACCACGATCGTTGCGCGGCGCTCGGCTGCCTGGCGGGCTTCTGCGACCCCGCCTTCGGCTGCGACCTGGTGGCGCCCGACGACATCTGCAGCGACGGCGTGGCGTGCACCGACGATCGGTGCACCGGCGACGGAGAGTGCCTGCACCTCCCGGACGACGAGCGCTGCCCCGCCGATCAGGTCTGCCGCGACGACGGCTGCGGGCCGCCGCCGAGCTGCGCCTCCGACGCCGACTGCGGCAGCCCGCCGATCTGCAAGGACGGCGGCCGGTGCGAGGGCGGGCGATGTCGCTACGACAACGCGTTCGAGGACGCCCGCTGCGCGAGCGGCGACCCGTGCGTGCGCGCCACCTGCGACGAGGGGCGCTGCGAGCTGGCGCCGCCGGTCGACTGCGGCGCCCCCGACCCGAGCCTTTGCACGCGCTCGGAGTGCGTGGCCGATGCGAGCGGCAACATCGGCTGCGGGACCGTCGATCGGGACGGGGAGCCGTGCGCGGGGCCGGACGCGTGCTCGCCCGGCATGTGCGACGGGAGCACCTGCGACTCGACCTCGACCTGCACGGCCGCCGACGCCTGCGAGACCGCGAGCTGTCAGCCGGACGGGACGTGCATCGTCGCCCGACGGATCTGCCCGATGGTGGGCCAGAGATGTGACCCGGCCACCGGCGACTGCGTCGCGAACTGCGCGCCGGGCATGGCCGACTGCGACGGGGACGGCAGCTGCGAATGCGACCGGCGCACGAGCTGGTGCGACGGCTCGACCTGCCGCCGCTACATGAGCTGTGGGCCGTGCCCGGGGAGCGCGAGCGAGTGCTGCCCGTGCACCGGCGCGTGCTTCGACCCGATGTGCCTGGGCTGCTGCATGTTCTGTCCGGCGCCCGCGATGGCGGCGATGCCGTGATCGCTGCTCCGACGTTCAGCGTGTGATAGCGTCCCCGCCGTGATCGGCAGGCTCCGCGGCGTCATCGCCGAACGCCTCCCCGACGGGTCCTGCATCGTGGACGTCGGGGGCGTCGGCTACGAGGTCTTCATCCCGCTCGGCACCCTGGGCAAGCTGCCCAGCCCGCCGGAGCCGGTGACCCTCCACGTCCACACCCACGTGCGGGAGGACGCGCTGATCCTCTATGGTTTCGACAGGTTCGAAGACCGCACCGCGTTCCGCACGCTGCTCGGGATCTCGAACATCGGGCCGAAGAGCGCGCTCGCGATCCTGAGCGCGATGGACGCCCGTCAGCTGGCGGCCGCGATCGCGAGCCAGGACAAGTCGCGGTTCAAGGGCATCCCGGGGGTGGGCAAGCGCACGGTCGAGCGGCTCCTGCTCGAGCTCAAGGACAAGCTCGGCTTCGTGAGCCTCGCCGGCGCCCCGCTCCCGCCGTCGGGCAACGGCAAGCCCGCGCCGAAGCTGGACGACGACGCGCCCCTCGCGCAGGTCGCGCAGATGCTGGTGACGATGGGGTTCAAGCCCGTCGAGGCCGATCGCGCCGTCGCCGCCGTGGCCGACGACGCGGAGGGCGAGCCCTTCGAGACGTTGATGAAGCGCGCCCTGGCGCAGTTGAGCTGACCTCCCGAGCCGTAGACCACGATGCCCATCCAGCAGACCGAGCCCGCCGGCGTGCTCGACCCGACCGAGGACGCCGAGGAGACCGCGGACGCGAGCCTGAGGCCGTCGCGCCTCGAGGAATTCGTCGGCCAGCCCGCGCTGGTCGAGAACCTCTCGATCTACGTGCAGGCCGCGCGCAAGCGGGGCGGCCCGCTCGACCACGTGCTCCTCTTCGGTCCGCCCGGCCTCGGCAAGACGACCCTCGCCTTCATCCTCGCCGAGGAGATGGGCAAGCAGATCACCGTCGCCCACGCGCCCGCCATCGAGCACAAGGGGCAGCTCGCCGCGCTGCTGACCAAGCTCGAGCCGGGCGACGTGCTCTTCATCGACGAGATCCACCGCCTCAGCAGCGTGGTCGAGGAGAACCTCTACACCGCGATGGAGGACTTCCGGATCGACGTCGTGCAGGGCGACGGACCGATGGCCACCGCCTGGACCCTGAACCTCTCGCCGTTCACCCTGGTCGGCGCGACGACCCGCACCGGGCTGCTCACCGGGCCGATGCTCTCCCGCTTCGGCATCGAGGCCCGCCTCGACTACTACGACGCCGGCAGCCTCGCGCGGATCGTGCGCCGCAGCGCCTCCATCCTCGAGGTCGACATCACCGACGAGGCCTGCGAGGAGATGGCTCGGCGCGCCCGCGGCACCCCCCGCATCGCGAACCGGCTGCTCCGGCGGGCCCGCGACTTCGCCGAGGTGCTCTCGGACGGAACCCTCGACGCGAAGACGGCCCGCGAGGCGCTCGAGCGGCTCGAGGTCGACGAGGCCGGGCTCGACGAGATGAACCGCCGCTTCCTCCGCGTGATCATCGACACCTACGGCGGCGGCCCGGTCGGCATCGAGGCCCTGGCCGCGACCCTCAGCGAGCCCCGGGACACCCTCGAGGACGTGATCGAGCCGTATCTGCTCCAGAAGGGCTTCCTGGCTCGAACGGCGCGGGGTCGAATGGCCACCGACAGGGCGTACGAGCACCTCGGCCTGAAGAAGGGCCGCAACCAGGGCAGCCTCTTCTAGACTTACCCGACCTTTCCGGTCGGAAAACCGTTGAAAATGGGGCGACACCCCCGGCCCGGGCTGCTATAGAGCCCGCACGAGACCCATGGCGACGTATCAGCTGAGTCATCTGCGCGCCCTCGAGGCGGAGGCCATCGACATCTTCCGGGAGCTGGCCGCCGAGCGAGAGCGGCCCGTGCTCCTCTTCTCGGGCGGCAAGGACAGCATCGTGCTGCTCCACCTCGCCAAGAAGGCCTTCCGTCCGGCGCGCTTCCCCTTCCCGATCCTGCACGTGGACACCGGGCACAACTTCCCCGAGGCGATCGAGTTCCGGGATCGCACGGTGGAGGAGCTCGGCGAGCGCCTGATCGTGGCCAGCGTCCAGAAGGCGATCGACGAGGGCAAGCTCGTCGAGGAGAAGGGCCCGCGGGCGAGCCGCAACCGGCTGCAGATCGTGCCCCTGCTCGAGGCGATCGAGGAGCACCAGTTCGACGTCGCCATCGGCGGCGCGCGCCGCGACGAGGAGCGCGCCCGGGCCAAGGAGCGCATCTTCAGCCACCGCGACGAGTTCGGGCAGTGGGACCCGAAGAACCAGCGCCCCGAGCTCTGGTCGCTCTACAACGGCCGCCTGAAGAAGGGCGAGCACTTCCGGGTCTTCCCGCTGAGCAACTGGACCGAGCTCGACATCTGGCAGTACATCCAGCAGGACGAGATCGAGATCCCGGAGCTCTACTTCGCGCGCACCCGAAAGGTCTTCGAGCGCGACGGGCTCCTCTACTCGCCGGCGCCGTTCATCGAGCACCTCCCGGGCGAGGAGGTCATCGAGGCGAAGGTCCGCTTCCGCACCATCGGCGACATGAGCTGCACCGGCGCGGTGCGCAGCGACGCCGAGACGCTCGAGCAGGTCATCGAGGAGGTGGCCGCCGCGCGCATCACCGAGCGCGGAGCGACCCGCGCGGACGACCGCCAGAGCGAGGCGGCGATGGAAGACCGCAAGCGTGAAGGGTACTTCTGATCATGGGTGAGCTCGTCGAGACCGGGACCGCCAGGGGCATCCAGGAGGGGCGCGATCTCCTCCGCTTCATCACCGCCGGCAGCGTGGACGACGGCAAGTCGACCCTGATCGGGCGGCTGCTCTACGACACGAAGACGATCTTCGAGGACCAGCTCGAGCACGTCGAGGACGTCAGCAAGCGCCGCGGCGACGAGCGGACGAACCTGGCGCTCCTGACCGATGGCCTCCGCGCCGAGCGCGAGCAGGGCATCACGATCGACGTCGCCTACCGCTACTTCTCGACCCCGCGCCGCAAGTTCATCATCGCGGACGCGCCCGGGCACATCCAGTACACGCGCAACATGGTCACGGGCGCGACGACCGCGAACCTCGCGATCGTGCTCGTCGACGCGCGCCACGGCCTGGTCGAGCAGTCGCGCCGGCACGCCTTCCTCGCGTCGCTCCTCGGCATCCCCCACATCGTGTTCGCGGTGAACAAGATGGACCTCGTCGACTACGACGAGGCGGTCTTCGAGCGCATCAAGGCGGAGTTCACCGACTGGGCGGCCAAGCTCCGCGTCCGCGACATCTCCTTCATCCCGATCAGCGCGCTGCTCGGCGACAACGTGGTGGAGAAGAGCGAGAACATGCCGTGGTACCGCGGCACGCCGCTCCTCTACCACCTCGAGACCGTGCACATCGCGTCGGACCGCAACCTCATCGACGTGCGCTACCCGGTCCAGTGGGTGATCCGCCCGCAGTCGGCCGAGCACCCGGACTACCGCGGCTACGCGGGCACCGTCGCCGGGGGCATCCTCAAGCCGGGCGACGACGTCATCGCGCTGCCGAGCGGCTTCACCAGCAAGATCAAGCGCATCGAGACCTACGACGGCGACGTCGAGGAGGCCTTCCCGCCGATGGCGGTGACGGTGCACCTCGAGGACGACCTCGACGTCTCGCGCGGCGACATGCTGTGCCGCCCGAACAACCAGCCGACGGTCGGGCAGGATCTCGACGCGATGGTGAGCTGGATGGTCGACCGCCCGCTCCAGAAGCGAGGCCGCTACGCGCTCAAGCACACCAGCCGCTGGGTGCGCGCGATGGTGACCGACCTCCAGTACCGCCTCGACGTCAACACGCTCCACCGCGACGAGGGGGCCACCCAGCTCGGCCTCAACGACATCGGCCGCGTGAAGCTCCGCACCACCGCGCCGATCTTCTACGACAGCTACGACCGGAACCGCACGACCGGCTCCTTCATCCTCGTCGACGAGTCCACCAACGACACCGTCGCCGCCGGCATGCTGCTCGGCGATCGGTGACTCACAAGACCAGCTCGGCGATCGCGCCGAGCTGGAAGCCGACCGCGCGGACGTCGGGGCGCAGAGCGCCGGCCTGCGTGTAGACCGGGCCTCCGGTCACCGTGAGCCCGAAGGACTCGCTGAGCTCGAAGGCGACCTCGATCGGGAGCTCGAGCTGCACGCCGAGCCAGCCGAACGTGTTGGGCCCGCCGAGGGTGTCGGAGGCGAGGATGACGCTCGCGGCGAGGCCGCCAGCCACCCGGAAGAGCGCCCAGGGCGCGGTGAGCATCGCCCGGGCGCCCACGCTGCCCCACGGCCCCCAGGGCGGGAGGTAGGCGAAGGCGACCACCGCCTCGAGCCGGAGCGCCTCGGTCACGAAGACGCCGAGCGCGCCCCGCAGCGCGTAGCCCGAGACCTGCGCGTAGCCGCCCCGGATCACGCGGGGCGCGAGCTCGAAGCGCGTCCCGAGCCGGAGGATCGCGCGGTCCCGGGGCATTCGCCGGAGGAAGGGGTCGCGCCAGAGCTCGCGGTCGAGCTCACCGTCGAGCTCGCGGGTGACCGTGCACTCCTCCTCCGCGGCCGCCTCGAGCGCGTCGAGCTGCTCGCGGGTGTCCACCAGGCTGCCCTCCGGCACGCGGCCGAGCGCGACGCGATCCTCCAGCATGCGGCCGAGCGCGCCGGCCCGGCTCGCGATGCGATCGAAGCAGGCGCGCTGCGAGGGCAGCCGCGCGAGGTCGTGGCGCGCGAGGATCCACGCGAGGTGATCGCGGCGCGCCCGGTCGGGGTGGCGCACCCCGTCCTCGGTCCCCGCCCCCTGCGCGAGGGGGTGGACCGGCAGCAGCCACAGGAGCGCCGCGAGCCCGAGCCGCATCACTCCCAGGGATCGATCGGCTGACCGTTCCAGCTCTCGCCGCTCCAGCCAGGCGTCTCGGCCGGCTCCACCACCCGGGCCACGTCGAAGCTGCCGCGCACCACGCGGCTCTCGCCATCGACCACGGTCGTGCTCTCGAAGGTCATGCGCGAGAAGCCCTCGCGGCCCGCCGCCGAGCTGACCACCACCCGCGTCGGTACGAGCACGTTCGTCCCGCTCTCGCTCGACGCCACCGTCTCGCTGGTGAGCGACAGGAGCGACAGCTGGGTGGCCATCTCCGGCGGGGCGCCGCGGACGTCCATCGGCTCGAGCCGGTCACCCACCCGCCCGAGCTCGACCCGCGCGCCCGGGCACAGCGCCCCGAGGTTGCCGGTGAAGCGGAGGGCGCTCGAGATCGCGGTCCCCGAGGCGGCGCCATCCACGAAGATCTCGACGCCGTTCTCGAGCGTGTCCCCGGCGGCCACGAGGTTCACCGTCCCGCCCTCGATCTCGAACGCGCCGTCCCCGACGTCTCCCTCGATCTCCAGGTTCCGGGTCGCGAAAGACACCTGGTCGGAGATCCCGAAGGTGCAGCCCGTCAGCGCCAGCGCGACGATCCAGCTCCCGTTCCTCATGGTCGTCCTCATGCTCTTCCTCCCCCGCCGCGGGCGCGCGGCGTCACACGACCTCCGTGGGGTGCGGACCGCGGGTCGTTGCACGTGGTGCGGGGCGGGGCGGATCGTTTACCCTCCGCGTTCGTGATCGCGGCCATTCCCAGCGAGAGGGACGTCTACGCCAACCTCCTGCGCGACTCGCGCGGGCTGCGGCGCGATCAGTCCTCGGCGCGCGACAGCTGGTTCGCGCAGCTCCCGTGGGACAAGAAGGAGCAGACCCTCTTCGAGCTCGAGATGCTCCTCAAGGGGGTCGCGACCTTCGGCAACCCGCGCAACCACCCCGGGCCGCCGCGGGCCACCGCCGCCGTCGCGCACGACTTCCTGGAGGAGCTGCGCATCCTCCGGGACGGGATCACCCGGACCGGCACCCTCGTCCGCAGCCTGCTCGGCGACCGGGAGAAGGCCTACACCTTCACTCGCTACCTCGAGACGGTGCTCCCCGAGGACTCGGCGCGCGGGCGGCTTTTGCAGGAGCAGCTCACCCAGGACACGCCCGAGGAGTCGCTCTTCGTGCTCCGCAACGCGTTCGGGGCGATGCAGGATCTCGCGGACGGCCTGCTGCGCCTCGAGCTGGTGCCCAACCGGCTCTACTCGGCGCTGCACGGCACGCTGACCCGGGAGATCGGGCGGAACGTCTACTTCAACCCGCTCCTCGCCCTCGAGTTCCGCCCCGAGTTCGACCGGATCCGGAGCGCGGAGGTGCTCGAGGCGCTGCACACCGTGCGCAACGAGGCCGCCCACCGGGTCATCGCGCTGACGATGCTCGCCCTCTTCCGGGCGCTCCGCTACCTCGAGCTGGTCGACCGCTACGCCGCCGACGCCTCGTCCGCCCGCCGCTCCTACCTCATCCTCGCGGTGCTGCGGAGCGACATGCGGGCGCTGACCCGCTACCTCGGGCGGCACGCGGGCGACGTGATCGCGGGCGGCCTCGAGCGCGAGCTGCTGTCGATCCACGCGGTCGACCTCGCCGACCGTCGCCCCACCCTGGAGCGCGAGGCGAAGTGGCTCTCCCACCTCCGGAACGGCCTCGAGACGGCGGCCAACGGGCTGCGGGTGGACGTGCGCAAGGTGTTCCTCTTCGACCTGCCGGGGCCGAGCGAGGGGGTGGCCGGCGCGGAGCTCGGGCCGCAGCTCATCGTGGCCGCGGCCACCCTGCGCGCCTCGGTGCACCACGCCATCGTGTCCCTGTGCCGCGTGCTCTCGCCCGGGCACCCGGCGCCGGTGCTCGCGTCCGACGTGCTCGGGCGCAGGGCCGAGAGCGAGCGGCTGCGGCGCGAGATCTGGATGTTCATGCAGATCCTCCGCGCGTTCCTCGCCAAGGCCCACGCCGCCGACGGGAGCGCAGATCGCTGGGCGGGCGCGGCGAGCTTCCAGTTCGTGCGCGACTTCCTCTCGCACTTCCGCGCCATCGGCTACCAGCTCGTCCGGGCCAACGACTACGAGCGGCTCGATCCGTTCCTCGCCGCGCTCGAGGGCCTGCGCGACGTGGACCTCCTCGAGTCCGAGCGCCTCTCCGCCGCCGCCACCGAGTGCCGCCGCTTCTACACGTTCCTCGAGGAGCTCTTCCGCGAGGTGTCGCAGCGGGGCGAGCTGCGCGACCAGCGCTTCGACCGCCGGGACGCGACCGAGACGCTGAAGATCTACCTCGGGCGCACCTGACTCCCCCCGCTCGTCCGGGTCTGCTAGCGTAGTCCCGTGCGCCGTATCTTCGCCTTCCTCGCCTTCGCCTCGCTCTCTTCGGCCTGCAGCCCCGGCCCCGCCACCGCGCCGGACAGCTCGACCACCGCCGACCCGGACGCGGGCGTCGTGGAGCCGCCCGGGCCGGAGTGCACCAGCGACACGGACTGCGGCCGCGGCTTCGTCTGCGCCGCGGTGAGCGGCGTGCCCATGTGCGTGGCCGACCCGAACCCGCCGCCCCCCGGCGACGGCTCGGACTGCTCGCCCTGCCCGTCGCCCGGCGAGTGCCGCGACATGGTGTGCGTGCAGCCCTCCGAGTCGGGCGCCTTCTGCGAGTTCGACCCGGAGTGCGGCGAGGGCCTGCTCTGCATCGCCGGCCGCTGCACCCCGGACCCGCGCGAGCCCACGCCCTGCGAGGACACGACCGACTGCTACGCCGGGCTGACCTGCGGCCCGGACATGCTCTGCATCTGCACCTACACCACCGACTGCCCGATCGGGCTCGTGTGCGAAGAGGGCAGCTGCGTGCCCGGCCCCGGCGGCGAGCCCTGCGTGGCGGACGCGGAGTGCCCCGAGGCGGGCCACGTGTGCGACGGCGGCCGCTGCCGCCCCGGCGCGGTCTGCGACATCGCCCACCCCGACTTCTCGGGCACCTGGATGATGACGAGCGAGCTCCGCATCCGGGAGGCGCTCCCCGACTGGCTCGACAGCTTCCTGATGAACGTCGAGGGCCCGCTGCGCTTCATCGCCGGCGACGCCGCGTGCTTCGAGTTCGGCCTGCCGGACTGGGTGGAGATGGAGCTCTGCGACCTCGTCCGCCCGCTCATCGAGCGCTACGTGCCGGCCTGGGCCCGCCCGCTCGCGCGCGCCATCGCCGACATGAACGACACCCTGAACACCTGGGTGATCGACGAGACGATGACCCTCGAGCCCGGCGCGGTGACCGACAGCTACCGCGGCACCCACACCTGGGACCGCCTCACGATCTACTACCGCTCCACGCCGCTGATGGGCACGCCGGAGACCATCCGGAACTGGCGCTTCGCGCCCTCGCCGTTCAACGCGTCGGCGGTCTGCGGCACCTTCCACATCGAGCGCCACGACGTGAACGTGTCGATCGGCGCGATCATCGCGTGGGTCGTCGACGTGCTCGTCTACACCCTCACCGACGGTGAGCACGACACCCTGGGCAGCGCGCTCGCGGCGGCCTCGAGCGGCTTCTGCCGCGCGCTCGGCGACTTCGCCGAAGACAACGTCGACTACCGGAACGTCGGCGACACGGTCTACAACGTCTGCACCATGCAGATCGCGGCGCAGGTCGATCGCGCGCTGATGGCGCTCCTCGACGCGCGGATCGGCACCTCACCGATCACCCTCCGCGGCAACGCCCCGGTCACCGGCCCGAGCTCGCTCCGCCCCGGCCACTGGGACGGCACCCTGCTCGGCAGCGAGTTCACCGGCGACTTCAACGCCGAGCGCTGAGACCGGCCACCCGCGCGTCGCAGCTCGACGCGGGCAGCTCAGCTCGTTCCGTCCGGGCCCTCGCCCGGGCGCCCATCTGCGTCGACGGCTCTCCGTCTCTCGGTCACCGAGGCTGCCACCACGCAACCGCGCCGGGCGCGGGCCGAGATGGGGTAGCCTCGAACGAGACAAGGAAGCCACATGCGACGAACCCTCTTGCCCCTCTTCCTCGCCTGTCTGGCGCCCACCGCGGCGCTCGCGCAGCCGACCGAGGCCCAGATGACCGAAGCGCAGTCGGTCTTCGCGGACGCCGCCGACCGCTTCTCGGAGGAGAACTACGCGCTGGCCATGCAAGGCTTCCAGCGCACGTTCGACCTGCTCGAGGGCTACGAGCGGCAGCACCTGGTGCTGTTCAACATCGCGCGATGTCACGAGGAGCTCGGGCAGCTGCAGCAGGCGGTCGACACCTTCCGCGCGTACCTCCGGGCGGGCGGCAACTCGGAGGACAACGCCGACGAGACGCGGCGACGCATCCAGGAGCTGGAGGAGCGGATCCGGATGTCTGCGCCCGAGACGAGCGCCGGCGGCGGCGACGCGGGCTGGCTCATCACCGCGATTCCCTCGAGGTCGTCGGCGGCCTCGCCGGGATCGCCAGCCTCGTGACGGGCCTGCTCGCCCACGACCTCTACACCGACCTCGAGGCGCGCTGTCAGCCGGGCTGCCCACCGGGGAGCGAGGGGGACATCTCGACCGGCGAGAGCCTCGCCTGGGCCTCGACCATCCTCCTCCCGGTGTCGGTGCTCTCGGTGGGAGCGGGCACCGTGATGCTGTTCCTCCAGCCCGACGAGGGCGGCGGAGAGTCGGCCCTGCGCGTCACGCCCACCCTCGGCGGCCTCCAGCTCTCGGGGAGCTTCTGATGCGACGTCTCACCCCCCTCCTGGCCTGCGCGCTGATCACCGGCTGCGCTTTCATCGACGACTTCGGCAAGTTCGAGGTCGACCCCGTCGGCGCGGACGCGGGTGACGCCGGCCGCCAGCCCGACACCGGCCCGCCGCCCCCCGACTCCGGCCGCTGCGGCCCCGAGACGTGCAACGGCGAGGACGACGACTGCGACGGCACGACGGACGAGGAGCCGACCGAGTGCAGCTTCCCCAACGCCGTCGTCGGCTGCGTCGCGGGCGCCTGCGAGATGACCGGCTGCGTGGACGGTTTCGGTGACTGTTCGGCGGAGGCTGGATGCGAGACGGCGCTCTCCACCTCCACGAACTGCGGCGGATGCGGCACGACCTGTGGCTGGGGAGAGGCGTGCTTCGACGCGGCCTGCGGCCAGCCGCCCATCGCGGAAGCGCTGACCATTCCCAGCAACATGCGCTCCTCCATCGACGAAGTCGTGTGGGAGGGGGACACGCGCTGGGTGACCTTCACCTTCCAGGGGAACGCGAACGTCTTCGGTCGCGATCTCTCGAGCCCGCGCTTCACGGCCGGTGTGCTGCAGCTGAACCCGGATGGCAGCGTCGCCTGGCTCGAGCTTCTGGACGCCTCGGGCAGCTCTGGAGTGGTGGGTCTGGAGCGCAACCCGACGGGAGAGCTCTACGTCGCGGGCAGCTTCGCGGGCACCGTCACCGTCGGCGGCACGGTATACGACGCCTCGCCCGCGCGCTTCGCGGCCTACCTGTGGTCGCTCGGCAGTGACGGATCGGCGCGGTGGTTCGAGGCGTACCCGTCCACCGACAGCGTGAGCCCGAGCGCGCTGGCGCTCGCCGACGGGACCCTGACCCTGGTCGGCTCCGCTACCGGAGAGTTCGGGACGCTCCCGAACGGAGGGGCCGACGATGCCTTCGTGCTTCGACGCGACGACAGCCCGAGCTCCCTCTCGCTTCGCTACTCGGGCGGGTCGGGGTCGGACCGCCTTCGGGACGTCGCCGTCGCCCCTGACGGCTCGTTCGCCATCGTCGGAGGTGCCGAAGGACCGGCCACGATCATCGGTGCCACCGTCAGCGATCCTCCCGCCGACGTGCAGCAGGCGTTCCTCGGGTGGAATGACGACCTCGACTCATCGCGCTGGAGCGTGACCACCGGCAACGACGCTCCCGACCTCGCGCAGACCGTCGCCATGGACCCGAGCGGAAACATCTACTGGACGGCGCAGGTCGGCGGCGACTTCGACTTCGGTGGAGGCGACACCGTCGCGACGGCCCCCTTCCCCACCGTGATCGGCTCCCACACTTCAGCCGGGGTGCTGCGCTGGACCACCCAGCTGCGAAACGTCACTCCGACTTCGCAGATCTCGACCGCCGAGCTCGTGTTCGTCCTCGGCACCTTCACGGACGGAGACATCAGCGAGGACGGCCGGGTCTCACACTCCGGCGACCGCGACGGGATCCTCGTCGCGCTCGACGCGTCTACCGGAGGCGTCGTGTGGGTGCGCACCTGGGGCGGCGTGGGGCGTGAGACGACCAGCTCGGTGATGCTCGACCCCGCCGGCGGGGTCTGGGTCACCGGGGGATCCGACGCTCCGGTGATGCTGGAGACCCTGTACGAGCCTCAGGGCTCGGACGGATATCTCTTCCGGGTCTCCAACTGAAAACGGCGCCCCTCGAGGAGGGGCGCCGTCTTCCGTCGCGTTGCTGCGCGCTGGCTACATCGAGGTGCGCGGCGTGCCGGTGAAGGTTCCGGTGATGTTGCGCTCCATCGCGCCCTCACCCCAGAAGCCCGACCAGACGCCGTTCTCGAGGTGTCCCACTCGCGCATTGGTCTCGTTCACGTCCGCACCGTCGACGGTGCCCTCGATGGTGAGTCGGCCCTCGATGTCGAGCGAGCTTCCGATCGCTCCTTCGATCGCGCTGCCCGCGGCGCCGAGGCCGATGGTGCAGTAGTTGGTGAGCGCGCCCTCGTCGGGCCCGACGCCCGGTCCGAGCCAGTCGTCGAGCGCCACGCGCAGACGACGGCCCACGCTGGAGCAGTCGATCCAGGTCCCGAGGAGCTCGCCGGTGTCACCGACGCCGAAGATCTCCCGGAGGAAGATCTCGCGGTAGATGTAGAGGACGAGCTCACCCCAGTTGAGCACGAAGCTGTGCTCGGGGATGGTCAGGGTGTTGCCTTCGACCGTCAGGCGCTCGGTCGCGTCGAGGCTGGTGAACCCCGCGTCGGCCAGGGCGAAGGTGAAGGTGCGCTCCATGCCGGGCGGGTCCGAGGTCGGATCGCGCACCACGACCACCATCTGCTGCAGCTCGTGGGTCATGGGCAGCTCGAACTCCATGCCCGCCGCCGGCGCGTTGATGGTCAGCACCGAGAGGATGTGAGCGTTGTTGATGGCGCGAGAGAGATCGCCCGCCAGGTTCAGCCAGTTGGTGGCGAACTCGGGGACGAAGCGCTCGACCTGCTCGTTCAGCAGGACCTGGACGTTCGTGTGGGCGAACTCCCAGGCGCCGCAACCACCGGTGAAGCGCGCGACCGCGCCGGGGCTGCTGGCCGAGGGATCCCAGCTCGTGAAGTCCTGAAGGTAGATGGCGCTGAGGTCGCCCAGGCGGTGGTTGGTGGGCGTGCAGCTCGAGTAGCTGTCGCCTTCCATGCACTCCCACGCGCAGGTCTGTCGCATCAGGATGTCGGTGATGAACGCTCCGGGATCGACTCCGTACTCGGGGAAGATGCCGTCACCGTCGTCGTCGGAGAAGCGCTCGGAGCCCGGAGCGCCGCTGCTGTCCGTGGCGTCGTCGTCGGTGAGCTCGTCCAGCGCGTCCACAAAGGTCTCCACGCTGTCGGGCAGCGTGCCGCCGAAGTCGAAGCGGTTGTCGAGGTCCCAGACGTTGGCGAAGTCGGGGACGAGCTCGAGGTCCTGGAGGGTGATGTTGACCGCGGTCTCCTCGCGGGGCTGGACGACGATGCCGTCGCGGCAGCCGAAGGCGCTGACCGTGCTGCCGGTCTGGGCGCGCACCGCGACGGTGTAGTCGTTGCCCACCGGGACGCCGGCGAAGGCCGGCATGGTCGCGATGCTGCTCGCGCTCGGCGCCATGCGGAGCGCGGTCGGGAGCGAGCGCGGGTCGAGGATGGACGAGCAGCTCACGCCCTCGAAGAGGAAGGTGTCGACGCGGTTCAGCTCGCGGCTGCCCGGGTAGCTCAGGCTCACCACGATCGTGCCGAGGTCGGTGTCCGCGACCGCGACGTCGAAGAAGACCGGGTCGCCCATCGGCGGGGTGACCTGGACCTGGAAGCTGGCGTCGGCGTCACCCGCGGTCAGATCGACGGCCGCCTGGCCCTCGCCGGTGGTCGGCGTCTCGAGCGCCGACACGCGGGAGCCCTCGGCCAGCCCGGCGATCTCGTAGGCGATGGGCGCGTTCGAGATCGGCATGCCGTCGGCGTCGACGTAGCGGACGCGGAGCTCGGCCACCTCGCCGTAGCGGAGGTTCACGGCCGGCGAGCCGAGGATCTCGAGCCGCGCGCCGTCGAGCCGCGGATCCATGGGGTCGAAGGTTTCGTTACCGCAGGCCGCGGCGACGAGCGTCGCGATGACCGCGACGAAGAGAAGACGAGCTCTATCCATCCAAACACCTCGAAAGTGGAAGCCGCCATCCTACAGGAGCACACAAATCCGGGCCAGCCGGCGCGCGAGTCAGCGCACGGCGAGCGGAGAGACGAGCATCACCACCGAGTAGCCGATGGCCTTGGCCCGGCCGAGGTTGGCGTAGCTGTGCCGCTGGTCGCCCCGGAAGGCGACGACGTCGCCGGCCTGGAGCTCGAAGCGCTCGCCGCTCGCCACCAGCGTGATCTGCCCCCGCTCGCAGGCCAGGTACTCGCGGGTCCCGGGGGTGTGCGGGACGCCGGTCATGCGCGCGTCGGGCGGCAGCTCGAGGCGATCGATCTCCATGCCGGGCACGGGATCCGGCAGGAGCTTGCGCACGCTGACGTTGCCGCGCTCCTTCACCTCGAGCTCCGCCTTCGGGTAGTGGCGGCCGCTGGCGCGCGGCGGCGCGAGCAGCTCCTCGAGCGAGACCCCGAGCGCGGTGGCCGCCGCGTGGAGGACCGACAGCGTCGGGTTCGCGGCGCCGGACTCCAGGTTGGCCCACGTCGCCCGGGGCAGCCCGGCCAGCTTCGCCATCTGGAGCTGCGTGCGGTTCCGCGCGCCCCGCAGCTGTCGCACGTTGTCCGCGAGCCGGACCGGCAGCTCGGCCTCTCTCTCGTTCATGAGACTCCCTCCATCTCGTTGGCACGAGTGTCGATGAAGCCGACACGGCGATCCACCCTCTTCTCAGGAGGGAAGGACATGCGCTTTCGAAATCAGAACGTGATCGTGACCGGGGCGAGCCGAGGGCTCGGCCTCTCGCTCAGCCGCCACTTCGCCGCCGAAGGCGCCCGGGTGGTGATGGTCGCTCGCCGGGTGGGCCCGCTCGAGGAGGCGGTCGCCCAGGTGAAGCAGGTGGGCGAGGCGCACGCGCTGCCGGCCGACGTCGGCGCCCCGGACGCGGCGGCGGAGATCGCCGGCGCCGCGGCGGCCATGGTCGGCGCGATCGACGTGCTCGTGCACAACGCGAGCACGCTCGGCCCGGTCCCGCTGCGGCCGCTCGCCGAGACGAGCGACGCGGACTTCGACGCCGCCTTCGCGGTGAACCTCGCCGGGCCGTTCCGGCTGACCCGCGCGGTGGTCGGCTCGATGATCGCGCGCCAGACCGGCGTCGTGCTGCACGTGAGCTCGGACGCGGCGGTGGACGCCTACCCGACCTGGGGAGCCTACGGCGCGTCGAAGGCGGCGCTCGATCACCTCTCGCGGGTGTGGGCGGCCGAGCTGCACGGCACCGGGGTGCGGGTGCTGGCGGTCGACCCGGGGGAGATGGACACCCGGATGCACGCCGACGCCATCCCGGACGCGGACCCGGCGTCTCTCCGCGACCCCGACGCGGTGGCCGCGGGCATCGTCACGCTCCTCGCCCGATCGCCCCGGAGCGGCGCCCGCGTCCAGGTAGAGGTGGCCTCGTGATCGCCGCCGCCGAGCCGAGGGCCGACCGGCGCGCGCAGCGGCTCATGCGGGTGGACGTGGCGCGCGGCACCCTCGCCGACGGCCGCGTGGCCTCGCTCTCCGAGCACGCGCGGCCGGGCGACGTCTGGGTGCTCAACGACGCCGCGACCCTCCCCGCCTCGCTCGCCGGACGCGCGGGCGGTCGCTCGGTCGAGCTCCGGCTCGCGGGCGAGCGCGCCGACGGATCCTGGCGCGCGGTGCTCTTCGGCGAGGGCTCCTGGCGTGACGACACCGACGCCCGACCGGCCCCGCCAGTGCTCGCGCCCGGCGAGACGATCGACCTCGGGGGCGCGCTGGCGGCGCGGGTGATCGAGGTCGACGATCGCTCGCCGAGGCTGCTGACGGTGCGCTTCGAGCCGGGCGGCGACGCGTTCTGGCGCGCGCTCTACGCGCTCGGTCGCCCCGTCCAGTACAGCTACGTGGGTCGCCCGCTCCGGCTCTCCGAGGTGCAGACCGGGTTCGCGGGCCGGCCCTGGGCGGTCGAGCTCCCGTCGGCCGGGCGGCCGCTCGACGCGGGCCTGCTGCTCCAGCTCCGCCGCCGCGGCGCCGAGGTGACCTCGCTGACCCACGCCGCCGGGCTCAGCGCGACCGGCGATCCGGACCTCGACGCGCGCCTGCCGCTCCCCGAGCGCTACGACGTCCCCGAGCGGACGGCCGACGCGATCCGACGCGCGCTCGCCGAGGGGCGCCGGGTCGTGGCGGTGGGCACCTCGGTCACCCGGGCGCTCGAGGGCGCGTTCGCCCTGCACGGAGAGGTCCCCGCCGGCCCGGGCGAGACGGGGCTCGTGATCGGGCCGCGCACGCCGCTCCGGGTGGTCGACGCGCTCCTGACCGGCGCGCACGACCCGCAGAGCTCGCACTACCAGCTGCTGCGCGCGTTCGCGCCCGACACGCTCCTCGCCCGGGCCGTCGAGCGCTCCACCGCGCTCGGCTACCTCGGACACGAGCTCGGAGACAGCTGGCTGATCGCCTGATATGCCCCCGCCATGCGCAAGGCCGGGCTCACCCACCTCTCGCTCCAGGATCTGAAGAACCTGCTGCTCCGTCTCCACGACGGCACGCTCGCGTGCCCGATCACGATCAAGGAGCTGACCGACGCCGGGCTCGCCTATCTCCAGGACCGGGTGGACTTCCTCTCCGGCCTCGACGAGAAGGCGGTCCGCGCGGTGCTGGTGGCCGTGATCGCCGAGCGTCAGCGCCCGGCCAGCCGCTCCTGACGCCACGCGTAGTCGCCGGGGTCGTCTTCGCCCGGGAGCCGCCGGACCTCGAGGGTGTGGCCCTCCATGCGCAGCTCGTCGCCGACCCAGCGTGCGCCGTCCCCGGGATCGGGCAGCACGTCCTCGACCCCGACGAGGGCCGCCGCCTCGAGCGCCTCGTCCTCCCAGGTGCCGCCGGGCGCGTAGAGCGCGACCGCGAGCTGGCCGTGACAGCGCCCGCCCGCGAACCAGCGCTGGTAGCGCGCCTCCGCGGTCCAGCCGTCGGGGCGGTGCGCGACGCCCACGCGCCGGTCGACGGTCTCGCAGCCGGGCGGCGGGGACGGATCGCGGAGCACGGCGAGCGCGACGCCGACCGCGCCGAGCCCGATCAGCGCGGAGGCGACGATCCACGCCGCGCGGCCTCGGCTCCGTCCTGCCCCTCGCATCGTCAGGCGTCCTTCGGCGTGACCGACGCGTCGTACACCGCTTCGTGCGCGTTGATCCGCTTCAGGGTGTCGGGCCCCGGCTCGCCCACGATCTCGATGCGCGCGCAGGCCGCCTCGCCGCCCGAGAACACGATGTTCTGCATCTCCTGCACGTTGATGCCGGCCTCGCGCAGCACGTCGAGCACGCCGGCGAGCACGCCGACCCGATCCTGGTGCCGCACCACGAGCTGGTGGGTTGCCTCGGACTCGCTGGCGAGGTTCACGCAGTTGGGGATCACGCGGCCGTGGGCGTAGGCGTCGACGATGTGCACGACCTCCTCGCCGACCGCCTCGGCCGCCTCCACCGTGCTCGCGCCGATGTGGTGGGTGCCGTAGACGCTCGGGTGCCGGGCGATCGGATCGTCGAAGCTCGCCTCGCCGCTCGAGGGCTCGACCGCGAACACGTCGAGCCCGGCCCTCAGGTCCTTGGCGTCGAGGGCCCGGAGGAGCGCCTCCTGGTCGACGACCTCGCCCCGCGAGGTGTTGATGAAGTACGCGCCTGGCTTCATGCGCCCGAAGATGCTCTCGCCGACCCGCCCGCGGGTCTCGGGCGTGAGCGCGAGATGGACGCTCACCGCGTCGGCGCCTTCGACCGCCTCCTCGGGGGTCGCGGCCCGCTCGATGTCGAGGTCTTCGGCGAGCTCATCGGTGAGGCTGCGAGACCAGGCGCGCACCCGCATGCCCAGCGCGAGGGCCCGGGCGATCACCTCGCGGCCGATGGTGCCGCAGCCGAGCACGGCGAGCGTGCGACCGCGCAGCCCGCGCGCCCCGCCGAAGCCCTTCTTGTTCCAGCGGCCCTCGCGCAGCTGCGCGACGTTGTCGGCGATGCGGCGGTCGAGGTTCACGAGGTGCCCGATCGTCAGCTCGGCCACCGCGGACGCGTTCTTGCCCGGGCAGTTCGCGACGTACACGCCGCGGTTGGAGGCGGCCTCGAGGTCGATGGTGTTCACGCCGGCGCCGGCGCGCACGATCAGCGACAGCCCCCTCGCGGCGGCGATGTCCGCCGCCGTCACCTTGGTGCTGCGAACCACGAGCACCGCCGGGTCGTGCGCGCCGAAGGCGGCGGTGAGCGCCTCGCCCGAGAGCTCGGGCTGGACCACCACCTCGGCCCCCAGGTCCTGGAGCCGGCCGGCGACCATCGGGGCGAGCTTGTCGGCGAGGAGTACGCGCATAGGGACAGCATACGCGCTCGGAGCGGCACGAAAGTGACCCCCCGCACGCAGCGGCGTACCCTCTCGAAGAGACGATGATCGATCCTGCGATTCGAACGGCGTACCGCGTTGCGCACGCCATGTTGCGGACCTACTGGTTCGTGCGACGCCCGCAGACGTCGGGCGCGCTCGTGGCCCTCTGGCACGACGGCAAGATCCTGCTCGTGAAGAGCTCCTACCGGAAGCAGTACACGCTGCCCGGTGGATACGTGCGCCCGGGCGAGGCCCCTCGCGACGCCGCCGCCCGCGAGCTGCAAGAGGAGGTCGGCCTCGACGTGCCGAGCGAGTCGCTCGAGCTCGGCTACCACGGCACCAAGACCTTCGAGCACCGCCAGGACACCCTCGACATCTACGAGCTCGAGGTCGACGACCCGCCCGAGCACCAGGTGGACCGGCGCGAGGTGATCTGGGCGGGCTTCGTGACCCCCGAGCAGGCGCGCGGCATGGACATCGTGCCGCACCTCGCGGAGTACCTCGAAGGCCGCTGACCGACGGGAAGCGGAGTCAGCGGCCCCCGTGCCCCTGCCCGTGCCCGTGCCCGTGCCCGGCTCCTAAAGAACCGCGACCCCGGAGAACACGAACGCCGCCGGCCCGCGCATCCGCACCGGCTCGCCCGGCGCGCCCACCGTGATCGTCAGCGGTCCTCCGGGCAGGACCACCCGGAGCGGCGCTCCCCGGACCGCGCGGCCCGTCTCCACCGCCGCCACCGCGGCCGCGCACGCGCCGGTCCCGCAGGCCTGGGTGAAGCCCACCCCGCGCTCCCACACCGCCAGATCGAAGCCGCCCTGGCGGAGGTTCGAGGCGAAGCCGACGTTCACCCGCTCCGGGAACCGCGGGTCGAGCTCGAGCGCCGGGCCCACCGCGTCGCGGGGCACGTCGTCGAAGGTGACCGCGTGCGGGTTGCCCATCGAGACCCCGGTGACCCGCAGGGCGTGCCCGAGCACCTCGATCGGCGCGTCGCGCCAGGGCGCGTCCGAGGCGAGCGGCAGGTCGGAGGGCGCGAGCGAGGGCGCGCGCATCCACACCTCCACGTCACCCAGCGGCCCGGGCGCGTGCACGGCGACCCGGTGGGGCCCGGCGTCGGTGTCGAGCTCGAAGGGCGCCTCGCCCACGTCGCCGCGCTCGAAGAGGTGGAGCGCGACGCAGCGCACCCCGTTGCCGCACATCTGCGGGGTGGTCCCGTCGGCGTTCACCACCCGCATGAACGGGCGGCCCTCGCGCACGCCGCAGAGGAGCACGCCGTCCCCGCCGACCCCGAGGTGGCGGTCGCAGAGCCGACGCACCTCCGACGGTCCCAGCGCGGGGATGAGCGCGGGATCGTCGACCACCAGGAAGTCGTTGCCGAGCCCCTGGTACTTGCGGAACACCACCTCCATCGGCGATGAACCTGGCGCGGGCGGCGTTCGGTGTAAAGTCGGCGCGCCCGCCGGAGATCACCATGGACCCCGTCACCCTCGTCGTCGGCGCCGTCGCCGTCACCTTCTTCCTCCTCGCCGTGCTCCAGTGGCGACGCGCGGGGGACCTCGAAGACCGCGTGCGCGAGCTCGAGGCGCAGCTGGCCGAGCGAGAGCCGCTGCCTCGGGACGAGCCGATCGAGAGGGAGCCGGTCGCCGAGCCCGAAGCCGAGCCCGAGCCTGAGCCCGAGCCCGAAGCCGAGCCCGAGCCCGAGCCCGAGCCCGAGCCCGAGCCCGAGCCCGAAGCCGAGCCCGAAGCCGAGCCCGAAGCCGAGGTCGAGGCCGAGCCCGAGCCCGAGCCGGCGCCGAAGAAGGCGGAGCCGGATCCGCGGCGCATGCTGGCGCTGAAGATCGTCAACGAGTCGTTCGAGACGTGCCGCTACCTCGACTTCGACGCCATCGTCGAGAAGCCCTCGACCTACCGGGTGACCGTGCCGATCACCGCGGCGAACGGCGACGCGGTGCGCTACCTCGAGGACGGGATGTTCCCTTGCCTGAAGAAGGTGATGCTCGAGGACGACAAGGCGGTCCTCCACATCGACATGTCCAAGGGCCCTCCCTGAGCGACCATGCCGCGTCGTCCGCTGGCGACGCGCGTCGCCCTGCTCGGCGCCCTGTACCTGGTGCAGGGGCTCCCCTTCGGCTTCCAGGCCATCGCCCTGCCGGTGATGCTGCGGCGACAGGGGATCGGGCTCGAGGAGATCGGGTTCGCGGGCGCGCTCGCCGCGCCCTGGATGCTCAAGCTCGTCTGGGCGCCGGCGGTCGACGCCTACCACGTCGGCGCGATCGGCCGGCGCCGCTCCTGGATTCTGCCGCTCCAGCTCGGGCTCGCGCTGAGCTGCGGGGCCGCCGCGTTCGTCGATCCGGAGGCGCAGCTCGGGATGCTGCTCGGGCTCGTGCTGGCGATGAACCTCTTCGCGGCCACCCTCGACGTCGCGGTGGACGGGCTCGCGGTCGATCTGCTCGACCCCTCCGAGCTCGGGCCGGGCAACATCGCCCAGGTCGTCGGCTTCAAGCTGGGCATGCTCACGACCGGCGGGCTCATGCTCGCCTACCTCGCGACCCTGGGCTGGCCTCGCTTCTTCTTCGTGATGGCCGGGCTGGTGGTCGCGGTGCTCGTCGTCACGCTCGTCTGGCGCGAGCCCGAGGCGCCGGCCGCGCAGCGCTCCGAGGGGATCGGCGACGTGTGGCGCGCCGCGCGCCGGGCCGTCCGTCTCCCCGGCGCCGGCTGGGTCCTCGCGTTCATCGCCACCTACAAGCTGGGCGAGGCGGCCGCCGACGCGATGTTCAAGCCGTTCCTGGTCGACGAGGGCTTCGGCGACGATCAGATCGGGCTCTGGGTCGGCACCTGGGGCACGGTCGCCTCGTTGACGGGATCCGTGGCCGGTGGGCTGCTCGCACGGAGGCTCCCGCTCCTCGGCGCCGTCGCCCTCACCGCCGCGCTGCGGGCCCTCCCGGTCGCCGGCCAGTGGGCGCTCGCCGCCTTCGGCCCCACCGCCGCGGGCGTCATCGCGGTCACCACCGCCGAGCACTTCTTCGGCGGCGCGCTCACCACTGCAATGTTCGCCTTCATGATGAGCCGGGTGGATCGCCGCATCGGCGCGACCCACTACACGGCGCTGGCCACCGTCGAGGTCCTCGGCAAGGCGCCCGCCGGCATCCTCAGCGGCCTGCTCGCCCGCGCCGTCGGCTACCCGGGCGTCTTCGCGATCGCGACGCTCCTCTCCGTCGCGTTCCTCGGGCTGCTCGTCCCCGTGCGCCGGGCGATCAGCGCACCCGGACCCGGGTCCCGCGACCCTCGCCCCCCGGGATGATCGCGTCCCAGCCGGGCGGGAGGTTCGGCTGGGTGAAGTCGAAGAGCCAGCGGGCGTCGCGGGGGGCGAGGTTGACGCAGCCGTGGCTGCGCGGCTGACCGAAGCGGTCGTGCCAGAACGCGGCGTGGAAGCCGATGGAGCCGTGGAAGTACTGCACCCACGGCACCGCCTGGATGGCGTAGTTCTCGGACACGTCGTCTCGCTCGAGGTCGTCCATGTCGTCCTCGGCGAGCTTCACCCAGATGCGATAGCTGCCCGGAGGCGTCGGGGTCGCGCCCCGCCCGGTGCTCACCGCGGTCGCCCAGACGGGCCGCTCGCCCACGTAGGCGGTCACGACCTGCGCGCGGGTGTCCACGTCGATCCAGCGCTCGCCGTCCGTCAGGTCCTCGGGGGCCTCGGCCGGGCGCGGGCGCGCGACGTGTCGCTCGTGGATCCAGTGCCCGTCAGCGGTGCGGAGCTGGTCCCCGCGCGCCTCCTCGATCGTGACCCGGACGAGGCGCGAGGCGCGCTCCACGATGCGGCCGCCGGGGCGCTCCCGCAGCGGCGCGCGATCGCGGACGACCCAGGCGACCGCGTCGAGCGCCTCGCCCTCCTCCAGGGAGACGCCCTCGAAGTCGCTCGGGCGGGCGAAGCGCAGCTCGCCCACGGGGACCCAGAGGTTGCTGAGGGTGCGCGCCATCTCGACGCCGCCCAGGCTCCGCCGCTCGACGATCGCGAGGCCGAAGCCGCGGCCGAGCGACTCGATCCAACGGTCGCGGAAGTAGTCCTCGGGGCGCGCGTAGGCCCAGGTGCCGTCGGTGCGCACGAAGGCGTGCGCGCGCGGCGTGAGCGCCCCGTCCTCCACGCGCGGCAGGGCCTCGCCGGCCGGCGCCGCGGGCGAGAACTGCACGAGGGTCTCGCACACGAAGGCGCGCGGGCCGATCTGGATCCACTCGCCGCCCGGGCAGCCCTCGCCCATCACCCGGCCCAGGAACGGCGCGCGCGTCCCGACCTGGATGGTGCCGCGACGCGAGGCGCCGGTGCTCGGTCCGGACCGCACGGTGGTGCCTGGTCGGGTGATGCGCACCGACCGCACCCACTCCGGCGCGGGCAGCCGCTGCGCGGACGCGGGCGCGGCGGCGAGGAGCACGATCAGCGAGAGGCAGCGCGCGATCACGCCGCAAGTATGCAGCCTCGCACCTGCGCGTCGAAGAAAGCCCCGCTATGCAGGACCGATGGGCACGTGGGCGATCGGCGGGGTGGGCTTCACGGTCGACGGCTTCGAGGAGGAGGATCTCTCGGAGGAGCACCGCCGGTTCGTCGCGCCGGTGGACCGCGCCCTGCTCCGGGTCCGCGTCGCGCCGGGGCCGGGCGAGCGCTCGGAGAGCCGCGACCCCCGCCGCATCGAAGGCGGCGAGGGCTGGGTGCGGACCGTGGACGCCCACGCCCGATGGCGTCGGACCGGCGCGGCCGCGTTCGAAGCCGACGCCACGCTCGCGCCGCCCCACGGCCTCTCGCACCTGACGACGGCGCTGACCGCGTCCCTCGTCGAGGCGGAGGGCGGGCTCGTGCTGCACGCCGCCGCGGTGATCGTGGACGGCCGGGCCGCGCTGCTCATCGGCCCCTCGGGAGCCGGCAAGACCAGCGCGGCCAACCTCTGCGAGGGCTGCCGCTGGTTGGCGCGCGACCGGGTCGCGGTGCTCGACGACCGCGCCTGGGCGATGCCCGGCGGCGACGAGATCGCGCTGCCCCAGGCGCCGAACGTGCCCACCCCCGTCGGCGCGATCCTCCGCGTCCGCCGCGCCGATCAGGCGGCCGAGATCCGTCGCCTCGATCCGGTGCGGGCCCTCTTCGCCCTGCGCGAGTCGACCCAGGCGATCGGCGACGGCGCCTCGCTCGACGCCCCCCTGGCGCTGGCCGAGCGCCTCGGCGTGCACGAGCTGCGCGGCCGCCTCGAGGGCTCGCTCACCGATCTCCTGCGCGCCGCGACGACGCCCTGAGGGTCAGGTGCAGCGGGCGGACCCGCGCCTGACGAGGAAACTCGAGAGGTGGCAAATCATAGCGCGGGGGCACCCCCGCCCCCCTACTACGACGACCGACCCGAGACGACGGCAGGCGACGAGCGCAGCGAGGTCGCCGCACGCGCCACCCAAGCCGTTCGCCCCCGCGGCAGCGGGCGGCCAGCACGCGCGCAGCGCGAGCGCGAGCCGCGTGGCTCACGCGCGGAGCGCGGGACACGCGCGCCGGAGGCGCGCG
>JAYZQJ010000026.1:0-23245 GCA_036149055.1 Myxococcota bacterium | reverse complement strand
GCAGGGCCCCCAGCGCCCCGTCGCTGGGGTCGCGGCGCGAGCGCGAAGCGCGAGGCGCCGACGGAGTCGGGAGGGGGGCCCCATTGGCGCTTTGCCCAATGGGGGGAGGGTTTGCCCCAAACCCTCCGAAGAGCTCAGAACGCGGCGGCGCCGAAGTGGTTGTCCGCGACGAGGGTGGGCTCGGCGGCGCGGACGACCAGGATCGGGGCCGGCGCCTCGCCTTCGCCGTGAACCACGCAGTCCTCGTCTTCGTGGTCGTGGTGGTAGCGGACGCCCAGCTCGGCGAGCCACTCCTCGGGGTCGAGGTTGTAGCGGCGGTAGGGGCCGGGGAAGGGCGACTCGCCCTCGGGGGTGGCCTCGCGGACCTCGAAGTGGAGGTGGGGCACCATGCCGGGGAAGCGGCCGTTGGTGGTGTTGCCGACCAGGCCGAGCTGCTGGCCGGGGACGACGACGTCGCCCTCCTCGACCGACACCTCGCCGAGGTGGGCGTAGAAGGACCACTCGCCGGTGTCCTCGTGGCGGACGACGACGGCGTTGCCGTAGCCGGAGAACCGCCGGGTGCGGGCGCCCTCGACGGCGACCGACTCGACCACACCCTCGCGGACCGCGTAGACCGGGGTGCCGCGGCCGGCGAGGAAGTCCGCGCCGGCGTGGAAGGTGCGTCGGCCCGTGCGGGTCGAGGTGCGCCAGCCGTAGTGGCTGCCGACGCCGATGCCCGCGGGGACCGGGCTCGACGCGACCACCTCGAGGTAGGGGACGCTCATCTCACCCTCGAGGGCCTGCGACAGGGTCGGGCCTTCTTCGGGCGCGAAGGACATCGGATCGGCGCAGAGGAGCAGCGCCGAGGCGAGGTACCAGGGGGGGAGACCAGGGACCATGGTCGCTCCCCTCTACAGGCATCGTGCCAGCCCCCTGGGCCCGGGGGATCGGCGTCGATGCCCCCCGCATCGTGCGTGCTCCGGGTGTGCGGCACACCTGTGCGGCCCGGGCGTCAGCCGCGATCCGAAGCCGTCGCGTACAGGGCGATGGCCGCGGCGACCGACGCGTTCAGGGACGCGACGGGCCCGGCCATGGGGATGCGGGCGAGGTGCGTGCAGCGCTCTCGGACCAGGCGCCGCAGCCCCTTGCCCTCCGCGCCCACCACCAGGACCCGCCCGAACGGAGCGGCCGGGAGCTCGCCGATGTCGTGATCCCCCTCCGCGTCGAGGCCCACCACCTGGTAGTCGGCCTTCGCCAGATCGGCGAGCGTGCGGGCGAGGTTGGTCACCTTGGCGATCCGGGCGTGCTCGGTCGCGCCGGCCGACGCGCGCACCACCACCGGGGTGACCGGCGCGGCGCGCTTCTTGAGCGTGAGGATGCCGTCCGCGCCGAACGCCACCGCGCTGCGCACGATGGCCCCGAAGTTGTGCGGGTCGGTCACCTGGTCGAGGGCGAGCAGGAGGCGGGGCGCGTCGGCGAGCAGCCGGTCGTAGTCCGCGTAGACGAACTCCCCGGTGATCGCGACGACGCCCTGGTGCTTGTGACCCTCGGCGAGCGCGTCGAGCTCCGCCGGGCTCCGCTCCTCGACCCGGATCCCGCGCCGGGACGCCTCGCCGGCGAGCTCCGAGAGGGCCTTGCGCGCGTCGGCGGCGACGTAGACCGCCTGGACCGGGCGGCGGCTGCGCAGCGCCTCGTGCACGGCGCGGACGCCGGTGACCACGCGGCTCACGACGCGGCCTCGATCTCGGCCCCGCCGGCGCGAGCCGCGGCGACCGGGTCGGGGGCCTCGCGGATGGGGCGCCCGACGACGAGCAGGTCGGCGCCGGCCGCGACGGCGTCGGCGGGGGTCGCGACCCGCCGCTGATCGCCGACGTCGGCTCCGGCCGGTCGCACCCCGGGGGTCACGATGATCGCGTCGGGCGCGCGCTCGCGCACCAGCGGCGCCTCGCGCGGCGAGCAGACGAAGCCGTCGATTCCGGCCGCGCGCGCGAGCTCGGTCAGCCGAGCGACCACCGCCGCCGGCTCGGGGGCCCAGCCGATCGCGCCGAGCTGGGCGTCGTCGAGGCTGGTCAGGGCGGTGACGGCGAGGAGCTGGGTCCCGCTGCCCTCCGCGGCCCGGGCGGCCGCCTCGAGCGCGGCCGGACCCGCCGACGCGTGGAGCGTGAGGTAGCGGGCGCCGAGCCCGATGGCCGAGCGGGTGGCCGCGGCGACGGTGGCCGGGATGTCCGAGAGCTTGAGGTCCAGGAAGCACGCGGCGCCGGCGTCGGTCACCGCGCGCACCGCCGGCGGGCCCTCGGCCACGAAGAGCTCGAGCCCCACCTTCATGACGCCGACCTCGGGGCCGAGCGTCTCGAGCAGCGGGCGGGCGCGCTCGAGCGACGGCACGTCGAGGGCGAAGATCAGGCGGTCGCGCGGCTTCATCCGGAGCGCTCTAGCACAAACGCTGTGCCTGCCGCGCGGGGCCCACCGAAGGAGGGCCCAATTGAAAAGAGCGGAGCCCCTCGGCTCCGCTCTTCGTTTCGAGCTGGGTGACGACGAAGGTCAGAGACCTTCGAGGCCGGCGAGCGGGTCGTTGTCGTTCCCGCCGCCGCCACCGCCGCCGCCGCCGCTCCGGCCGCTCCGACGGGCCGCCCCACCGGCCCGACGACGGGCCGCGCGACGCGTGCGACGGGTGGTCGCCGCCTGCTGCTCCTCCTCGGCCTCCTCGGCCTGAGCCTGCTGAGCCGCCGCCGCCGCCGCCTGGGCCGCCGCCGCCTGCTGACGGGCCTCCTCGGCGTCCGCCGCCGCCTGACGCGCCGCCTCGGCGCGCGCCTCCGCCTCTTCACGAGCCCGGGCTGCCCGCTGCTCGGCCGCGATGCGCTGCTGCTCGGCCTCCTGCGACTTCGCGTACCAGACGTAGCCGCCCCCGCCGGCGACGCCCAGGATCACGAGCGCGACCACCGCGAACACGGCCGGGTGCACGCCCTTGCGGCGCTGCGCCTCGATCCGCTTCATCTCCTGCTCGTGCGCGAGCAGGCGCTCCTGCTCGGCGAGCCGGGCCTTCTGCTCCGCCTCGAGCCGGAGGGCGAGCTCGCGCTCCTCCTTCTCGCGGACCTTGCGCTCTTCCTCGTCGCGCTTGGCGCGCTCCTCGGCGAGGCGGGCCTCCTCCTCGGCGCGGCGACGGGCCTCCTCCTCCTCACGGCGGCGGGCCTCCTCGGCTTCGCGGCGGGCGCGCTCCTCTTCCTCCTTGCGACGCTTCTCTTCTTCCTCGGCGTGAATCCGCTCCTCTTCGAGGTTCATCAGCTCCTTGAGGTTGAAGAGGACGGAGGATTCCTTCTGGTCAGACATGTAGCCGCTGCTCCGCTGGTATCGCTGTTGGGGAGGGGGAGTCGCTGGGGGCGACCCGCAACACTGTAACTGGGTTTCGCCGGCGTGCCGGTGACTTTGCCCAGATCGTCGATCCGGGTCCCCATCCGGCGGCCCGCGTCCGGGCCGGAGAAGAAGGGTAGCGGGCCGTTCGCCGGGGTGTCAACGATCACACTCTGCGCGTCGATGGGGTTCTCTCGTGTTTCCGGGCGCTTCGCGGGCCCGCTGGCGACTCCGACCCCGGCCCGGACCCCGACCTTGGGTGGGACTTCTCACCGTCGCCCCCTTCTCGTACCCTCTCCTCATGCGGTGCACGAGGAGGTGGGGCGTCCTGGCGCTGGTGGGCATGCTCGCCGGCTGCGCGCAGACGGAGCTCCGCGGCATGGGCGAGCGGTGTGTCCGCTCCGAGCAGTGCGAGCCGCTCCTCGCGTGCGTGGGCGGCGCCTGCACCACCGACCTCTCCGGCCTCGAGGGCGGGGTGGTGCCCACGATGGACTCGGGCGTGATGGGCATGGACGGCGCCGCGCCGGACGGCGGCCTGATCGACGGGGGGCCGCCGCCTCCCGACAGCGGCCCGCCGATGGACACCGGGGTGCCGATGGACACCGGGGTCCCGATGGACTCGGGGGTGGTGCGGGACTCCGGCGTCGACAGCGGCCCGGCCGACAGTGGCTTACCGGACACGGGCCTGCCGGACACGGGGCTGCCGGACACCGGCCTGCCGGACGCCGGGCTCCCGCTCGACAGCGGACCTTGAGGGCTAGCGGCTTGCGCTCGGAGGGCGCTTCCCTCAGCGTCGCGGACGAGGAACCATGCCGATCGCGACGCAGGCGGAGCTCTATCCGCCGAACCCCCGCGAGGTCCCCCCGGATCTCACCGCCCCCACCCCGGCGTACGAGCGCCGCGCCTGGCTCGCCTTCGGCGGCCTCGTGGTCTTCGTCGGGCTCTACCTGGGGCTCACCGTCTACCTGGGCTGGCTCTCGTTCCGGCTGATCTACGACGCCGTGACCGGGGGCAGCGCCTTCTTCGGGCTGCTCGCGGCGGCGCTCCCCGCGCTCTTCTTCGGCTTCCTGGTGCGCGGCCTCTTCCTGGTGAAGCACCGGCGGGACGAGAGCCTGGTCGAGGTGACGCCGGACGACCAGCCCGAGCTGTTCCGCTTCGTGCACCGCATCGCCGACGAGACCGGGGCGCCGCGGCCGCACCGCGTGTTCCTCTCCGCGCGCGTCAACGCCGCGGTCTTCTACGACCTGTCCTTCTGGAACCTGATCTGGCCCTCGCGCAAGAACCTCGAGATCGGGCTCGGGCTGGTGGAGGTGCTGTCGCTCGACGAGATCAAGGCCGTGGTGGCCCACGAGTTCGGCCACTTCGCGCAGCGGACCATGGCCGTCGGCCGGTGGGTCTACATCGCGCACCAGATCGCGGGGCACGTGATCGTCAGCCGCGGGTGGCTCGACCGCATGCTGCACGGGCTGAGCGGGTTCGACATCCGGATCGCGTGGATCGGCTGGATCCTGCGCCTGCTGGTCTGGGCCCTCCGCGCCGTGCTCGACACCTTCTTCCTCCTCGTCATCCACGCGCACAGCGCGCTCAGCCGGGAGATGGAGCTGCAGGCCGACCTGGTGGCGGTCTCGGTCAGCGGGAGCGACAGCCTGATCCACGCGCTCCACAAGCTCGGCGCCGCCGACGACGCGTGGGATCGCGCCTCCCGGCTGGCGATCGGCGAGCTGGGTCGCAAGCGGCAGGTCGACGACCTCTTCACCCTCCAGCGACACATCCTCGAGCACCTGCGCGCCATCCTCGACGACGCCGCCTTCGGGGAGACGCCCGCGCGACCCGAGCGCCAGCGCGAGGGCCATCGCGTGTTCGACCAGGAGCTCGCGCTGCCGCCTCGGATGTGGTGGACCCACCCGCCGAGCCGCGAGCGCGAGGACAACGCCAAGCGGATCTACCTCGACTCGAAGCTCGACCCGCGCCCGGCCTGGGCCCTCTTCACCGACGCGCCGGGGCTGCGACGCCGGGTGACCGAGCGCTTCCTCGAGACCGTCATCCCCGAGGGCGAGCGCGCGCCGGTCCCGATCGAGGAGGTGCTCGCCAAGGTGGACGAGGACTACGGGCGCCCGATGCTCGACCGGCGCTACCGCGGCGCCTACCTCGGGCGGTCGGTGGTGGAGTCGGCGCGAGGCGTGCGCGACTGCTTCGACGACTGCGACGAGGAGCTCGACCGCGACGAGGTGATCGCGCGGCTGGACGCGCTCTACCCCGAGCAGCTCGTGCACGACCTCGAGAGCTTCAAGGACCTGACGCGAGAGAAGCAGATGCTGACGGCGCTGCAGGACGGTGTGCTGGACGCGCCCGGCGGCGTCATCCATCACCGCGGCGCCGAGATCCCGAAGAAGAAGCTGGCCGCGGTCGTCGAGTCCGTCGAGGAGGAGCGTCGGGAGGCGGAGGCGCGCGTGGTGGCCCACGACCGCGCCGCCCGGACCGCGCATCGCCTGGCGGCGCGCCAGCTCGGCCCGGCGTGGGAGGACCACCACGTCAGCCTGGTGCGCCTGCTGCACTACGCCGATCACACCTCCGCCAACCTCGCGGACGGCGCGGACTACCTCCACCACGTCTTCTCGATCGTCATCGTGGACGGCCACGTCTCGGGATCCGAGCGGCGCCGCCTGCGGTCGGCGGCGGAGGACCTCTACGCGCCGCTCGAGCGCGCGTTCGCCGAGCGCGACCAGGTGGTCCTCCCCGACGCGGTGCTGGAGCGGCTCGAGGTCGAGGGCTGGTCGCAGCGCCTCGACGGCCCCTTCGAGCTCCCGCCGCCCACCGAGTCCAACCTCGGCGACTGGCTGCAGGCGTCGGACAGCTGGGCCCTCGGCGCCTCCGACGCGTTCAGGCACCTGGCGGGCGTGACGCTGGAGGCCCTGCTCGAGGTCGAGGAGCGCATCGCCGCCGCCGTGCGCGAGGGGGACGATCCCGGCCCCGCGCCCGCCGCGGCGCTCGTGCCGCCCGAGTACCGGTCGTTCGTGGTCGGCGAGGAGCGAGAGCGGCAGAAGAAGCTCGGCTGGTGGGAGCGCTTCGTCATCGCCGACGGCTGGGTCCCGGGCACGGCGCGCTTCGCGGTGGCGAGCGCGGTGCTCGTCCCGGCGCTGATGCTCGGCGGCAGCACCGGCGGGGCCACCCTCCACGTGCACAACGGGCTCGGCGTCGGGGTCGTGGTGCAGGTCGGAGAGGAGCAGCGGTTCGTGCTCCCGCACGCGAGCCAGCGCCTCGACGTCGACACGGGGGAGGTCACCCTCGAGGCCCGCACCCGGAGCGGCGAGCTGGTCGAGCGCTTCGACGCGGACGTCGACCACGCCTTCCGCGACTACGTCTACAACGTCGCCGGCGCCTCGGCGCTGGTCGAGTGGACGGTCAGCTACGGCTACGACGTCCCCGCGAACGAGGTCGCGCTCGGCGCCCCGCGGTGGAGCGACACGAGCGTGGACTTCGTGCTCCAGGAGCCGCCCTCGCAGCTCAGGGTGTCGAGCCGGAGCAGCGGCACGACGCGCGACGTGTTGACCGCCATCGAGGGCGACGCCTCGACCCACATGCAGTACGTGGAGGACGAGGCCGAGCGGCGCGCCCTGGTGGAGGCTCACCTCCGTTGGACCCGTCGAGCTCGCCCGAGCTGGGCGCGTGGATCGCGTACATGACGCACTCGCCCGACGCGACGTCGATCGTCCGAGAGCGCGCGCGCCGCGAGCCGGACGTGCTCTTCTGGCGCTACCTGCTGGCGAGCGACGACGATCCCGCGGTCAAGGCGGCGGCGTGCGAGGGCGTGCGCGACGCGACGCCGGAGAGCGGCGACGACGCGTACCTCGCGGCGGCGTGCGCCCCGGACCGCGACGCGCGCCACCTCGCGTACGAGGCGGCCCACGCGCAGTACCCCGACAACGCCTGGCTGAGCATGGCCGCGGCCTACGGGGCGGTGTCCCGCGGCGCCTGGCGGGAGGCGGCTTCGCTCCTCATGCGCGCCCGGACGCCGGCCACGGCGGCGCTCTGGCGCTCGATGGCGTGGGACCTCGCCCGCGTCCGACGGGCGACGTGGGGGGACGCGGACGAGCTCCCGGAGCTGGCGGAGGGGATGCCGATGCTCCGCAGCTATCTCGCCGTCGAGAGGGCGGTGGAGGTCTCGCCCGAGGAGGCGGAGGCCCTCGCGCCCTGGCGCGCGCTCGCCCGTGGCCGGCTCCACGAGGCGCTCCGCTCACGCCTCGCCGACGAGCCGGTCTTCTTGCGCCTGGTCGCCGCGAGCGAAGGCGCCCCGCCCGAGGCGCTGGTCCGCGCGGCCGCGCTGCCCGCGACCGAGGGCGTCGGCCCCACGACCCTCTGGACCGCGCTGGCGCTCGCCCGCCGGGAGGGCTGGGAGAGCGACGCGCTGGTCGCGGAGGCGCGGGCCTCGGGGGAGGAGGGCGAGGCGCTGCTCGAGCTGCTCGACGACCCGGATCGGATGGACGCGGTGGTCGCGCGCCTCCGGGCGCCGGCGCTCGTCGGGCAGGCCTACGCCATGGGGGTGGTCCTGCGCGGGAGCGCGGCGCCCGCCGAGTGGAGGACGGGCGCCAGCCGCCTCCTCTTCGCGGTCGAGCGCCCCTTCTTCCGCTGAGCTCAGACGCCGCGGAGCGAGGTCGCCTGATCGACGCGGCCGACGCCGAGCACGTAGGCGGCCATGCGGAGCGGGATGTTCCGGCTCTTCGAGATGCCGTGCAGCTCGCCCCAGCTCTTCTTCATGATCCGGCGGAGCTCGTCGTTCACCCGGTCCTCGTCCCAGTAGAAGTTCTGCATGTTCTGAGCCCACTCGAAGTAGCTCACCGTGACCCCGCCCGCGTTGGCGTAGATGTCGGGGATCACGTGCACGCCGCGCTTCTCGAAGACCTCGTCGGCGTCGGGCGTCGTCGGGCCGTTGGCGCCCTCGACGATGATCTTCGCCTGGACGTCCTTGGCCACGTCCTTGGTGATCACGCCGCCGAGCGCCGCCGGGATGAGGATGTCGCAGTCCTGCACGAGGATGGCCTCGCCGCTGATCCGCTCGCCGCCCTTGAACCCCTCGAGGCTCCGGTCGGTCGCGACCTCCTTCATCGCCGCGTTCAGGTCGATGCCCTCGGGGTTGTAGTAGCCGCCCGAGATGTCGGCGATGCCGACCACCTTCGCGCCCTGCTCCTCGAAGAGGCGGGCGGCCCAGCTGCCGACGTTGCCGAAGCCCTGCACGATGACCCGCTTGCCCTCCATGGACTCGCCGACCGACTCGAGCAGGTTCTCGCACGCGTAGAGGCAGCCGCGGCCGGTCGCCGAGCCGCGCCCGAGCGAGCCGCCGAGCTCGACCGGCTTCCCGGTGACCACGCCCGGCGTGTAGCCGCGGTAGTTGGCGTACTGGTCGAAGATCCACGCCATGACCTGCGAGTTCGTGTACATGTCCGGCGCCGGGATGTCGGTCTTGTCGCCGATGACCTCGTAGATCCCGTCGACGAAGCGGCGCGTCATGCGCTGCATCTCGTCGTCGGAGAGCTTGGTCGTGTCGACCTGGATGCCGCCCTTGGCCCCGCCGAACGGCACGCCGACGACCGCGGTCTTCCACGTCATCAGCTGCGCGAGCGCCGTCACCTCCTGCTCGTCCACCTCGTGGTGGTAGCGGAGGCCGCCCTTGAAGGGGCCGCGCGCGTTGTCGTGCTGGACGCGGTAGCCGACGAAGGTGCCGATGCTCCCGTCGTCCATGCGCACGGTGCACTCGACCTTGACCTCGCGGTGCGGGGTCCGGAGCTGCACCGCGACGTCGTCGGTCAGCCCCAGGATCTTCGAGGCGCGGTTGAAGTAGTAGTTGGCGTTCGCGAGCGCGTCCTTCGACATGTCGGTTCCCCTCCCTCAGGTCTTGGCCGGCGCGCCTCCGTGGCGGCTCGGGGTCTCTCCGCCCGCGCGGCGCCGGATCCACACCAGCGCCATCACGAGCAACAGGTTCAGCGCGAAGCTGGCGGCGAGCACCGCCTTGAGCACGCCGGCGGTCCCGCGGCTCACGGCGATGGGGCCGACGCGGGCGAGCCGGGCGTCCTCTCCGCGGGCGGCGCGGGCGGGCGCGCGGACCACCGCGACGTCCTCGGGCGCCAGGTCCTGGACGGCGCCGGCGACGAGCGCCCGCACCGCGCCCTCGTCCACGGTGGCGCTCGGGTCGTGCAGGACGAGCACCGACGCGCGGGCGCGGGCCGGCCCCTCGTCCAGGGTGCGGCTGCCGACCTCGGGCGTGGCCACGTGAACCCGCGCGCGGCGCACGCCCTCCATCGCCTCGAGCGACCGGGCCAGCTCCCCCGCGATGGCGGCCGCGTACCGGGCGCGCTCCTCGGCCGCGCTCGGCACGAGGCTTCCGTCGTCGAAGATCTCCGCGAAGCCGGGCGCCTCCCGCCGGGGCAGGTCGTGGTCGCGGAGCACCGCGAGCGCCGCGGGCACGTCGGCCTGCGCGACGACCACCCGGTAGCGCGCCTCGCCCGCGAGGTCGGCGCGCGCCTTGTCGGCGGCGATGCCCCGGCCGTCGAGGGCGAGCACGATCTCGTCGGCCTGCGGCTCGCTCAGATCCGCCGCCAGCTCGGCTTCGCAGCCGGCGGCGAGGAGCGCGAGCGCGAGGGCCAGGGCGCGCATCAGTTGGCGCTGAACGTGTAGCTCGCGCCCATGCGTGGGGCGGGGAAGGAGGGGAAGCGGATCTGACGGACCCGGCCCGCGATGCAGCGCTGGAACCCGGGCGTCCCGTTGCGCACCGAGGCGCCGAGCACCTGGCCGCTCCCCGCGATCGCCATGTCGATGCGGACCTGCCCGCCGCCCGAGCCCTGGGAGAGGCAGGGGACGAGCCGGTTGATGTTCTGGTTCATCACGCCCGCGACCTGCTGCGGGGTCAGGCGACGCTGGCTGCCGGTGCTGTTGGCGCTGCCGAGGTCGGCGACCTGGTTCATCGCGTCCTCGTAGCTCATCGCGCCGCCGCCTCCGCCGCGTCGCGCCCGCCGCCCGCCGCCGCGCCGTCGGGGCGGGTCGGGCAGGATGCCGGCCGAGCCGCTGATCTCGATCTCGCCGCGCTCGTAGAGGTCGGCGACGTCGGCGTCGGAGCGCTCCTCCTCCTGCACGTCGGGCCGGGTCACGAGGAAGACCACCACGCCGATGCCGACCACCGCGGCGACGCCGCCGAGGATGGCGATCTTCGACACCATGGAGACCTTCTCGGCCTTCTCCGACTTCTGGAGCGCGACCTGGTGGTCCTGCTCGGCCTTCTTGAGCCGGAACTGCTCGACGAACTCGGTGAACTCGGGGGCCTCGCGCACCTCGACGCGCTGGCCGGTGTCCATGTTGAGCAGGCGGTGCTCGCCGAGCACGTCGCCCTTGAGGATGAGGTTGACGAGCTCGCGGCCGCTGAACGGGCCGTGATCGAGGTTGTCCTTGACCACCATCCAGCGCGGCGCGTCGTTCTCGGTGATCTTCGACAGGAGGTTGGTGAGGTCGACCTCGGCGCTCGCGGCCGGCGCGCCGATGCCGGGCGCCGAGCGGAAGCTCTCGTCGAGCGCGACCCGCTGCCCGACCTGCGGGCCGCCGCCGGGAGAGGCGGGCGCCGCCGGGCGGGGAGGCGCCTTGGCCGCGGGGGCGCTCGGCGCCGGCTCGGCGGGCGGCGGCTGCAGCGAGCCGATGTCGATGTCGAGGTCGACGTCCACCCCGAAGTCGTCCTGGTCGGTGGCCGGCTCCGTGCCCTTGGCGAGCCCGACCAGCGCCGCCTTCACCTCCTGGGCCGAGCCGAAGCGCGCGGCCGGGTCGGCCGAGAGGCAGCGCATGAGGACCTGGTCGACCTCGGGGCCGGCCTCCGGGTGGGCCTGCGAGGGCGCCACGAAGTCGTCGAGCGGGCTCCGGCCGGTGAGCATCGCGTAGAGCAGGCCGCCGAGGCCGAAGACGTCACTCGCCGGGCCGGGCGCCTGGCCCTGCTTCACCTCGGGGGCGAGGAAGGCCTGCTCGCCCGCGCCGAGCGCGGCGGGGCCCGCGGTGAGCGCGATGGCCTGGTCGAGCCCGAGGCCGCCGACCTTCACCCGGCCGGCCTGGGTGACGAAGACCACGCCGGGCCGCAGCGCGCCGTGACAGGCGCCCTTCTTGGCGGCCGCCGAGAGCCCCTTGCACACGTGCGCGACTACGTTGTACGCGCCGCGGAGCGACATCGGCGTCGCCGACTCTTTCTTTTTCTCCTCGATCACCGAGGAGAGCCGCCGCCCCTCGACCCACTCGGTCGCGATGAAGCGGGCGCCGCCCTTGTCCTGCCCCATCCCGTAGGTGGCGACGATGTTCTTGTGCTGGATGGTGGCGGCCGTCTTGACCTCCGCCCGCAGCCTCTCCACCGCCTCGGGCGTCGCGATCAGCCCGGGGGAGAGCACCCGCACGGCGATCGGCCGGCCGGTCTTCTGGTCCTTGGCGGCGAGCACGCTGCCGAGGGCGTCCTCGGCCACGGCGCGCTCGATCTCGAAGCGGCCTCCGACGACCGATCCGGGGGCGAGCCCGGGCGCCTTCTGTCGGGCCACGCTGGAGGTGTCTGCCATCGCAGCGAACGAAACTAGCCGGATCGGCCCCCCGGCCACAAGCCTTCACTCACCCAGGGCGGGGAGCGTGCTCGACGGCGGGACGAAGCCGGGAGGGCGGCCCTCCGCGCCCTGGGCGGGGAGGGTGCTCGACGGCGCGAGGCTGCCGGCGGGGCGCTCGGTCTCGGTCCCCGCGGCCGGGAGGGTCGAGTCGGGCAGCAAGGTGCCCGGCCCGTAGCTGCGCTCGGGCAGCTCGCGCTCCGTGGTCGTCACCCGCCCGTCTTGGACGGAATATCGGATCGTCGCGCTCACGGTGCGGGGCGCGTCCTCGATCGGCGCTGCCATCCGGATGCCCTCGGCGCGCCGGGTGAGGCACGCGCGATCGGCCTCGGAGAGCGCGCCGCCGGTGACCTCGGCCGAGACGACGCGGCCGGCCGGCGTGACCCGAACGCTCACCTGGAGGGTCAGCGCGTCCCCCATGGCGTCGCGGGTCTCCTCCGAGAGGCAGTCGGTCGGCGCCCCGAACGCGCGCCGCAGGTCGGCCTCGAGGTCTCGACCCTCGGCCTCCTCGGCCGCTTCGCCCGGGGCGCCTCCGGGCTGGGACGCGGCCGGCGCGGGACCGCGCTCCTGCGCCTCGAGGGCGCGCTGGTCCAGGAGGCGCGGCCGGTGCGGGCGCGGGCTCGTCTCGCCCTCGGGGGGCGCGGGGACGGGCACCACCGCGCTGGGCTCGGTCGCGCCGCGCCCGCGACGAGGGCCGCCGTGCACGGCGTCGTCGTCGCAGGCGCACGGCATCGTGCAGGCGAGGAGCGCCGTCACGAGCCGGAGCGTCTTCACGGCTGCGCTCGGGCCTTCTCCACGACCAGCTCCTTCTCGTGGCTCTCGGTGCCGGCGAGCTGGTCGACGATCTCGTCGGCCTTGTCGCGCGGGACGCCGACGAAGGTGTGGCGGTCACGGATGCGGATGCGGCCGACCTCGGCCTTGTCGACGGCGCAGTTCTCGGCGAGCAGCCGGATGATCTCGCCCGGGCGGACCCCGTCGCGGCGGCCGACGTTGATGTAGAGGAAGACGTCGTCTTCGCCCTCGTGCTCGGCGCCCTCGTCGTCGTCCTCCTCGTCGCGCGAGGGGCGGCGCTCGGCGCGCGCCTTCTTCTTCGGGCGCTCCTCCTGGGCCTCCGGCTCGGGGGCCGGCGGGGCCGGGCGCTCGCGGCGCGCGGCGGCCGCCTCCTCGTCCACGTCCTCGCGCGGGCCGAAGAAGGCCGCCAGGAGCCCCCCGAGCAGGCGCTCCGCGTCGGGGTGCGCGAGCAGGCGGCGGGCGACGGCGCGATCGATCTCGCTCGGCTCGGCGGTGAACGCCTCGCTGAGGAGCCCGATGCGATCCGCCTCGCGGCGGGTCTGCAGCTCGCCCTGCGACGGCAGGGAGCGCTCGATCGGGAAGATCTTGTAGGTGAGGCGCAGGTAGTAGAGCGAGCCCAGCTCCTGCGGCGACACCATCGCGATCGCGGTGCCGGTGCGCCCCGCGCGGCCGGTGCGCCCGGTGCGGTGGATGTACGCCTCGATGTTCTCGGGGAAGTCGTGGTTCACCACGTGGGTGACGTGCGAGATGTCGATGCCGCGGGCGGCCACGTCGGTGGCGACGAGGTAGCGCAGGGTGCCCTCGCGGGTCCGCTTCAGGACCTTCTCGCGCTCGGACTGCGGCAGGTCGCCGTTCAGCCAGTCGGCGTTGAAGCCGGCCTGCTTGAGCTCGCGGGCCACGCGCTCGGTCATGACCTTCGTGTTGCAGAAGATGAGCGCGCTCTCCGGGTCCTCGTTCTCGAGCACGCGGATGAGGTCGCGGGTCTTCCCGACGCCGGTCACCAGGTAATAGTAGTGCGTGATCGTCTGGGCCCCGACCGCGTCGCTCGAGAGGCTGATGCGCTGGGGGTCCTTCATCATGCGCTGCGACATGCGCTCGACCGCGCCGTCGATGGTGGCGCTGAAGAGCAGCGTCTGGCGCTTGGTCGGCAGCAGCGCGACGATCGCGTTGAGCTCCTTGGCGAAGCCCATCGAGAGCATCTCGTCGGCCTCGTCGAGGACGAGGATCTTGAGCTTGTCGCCGTCGAGCGTCCCGCGCTTGAGGTGGTCGAGCACGCGCCCGGGGGTGCCGCTGACGATCTGCGCGCCCGCCTCGAGCTCGCGCACCTGCCGCTCGATCGGCGCGCCGCCGTAGACGGCGGCGGTGCGGATGCCGAGGTGGGCGCCGAGCCGGCCGATCTCGCGCGCCGACTGGAGCGCGAGCTCGCGGGTCGGGGCGAGGATCAGGGCCTGGGGCCCGCCGTCCTCGTCCACCAGGGCGTCGACCAGGGGCAGGCCGAAGGCCGCCGTCTTGCCGGTCCCGGTGCGGGCCTGGACGATGAGATCCAGCCCCTCGGTGGCGGGGCCGTAGGCGGCCGCCTGCACGGGGGTGGGCTCGGCGAAGCCCATGTCGTCGATGGCGCGGAGCACCTCGTCGCTGAGGCCGAGGTCGGCGAAGGAGGGTCCGGTGTCGTCAGTCGTGTCGGTCATGTCGAGGGAAGTCCGTGTCACTGGCCGATCGCGGCCAGTCTCGAGTCCATGTCGCGAGCGAAACCGCCTTCTTCGGCGTCGAATCGCTCCAGGGTGCCCTGAAGGCGTTGACGCAGGCGGCCCAGGACCTGCCAGGCGTCGTGTCTCTCTCCATCGCAGCGCGCCTCGAGGGCGAGGTGGCGCCGGTCCCAGCCGTCGAGCCAGGTGGTCAGCGAGGCCTGATCGCCGCCGCCGCTCGCGACCCGATCGCCCGCGCGCGCCAGCAGCTCCCCGCGGAGGTCGGTCAGGCCGGCGGCGCAGCTCACGCCGTCGGGCGCCTCGCCCCGCTCGGGCCAGAAGACCTGGGGGATCACCGAGTAGAACCCGACGAAGCACAGGTAGACGAGACCGGCGACCACCACGGCGGTCGCGATGCCGCGGCCGAGCGAGCGGGAGCGGCGGCTCTCGCGTCGGGGGTCCTCTCGATCGGTCTCGGTCTCGCGCTCCGCCACCTTGGCGCAGTCCTTCCGGGTCCTTCGGTGAGCGGGACACTCGCGGGGGCGACGCGCCCCTCGGGCGCTCGTGCGCCGCGACGCGGTTCTACCGGCGGTCCCCCCTCCGGTCAAGCCGGGCCGAAGCCGTGGAGATCGCCAGGGAAGTGAGAGGGTGCCACGAGCCCGCGGGGGCGGTATGAAGCCGGCCGGAGGACCCGCTGCGCGCGCTGCCGAGCCGGAGATGGACCTGGACTGCGATGCTCGTGTGCGCCGCGGCCTACCTCTACGTCTTCCCGTACCAGCCCGGCATCAACAACCCCAACGAGAACGCGCGCCTCTACATGACGGCGGCGATCGCCGAGCAGGGCACCTACGTCGTCGACGACTACCGGGCGCGCTGGGGCTGGACCAACGACTGCGCGGTCAAGGACGGCCACGCCTACAGCGTGAAGGCGCCGGGCACGAGCCTGCTCGGGGTCCCGGGCTACTCCCTCTACTACGCGTGGACCGAGTGGCGCGGCCAGGAGCTCGACCGGACGGTGGCCCTCTGGGTCTGCCGGGTCACCGGCACGATCCTCCCGTGGCTGCTCTTCCTCTTCTACTTCCACCGCTGGCTCGGCCGGGCGTCGGGGAGCGGGCTGCTGCGCGACGCGGTCTTCTTCTCGGTGGCCCTCGGGAGCTGCCTCTACGGCTACGGGCTGCTCTTCGTCAGCCACACCACCAGCGCGGCCGCCGCCTTCGGCGCCTTCATGCTGCTCTCCGACGCGTGGCACGCCGGGCGCGCGCGGTGGGGGAGGGCGGCCCTGGCCGGCCTGCTGACGGCCGCGATCAGCTGGCTCGAGTACCCGGGCTTCATCGCCTCGGCGATCCTCACCCTGTTCGCGCTGGTGGCGCTCCGGCCCCGGCGCTGGATCCCGTTCGGCGTCGGCGCGCTGCTCCCGACCCTCTCGGTGATGCACTTCCAGTGGCGCGCGTTCGGCAACCCGCTGACGCCCGGCCACCGCTACGTCGAGACCGACGCCTTCCGGGAGATCCACGAGCAGGGCTTCTTCGGCGCGAAGGACTTCCAGTGGGACGCGCTCTACGGCCTGCTCGTGCACCCGGGCAAGGGGCTGCTCCCGCTCACGCCGATCCTGGCCTTCGCCCTGCTCGGGCTCGCCGTCCTGCTGTGGCGCCGCCGGACCCGGCTGGACGCCCTGGTCGCGCTGTCCATCTGCGTGGTCACCACGGTGGTGATCTGCTTCATGATCAACTGGAACGGGGGCTGGGTGATCGGGCCGCGCTACCTGGCGCTGCTCTACCCGTTCCTCGCCTGGCCGGCGCTGGTGGGCCTCGAGCGGGTCGGCCGCCGAGCCGCCTGGCTGGCCGGCACGCTCGCCGTGGCCACCACCGGGGTCGGCCTCCTGCTCAGCGCGGTCCCGTCGATCTACTACCCGCATTACCCGATCCCGATCGACCGGCCGGTCTCCCAGATCGTGCGGGTGCTGATGGCGCACGACTACGCGCCCCACGCCGCGGCCAACCTCTTCGGGGTCTGGGGCACCGTCTCGCTGGCGCCGCTCGCGCTGCTCGGGCTCGGAACGCTGGCCCTGATCGCCTGGCAGGGCCGGAGCGGCTGGACGCGCTGGACCTCGCTCCTGCTCGGGCCGCCCCTCGCCGCCCTGATCGCGTGGCCGCTGCTCCTCGACCCGCGCCCGGAGCACCGCGAGATCCAGGACGCGCTGGCCCTCATCACCCGGAGCTGGGACCCCGCCGGACACGACCGCGCGGCGGTGCTCGAGGCGGCGCTCGAGGAGGCGCCGACCGCCGAGGGCTACGCCGCGCTGGCCGCGCTCTACGAGGCGGAGGGGCGGACCCGCGAGGCCCACCTCGCCGAGGCCCGCGCCCGCGCCTCGGAGTGACCGCTCAGGGCAGCGGGTGGAGGCGGGCGAAGATGTCGTCGCCCTGGTTCCAGACCGCGAGGAAGTGCGGCGTGTCGCCGGGGCCGCCGGCGGCGAGGCGCGGCTGCGTCCCGGCCGGCGCGAGCTCGAAGTCGTCGCTGGTGCGGGGCTGCAGGCGGTTCTGGCGCTCGGTCCCCGTGTCGTTCAGGAGCCGGACCCGGACGGCGCCGCCGCTGGTGAAGGCCACCGCGTAGGCGCCGTTGCCGGCCGCGATCGCCGGCGCGCCCTGGTCGCCCGCGGTGGTGCTGTTGACGATGAACGGGGCGCCGCCTTCGCCCGCCGCGTCGAACGCGACCGCGCGGATGCCGCTCCCCGCGCCGTCCCCGTCGCCCCCGCCCTGACGCCAGGCCACGAGGTGCGCGCCGTCCGCGAGCGCGCCCACCGCCGGCTCGGACTGCATGCTGCCCGCGGCGACCGGGGCCGGCGCGTCCGTCGCGCTGCCGTCCGCGCCGAAGCGCTGCACCTGCACCTGACCGCCGGCCACGAAGGCGACGACGAAGCCGCTGGCGGTGCCCGCGATGGCGGGCGCGGACCCGCCGCTCACGCCGACCTCGAAGGGCGTCGCCATGGCGGGCGTGATCGCCCCGGGCGCGAAGACCTGGCCCGACAGGCCGGTGCTCGAGTCCATGTCCTCGTAGACGACCATCGCCGCGCCGTCGCCCGCGAAGGCGATCCGCGGGTTCGTCGCGCGGCCGTCGACCACCAGCGCGGTGTTCCCCTCGGGCGCGCGGTTGGGGCCGGTGAAGAGCACCCGGATGTCGCTCGGGCCGCCCGCGAAGTCCACGAAGGCGATCCCGATCCGGCCGCTCGAGTGGACCGCGACCGACGAGAGCAGCTGGGTGCCCGCGCCGACGTCGGGCGCGACGTCGTCGAGGTCGCTCTCGTTCATCAGCACGCTCGGCGTCTCGATCACCGAGCCGTCCGCCTCGAAGAGGCGCACGAACGTCGCGGTGTTGTCCGAGTCGAACGCGGTGATCCAGCGCTGACCGGACGCGCCGCCCACCGAGGGGTTGTTCTGCACGCCGCCGGTCATCGTGTTGACCGCGAAGGGCTCGGTCCGGCAGCTCGCGTCGCAGCCGTCGCCGGGCGCGGTGCCGCCGTCCTCACACTGCTCGTCGGGCGAGAGCACGCCGTCGCCGCAGACCCCGGCGTCCTCGATGGGCTCGAGGCGGACCCGCACCTCGCGCGTCTCGCCGGCCATGATCGCGGCGCGGGTGCAGCCGGAGGCGACGAAGACGTCGCGGCGGCCGCTCACGGGGTCGGTGCCCTTGCCGCGCACCAGGATGACGTAGTCGCCGGTGACCACGTCGAGCTCGGTGCCGGTCATCGCGCCGATCTCGAGCGAGACGTCCGCCACCGCCTCCGTGAACATGCCCTCGGGCAGGTCCGGCACCTCCGGCGTGACCAGGCCCGACGCCTCCTCACAGGCGTAGGTCTCGGCCGGCAGCACGAAGAGCCGGAGGTTCCCCTCGACGTTGTCGATGGCGTCGAGCGGGTCGTTCAGGGCGAGGGCGGGAGCCGCCACGTCGGCGCCGCACGAGGCGGCGATCGGGACCAGGAGCAGGCAGAGCGCCAGTCTCGCGCAGGAGCGAAGCATGGCCGGCATCGTACCACCGAACCGATCGCGGGCGTGCCCCGTAGAGGCTCCGGGGAATCAACCAACCCCTGGAGAAACTCATGCGAACACGAAGCAGGCCCATCCTCCTGGGCGGGCTCTCACTCACCGCGCTCTCGCTCGCCATCGCGAGCTCGTGGGTGCAGGCGGCCGACCACATCGACAGCCCCGCCGCCGTGGCGGAGCCCACCGCCGACATCACCGACCTCTTCGCCTGGAACACCCAGGTCGACGGGGAGACCCGCCTCAACCTGGTCATGGACGTCAACCCGTTCGCCGGCGCCGACGCGCAGTTCTCGGACTCGGTCCAGTACGTCTTCCACGTGGGGAGCACGACCGCCTACGGCGAGGCCACGACCGAGACCGAGGTGCAGTGCCAGTTCAGCGAGCCGACGGCCATCGAGTGCTGGGTCGGCGACCAGTACGTGGCCGGGGACCCGACCGACCCCGCCGGGATCGTCAGCGACGGGGGCGGCATCCGCGTCTTCGCCGGGCGGCGCAACGACCCGTTCTTCATGGAGTTCACCGGGTTCACCAACGCGGTGAGCACCGTGGTCTCCGCGGCCGGCGCGCTCGAGTTCGATCCCGCGGGCTGCCCCACGGTCGACGCCGACACCGCCAACGCCATCGTCGGGCAGCTGCAGTCGGGCGAGGGCGGGGCTCCGGCCAGCGACACCTTCGCCGGCGCCGACGTCCTCTCCCTCGTCGTCCAGCTCGATCCCGCGCTGGTCACCCCCGGCGGCCCGTTGGTCGCCGTGTGGGCGAGCACTCACCGGGCCCCTTGAGCAGAGAAGGACACGCCATGATCACCCGTACGATCACGATCTCCATCGCTCTCCTCGCGCTCGGCTGCGGCTCGGCCGAGGGCTTCTACGGTCGCGACGGCCGCCCCGCGCTCGGCGCGCAGATCGACCGCACCGGCCGGCCCGCGATCAGCACCGCGCTGGTCGAGACCTTCAACGGCGACTCGGCCGCGAAGGACGAGGCCAAGGACCGCTACAACGCGGCGACGCCCTCGACCGCCGGCGCGTTCATGGGCACCGTCCAGACGAGCCTCGCCATCCTCGACGCGCTCGACGCGACCTGCGGCAACCAGCTGCTCGCCGGCGAGACCGCCGAGGCGGGCCGCTACGAGACCCTCGCGACCATCCTCCTCGACGACCGCCTCTACGTGCACACCGAGCGCACGACCTGCGGGACCTACCTCGGGCTCGAGGCGGAGGTCGTCGGCGCGGTGCCGGAGGGCATGGGCGGCTGCGGCGGGCGGACCCCGTCGGACGACGTCATCGAGCGCAGCTACTCGGTGCTCGCCGCCGGCGCGCTCGACGGCGTGGACGACACCGTCACCGCCGACGACGGCGCGCAGACCCCGACCTTCCCGTTCCTCGGCCCGCCCAGCGAGTAGCCGACCCCTCGAGTCTCGCGCCCGGCCCCGCGTCGTTCGCGCCTCGTCCTCCTGGGGCGGGCGACGATGGGGTGGGGCGCGGGGCCTCTCTCGGCGCGCGGTCACGGCCTGGACACGGGTCGCCGCGCACCGGGGCGGGCCCGCCGCGGGTCACGACGGGAGGGACAACAGCGCGTCGAGCGCGCGGTCCTCCCAGTCGTCGAACCCGGCCTCGGCGAAGATCTCGCCGAGCGTGATCCGGCCGGCGTGGAGCGCGGCGACGTCGGCGAACCGGGCGCGCTCGACCAGGAGCCCGCCGCCGCTCCGCTGGGCGGTGAACCCGGCCGCCCGCAGATCCGGCTCCCAGAGCGCGAGATCCTCGGCGGAGCCGTCCAGCCGCAAGGGCTCGGGGTCGAGCGGCTCCCGCTCCGTCTCCTCGACCGCGGCCGGGATCCCCAGCTCCGCCTCGAGGAGCGCGCGCATCGCGTCCAGGGCTCGCGCGTCGACCCCGCCGGCGTCGAGCTCCCAGCGCGTCACATCGCAGCCGTTGTCGACGACGAGGCGGCGCACCGGCGCGCAGGTCTCGACGATCACCCGGCCGCTGCCGCCGATGCGCTGACCCTTGCCGCCCGCCGCGAGGTGCGACTCGCCGAGGCCCACCGTCCGGCCGTCGTCCTCGGCCACGAGGCTCACCACGTGGCTCGCCTGCCACTGGCCGGGCAGCCCGTAGTCCGCGTGCTCGCGCACCTGCGCGGTCCACTCCAGCTCCGGCGCGAGGAGCGCGGCGGCGTCCTCCGCCCAGCGCGCCATCAGCCGACCGGTGTCGAGCAGAGAGCGCGACTGGCCGGCGAAGACCCAGCGCGCCCGGACCCGTAGAGGCGACGTCATCAGAGCGACGGGAAGATGGCCTCGAAGAAGACGACCGTGCCGATGCCGCCGAAGAGACCGCCGAGCACGCCGAGCGCGATCGGCAGGCCGACGCGCAGCCCCGTCTTGCCGGCGAACGCGAACATGCCGAGCACCGCCCCCAGCAGCCCGGACACCGAGCAGCACGCGGGGCCCGCCGCGAGGTAGGTGGCCTGCACGCCGGCGCTCTCGCTGTCGGCGCCGGCCACGCCGACCACCGCCGAGCCGATGCAGCAGAACAGGAACGTCAGCCCGCCCCAGATCGCCAGGTTCAGGTAACCGATCTTCTTCTCGCGCGCTTCGTCGGGGGTCGTGTCCGCCATGGCGCCGTCATCGCTCCCCGACGGCGGTGTCGTCAACCGCTTCGATCGCGAGCCGCGCCTGGCGAGCGGCCGGTCCACCGCTTGAACGCGCGCCCGAAGCTCGCCGCGTCGCAGTACCCCAGCGCCTCCGCGCATTCGTCGAGGGAGGCGCCGCGCTCGAGCAGCCGCTGCGCCCGGGCGCCGAGGGAGCGCGCGCGTACCGTCCCGAAGCTCGTGCCCTCGTCTCGCAGCCGACGCTTCAGGGTGCGGGCGGACACGCCGAGCGCGCGGGCCACGTCGGCGAGCGCGGGGGGCGGCGAGGCGCGGAGAGCGTCGCCCACCCGGTCCGTCCAGCGCGGCGAGAGGGCCTGGAGCTGCTCCTCGCACTGCGCGCAGGCGCGCCGGTGGGCGGCCGGGTCGGCCATCACCAGCGGCAGCTCGAGGAGCTCGGCCTCGAACACCAGGCGCGTGACCGGGCGGTCGAAGCGGACGCGGCCGGGCGCGAGGGCGCCGAAGCGCGCGGCGTAGGGCGGGGCCGAGAACGCGAAGTCGACGTCGCCGGAGAGCGCGCGGCCGGTCAGCGCCTGCCCGATGCGCCAGATCCCCACCACCAGCGCGACCAGGACCACGTCGCGGGCCTCGCCGAAGTCGGCCCGCTCCTCGAGCGTGACCGCGGCGCGATCCCCGTCCCGCTGCACGTCGAGCGCGAGCGCGTGGGTCCGGGTCGGCACGAAGCGCCGCGCCACCTCCAGCGCGGCGCCGATGGTCGGCGCGGTCATCGCCGCGAAGCCGAGGCTGCCGTGGTTGGAGGCCTGCATGCGCGCGCCGAGGAAGAGCCCGAGCGCCTCCTCGCCGCTGACCCGTCGGGTGATCGCGACCCAGCGGCGGAGGGTGGGCAGGTCGAGCCACCGCTCCGGGTCGGTCAGCTCGGTCTCGGTCACGCCCCAGCGGCGCAACAGCCGATCCCGCGCGACCCCGAGCGCCTCCGCCACGTCGACGAGGTGCAGGGCGTGGGCGGCCGGGATGCGCTCGAGAGGAGCGCCGCTCGCGGGGCTCGTGGCCTGAATTGACAAGAGGTTGGCACGCCCGGGCCTAGGCGGCGAGCCGCCGCGTCGGGACATTGAACCCATGGCCCGAGTCCCCGTCATCCGCCCCCTCTCGAAGCTCCGCCTCGAGGACCTCCCGCTCGACTGGTACGACGGAGACGTCGACGTCTCGCTCTTCTGGGACGCGCTCAGCGCCGTCTTCCCCGAGGGCGAGCGCTTCTTCGTGCGGGCGGTCAAGGCGCACCGGGCGGCGGCCGAGGGCGACCCCGAGCTGCAGCGGCGCATCGACGCCTTCGTCGGCCAGGAGGCGGCGCACGGCTTCGCGCATCTCGCGCTCAACCGGGCGCTCACCCGGCGCTTGCCCTCCGCGGAGACGATCGAGCGGCAGCTGAAGTGGATCCTGCGGGACGGGGCCGACGCGCTCCTCACGCCGCGGCAGCAGCTGGGGGTGACGTGCGCGCTCGAGCACTTCACCGCGCTCCTCGCCGCCCAGCTCCTCGAGGACGAGCGGCACCGCGACGCGATCGACCCGGCGGTGCTGCCGCTCTGGCTGTGGCACGCCTTCGAGGAGGTCGAGCACGCCGACGTGGCCTTCGACGTCTACCAGGCGGCGGGCGGCACCCTGGCGGAGCGGCGCGCGACGATGGCCCTGACCACCGCGCTCTTCCTGCTCTTCATGCTCGGCTTCTACGGCATGCTGGCCGCGGACGTGGGGCGCGCGAGGCGCCCGTCCTCGTGGCTGCGGGTGGCGCGGTTCCTCTGGATCCGCCCGGGGCTCACGCGCCGGCTGATGCCCGACTACCTGGCGTACTACCGGGCCGACTTCCATCCCCGAGAGCGCGAGACGGACACCCTCCTCGAGCGGTGGCATTCGCGCCTGTTCGGGGACGCCGGCTTGGTGCGCCTGAAGGCCGCCTGAACACTGGCCGAATGGTCAGGTTCCGCGAGCGCTGAAAAGCTGCGGTATCTGCCCGAAAAAACACGCGCAAATCCGTCACGCGGGGCATTTTTTTGCGCGCGGTCCGGCCGTGGCCGTGGCCCCCCTCCGTGCGGAAACGACACGTCGGGGACATTCGGCAAAAAGCCAATGATTCCGGTGTAGGGGTGAGGGGCATCGTCACGCCCGATCGGGGTGTGCGCCCGCGCTCGGCCAGAATTCGACG
>JAYZQJ010000025.1:0-3964 GCA_036149055.1 Myxococcota bacterium | reverse complement strand
GGACTCGGACTCGGACTCGGACTCGGACTCGGACTCGGACTCGGACTCGGACTCGGACTCGGACTCGGACTCGGACTCGGACTCGGACTCGGACTCGGACTCGGACTCGGACTCGGACTGGGACTCGGACTCGGACGCGGACTCGGACCCGGACTCGGACTCGGACTCGGACGCGGACTCGGACTCGGACTCGGACTCGGACTCGGACTCGGACTCGGCCTCGCAACGGGCCCGCCCCGAGGTCACGGAGATCGATGAAACGAACAGGATCTTCCCCTCTCTCCGGCTGCGGCCGGGCTGGTCCGTCCTCGGCCGAATGACGATATGACGACGAGCGTCCCCGGCTCCCGAAAGCCAACGGCCCCGAGGTCAGCGGAGATCGATGAAACGAATGTATCCGGTGCACGAAGCGGTGTAGCCGCGGCATGACCCTCGGCGCAGCTTTCGCCCATGACACCGAGCACGGAAGAGGTCTGGGCGAAGCGGGTGGACGAATGGCGGCGTAGCGGCCTGAGCGCGAAGGACTTCGTGCGCGGTCGCGGCTTCGCGGTCTCGACGCTGAAGGGCTACGCGACCGCGATCGGACGCAAGCGCGCGGCGGCGCGTGCGACGCTGATCCAGGTTCGGCGGGAGCCGGTTCGCGCCGAGGTGGTGGAGCTGAGCGGGGCGGTGGTGCGGGTGCCACCGGGCGCGTCGGCGGAGACTCTTGTCGCGGTCTTCTCCGCGCTCCGCGGCGAGGGCGCACGATGATCCCGAGCGGGGTGGAGATCTACGTCGGCCTGGAGCCCATCGACCTTCGCTGGGGCTTCGACCGACTCGCCGGCATCGTGCACGAGCGGCTGGGCCGGGTCGCGCGCGGGGGCGCGCTGTTCGTCTTCTTCGGGAAGCGACGCACCGCCATCAAGGTGCTCTTCTTCGACGGGTCGGGGTTCTGCCTCTTCTACAAGCGGCTCGACCGCGGCCGGTTCCGGCTGCCAGCCGCGCTCGAGGAGGGGGCGACGTGTCGCGTCATCGAGGAGCGGGAGCTCGAGGAGATGCTCCACGGGATCGACTTGGAGCGACCGCCGCGGGCTTCCCGGCGACGCTTGCACTGAGCAAACGTTGATCAAACGCACGCTCCTGCGTGCGCGGAGGATGGACGACTCGATCGACTGGGGTCAGCATCGCGTCGTGCAAATGCGTCGTGGCACGGCGGAGGCGCGGATCAGTGAGCTGGAGGCGGCGGTCGCCTCGCTCGCCGCGGAGCGCGACGCCGCCGTGCAGAGCCGCGACGTTCTCGCGGCGGAGCTCGCGAGCGCGCACGAGCGAATGCTCGCCGCGGAGCGGGAGCGGGACCGGCTCGTCCAGGCGCACGAGCGTCTCCGGGTCGAGCTGGAGCGGCTCAAGCGTCGGCTCACCGTGGCGAAGGCCGAGCGGGTGGACACGACCCAGCTCGAGCTCGAATTCGCCGAGAAGCTCCGGGAGCTCGAGGAGGTCGCCGGGACGCTCGGGATGAAGGAGTCCAGCGACGACCCGGAGCAGCCCCAGAAGAAGCGGAAGAAGAAGCCGTCGGGGCGCCGCGACCTCGCCGACCTCAACCTGCCGGAGGAGCGGGTCGAGATCACCGACCCGGAGATGGAGCGGCTCGTCGCGGAGGGCAAGGCCACGCGTCACGGCGTCGAGGAGAGCCGCCGCCTCATGCATCAGAAGGCCGGCCTGCGGTGCGTGGTGATCGAGCGCGTGAAGTACAGGCTGTTCGACGAGGGCGCCGGGCGCACGACCGTCGTGACGGCAGAGCAACCGCCGGACCTGCTCGAGCGCTCGATCTTCACCCCCTCGCTCGCCGCGAACGTGATCCACGAGAAGGTCGACAAGAGCCTCACGCTCTACCGGATCGAGGAGGACTTCCGCCGCCGTGGCGTGTCCCTCGACCGCGCGACGATGTCTCGTCGTCTGGAGGATCTCGGGGCGACGTTCGGCGCGACCGTGCTCCACGAGGCGCGGCTGGAGGCGATGTCGCGAGCCTTCTGCATCGCGACCGACGCGACGGGCTTCAAGATCCAGCCGGGACGGCATGGGACCAGCGAGCGACGACCGTGCAAGCGCGGACACTTCCTCGTCCTGATCGCCGACCGCGACCACGTGTTCTTCGAGTACATGGAGCGCGAGACCAGCGAGGCCATCGCCAAGATATTCGAGGGCTTCACCGGCCACATCCAGGCGGACGCCAAGGGCACCTACGACATCCTGTTCCGGGCCGGCCCACCTCCGAGCCCAGATGAGCCACCTCGCGAAGCCGCACGCGAGGTGGGGTGCTGGTCGCACATGCGGCGCTACTTCTGGGAGGCGACCGCGATCTCGAAGAGCGAGATCGCGCGCGAAGGCCTCGCTCGCATCGGGCGCGTGTTCGAGCTCGAGCGCCTCTGGGCTCACCACGACCCGGTGAAGAGGAAGCGGCTTCGCGAGGCGCATCTGCGCGCCCACGTCGAGAGCTTCTTCGAGTGGAACAACCACCAGGCCGCGCTCATCGAAGAGCCGGGCTACGTGCGCCGCGCGCTCCAGTACACGCAGCGACACGAGGCCGCCTTCAAGCGCTTCCTCGACAACGGCCGGCTCGTGCTCGACAACAACCGCTCCGAACGAGCCCTCCGGAAGATCGCGGTCGGCCGCAAGAACTGGCTCTTCGCCGGCAGCGACCTACACGCCAGCTCTCTCGGGCACCTGCTGTCGCTCAACGCCTCCGCGCGGTTGCACGGCCTCGATCCGGAGGCTTACTTCCGCGACCTCATCCGCGTCCTGCCTTTCTGGCCGCGCGGTCGGTACCTGGAGCTCTGCCCCCGCGACTGGCCGGCTACCCGCGCCAAGCTCGACCCGCAGCAGCTCGCCGCCGAAGTCGGCTGGCTCGACGTCCCCGACGTCTCGCGCTGACCGCCGCGAACCGGGGCGCGCCCCGCTCAACACGCTGCGCGCCCCGGCGCCCCACCGGCCCGTGCACCGGATACAAACGAATAGGATCGTCCCCGCTCTCCGGCTGCGTCGGGCTGGTCCGGCTTCGGCCGAATGACGATATGACGACGAGCGTCCCCGGCTCCCGAAAGCCAACGGCGATCGCCAACGAGGCTTTCGGCAGCGGACTCGGCTGCGGACTCGGGGTCGGCGGCGGACTCGGGCTCGGCTGCGGACTCGGGCTCGGCTGCGGACTCGGACTCGGCTGCGGACTCGGGCTCGGCTGCGGCGTCGGCGGCGGACTCGGGCTCGGCGGCGGACTCGGGCTCGGCTGCGGACTCGGGCTCGGCTGCGGTTTCGGGCTCGGCAGCGGTTCCCGGCCCTGTAGCGGTCTCGGCTCGTGAGGGGTCTCGGACTCGGCAGCGGTCTCGCGCGAGATGTGTAGCTTCCCCTCCTCTCTCCGGGAGAGCACGAGCGGCGACTCCGACCGAAGCCGGAGCCGCCGCGGGTTCGTCAGTGCATCATCTTCCAGGTCACCGCGCGGGCCTTGTCCGCCCAGTCCGCGAGCGGCGCGACCGTCTCCGGGCTGACATAGCCGAGCCCGGCCGCCGCGAGCAGCCACACCCGCGCCTCGCCGGCGGAGCCGTAGGCGGTCTCGAACCGCTCCCGCTGATGCCCGCCCCGCCGGTTCTCGCCCTCGCCGAGGTTGCCGACGACGCTCGACGCGCTGTCCCGCAGCTGCCGGGACAGGTTCTTGTCGTGCTTCGCGATGGCCTCCCAGACCGGCCGCACCCGCGTGAGCCAGTCGATCGCTTCCGAGGTGATGTTCAGCATCGTTCTCTCCGAGAGAGGCAACCTGCGTCGACGGTGTGTCGCGCATCGTCCTCCGCCGCCTCCGCGCTGGGCGCGGACGGGCTAGTCAAGGACGAGCGAGCGCAGCGAGCGAAGCCGGCGGAGCCGGCGCCGCAGGCGTCCTTTACTCGCCCGGCCGCGTCCGGCACCGTCGGAGGAGGAGGACGAGGCGCCAACACGTCTGCCT
>JAYZQJ010000024.1:0-4448 GCA_036149055.1 Myxococcota bacterium | reverse complement strand
CGTCGAATTCTGGCCGAGCGCGGGCGCACACCCCGATCGGGCGTGACGATGCCCCTCACCCCTACACCGGAATCATTGGCTTTTTGCCGAATGTCCCCGACGTGTCGTTTCCGCACGGAGGGGGGCCCCGGCCACGGCTGGACCGCGCGCAAAAAAATGCCCCGCGTGACGGATTTGCGCGTGTTTTTTCGGGCAGATACCGCAGCTTTTCAGCGCTCGCGGAACCTGACCATTCGGCCAGTGTTCGGAGCGCCCCTGGATGGGGGTCGGCCGGCCCGAAGGCGGGTGGTAGTCTGCCCGGCCACAACCTCTGGATCGGAGCCCCTCGATGACCTCGCCGAACTTCGCCGCCGACGCCCCCAAGGTCAGCTCGACCCCCAAGGAGGAGGTCGATCGCCTCGTCGCCCAGCTCGCCGACCGCAAGGACGCCTGGGTGCGCACCACGAACGAGCGCCGCGTGCAGCTGCTCGAGGCGTGCATCGTCCGCACCGAAGCCGTGGCCGAGGAGTGGGTGCGCGCCGCGTGCAAGGCGAAGGGGCTCGCCTTCGACGGCCCTCGCGCCGGGGAGGAGTGGCTCGGCGGGCCGATGACGACGATCCGCAACCTGCGGCAGCTCGCCGACGCGGTGCGCGCGAACGGCCGGCCCGGCCTGCCGGAGCTGACGGAGCGCGACGACGGCCAGTGGGTCGCGAAGGTCTTCCCCTCCGACTGGTTCGACAAGCTCCTGTTCACCGGCTTCTCGGCCGAGGTCTGGGTCGAGCCGGGCCAGGAGCCGACCCAGGGCGCCGCCTACCGGGCGAAGACCGACGAGAAGAGCTACCCGGAGGGCAAGGTCTCGCTGGTGCTCGGCGCGGGGAACGTCGCCTCGATCGGGCCGATGGACGCCCTCTACAAGCTCTTCGTCGAGGACGAGGTCGTCATCCTCAAGACCAACCCCGTCAACGCCTACCTGCAGCCCTACTGGGAGGAGGCGTTCCGCCCGCTGATCGACGAGGGCGTGTACTTCGTGGTCCGCGGCGGCGCCGACATCGGCAGCCACCTCGTGCACCACGAGAAGGTCGACACGATCCACATGACCGGCTCCGACCGGACCCACGACGCGATCGTGTGGGGCGGCGACCCCGAGGAGCAGGCGCGTCGCAAGCGGACCGGCGAGCGCCTCGTCGACAAGCCCATCTCGAGCGAGCTCGGCGCGGTGACGCCCGTCCTCGTCGTGCCCGGCCCGTGGAGCGACGACGACCTCGACTTCCAGGCGCGCCAGATCGCGGGCATGGTCGCCAACAACGGCAGCTTCAACTGCAACGCCGCGAAGGTGATCGTCACCGCCGACCGCTGGCCCGAGCGCGAGGTCCTGCTCGAGCGGGTCGAGCACCATCTCCGCGAGACGCCGCCCCGGCTCGCCTACTACCCGGGCGCGCAGCAGCGCTACGACGGCTTCCTCGAGCGCTACCCACAGGCGCAGCCGCTCGGCCCCCGCTCGCCGAACGTCGTGCCCTGGACGCTCATCCCCGACGTGCCCGCCGAGACCGGCGAGTACGCGCTCACCAACGAGGCGTTCTGCGGGGTGCTCGCGCTGACCAAGCTGAAGGCGTCGGACCCGGCCTCGTTCCTGAGCGAGATGGTGCGCTTCGCCAACGAGTCTTGCTGGGGCACGCTCTCCTGCGTGGTCCTGATCCACCCCGAGACCGAGAAGCAGTACGCGAAGGAGTTCGACGCGGCGATCGCGGGGCTCCGCTACGGCGGCATCGGGGTCAACGTCTTCGCCGGCGTGATCTACGGCATGGTCTCCCCCACCTGGGGCGCGTTCCCGGGCCACCCGCTGGAGGACATCCAGAGCGGCCGGGGCGTGGTGCACAACAGCTTCATGCTCGACCACCCGCAGAAGTCGGTGGTGCGAGCGCCCTTCCGGATCCGTCCCACCCCCGTGTGGTTCGCCGATCACGGCAACGCGCACGAGCTCGGGCGCGCGCTCACGCGCTTCGAGGCACGGCCCGGCCCGCTCCGCCTGCCGCAGGTGCTGATGGCGGCCATGAAAGGCTGAACCGCGCGCGCTACGCTCCGGGCGTGGACCGGAGGCGATTCTCCAGACGCGACCTCCTGACGCTCGCCGCGGCGGTGACGCTGGTGACGAGCGTCGCGTTCCTGCTGCGGCCGAGCGCGGAGCGCGCCCTCGAGCCGACCTCGGTCGCCGACCGGCTGGTGGCCGAGCTCGACCGACGGCTCGGCGCGATCGCGCGCTGGGAGCAGGACGTGCGCGGGGCGGTCGAGCGGGCCGCCGACCGCGAGCGGCTGCGCCACGAGGTCCGCGCGGCGCTCGAGGGTCGCCCCAACCAGCTGGACCGGGCCCTGGTCCGGAGCTGCGAGCGCCTCGACGGCTGCGCGGTGGTCACCGCCGACGGCGAGCGCCTGGCCAGCCTGCACGCCGACGACGTGCCGCCCTCGCTGGTGCAGCGCGCGCTCCGCGGCCGCACCGTGCGCTCCCGCCTGCTCGCCACCGACGCGAAGGGCCAGCGCGACGGCGCCGCCGGGCTGCCCCGCCCGAGCGTGCTCTTCGCCACCCCGCTCGTGACCGACGGCGAGGTCCGCGCGGTCCTGGTCGGCCGGGCCCGCCCCGACCGGCAGCTCGACCCGCTGCTCCGCGACCACCCTCTCGGCCGGACCGGCGAGACGTACGTGGTGGACGCGCGCGGCTTCATGATCACCCGCAGCCGCTTCGACCCGCCGGCGCGCCGCGTCCCGCACGCGCCCCTCGTGCTCGACCGCCCGGCGGTGGCGCTCCTCACGCCGCACGAGGAGCCGACCCGCGCGTTCGCCGCGGCGCGCGCCGGCCACGACGGCGTGGACGTGACCGGCTACCTCGACTACCGCGGCGTGCCCGTCGTCGGCGCGTGGCGCTGGCTCGACGACCTCGGCGCCGGCGTCATCACCGAGATGGACCGCGTCGAGGCCTACCGGGCGAACAGCCCGCGCTGAGCCTCACCCCTCGACGAAGCCGACGCCCCCCGGCACCCGGATCGGGTGCGAGTACAGCCACGTGCTGTCGCCCGTGACGGTCATGGGCGCGTGCTCCGGACGCACCCAGCGGCACGCCCGCCCGAGGATCTCGGCGGCTGACGCGTCCCGAAGCCAGCGGTGACGTCGCCCCAGGTCGTCGAGCCCCTGACCGTCCAACCAGGCCGCGACCACCGCGCCCCCCAAGCCCGCGGTGCTGTCCACGTCGGCGACCAGCGTCGAGAGCTCGGCGGTGCGAGCGAGCTCGAGCTCGGCGTCGGGCACACGGCTCGGGTCGCACAGGCGCTCGAGCTCGGCCACCAGCGTCGAAGCCGCGTCCCCGACGACCGTCACGGGCACCGCGAACGCGACCTCGAGCAGGGAGTGATCGGCGCGGTCGACGATCTCGCCCACCACTCCGTAGCTGTGCCCGCGATGCTCTCGGAGCTCCACGTTCACGCTGGCGCTGAAGAGGGCTCCGGCGAGCTGCCCGTAGACCCGAAAGGCGGCGTAGTCGGGGTGGGCTCTGGCCGGCCCGCGCTCGATGAGTCGGACGAACGCGAGAGCGTCTCGCGACGGGTGGATCACCAGGCGCGGGAAAGGCGTGGGGAACTCCGGCGGCGCCGACGGTGCAGCGGGTTCGCCCGGGATCAAGTCGACCCCCGCGAACGCCTCTCGCGCGGCGCGCTCGGCGGCGTCCAGCTCCAGATCGCCGACGAGGACCAGCGTGGTCGCACCGGCCGGGAGGAGTCGCCGCAGCCTCGGCCGCCCCTGGGAGCGGCGCACGCGCGCCACCTCCCTCGACCGGAGCGCCGTCAGCCGAGGGTCACCGTCACCATAGAGACGCACGAGCAGCTGACGGCGAGAGGAGGCGGCACGGCGCGGGCGCTCCTGGATCCGTGCCTCCGCGTGCACGACTCGGCGGGCTCGCTCGAAGGCGTCGCGCCCGAAGCCCCTCCCCCGAGCCACCCCGGCCAGCTCCGCGAGCGTCTCCTCCAGCCTCGTCGCCGGCAGGACCCGCACGATCGCGATGCCGCGCTCGTCGATCATGGTCTCGCCGTACGCGCTCCGGTGCACCGCGGGAGGGTCATCGAGAGACAGGTACTCTCGGATCACCGCGTCGAGCTCTCGGGCGTCGGATCGCCCGGGGGCACGCCCGACGAGAGACGCGTAGACCAAGGGAACGCCTGGCTTGCGCACGAGCCGGGCCGTGAGCCCCCCCGACAGCTCGACCACGCGCACGCTCGGCAGCTCCAGCTCCGGGGCGGGAGGCGCGGGCGAAGCCGACGATGACGCCCGTGAACGAGCGGAGATCCGCCTCGAAGCCGCTGTCGAGCATCGTCGTCAGCAGCTTCTCCGCCTTGTCGGCGTAGCCTGGCGCGTTAGCGAGGGCGGAGATGACCGTGTTGAACGAGATGGCATCGGGCGTCGGCGGGCCGCCGCGCGTGCCGCGCATC
>JAYZQJ010000023.1:0-50668 GCA_036149055.1 Myxococcota bacterium | reverse complement strand
CTCCCTCCTCCCCCGAGTTGCGTCGACAACGAGGGAGTCGGCGTCGGAATGACGATATGACGACGAGCGTCCCCGGCCCCCCCGGGCCGGCAGTAGCGACAGCGGACTCGGCGGCGGACTCGGCGGCGGACTCGGGCGCAGCGACGAGTTCGGGACTCGGCCCCAGACTCGGCCAGCGCTAGCTATTCCTCCTCGCCTCCCACCTCCCTCCTCCCCCGAGTTGCGTCGACAACGAGGGAGTCGGCGTCGGAATGACGATATGACGACGAGCGTCCCCGGGCCCCCCCGGGCCGGCAGCGGACTCGGGCGCAGCGACGAGTTCGGACTCAGACCCAGACTCGGCCGGCGCTAGCTATTCCTCCTCGCCTCCCACCTCCCTCCTCCCCCCGAGCTGCGTCGACAACGAGGGAGTCGGCGTCGGAATGACGATATGACGACGAGCGTCCCCGGGCCCCGATGCCGGGTCATCCCCGGGCCCCGATGCCGGGTCAGAGCCGAAGGAACGCGCCGCGGAGACGGAACGCGGGGCTGGCTCCTTCGGCCCAGGAGGCGAACCAGTAGTCGCCTTCGACGTGCGTGAGGGCCGGCTGGTAGGCGGGGGCCGCGTCGTGCACGAGTTGCTCCTCTCCGGCCTCGGGCGGGTCGCCCGCGGTGACCGGGGCGACGAGCAGCTCCATCGTGAAGCCGCGCACCTGGCGGAAGTAGGCGAGGCCGAGGCGGCCGTCGGGCGCCGGCGCCCAGCGGGGCGCGGTCTCGGTGCGGCGCGGGACTCCGACGAGGGCCGCCTCGGCGCCGCCGACCTGGAGGAGGCGCAGGTCGTTGCCGGCCGGGGTCTCGCCCGCGAACGCCAGGTAGACGCCGCCGTCGATGGCGACGAGGTCCGCGCCGGACGCGCCGGTGAGCCCCTCGAGCGCGAGCGCGGGAGCGCCGGTGGTCTCCCAGAGCCAGACCTCGGTGGCGCCCTCGTCGGGGGCGCGGTCGTAGGCGAGCCAGATGGCGCCGTCGGCGGCCACCGCGATCGAGGGCGCGCTCTGGGTGATCATCGCCTCGGGGCCGGGCTCGAGCGCCTCGCCCACCAGCGCGCCGTCTCGGTCGAGCGGCTGCACGAAGACGGCGAAGCGCCCGACGTCGGACGCGCGGATGCCGGCGACGAGGAAGCCGCCGTCGGGCGCCACCGCGAGCTTGGGCATCATGTGGTTGTCGGTGACCGGCTCGCCGGCCCGGACGGTGCGCAGGACGCGGTCGCCGCTCACCGGGGCTCCGTCGCGATCGAGCACGCGGTAGCGGATCTGCAGGTTGTCGGTGCCGCCGGTGCCGTCGTCGGTCTGCCAGGCGACGAGCACCCGGTCGCCGGAGACGACGAGCTCCGGATCGATGTCGTTGCCCTCGGGCGACTCCTGCACGAGGAACGGCGCCACCCGAGGCGCGCCGTCGCAGCCGAGCCGGGTCGCCCAGACGTCGAAGTCGCCGCCGCCCGGCTCCGGGCGCACGTAGACCACCCAGAGCGCCTCGCCGTCCCAGCGCACCACCGGGTGGATCTGGGTGTCCGGGCCCTCGGGGTCGATCGCGACGGCGCGCTCGGCGAGGGCGTCCGCGCAGGCCACCGGGCCCGCGTCCGGGGTCGCGGCGTCCGACGGGGACGCGTCCTCGGACGGCGGGGCGGCGTCCGGGGGGCCCGCGTCCTCCGGGGTCCCGCGCCGATCGTCGCAGCCGGCCGTGATCGCGAGCAGGAGCAGGAGGCACGTCGTTCGCTCGAGCATCGGGCGACGGTGCCGGGCGAGGCCCCGCCGCGCAAGCCCGCCCCTTCGCTCGGAGGATGGGCGATTGCTCGGCCTCCGTCCGTAGTCTAGGGTCCGCGCCGCCATGACGCGCGTCCTCGTCGTCACGCCCACCTACAACGAGCGGGACAACCTCGAGGCGTTCGTGCGCGCGGTGCTCGACGCGGCCCCCCAGGTCCACGTGCTGGTGGTCGACGACGCCTCGCCGGACGGCACCGGGCGCATCGCCGATCGGCTCGCGGGTGAAGACGAGCGGGTCCGGGTGCTGCATCGCGGCGGCAAGCTCGGCATCGGCTCCGCCTACATCGAGGGCTTCCGCGAGGGCCTGCGCGAGGGCTACGACGTGCTGGTCCAGATGGACACCGACCTCTCGCACGACCCGCAGTACCTCCCGGCGTTCCTGGAGCACATCGAGTCCGGCGCCGACGTCGTGCTCGGCTCGCGCAACATCTCGGGGGGCGGCGTCGAGGGCTGGGGCGTCGGCCGCCACGTCCTCAGCAAGGGCGGCAGCCTCTACAGCCGCACCATCCTGGGCCTCCCGGTCCGGGACCTGACGAGCGGCTACAAGGCCTGGCGCGCCCCGGTCCTCACCGGCATCGACCTCACGACCGTGCGCTCCGAGGGCTACTCCTTCCAGATCGAGATGACCTGGCGCGCCATCCAGCGCGGCTTCCGGGTCGTCGAGCACCCGATCGTCTTCGTCGACCGCCGCGCCGGCAAGAGCAAGATGAGCCGCGCGATCTTCCTCGAAGCCGTCGCGATGGTCTGGAAGCTCCGCCTCGGCCTCGCGTAGCCAACCGGGGAGGTGGGGACGGAGTGAACTTGTTAACTTACGTATCGATTCGACCTACGTGAGTTCACAAGTTCACTCCGTCCCCCGGTCCATTCTCTGGGACGTCAGAGCGCGCGGCGCGGGGGGACGGCGACGGTGGCGATGAGCACGCCGGCGGCGAGCGAGGTGGCGATCAGGAGCATGCGGAACGCGGTCTGGAGGGCCCCGGTGATGTCCGCCTCGAGCATCGAGGAGACGCTCAGGAAGCCGACGCTGCCGGGCACGAGCATGAGGATGCCGGGCGTCAGGAGCAGGAGCGTGGGCTTGTCGAAGCGGCGGGCCCACACGTGGCTCCAGAGCCCGATGACGATCGCGGCGATCAGCGCGCTGAGCTCCGGGCCGAGCCAGAGCTTTCCGAGGCGCGCCCCCGCGACCGAGACGAACGCGGCGAGCAGGATGGCCGGCAGATCCCGCGGCGCGGCGCGGAGCAGCACGGTGAAGGCCAGCGCCGCCATCCCGTAGGCGATCCAGAGGAGCCACTCGGGGCTGGGCGCCGCGGGCCCGCTCAGGGCGTCGGGGAGCGAGGCGGCGAGCTGGTGGCCGAGCGCGACGCCGAAGCCGAGCTGCACCAGGGTCGCGAACGCGCCGACGAGCCGCGAGGTGCCCGAGACGACGTTGGCCGTCGCGAGCTCGAGCGTGGCGACGGTGAGCGTGAAGCCCGGCAGCAGCACGATGACCGCCGAGAGCACGAGGATGGCCGGCCGCACCGGCAGCGCGAGCCCGAACGCGCCCGCCGCGAAGGTGCAGAGCGCCGCCGCGATGGCGGGGAGGATGCGCCCCACGTTCGGCGCGTGCGGCGACAGCCGCGTCAGCGCGCCCACGAAGAGCCCGAGCGCCGCCGCCGGGCCGATGTCGATCAGCCGGCCGCCGAGCAGCACCGAGGCCGCCGCCGCCGCGAGCCCGTGACACATCACGAGCACCGTCCCCGAGTAGCGCTCCGGCCGGGCCAGGATCCGGTCGAGCCGGCGCGACGCGTCCGAGGGCGACAGCTCCCGCCGCTCCACCCGGCCGACCAGCGAGTGCAGCGCGCTCAGCCGCTCGAGGTCGGTCTCGCCCGGCTCCACCCGCACCACCCGCGTCCGGCGACGCAGGCCGTCGCTGAGGGTCACGATGAGCGCGGTCGGGGTGGCGAAGCAGTCGGCGTGGAGGCCGAGCGACTCGGCGAGCCGGGTCAACGCGTCCTCGAGCCGCTGGGCGGGAAGGCCGAAGCGCAGGAGCGCGCGGCCGAGCCGCAGCAGGAACCCGAACGACTCCGCGAGCTGCGCGCTCTGCGGGTCGCCGTCCGCCGCCTCGCGCACCAGCGCCTCGAGGGTGCTCTCGGGGCGAGCCTTGCGAAGCGGCCCGAACAGGCGGCCGGCTTGGAGACGAAACGCGTCCACGACGCCCGCATCCCTAAATCCCGAGCGCGGCCTCCGCCAGTGTGATGACACGATGTCCCGCGAGCCGACGCACGCCCGACACGCTGTCCGGGGGCGCCATCCGAGGCGAGAGAGGGGTCCCGCCCGCGCCGCGGAACGCGCCGTGCAGAACGGCTCGGGCATGCGCGCGCTCCTCGTCCTCGCCACCCTCTCGATCTGCGGCGGCCTGCTCGGCTCGGGCGCCTCGGTGCTGCTCGCCGCCCGCCTGCTCCCGCTCGACGCCAGCGTGCCTCCGCTCCCCACGGTGGAGCTCCCCGAGCGCGAGCGGCCGGGCGTGCGGCTCGCGATGTTCGGCCCGCCGGTCCCCGACGACGGCGACGACGACGGCGGCGGCGACGGCGGCGGAGACGAGAACCCGTGCGCGCCCTCGTGGCGCCTGGTCGGCGCGGTCGTCGATCCCCTGCGCCCGGAGCGCTCGGTCGCCGCCCTGCGCGGGCCCGAGGGCTCGGCGGCCCTGCGCCCGTCCCAGTCGTGGAGCGGGGCCACCCTGGTGCGCCTCGACGCGCGCCAGGCCGAGCTGGAGCTCGAGGCGGGCGGTCACTGCACGGTCGTGATGGGCGAGGCGCCGGTGGCGGAAGCGACGCGGCGACCCAGCGTGGACCCCCGCGTGGAGGTGCAGGGCGGCCAGGTGCGCGTGGCCCGCGGCCTGCTCGACGAGGTCATGCGCAGCCCGCTCCGGGTGATCCCCGGCCCCGAGGGCGGCTTCCGGGTGTTCGGCGTGCGCCGCGCGAGCTGGTCCGGCGCGATGGGCCTCGAGAACGGCGACACCGTCCGGGCCCTCGACGGCGCCCCCATCGACAGCCCCGACGACGCCCTCGCCGCCTACGCCCGCCTGCAGTCCGGCGAGCCGGTGCGCGTCACGCTCGATCGAAGAGGGGAGACCCTCGAGCGCACCGTGCAGCTCAGACCGGAATGATCTCGCGCCCCCGCGCCGGGCGGCCCTTGCGGAACGCCTCGACGATCGCGTTCACCTCCATGAGCGTGCGGGTGTGGCGCAGGAGGGGGAGGTAGAGGTTGCGGGCCGCGACCGGCGCGAGCTGGAACGACCAGATCAGGCTCATCAGCGGGTTGATCCAGAGCTGGCTGCCGCGGGTGCGCGGTGTCCGGTGCACGTCGCCGTACGCGCCCTCGATGGCGCTCGCGATGCTGCCGTTGACGATGCTCGTGCGGTGCCGGGCGTGCACCGCGTCGACGAGGGCGACGTAGGCGTCGGCCTCCGGCATGCCGGGCAGGAGCGACGCCGCGCCGAGGAACGCGCCCTCGCGCTGGAGGGCCGCGACCGCCTCCAGGAAGTGCGCGTGGCAGACGCCGTGGAACGCGTCGATGCCGAAGCCCACGCAGGTGAGGAGGCGGATCGGCGGGCCGTCGAGCGCGGCGACGGCGGCGAGGCTCACCGCGTCCTCGGCCGGGGTGCCCAGCCCCGCCTCGTCCCCGCGCATCAGCGAGTCGGTGCCCCCGTCGACGAGCACGACCGCGTCGAGGTCGAGGGCCTCGGCGAGGGCCGCGTATCCCTCCCGGACGGGGACGACGCCGGCGGCCGAGAAGGCGTGCACGGGGACCTCGCGCCCGCGCGCCTCGCGGAACCAGCGGGAGAGCTCGCGCTCGGGGAGGTAGTCGGGGCCGTCCTCGGTGTCGGCGGTCACCGTGACCAGCCCGGGCGCGAGCCGCCGCCCGTCGAGCCCGTCGAGCCGCGCGAAGCTGTAGTTGGCGAGGTGCACCCGCTTGCCGAGCCGCTCGAGGGCCAGCATCAGCGGCACGCCGGCGTACACGTCGAAGCCCCCGCCGGCCCCGGCGACCAGCACGCGCTCGGCGGACGCCAGCGCCTCGAACAGCGGCAGGGTGGTCAAGGACACGACGCGCGATCGTAGCGCGATTGATCGGATCGGGGCGCGTGATAGGCTCCGCCGGCTTTTTCGGGGCGGTGCGCGCCCGGACGGGGAGACGATGGCGAAAGACGGCAGCTTCCAGCCCAAGTTCGAGAGCCTGGTCGAGATCTACGAGCACGCGACCGGCAGTTTCGGCAACCAGCCCCTCTTCGGGACCAAGGAGAACGGGGCCTGGCAGTGGATGACCTACGCCGAGTTCCAGACGCACACCGATGAGCTCCGCGGCGGCCTCGCGCAGCTCGGCGTCGGCGAGGACGACGTCGTGGCGGTCATCGCGAACAACCGCCCCGAGTGGGCGGTCGGCGCGTACGCCACGTACGGCCTCGCGGCCCGCTACTGCCCCATGTACGAGTCGCAGCCGGCCAAGGAGTGGCAGTACATCCTCGCCGACTCCGGCGCGAAGGTGTGCATCGCCGCCAACGAAGAGATCCGCCAGACCCTCGAGGGCGTGCGGAGCGAGTGCCCCGCGCTCGAGCACATCGTGGTGCTCGGCGAGAGCGACGCGGCCGAGCTCACCTACGACGACGTGCGCGCCAAGGGCCGCGCGAAGCCCGCCCCGCTCGCCAAGCCCGGCGGCGACCACATCGCCGGCTTCATCTACACCTCCGGCACCACCGGCAAGCCGAAGGGCGTGCTGCTGAGCCACCGGAACCTCGCGAGCAACGTCAGCGCGATGCACGAGGTCTTCCCGATGGGGAACGACGACCGCAGCCTGTCGTTCCTGCCGTGGGCGCACTCCTTCGGGCAGACGGTCGAGCTCCACGGCCTGCTCTCGATGGGCGCCTCGATGGGCATCGCCGAGTCGGTGCCGAAGATCGTGGAGAACCTCTCGGAGGTCCGCCCCACCCTGCTCTTCAGCGTCCCGCGCATCTTCAACAAGATCCACGACGGCGTCTTGAAGAAGGTCGAGGAGGACGGCGGCATCAAGAAGAAGCTCTTCTACGCCGCCATCGCGACCGCCAAGCAGAAGAAGGCGCTCGCCGAGCAGCACCGCTCGAGCGGCTTCGTCGACTTCAAGCACAAGATCCTCGACAACCTCGTCAGCTCGAAGGTCCGCGCCCGCTTCGGCGGCCGCCTCAAGTACGCCTTCAGCGGCGGCGCGGCGATCAGCAAGGAGGTCGCCGAGTTCATCGACGCCCTCGGCATCACCGTCTACGAGGGCTACGGCCTCACCGAGACCTCGCCCATCGCCACCGCCAACTGGCCGGGCGCCCGCAAGATCGGCAGCGTCGGCAAGCCGATCCCCGGCGTGCGCGTCGAGATCGATCGCAAGGTCACCGGCGACCCCAAGCACGGCGAGATCGTCGTGTTCGGGCACAACGTGATGCAGGGCTATCACGGGCTGCCGGAGGAGAACGACAAGGTCTTCGTCGAAGGCGGCGGCTTCCGCACCGGCGACATGGGCTTCATCGACGACGACGGCTTCCTCACCATCACCGGCCGCATCAAGGAGCAGTACAAGCTCGAGAACGGCAAGTACGTGGTGCCCGCGCCGCTCGAGGAGCTGCTGCAGCTCTCGCCGATGATCAACCAGGCGTTCGTGTTCGGCGACAACCGGCCGTTCAACGTCGCGCTGATCGTCCCCGACCTCGCGTCGCTCGAGAAGTGGGCGCACGAGAACGGCGTCGGCGGCGACAAGGACTCCTGGCTGACGAACGACAAGGTGCTCGCGCTGTTCCGCGAGGAGTGCGACAAGCAGTCCGGCGACTTCAAGCAGTACGAGAAGATCAAGAAGCTCCAGCTCATCGGCGAGGAGTTCACGGTCGAGAACGGCCTGCTCACGCCCAAGATGAGCGTGAAGCGCCGCAAGGTGATCGAGAAGTACCAGGCGGACCTCGACGCCCTCTATCGTTGAGCCGACCCTCCGGGCATGCCCTATCATCGGGGCATGCCGGTGCTCAGAGCTCTCGGGATGGCGCTCGCGCTCGCCGCGGCCACGGGCTGCGGCGGCGACGCCGAGGTGGTGTCCGTGGAGGCCGGCGCGACGGCCGGCGGCGAGGCGCCGTCCAACCAGAACGCGCCGCCGCCCGAGCCCTGGGCCGGGGGCGCCGCGCCGATGGCGGCCGCGCCGACCACGGGCTACCCGGGCCGGAGAGGATCGGGCACCAGCCTCGAGGACCCGGTGCTCGCGTGCGGTCCCATGGACAGCTACCAGTTCGTCGCCGGCGAGGTGCGCTGCCCGGGCGGCGGCAACCCGCTCGGCGGTGATCCCGAGGCCGGTCAGCAGGCGCGGGTCGGCAACGTCGGCGCCAACTCCTCCGGCCACATCATCGACCTCTACCGCGTCCCCTGCCCGGGCGGCGACCTCGACGTCTACGTCGATCTCTACGGTTGCCCCGAATGGGAGGCCCGCCTCGAGGCGTTCGAGGGTCGATGAGAGAAGAAGAAGAAGACGAGGCGCCGCTCGAGGCGGCCCCGCGCCGGATGGGCCCGGGCCTTCGGGCCGGGGCGATGGCGATCCTGGTGCTCGTCGGCGGCTGCCTCGGCGGCGCGGTGGTCCGATGGGTGGCGATGGCCTTCGCCCCGGACGAGGAGCCGCCGGCCGAGGTGCTCGAGGTGCGCCCGACGCCGAACGTCATCGTCGCCGTGCGCGACCTCGCCCGGCTCGAGAGCGCGTCGTTCCACGTGGAGCGGGTCATCGACCTCGAGAGCCGCCAGCGCCGCGTGTTCGGCCTGGTCGAGGCGGAGGACTCCATCCTCCTGGTGGCGGCCGCGGACGTGGTGGCTGGCGTCGACCTCAGCCAGCTCCGCGACACCGACGTCGTGATCGACCCGAGCGGCCGGAGCGCCACCATCACGCTCCCGCCCGTCGAGATCTTCAGCGCCCGCCTCGACAACGATCGCACCTACGTGCACACCCGCGAGACCGACCTGCTGGCGCGCCGCCGCGAGAGCCTCGAGACCCGCGCCCGCCGCGAGGCCGAGCGCACCCTGCAGCAGGCGGCGATCGACGGCGGCATCATCGCCCGCGCCGAGCGCAACGCCGCCCGCACCGTCGAGACCCTCATCCGCTCCCTCGGCTTCGACGTCGTGACCGTCCGCTTCCGCGCCCCCGAGGATTGAGAGGGCGTTTTCCGCGAACTTCGGCCGCGCCGGGCCGTCGTAGCGGCATGTCGACCTGGACCCAGCTCGTCGTCGAGACGGAGACCTCCCCCGACGAGGCGCTGCTGCGCGACCTCCTCCCGCTCCTCGACGCGGTGAGACCGCGAACGACGAGCTGGCACTTCCTCTGGGAGCCGGATCTCTGGATCCGCTTCGCGTGGCGGAGCGCCGCCGACCGCGACGCCGGGGAGCGAGCGATCGAGGCGGCCCTGCGCGATCGACCACACCGCCTCGAGCCGTACGCGGACGAGATCGAGCACTTCGGCGAGGCGCTGTGGCCGCTCCACCGCCGCGCGCTCCAGCTCGGCTCGGAGATGGCGATCACGCTGCTGCGCACCGGCGCCCCGCGCCCCTTTCACTGGCACCGCCACGTGCACCTCTTCAGCAATCAGCTCCACGGCACGTGGGCCGAGGAGACCCGCCGCTCTCTCCAGCAGGCGCGCTACCGGGCCGCGCTGCTGAGCCGCGGCGACGGCGTCGAGCCCTGGCGCCCCGCCCTCGAGCGAATGGTCGCCCACATCGAGGCCGCGATCGGCTCCCTCGCCGACCTCGCCGAGGCCGAGGCCGCGTTCCTGGAGGGCTGGCGCGCCGAAGGCCGCCCCGACCTCGCCCAGCGCCTCCACCTCGACCCCGAGTTCCACCGCGACCCCTCGAGATCCTGACCTTCGTCCGGGGGACTTCGGCGACAACCATTCATTCGCGCGAAGACGCAAGGACGCAGAGTCCCCATGGGGGCCAACGGGCGGCGGCTGGCCGCCGGCGGCCGAGACTGCCGGGGCCGTGCCCGGCCCCCCTCTGCGACTCTGCGCCTCTGCGAGAAAGCAGTTGCCGCCGAAGCATCGCCCAGGCCCATTCGCCCCCCGCAAGCGGCCGGCCGATGGCCAGCCCCCATCCCGACGCCCGCCCCGCCCTCTTGCCCCCTTGCCCCTTTGCGCCTTTGCGCCTTTGCGAGAGCCAAAAAACTCGAAGCCCCACCCGATCTGAGGGGACGGGGACGATTGTCCCCGAGACGTGGTGGACACGGGAGCGGGTCGACCCTAGGCGCGTGTTTGGCTAGGTTTGCCGATGATGCAGCATTTCACGACGAGAGCCGCCGCGCTGGCGCTGGCGATCTCGACGATCGCGCTCGCCCCGACCGCCTCCGCGCAGGAGGAGGGCGCGCGCCGCGTGGAGATCGGGTTCACCCCGACCGCGCGGACCTCCATCGCCATCTGGATCGAGAGCGAGGACGGCACCGTCTTCCGCACCCTCCGCCTCACCGACGGAGTCGCCGTGCGCGGCATCGGCAACCGGCCCGGCGCCCTCCAGATGAACAGCAGCTGGCGTTGGCCGTACGGCCGCCGCGAGGGCGTGCTCCCCGTCTGGGCGCACCGCCGCGTCGCCGCCGGCGGAGAGGCCTTCCCGCGCGTGATCTTCAACGGCCGCCGCTCCGAGGGGAACGCCTCGAGCGCCGGCTCCGCGGGCGAGCCGCGCAACACCCGCGACGACTACTTCTGCCTCAGCTTCGACCGCGCCCGCAGCGGCCGCGACGCGCTCGACGCCACGACCTGCGCCTCCGTCTTCATGAGCAACAAGGGTCGCTACGTGACCGACGAGGACGTCTCGGCGGGCTACGCCGAGCCCTTCGAGGCGGTCGGCGGCAGCGCGATGATGCGCTCGATGGAGACCACCTCGCTCTACCCACCCCGGCGCGACGTGACGGCCTGCGACACCCCGGCCTGCGGCGACCACGAGGACGTGGGCCGCTTCGCCGACGACGCCCGGCGCGTCATGCCGGTGATCGACGCGGTCACCATGGCGACGCCGGCCGGCGAGCGCCCAACCCAGATCGTCTTCGACGTGCCGCCCGAGTGGCCGAACGGCGCCTACCGCCTCTACGCCGAGGTGCACGTCGAGGGCGACTGGAACGACGACCACAACGGCGAGGTCTACCCGACGCCCACCGGCCCGAGCGGGATGTGGGACTACTGGGCGATGCAGTACGGCTACCCCTACCGCGGCCAGCCGTCGGTGATCTACGAGGTGCCCTTCACCATCGGCCCGGTCGGCGGCGAGTGGGCGGCGACCGCGCCGATCGGCTACGGCGCGCTGCACGGCGAGGACGGCGACATCCGCCCGATGGACGGCACCATCGTCGACGACCCGAGCGGGGCGCCGGGGAGCGGGGCCGACCGCCTCCGCGGGCCGGGAGAGCGCCTCCGGGTCACCGTGCCCGCCTACAACATCTGCGAGCAGCCCGACCCGCCGCCGGAGTGCGGCCGCGAGTGCACGCCCGGCGACGACACCTGCGGGCGAGACCTGGTCTGCGGGCCCGACTTCGAGTGCGTCGGCATCTGCGACGTGCCGATGAGCCCGACCGCGGTGCCGGCGCTCGAGGTGGTCGAGCACGCCGACGAGAAGAGCGCGCATCACTGGGCGACGCTGCGCTTCCAGGTCCCGGAGAGCCCCCGCGCGCTGGCGCGCTACGAGGTCCGGGTCGGCACGCGGCCCATCGTCGACCTCGAGAGCTTCGAGCGCGCGCTCCCGGCGGTGGAGGCGAACATCGAGCGGACCGAGCTGGTGGTGCCCGTGCAGGGCGCGCCGGGGGACGTCATCGAGCTCGACTTCGGCGGCCTCTCGCCCGAGACCACCTATCACGTGGCCGTACGCGCCATCGACCAGTGCAACGCGCCGGGGCCGATCACCTCGGCCGAGGTCACCACCACGCCGATCCACTTCACCACGGTCTCGCCCTGCTTCGTGGCCACCGCCGCGTGGGGCACCCCGATGGCGGCCGAGATCGGCGCGCTCCGCCGCTTCCGCGACCGTCATCTCCGCAGCCACGCCCCGGGCCGCGCGCTCGTCGCGCTCTACGAGGACTGGGGCCCGGGGGCGGCGGACTGGATCCGCGGAAGCGAGGCGCGCCGCGCCGTCACCCGGGCCGCGCTGGCCCCGGTCGTGGCCCTCGCGCGCTGGCTCGATTGACCGGGGCGCGGTTCTTCCGCAGGATGGCCGCCGTGCGTCGCGCGCTGAAGTCCGCGGCGTGGGCGTCCGCGCTCGCGCTGTCCCTGGTCGGCTGCTTCGGGAACGAGGAGACCGAGTTCCCCGACGGCCTCGAGCCGCTCGAGGAGAACGACCTCGCGCCGCCCGAGGGCACCGCCGAGGATCCGTACCCCGAGGAGTTCGTGGTCGAGGGCCGCAGCGAGCGGAGCTACGACGTCGTGCTCGGCCGCGGCTACATCCAGGCGCCGCTCGCCGAGGTCTGGGCCGCCTACCGGGATCCCGCGGTGGGCGCCGACCGGCGCACGACCGCCGGCGAGTGGTCGCCGATGACCCTCGAGGATCCGATGTACGACTTCTCGTACGTCATCCACCACATCGCCCGCGACATCGTCACCGTCGAGTGGGACGTCACCTGGCGCCACGGCGTGGTCACCGGCACCGTCGAGGAGCCCGAGGTCGTCGCCATGCGCTGGCAGAAGACCAACGGCAGCACCCTCATCCGCGTCATCGAGGGCTCGATCGTGCTGCGCCCGGTCGGCGACGGCTCGGTCACCGAGGTCGAGCTCGCCTACCACGCGTCCGCGACCGGCGCGAGCCTCGACACCTACATGCGCTACATGCGCGACATCTACGACGACGCCCTCGCCACCGTCCGCGGCGAGCCGCTCCCCGAGTACTGATCAGCGCGCCAGGAAGATCGGGTTGGTGACGCCGAAGGGGACGCGGCCGGGGTGCACGGGCTCGAGGGTGGCGTCGCCGTAGGCGGCGAAGAGCACGAAGCCGTTCACCGCCGCCACGTCGACCCGGACGTCCGCGTCGAAGCGCACGGTGGGCACGAGGGGGTCGGCGTCCTCGGGGCGGATCTCGATCGTCTGCACGACGACGCCGTCGACCACGACGTCGATCGCGTCGACGTCGATCCAGCTCGCCGCCTGCACGCGGACGCGTACGTCGACCGCATCGCCGAGACCGGTCGCGTCGTCGCCGGGCTGCGCGTCGCCGACCCACGCGTCGACGTAGACGCCGCCGCTGATGGTGCCGCGGCCGCCGGCGAGCGCGTCACGCACGTCGTCCACCGCGAGCGCGGTCGGGTCGTCGGTGCCGAGGCGGAGGCAGGTCCGGGGATAACCGACCGGGGAGCGGCTGAGGGCGTGGCTGTCGGAGCTGCCGACCGCGAAGACGCGCCGGCCCGCGCGGAGGAACGAGAGCCAGTCGACGACGGTGCGATCGAAGGTGCGGCGCCAGTCGGCGTCGTTGAAGACCTCGACGAGGGTGAAGGCCTCGTCCCAGTCGCCCGGGCGGTCGACGGCGCCGGTGACCGGGTCGTAGCCGACGAAGTCGAAGTAGTTCGGGTCGCCGCGCGGGTGGTTGATGATCACGACCGGCGCCTCCGGCCGGGCGCGCACCATGTCGAAGACCTCGGTCGGCCCGAGGGTGACGATGGGCGCGTCGGGATCCTCGACGGTCGGGTAGGTCTGCCAGCGCGGGGTGCCAGCGTTGAGCTCGCCCTCCCGCCGCTCGAGCGGGAAGACGCCCATGTGTCCCCAGGCCTCGAAGCTGGTCATCTCGACCGAGCCGGCGGCGAACGCCCAGTCGCCCACGCCGAGCGCCTCGATCTCGGCCGAGAAGTCCCCGGGGTACTCGTGGTCCGAGCGCACCGGGAGCTCGAGCCCGTCGGCGACCGCGGAGGCGACCTTCTCGCGCGCGTCGTCGCCGGAGTCGTTGCTGCGGTGGGTGTGGATGTGGAAGTCGGCGCACTGCACGTCGGTGGTGTCGACGACGCGCTCCAGAGTCACCGGGACCTCGACCGTCGCGCCCTCGGCCAGGTTCACGTCGACGCTCGCCAGCTCGTACTCGTAGCCGCGCGAGACCACGACCCGGGCCGGGCCGGCCGGGGCGCGGAGGGTGACCTCGCCCTCCATCGCGAACGCGACCTGGACGCGGCCGCGCGGGATCGCAGGCACGCCGAAGCGACCGGCCGGCTCGCGCGCGCTCTCGCCGGGCGCCGGCAGCACCTGCACCCGCACCGGGAGGCGCGCGCCCGACGGATCGGTGGCCACGACGTGGACCTGGCCCGCCTCGCCGAAGGTGAGGTCGAGCGTCTCACCCGGGGCGGGCGTCGGGGTCGTCGGCGCGTCGCCTCGCCGGAAGGCGGAGAGCGAGGCCTCGGCGTCCGCGGGCACGGTGATCGCGTAGCTCCCGTCGGCGCCGGTGCGCGCGCGGGAGAGGAACGCGTCACCGTCCTGCGCGAGGATCCAGGCGCCCGCCGCCGGAGCGCCCGAGGCGTCGCGCAGCACGCCGCGCACGGTGCGGGCGGCCTCTCCGCGGGTCTCGAGCACCGCCGCGAGCAGCCCGCTGACGCCCGGCCCGCCGATGACGACCCGAGCGTGATGGAGGCGCGTGTCCTCGCAGACCCGGGCCACGACCCCGCGGGTGAAGAACGAGACGAAGCCGCTGATCTCGAGGCCGGCGCCGAGCTCTCGCGCCGGATCCATATAGGCGAAGCTCGTCGCGTCCGGGTCGGCGAAGCCCACCCACGGGACCGACGCACCCTCCGTGTCGAAGCCCACGCCCGGCGCGAAGGGCGGCATGCGCGGCGTGTGCATGAAGGCGTGCATCGTGGTGGTGGACCGCGCGCCGGCCTCGCGGGAGCGCAGCCCGACGAACACGTCGACGTGCCGCGCGCCCGGCTCGAGCACGTAGTCGATGACCGCGTCCATCCGGTCGAAGTCGCCGGGGAGCACGCCGCCGGTCACGCTCTCGAAGAAGGGCAGCGGCCGAGGCGCGCCCTCCGCGCGCACGATCGCGGCGCCGCCTTCGGAGCCGTCGGCGAGCACCGTCACCCGCCGGGTCAGCACCGTCATCCGGCCGAGCAGGATCAGGATCTCCCCGAAGTCCGCCGGGTCGACGAGCGCTCCCTCCTCGACCCTGGCGACCCCGACCGGCCGGCCGCCCCACGGGTCGTAGAGATCGGAGGCGCCCGCGTCCTCGATCACCATCGCGACGTGCTCGTTGGCGAGCACGAAGTCGCCGCCCTCCCAGACCTGGAGGCCGCTCGGGAACGGCGGCAGCTGCGCCGCCTCTACGCGACCGGCGCGCGCCTCGCCCGGCCCCACGCCGAGCGGGTCGGCGTGCCCGTCCGGGTCGCCCGCCTCGAAGGGCTCCAGATCGCAGGACGCGGCCCCGCCGTCGTCTTCGGGCGGCGCCGCGTCGTCGGGAGCCGGGGTGTCTCCGCACGCGCCGAGCAGACACGCGCAGGAGAAGAGGAGAGCCGTGAGCGAGATGGCGCGCATCCCGCTCACGGTATCACCGGTTCGTCACTCGGCGGCCTCGCCCCGGTCGGCGTCGTCCTCCTCGGCCGGGACCGGCGCCTCGGGGTGCGCCTCGACGACGTCCTCCGCGTCGGGCTCGCCCGGGGTCGTCGCCGCCTCGCTGCCGGCCGCGCCGGGCATGTAGGCGTCGGCGGGGATCTCGCCGGTCAGCGCGCCGAGGAACGCGACGATGTCCGCCACCTGCGCGTCGGTGAGCTCCTGACCGAGCTGCACGTACGCCATGGTGCGCACCGCGCCGGCGAGGTTGGGCTCGTGACCGTCGTGGAAGTAGGGCGAGGTGATCGCGACGTTGCGGAGCGTCGGCACCTTGAACTTGTGCCGGTCGTCTTCGTTCTGGGTGACGTTGAAGCGCCCCTGGTCGGCCTCGGTCAGCGCGCCGCCGCGGCGTTCGAAGTAGTCGTGGACCGCGCCGAGCTTCTGGTAGTTGAGGCCGCCGAGGTTGCGGCCCGAGTGGCAGGCGTGACAGCCGGTGCTCATGAAGGCACGCAGGCCGCGCTGCTGCTGCTCGGTCAGGGCGTCGTCGTCGCCGCCGAGCCAGCGGTCGAAGGGCGACGGGGTGACCAGGTAGCTCTCGTACTGGACGATCGCGTCGATCACGTTCTCCTGGTTGAGCCCGCCCTCGCCGTACTCGGCGTTGAACGCGGCCACGTACTCCTCGTCGTCCTGGAGGCGCTCGAGGATGGTCGGCCAGTCGCCGCCCATCTCGATCGGGTTGCTGACCGGGCCCGCCGCCTGCTCGGCGAGATCCGCCGCGCGGCCGTCCCAGAACTGCCGGAAGTTGTAGACGGCGTTCAGCACGGTCGGCGAGTTGATCGGGCCGATCTGTCCGCGGATGCCGGTCGAGCTGCGGCGCGGCTCGGCGCCGCCGTGCGAGAGCATGTGGCAGGTCGCGCACGACACGCTGCCGTCGCCCGAGAGCGCCGGGTCGTGATAGAGGCGGCGGCCGAGCAGCATCTTCTCGCGGTCGATCTCCGCGGTGGCGTCCTCGGGGATCGCCTCGAAGGTGGTCCCGACGACCTCGCGCAGGGGGCGCTCGGCGGCCGGCGCCTCGGTCTCCTCCGCGGGGGCCTCGGTCGCCTCGGCCGCGGGTCGCTCCTCGTCGTCGCCGCAGGCGCCGAGCGCCAGCATCGCGGCCAACGTAACCGTCCATCGAAGGGTCTTCATCCTCACTCCTCTCTCGAGTCGGGGGAGGAATTAGACTTGGTCCAAAGCCTTCGCAACCGCCTTCGACGGTCAGTCCTCGTCGCGGTCGACCAGCGGCGGGGGCGGGGGCGGCGCGTGCACGCCGAGGTTGGGGGCCGCGATCTCGTCGACGATCGGCGGGGGCGGCGGGCGCGAGGAGCGGCCGTCGCTGGCGACCATCGGAGGCGGCGGGGTCCGCAGCGCCTCGAAGCTCTCGCGCAGCTCCTCGATCTCGTAGTCGAGCACGAGGTCGGAGTACTCCGAGTACTCCATGTCCAGCGCCTTCGCGAGGCGCCGGAGGTACTCGTCCTCCTTCATGTCCATCACGCCGTCGGCGTCGACCATCTTGCCGACCAGCTCCAGCAGCCGGCGCTTCGCCATCGGCGGGTCCGCCTCGAAGTCCTTGGCCGCCGCGTCGATGTCGAAGGCCAGGGGATCGAAGCTCTGGATGCGCTCCTCGACGTTGGCCGGCAGCGTGTCCGGCGTGCAGAGCATCAGGTCGGCCAGCAGCTTGCGCACGGCGCGCTGCTCGTCCTCGGTGAACTCCTCGTCCGCCCAGAGGGCGCCCAGGAAGAGCTCGGTGATCACGAGGATGCGGTCGCGAACCTTCATCGCTGCGTTTCTACCCCTCTTCGGCGATCACGTCACGCCCGCGGCCCAGGTTCGCGCCATTCGCGCGAACACCCGCGGCTGCTCCCACGGGAGCATGTGCCCGGCGCCCTCGACCGACTCTCGCTGCGCGCGCCCGAGCCGCTCGGCGAGGTAGTCGTGGTACTTCGGCGGCGTCAGCGCGTCGTCCGCCCCGGAGATCACCAGCGCCGGCGCCTCGATGCCGCCCAGCCCCTCCATGCGATCGAAGGCGTCGCAGGCCCGCCAGTCGGCGAGCGCGGCCTCGGGGGGCGTGCGGGTCGCCGCGTCCTCGTAGGCGGCGATGACGCCTTCGGGGGTCCCCGGGCCGAACGCGACCCGGCTCGAGAGCCTCGGCCCGCCGGCGGCCGCCGCCTCGGCCCCCGCGAGCACCGCCGGGTGCACCCGGAGGCGCGCCCCGGTCGCCACGAGCACCAGCCCCTGCGCCCGGCCCCGCAGGGCCAGCTCCAGGGCGACCGCGCCGCCGTAGGAGTGACCGACCAGGATGGGCGCGCCGGCCCGCAGCGCGTCGAGGTACCGCTCCACCCAGTCCGCCGCCTCGGCCGCGGTGAGGGGAGCCGGCCCGGCCGCGTCCCCCCGCCCGGGGAGCGACGGCGCGGCGAGGTCGAACCCGCGCAGCTCCGCGCACACCGGCCGCCACACCTCGGCGTTGCCTCCCGCCCCATGCAGCAGCACGAGGGCCGGGCCCTCCCGCTCGGCCCGGAGGTGCTCCGCCCGGGCCCCGCCCACGTCGATCGTCGTTCGTTCCATGACAGCGCGAGTATGGGCCCACTTCGGCGCCCCGCCCGGCGTCACGCGCGTTTCGATCTCCCCCGTAATGGCCGTTTCGAATCGGTGACGATCGGACGGATACCCCCGTTTTCATGGGCTCCCAGCTTGGGTGCACGGTTCTTGCTCCAGAGCCTCTGGTCGCGGCGCGAACGAAGCGCCCGAAGACCCTGGTTGGAGGAATGATGAGAAACCGAGCGTGGCTTTGGATGACGGCGCTGGCCCTGATGGTCGGCTGCGTGGAGGCCCAGGAGGCCGTGAACCGCGTGCAGCCGAACGTCACCCGCAAGGCAGACCTGCGGGAGGCCGAGTTCTATTTCCTGCAGACGGTCGTCGACACGCCTTACACGACGGACTTCACCTTCGTCGGTGAGTCGGGCGAGCTCGAGCGCATCACGTGGGAGATCCAGGAGGACTTCCTCGTCGCGCGCCGCGCCTACGAGTCGGTCGCCGGAGCGGACCCCGAGGGCATCAACGGCACCACGGACACCGCCGGCGCCCCGGTCGCGATGTACGCGATCGAGAGCCACTTCGACATTCGCCGCGAGTACAACACCGTCACCGGCGAAGAGTTCAACGTCATCGTGGAGAACACGACGGACCGGCCGTGGCACGAGCGCGAGTTCATGCGCGTCGACTGGTCGCAGAACCTCGTGTCGAACCCGAACTTCCTGATGCTGGCCCGCTACTTCAACGGGCTGGAGATGGAGCCGGTCTCCTGGCACGTGCAGGAGAACGACGACCCCGCCAACGCCCCGCGCTTCGAGCGGATCAGCGAGGACGAGGAGGAGCCGGGCTTCGCGTACATGGAGGTCACGAACAAGATGTTCGTGCGGCCGACCACCACGAACATCCCCGGCCTCGGCCCGCTGCCGAGCTGCTTCCTGTTCCAGATCTTCGACGGCTACCCCGCCGACTGCGCGTCGAGCGAGATCACCGTCCGGAACAGCTTCGTGCGCGTCGACCCCGGTCACGACTACGAGCCGACCGTCTACAGCGGCGACCGCATGGACCGCTTCGGCTACTTCATCACCGAGCGCCCGGGCTACGACCGCTCCTACGGCCTCGTCGAGCCGGCGCGCTACCGCTTCATCAACCGGCACAACCTCTGGGTCGACAGCCACAAGCGCGACGAGGCGGGCGAGCTGGTCCGCTGCACCACCGACGCGCAGTGCGACGACGGCCGCGGCTCCTACTGTGACCTCGACCTCGGCCGGGCGGAGCGCCGCCTGACCGACGCGCGCGAGATCGAGGGCGCCTGCACCATCCCGTACCGCGACCGCGAGACGCAGCCGGTCGTCTACCACCTCTCGGAGAACTTCCCCGCCGACCTCATGCCCGAGATGGAGCAGCTCGAGGCGGAGTGGAACGCCACCTTCACCGGCACCGTCGCCTCGCTCCGCGAGAACGAGTGCAACGCGACCGGCGGCGCGGACTGCGCGGCCGAGCGCACCCGCGAGGACCACGCGGAGATGTACGTGGTCTGCCCGAGCCCGGTCCCGGCCGGCGCGCCGGAGGCCTGCGGCCCCGAGGGCACCGTCGCCCGCATCGGCGACCTCCGCTACTCGCTCATCGGCTGGGTCAACGAGCCGCACCGCGCCAGCCCCCTGGGCTACGGCCCGAGCGCGGCCGACCCGATCACCGGTGAGATCATCGCCGGCACCGCGTTCCTCTACGGCGCGGGCGTCGAGTCGCTCGCCGCGCAGGGCCGCGACATCCTCCGCCTGCTCAACGGCGACCTGACCGAGGACGAGATCGCGAGCGGCGTGCCGGTCGAGGCGTGGTTCCAGAACATGACCGCCGGCACCGGCCGCGGCGACGGCGCCGAGGGCATCGTCGACCTGCAGCCGACCGACATCGAGCGCATCGACGCCGCGATGGACTTCGACTGGATCCACGGCGGCCACGCCCACGGGCACGCCACGCCGCGGAACCCGGCCGAGACCCTCGCCGCGGTGGCCGACGCGCGCGAGCGCCTGCACCGGGCCGAGGCCTTCGGGCGTGACGGCGACGGCCAGGCCGCGCTCGACCGCCTCGTCGGCACCCCGATCGAGCAGATGCTGACCACGCGCGACGCGCGCATGATGGCCGGCATCGACCCCGACATGCCGGTCGACGAGTCGGTCCTCGAGGCCTCCTCGCCGCTCCGCGGCATGAGCCTCTCGCAGCGCGCCGCCCTCGAGCGCGCCCGCGCCCAGCTGCAGCTCGGCGCCGGCATCGACTGGGGCGAGTTCGCCGACGAGGGCCTCCTCGGCCTCGCGCGCGCCGTGCAGCGGTCCGCCGCCGCCGGTGAGCCGATCGTCTGGGCCGGCGTCGAGTACGACGTCAGCGCGCCGGGCGGCGGCATCGACTACGACAAGGTCGAGAACATGCTGCGCCACCCCGTCCTCAGCGGCCTCGCGCTGCACGAGGTGGGTCACACCGTCGGCCTCCGCCACAACTTCAGCGGCTCGGCGGACGCGATGAACTACCACCCGCAGTACTGGACCCTGCGCGACGACGGCAACATGCGCCCGCGCAACTGGGACCCGCTGACCAACGCCGAGGTCGACGGCCGGATCAACGAGTACGCGTACTCGACGGTCATGGACTACGGCCACAACTTCCTCGTCTCGGACGCGCACGGCCTCGGTCACTACGACCACGCGGCCATCAAGATGGGCTACGGCGACCTCGTCGAGGTCTTCACCGCGGTGCCCGACACCGACGAGATGGCCTGGCTGGCCTTCATCCTGAACGCCGGCTGGCCCATGCCGATCACCCTCGACACCGGCTTCGGCCGCGAGCTCTCCGCCTACCCGTACACCGAGTACCTCGGCCTCGCGGGCGGTCACGAGGGCCTGCAGTCCCGCGCGGACGTCGACTACGACACCCTCCGCCCCGGCGGCATCCTCGCCCGCAGCGGCATCGACTACGCCTCGCACGACGCCGAGGGTCGGGTGGTGGTGCCCTACGAGTTCTGCTCCGACGAGCAGGCCGACCTGAGCCCCGGCTGCTACCGCTACGACGCCGGCGCGGACCACTACGAGAGCGTCCAGAGCGTCATCGACAGCTACTGGAACTACTACATCTTCAACAACTTCCGGCGCGGCCGCATCGGCTTCAACGTCAGCTCGACCGCCAACCGGATCCACGGCCGCTACTTCAACAAGCTGCAGCGCGCGAACCAGTCCTACGTGCTCTGGCGCGGCATCGTCGACGACGTCTTCGGTGACCTGCCCGGCGCGGAGGAGTTCTGGACCAACGAGCGCGGCTTCGGCCCGTTCACCGCGGCGGTGGGCGCCTCGTACCAGACGCTCATGCGCGTCATCACCACCCCGGAGCCCGGCTCCTACTCGATGAGCACCCGCCCCGACGGCACCCGCGCGATGATGAGCGGGGGCAGCGACGTGCGGATCGACGGCTTCGACGGCCGCTCGCTCGAGACGACCTGGGACTTCGACGCCGGCTACTACTGGTTCGATCAGCTCGAGCGGGTCGGCTACTTCTACGACAAGGTCCTGGCGCTCATGGTGCTGACGGATCCGACGACCTACTTCATCGGTCGCGACACGGACTCCGACATCCGGCGCTACCAGATCAACTTCGCGAGCTCGTTCGGGCCCTCGATGACGCGCTTCTTCGGCGGCGTGCTCTCCGAGGACTGGCAGACGATGGCCCCGCGCGTCCAGAGCGGCACGCTGGTCTTCCCCGACGCCCTTCAGGTCGAGCAGGGCGACATGCCCGGCGACCCGATCGACCCGAACGCGTCGTTCTCCATCCAGCTCTACGCGGCGGTCTACGGCATGGCCCTCATCCCGCAGACCTACGACCAGCAGTTCCTCAACCGCTCGCGCGTCTGGGTGCGCGGCGGCGCGGAGGAGGTCACGGTCGACCCGTCGCTGCCGCTGGTGGAGTTCACCGACGAGACGAGCGGTCTGACCTACGTGGCCGTCAGCTACCACGACGGCGAGGTCGAGCACGGCGTGGGCGCGCAGCTCCTGCAGCGCGCGACCGTCCTCCAGGATCGCGCGCGCCTCGGTGACGAGCCGGCGGCCCGCGAGCTGGACAGCTTCGTGGACAACCTCGACCTCGTGCGGATGCTGACCTGGCACCTCGGCTTCGGCGCCCAGCCGTGAGCACGTCCATGACGCACCCCACCCTCACCCCCTGGCGCGCGGCGCTCGGGATCCTGGCAGCCCTGCTGCTGGCGATCCCGGGCCCGGCCCTCGCCCAGAGCGAGGACGCGCCCGAGACGCCCCCGGCGTCGGACCCGGCCCAGGCTTCGGACTCGGACCCGGACCCGGACTCGGACTCGGACCCGGACTCGACTTCGGACTCGGACCCGGCTTCGGACTCGGACCCGGCTTCGAACTCGGACCCGGCGCTCGAGGAGCCCGAAGAAGAGCCCGCCCCCATCGAGCCCCCGAGCTCCGTGGATCCCGAGCCCGAGATCGCCACCCCCGCGCCGGAGACGGCCGAGGAGGAGATCCCGGAGGAGGTCGCCGAGGACACGACCCCGGAGGAGCAGGCCCGCCGCGGCCCGCAGTTCACCTTCGCGAACTCGTTCCTCAGCTACACGAACGGCGTCACGTTCAACACCCTCGCCCCGGGCGCACAGCAGAGCTACGACCCGACGTGGGTGATGAACCTGAGCTTCACGCCCCGGTTCTACCTGACCGACACGACGTTCCTCTGGCTCAACCAGGCCGCGTCGCTCGAGGTCACGGACACGAACGACGGCACGTACAACCGCGAGCCGCTCCTGCAGGACACCTTGCTGGACCTGCGTCAGCTCTACGCTCTGGAGGGCTTCGTCTTCCAGGGGCAGGCCCGGCTGGCGTTCCCGACCAGCAAGGCCAGCCAGGCGGCGGGCCGCATCATCCAGCTGGGCGCCGGCCTCACCGTCGCGCGCCCGTTCCCCGAGCTCGCCGGCTTCACCGTGGCCGGGACCGTCTCCTACCGGCGCTGGTTCGCGACGCGCGGCCACGTCGAGACGGGGACGCCCTACGCCGGGCAGTGCAGCCAGGCGGAGCTCGGCGCGCCGCCGAGCTGCACCGCGCTCCCCACCGCGTCGACCGCGCGTGACATCCTGATCGCCGGCCTCACGTTCACCGTGGCTCCGGTCTCGGGGCTCACGGTGCTCGGCAGCGCGTTCTACTTCGCGGCTTACGGCCACGAGCTCGCCGACGAGGCCGTCCCGGTCAACGGCGGCAACGTGACCGTGCGCGACGAGAGCGACACCCACTGGCGCCCCTTCACCTACTTCAACCTCGCGGTCGCGTACGACGTGCTCCCGTGGCTGAACGTGGCGGTGGGCGTGCAGAACAGCGGCATCCTCGCGCCGCTCTACAACCCGGACGGCTCCGTGCGGAGCCCGTTCAACCCCGACACGCAGTTCTACCTGACCACGACCATCGGCCTCGACGCGCTCTACGGAGAGATCGTGGCTGGCGGCGAGGACGACGGGCTCACGCCCGAGGAGCGGCAGCGCCGGCGGCAGGGCCTCGCCCGTCGCGGCGGCAGCGCCGCGTTCTGATCTCTCTTCTTCATCCTCCACACACACACACCACCCGATCGTCCCGGCGGAGGTCCGCCTCCGCCGGGGCGGTCACCCAACGCGAGCCGTTTCATGCGTCTGATCCCCCTCCTCCTGCTCCTCTCGGCCGGCTGCGCCGCGGACGTCGCGTCCAGCGCCGCGCCCCTCGAAGCCGAGCTCGAGTCCGTGGATCTGGATCGCGCCCGGCTCGCCCTGCTCCCCGCGGGCTGCGAGGACCTCGAAGGAGAGGTCCGGGCCACGCCGGAGCCGGGGCTCGGGGTGCTGGTCGATCCGCGGGGCGCGCTGCTCTGCGTCGACAGCCTCGGCCTGCTCCGCCGCGAGGCCGCCGAGCGTCGTCAGTACGTGCACGGCCCCCGTCACGATCCGACGCCCACCCCGCTGTTGCCCACCGGGCTCGGCGTGGAGCCCGACCCGACGCCCACGCCGATCACGCTCCCGACCCGCCCGTAAGAAGGCTCACAGCCGAGGCCGGGTGCACCGTCACCGATCGCACGATCGCGCAGTTTCGTCCCGCATCACCCCTGAAATACGACCGGAAACAGCAGGCACGGTCTTCGCAATACCCCCAACCCGTGACGCGCCACGACACACCCGCCCGGCCTGCGGCGGCTCGCCTCGCGGGACGGAGCGAAGAGCTCCTCGCGCTGAGGGGCGCCTACCGCGCGGCCTGCGAGGGAGATGTCCGGCTGCTCGTCCTCGACGGCCCGAGCGCCGCCGGCAAGAGCGCCCTCGTCGACGCCTGGATCGCCGAGCACCGCGCGGGCCCCGTGCTGCGCCTCCCGCTCGAGGGCGCGAGCCCTCTGCCCGAGCGCGTGATCGAGGCGGCCCTCGCCCAGCTCAGCCCGGTGCGGCGCGACCACCACGCGGCGGCCGCGCTCCTCGAGAAGCCCTCGCGCCCCGACGTCGTCGACTTCATGGTCGCTGCCGAGCGGCGCCTCCGCCTCCGCGAGGAGATGGGGCGGCTCCTGCACGAGATCGGCGCGCCCAACCCGGCCGTGCTGGTGCTCGAGGGCATGGAGGACGCGGACCGCTCGAGCCTCGAGCTGCTCGAGCACCTCGTCGGCGGCGACGCGCCCTGGGCGGCGCGCCCGCGGGTCCTCGTCGTCGCGCTCGTCGAGGGCGCCCCCACCGGCGCGCTCGCGGCGATCGCCCGCGCCGACGCGGCCCGGACCCTCACCCTGCGCCCGTACGACCGCGAGGGCGTGCGCGCCTTCCTCTCCAGCTCCGACGTGGTGGACGCGGTGCTGTCGGCGACCGGCGGCCTGCCGGAGCTCATCGAGCGCCTGATCCGCGGCGAGGGCCTCGGCCGCGACCCGGTCGGATCCGAGGCGCAGGCCGCGCTCGAGGCGCTGGCGGTGCTCGACGGCCGCGCGAGCGACGCGGTGCTGGCCGACGTGCTGCGCCGCGACGCGGGGCTCGACGAGAGCGCCGACCCGGACAGCGCCGCCGCCGACGGCGCCGCTCTCGACAGCGCCGCCCCCGACAGTGCAGCTCTGGCCCGCGCCGGCGCGGTGCGCGCCAACGGCGCCTGGCTGCTGCCGCCCGCGCTGCGCGAGCGCCTCCGGGCCACCATGGACGACAAGCGCCGGCGCGCGCTTCACCGGCACGCGAGCGAGAGCCTCGCCGAGCGCGATCCCGCCGCCGCCGCGCGCCACGCCCTCGGGGCCGGTCACCTCGAGCGCGCCACCGAGCTCGCCCTCGCCGGCGCCGACGCGCTCCTCGGCGGGCACGCCTCCGTCGACGCCGCCGACCTCCTGCTCGAGGTGGTCGAGGCCCACGAGGCCCCGCCCCCCGCGCTCCGCGCCCGGCTCGTGGAGCTGCTCTGGATCGCGGGCGCCCACGCGGCGGCGATCACCCACGCGCGCGTCCTCGCCGACGCCGACCCCGACGACGCCGCGGCGGCGCTCCGGCTCGGGCGGCTCCTGACCCACGCCGGCCGCTACGACGAGGCCTCGTCGCACCTCGAGCGCGCCCGCGCCGTCGCCGGCGGAGCCGAGGCCACCGTCGCGCTCGCCGACGCGCTCTGCGCCCGCGGCGACTACGAGCCCGCGGAGGCGCTCGCGCGCGAGGCGCTCGACGCGACCGACACCGCCCTCCGGCTCGAGGCCGAGAGCACCCTGGCCAAGATCGAGCTCGCGACCGGGCGGCTCGACGCCTCCGAGGCCCGGCTCGAGCGGCTCCTCGCCCAGGCCGACGCGCACGACCTCGCCCGCCCGGCCTGCGCCGCGCTCAACAACCTCGCCATCCTCGCGATGGCGCGCGGTGAGCTGTCGCTCGCCTCGCGGCAGCTCGAGCGCATGAACGAGCGCGCCGAGGAGGAGGGCGCCGTCTACCTCCGCGGCATCGCGCACAAGAACTTCGCGGTCGTGCGCCAGCTCGAGGGCGAGTGGGAGGAGGCGCTGCGGCACGCGCAGCGCGCGCTCGGCCTGCTCGGTGGCCTCGGCCACGCGAGCCTGGTCGCCCGCCTCTCCTTCAACACCGCCGACCTGCACCGCAGCCTCGGCGACCCCTACCGCGCGCTCCGCCTCTGCGCGCACGCCCGCGAGCAGGCCCAGAGCGCGCTCGAGCCCGCGGTCGACGGCGAGGGGCTGCAGGTGGAGGCGGCGGCGCACGTCGAGCTCGGCAACCTCGAGGCGGCGCGCCAGGCCTACGCGGCGGCGCTGCGCATCGCCGAGACGCTCGGCCACGACGCGAGCCGCAACGAGGCGCTGCTCGGGCTCGCCGCGCTCGACCTCGACGCGGGCGACGACGAGAGCGCCAGCCGGCGCCTCGAGGCGCTCGGCGTGTCGTCCAGCGCGCGGGCCACCGCCCGGGTCGCGCTCCTGAGCGCCCGGCTCGGCGAGGGCGAAGAGCGCATCCCGCTCGCGCGCCTCGCGGTGGAGTCGGCCCGCGAGACGCACGACCCGCTGATGGAGCAGCGCGCCCGGCTCGAGCTCGCCCTCGCGCTCGCCGACAACGGCCTCTCCGGGCGCGCCCGCGAGGAGCTCTCGGTCCTCCGCCGCAAGGAGGTCGAGCTGGCGCGCCGGGTGCCCGAGCCGCTGCGCGCGCTGTTCGCGGAGCGCGGCCTCGCGCGCCGGCTCGCGCTCGCCGAGCGCCGGGTCGCCGAGCGGCCGGAGCCGAGCGAGACCGAGTCGGCGTCCCGCGCGATGGTCGGCACCAGCAAGCCGATGCGCGAGCTGCGCGCCTGGATCGAGCGGGTCGGCCCGACCGACAGCACCGTGCTCGTCACCGGCGAGAGCGGCACCGGCAAGGAGCTCGTCGCCGAGGCGCTGCACATGGCCTCGCCGCGGAGGGACGCGCCCTTCGTCCGCGTCAACTGCGCGGCCCTGGTCGACGAGCTCCTCTCGAGCGAGCTCTTCGGCCACGAGCGCGGCGCCTTCACCGGGGCCGACCGCCAGAAGAAGGGCCGCTTCGAGCTCGCCAACGGCGGCACGATCCTGCTCGACGAGATCGGCGACATCTCCCCGCGCATGCAGGCCGCGCTCCTCCGGGTGCTGCAGGAGCGCACCTTCGAGCGGGTGGGCGGCACCAAGACCCTCACCGTCGACGTGCGCGTGATCGCGGCGACCCACCGCGACCTGAAGGAGCTGGTCCGCGAGGGCCTCTTCCGCGAGGACCTCTACTACCGGCTCAGCGGGATCACCGTGCGGGTGCCGTCGCTGCGCGAGCGCCGCGAAGATCTCCCCGCGCTCTCGCGCCACCTGCTCGGCAAGATCTCGAGCGACCTCGGCGGCGAGGTGAAGACCCTGGCGCCCGACGCGCTCGAGCTGCTCGCCCGCCGCGACTGGCCGGGCAACGTGCGCGAGCTCGAGAACGCGCTCCGGAGCGTGGCCGTGCTCTCGCCCTCCGGGCTGCTGACCGCCGACGACTTCGTGGAGCACGCCCCGGCGCGCCCCTCGACCTCGCCGCCGCCCCCGTCGGACGCCTCGCTCGGCGCCCTCGCCTACGAGCGGGTCAAGGACGGCGACGGCTCGATCTACGACCTTCGCAAGCGCATCGAGCGCGAGCTGATCGAACGCGCCCTCGAGGAGTCGGGGGGCAACATCTCACGCGCCGCCGAGCTGCTCGGCATGAAGCGCCCCCGGCTCTCGAAGCTGGTCAACGAATGGGGCCTGAAGTGAACGTGCGAGCCCACCTCTCCGTCATCCTCTGCGCCCTCGTCGGGGTGGCGTGCGCGGGCGATCCCGCTCACGAGCAGGCGGCCGAGGCGTCGCGCGTCGACGTCGAGATCCCCGCCGAGGCGTGGTCCGAGGCCGAGCCCGGCTGCGAGGCCGCCGCCGAGACGCACGCCTACCTCCGCCTCGCCGGCTGCGCGGGCGAGCCCCTGCTCGGCGCCCTCCTCGATCGCGACGGCGCGGTCGTCTGCGTGGACAGCCTCAGCCTCCTCATGGCCGAGCAGGAGGTCCGCGTGGACCCGGCCGCCGCCGACCCGAGCCCTCAGCCGAGCCGCCCCAACGGCCACCGCGAGCCGCCGGTCACCCAGCAGTACCGGCAGACGACCGCGCACCAGACCACCGAGGACGGCTCGCGGCGCGATCCCACGCCCACCCCGATCACGGATCCGGATCGCGCGGATCCCACCCCCACCCCCGTGATCCACGTGTACGGGCCCAGCCCGGTGCGCGCGCGGATCGCCACCCCCGACCCGACGCCCACGCCGGTCATGGAAGATTGATTACGTCGAGCGTTCGCGCTCGGAGATCCAGAGCAGCACGAGCGGGCCGGTGACCCTGGCGGGGGTCCCCGGCCCGCCCCTTTTCCGGCCAGCTCCTGTCCGTGAACGCGGGTCGCCTCGCCGCGTGAATGACATATGCTTTGCCCTGCGGTGGAGGGTGTAGAAGAACGATACGCCATCGTCGACGCGTCGTCGGCGCCGGTCCTCCACGTGCGCGTGGTCGGGCCGCTGACCGACCCGGGCTTCGAGCGCTACATGCGCGAGCTCGAGGACGCGATGACGGCGACCGAGCGCTTCGGCATCGTCCTCGAACAAGGGCCGCTGACGGCCTTCCCCGCGCGCTACGTGCGGCGCTCGGCGGTCTGGCTCAAAGCGGCGGTGGCGCGCTTCGGCGAGCGCTGGGTGGCGACCGCGTTCGTGGTCACCAGCCCGGCGCTGCGGGCCGCGGTGCGGGGGCTCTTCTGGACGCTCGGGCAGGCGCACCCGGTCACCGTGACCAAGACCCCCGAGGAGGCCTTCGCGTGGGTGCGGGCCCGACTCGGTGAGGAGGCGCGGTGACCGGCTGGAGCGACGCGGCCACCGAGGCGGCGCTCGCGGGCTTCGAGGTCGGGCGGTGGGCCTTCGACATGGCCACCGGCGAGACGGTCTGGGACGCGCGCATGAAGAGCATCGTCGGGCGAGACGAGCCGGTGCCGCCCGAGGCCTGGATCGGCGAGGTGGTGCACGTCGACGATCGCCCCCGCGCCACCGAGGACGCGGACCGGACGCGCGGCGGCGGCGCCTATCGCGCGGACCCGGTGCGCATCGTGCGGCCCGACGGCGAGGTCCGGTGGCTCCGCATCGTCGGCGAGATCGAGCTGCGCGACGGCGGGGCCCGGGGCGTCGGCGCGGCGATGGACGTCACCGACCACGTGCGGCTCCAGCAGCGCCTGGCGGAGGCGGAGCGGCTCGAGACGCTCGGGCGGTTCTCGGCGGGCATCTCGCACAACTTCAACAACATGCTGATGGTCATCGGCTCGCTCCTCGAGGAGATCCGCGGGTCGGTGGAGGACGCGCCGGGGATCGACCCGCAGACCCACGAGGACGTGGCGAGCGCCATCCGGGCCACGGAGCGCGCCGCCCGGGTCGTCCGGGAGCTCGCGTCGCTGACGAAGATGGAGACCACGCAGGTGCGGGTGGTGGAGGACGTCGCCGAGACCTGCCGGCACGTCGCCGAGCTCACGCGGCGCATCCTCCCGCCCGGGATCCGGCTGGAGGTCGACGTCGCCGCGAGCGCGCGCACCCGCTGCGCCCCGGGCGCCATCGAGCAGGTCGTCCAGAACCTCCTGCACAACGCGCGCGACGCGCTGATGGGGAGCGCGACGCGCGCCGGGCGGATCACCCTCCAGGTCCGCGAGGCGACGCACTTCGGCGCGCGTTGGGTGGAGGTGCTCGTCTCCGACGACGGCCCCGGCGTGCCGGAGGAGATGGTCGACACCCTCTTCGAGCCGTTCGTGACCACGAAGGGCGCGGCCGGCACCGGGCTCGGCCTCGCCTCGTCAGCCGCGATCGCGGAGCGCCTCGGCGGCCACCTCGGGCACCGCCCCCGCGAGGGCGGCGGCGCGGAGTTCCTCTTCATGCTGCCGGCGGCCGACGCGCCCGAGGCCCCCGAGACCGCGGCGCCCCCCGACTCCGGCGAGCAGGCCACCGGCGACTTCGCGCTCGTGGTGGACGACGAGGATCTCCTCCTGCGCACGGTGACGAAGGCGCTGCGGCGCGCGGGCTTCGAGGTGGAGGCGGCCGCCACGACGGCGGAGACCCTGGAGGTGCTCGCGCGCTGCGGGCCCCCGGACGTGGTCCTGCTCGATCGCTCGGTCGACGACGCGTCGGGGCTGGAGCTCCTCGACGCGATCGAGGCGCGGGCGCCCGACGCGTCGGTCTACTTCTTCACCGGCGAGGGCGTCGACCCCGAGGACGCGGCCCGGGTGGCGGGCGTCATCGAGAAGCCCTCGTCTCTGGCGACGATCGTTCGACGCCTTCGAGAGCGCTCGCGCTCGGCCACGTGAAGTGGAAGGTGGCGCCCTGCCCCTCGGTCGACTCGACCCAGGCGCGGCCGCCGCGGCTCTCGACGATCTTGCGCACCACCGGCAGCCCCACGCCGGTGCTCTCGGCGTCGCTGCCCTCCAGCGTCTGGAAGAGCTCCCAGATGCGCGCGTGGTGCTGCGGCGCGATGCCCGGGCCCTCGTCGATGACCGAGACCTGGAGGCCGGCGTCGGTGAGCCCGGCGCGCACCCGGACCGTGCCGCCGCGCCCGTGCTTGACCGCGTTCGACAGCAGGTTGAGGACCACCTGCTGGAAAGGCACGTCGTCGACCTCGACGCGCGGCAGCGGCTCGATCTCGAGCCTCACGTCCTCCGGCGGGGCGAGCAGATCCACGCTCTCCTTCACCACCGACTCCAGGGTCACGCGACGCTCGGCGCCGCGGTTGCGGGCCGCCCTCGAGTAGGCGAGCACTCCGTCGATGAGCGCCTGCATGCGCTGCACGCGCCCGCGGAGGAGCTGGAAGTGCCCGCGCGACTCCTCGGTGAGGCGGTCGTAGCAGTCCTCCTCGATGAACGCGGCGAGCGTGGCGATGCCGCGGAGCGGCGCCTTCAGATCATGTGAGGCCACGTACGCGAACTTGTCGAGCTCCTCGTTGGTGTGGCGGAGCTCGGCGCTGAGCCGCGCCAGCTCGTCGGCGCGCTGCTCGCTCTGGCGCCGCGCGATCACCTGATCGGTCACGTCGACCGCGTGGGCCAGCAGGCCGTCGACCTCGCCCTCGGGGGTGAGGATGGGCTGGACGACGTAGTTCCAGAAGGTGTCCCGCCCGGCGGCGTCGGTCAGGGGCACCGCGGCGCCGATCACCGCCTCCTTGGACGCGCGGGCGTGATCGAGCGCGGCGCGCGGCTCGGTGCCGACCGCCTCCGGGAACACCTCGTCGAACGGGCGGCCGAGCGCCTCGGTCTCCCCGGTGAGCTGCTCCCAGCGCGGGTTCGCCATCGTGATGACGTACTCGGGGCCCTGGTACATGGCGACCGCGGCCGGCGCCTGCATGAGCACGTTCTGGAGGCGGCTCCGCTCGACCTCGGCCACCTGCAGCGCCCGGTCGCGCTCCCGCTCGACGGCGCGCCGGTCCTCGATGTCGGCGTTGCTGCCGAACCACTTCACGACCTCGCCGTCGGGGCCCCGCTGCGCGGCCGCGCGCCCGAGGTGCCAGCGGTAGGCGCCGTCGCCGCGGCGGAGCCGGAACTCGATCTCGTAGGGCTCGCCGGTCGTCAGCGAGCGCGTCCAGGCCTCGACGGTGCGCGCCACGTCGTCCGGGTGGATCACGCTCAGCCACCCATCGAGCAGGAGCTGCGCCGCCTCCACGCCGAAGTAGGCCGCGGTGCGATCGCTGACGAAGTCGAGCTTCCCCTGCGCGTCGGCCGTCCAGACGTGAGCCGGGATGTTCTCGGCGAGGAAGCGATAGCGCTCCTCCACCCGCTCGAGCTCCTCCTCGGTGCGCTGCTCCACGCTGAGGTCGCGGACCTCGATGATGGTCCCCACCGGCTTGCCGTCCTCGACGATCGGGCTCGCCGTGTAGGCCACCGGATAGAAGGTGCCGTCCGGTCGGACGAAGACCTCGGTCCCCTGCATCCGGGCGCGCTCGGGCAGCGCGCGATCGATCGCGCACTCCGCCATCGGGAAGTGCCGCCCGTCGGGCCGGGTGTGATGGATGATGTCGTGCAGGGGCACGTCCCTGGCGAGGATCTCCGCCAGCGACACCCCGAACATCTGCTCGGCGGCCGCGTTCAGGTACGTGCACTTCTGCCGCGCGTCCATCATCACCACCCCGAGGGTGGCGTTCTCGGCGATGGTCAGCGCCAAGTCGGGTGGTTTCATGGGCGAAGGGGCATTAGCCCCCACGCCCCACCTTCAAACGCAAATCCGCCTCGGTCACCGATCGTCGCGACGTGAGCGTGACGACATGTAGGCGGCCTCGAGGGACTCGCCGAGGCGGACCTCGAGCACGCCGGCGCCGGCCTCGATGAGGGCGGGGAGCAGGGCGCGCTGGACCTCGGCGGGATCCTCGCCGGGCGAGAGGTGGTAGCGCAGCACGTCGCCCTCGAGCTCGGGGTCGCGGCCGTCGAGGATCGCGGCGAGCTGCTCGAGGCGCATCGGCTCGGCGAGCTGGATGCGGACGAGCGCGCCGCGGCGGGTCACCTCCTCCACCGGGCCGCTCTTCTGGCAGCGGCCGTCCTCCATGAAGGCGACGTGGTCGCAGGTCGCCTCGAGGTCGGCGAGGATGTGCGAGCTGACCACCACCGTGCGCTGCCCGCGCTGGGCGCCGAGGATCTCGCGCATCGCGACCACGAGGTGAGGGTCGAGGCCGCCGGTCGGCTCGTCGAGCAGCACCAGCTCCGGATCGCCGAGCAGCGCCTGGGCCACCGCGAGGCGCCGCTTCATGCCGTGGCTGAGCTGGCTGACCCGGGAGCCGGCGCGGTCGGACAGCCGCACCAGCTCGAGCACGCGGTCCGCCTCGCGGGCCGCGGCTTTGGCGGTCAGCCCCTGGAGGCGCGCCTGGAAGGCGAGGATCTGCCGCGCGCTCGAGCTCGGGTTCAGGGCGCAGTCCTGCGGGAGCACCGTCATGCGGCCGGCGTGGCGCGCCGGATCGAAGGGCCCCTCGCCCAGCACGTCGACGTGCCCGGCGTCGGGTCGCACCGCGCCGCTCACCACCCCGAAGGTCGTCGTCTTGCCCGCGCCGTTCGGCCCCACCAGGCCCATCAGCGCGCCGCGCGGCACGTCGAGGGTCAGCCCGTCGAGCGCCCGGGTCTTGCCGTAGCGCTTCTCGACGCCCTTGAGGCGCAGCGCGAAGCGGCTCACGCGTCCCTCCGGGCGAAGCGCAGGTGCCCGATCGCGAAGTAGACGAAGCCGAGCGCGGCCAGGACCGTCATCGCGACGACGCCGTCCCAGAGCGACGGGCGCCAGAGATCGAGGCGATGCGCGGCCGGGAAGACCTGCTGGAGCGACGCGGCGAGGACCGGCGCCTCCTCCTGTACCGCGTCCCGGCCGAGCCAGCCGTGCGCGCCGAACACGAAGGCGAGCGCGAAGAGCCCGAGCGCGCGCGACCAGGGCACCGAGCGGGTCAGCTGCGAGACGCCGAGCGCGAGCCCGAGGTGGGCGAAGGCGAAGAAGAACGCGGTCACCACGTAGCGCGCGAGCCAGGCCGCGGTCTCGAGCGGGGCGAAGCTGGCGAGCTGCAGGTAGCCGACGATCCACGCGCCCACCGCGCCGAGCGCGAGGCCGACGCCGCTGAGCAGGGTCTGCCCGAGGAGCTTTCCCGCCGCCCAGCTCGTCCGGTCGGTGCGGAAGAGCGCGTAGCGCACGCTGCCGGTCGAGACCTCGCCGCTGATCGCGTCGCTCGAGGTGAAGACGACGAAGACCGGCGCGAAGGTCAGCGCGACCCAGTGATAGAGGAGCGCGATCGGCGGCACCCGCAGGAGCGCGTCGGCGAGCTCCTCGTCGCGCACCAGGCGGACCAGCACGAGCCTCAGCTCGGGCGCCTCCATCACCGCCTGGGTGAGGCTCCCCGGCTGGCTGGTCCGGGCCACGAGCAGCTGTTCGGCGAGCGCCTCCTCGATGTCCTGGAGCACCTCGGTGAAGATCACCGCCGCGGCCACCGCGCCCGCCGCGTAGAGCGCGAGGAAGATGAGCACCTTGCGGGAGCGCAGCGACTCCCCGAGGTCGAAGCGCGCCACCACCCACGCGTCGCGCAGGCCCCTCAGCGCCGCCGGCGAGCGGGTGGCGCTCATCGCTGCATCGCCGCCCGCGCCGCCGGCTCGAGGCGGTAGAGGTCGACGAAGTTCCAGATCTCGAGGGCGCTCGGATCGACCTCGGCCGCGCGCTCGGGGCCGAGGATCGACTCGAGCCGCACCTGGGTGCGGTGCAGGATGCCGGTGACGTCGTGGGTGATGCCGAGCAGATCCCGCGCCGGCGGCGGCTCGTCGCTCATCGCCAGCGTGATCAGCGCCTCGCCGTGGGCCTGCAGGTCGGCGTTCATCCGCTCGAGCGCCTCGTCGACCGCCGCGATCTCTCCGTCGTCGAGGTCCCCCTGCTGGGCGAGCGCGGCCCGCGACTGCAGGCGCCGCACGTTCTGCAGGGAGGCGGCCCGCTCGAACGCGGCCAGGCGCTCGCTCGGCGCGGTCTCCGACGCGCGATCACGCCACTGCTCTCGCCACCGGCGGGGAGGCGCCGCGCCGCCGTCCGGCGCGTAGACCTCGGCCTCGCCCTCCTCGGGAGGCGGCGCGACGGGGAGCGGGCGCTCCGCCGGGGCCTCGTCGCGCGGGGCGCGCAGGATGCGGTCGAGCCCCGGGACCGGCGAGCGCCAGCCGCCGGTGTCCACCTCGGCGAGCTGCCGCTCGAGGCGCGCGATCTCCTCGGCCTGCGTGTCCGCCTCGAGCCGCGGCCCGATCCCGCCGAGCACGAAGCCGAGCACGATCCCGAGCGCGCTGAACCCGAGCGCGGTGAACGGCAGGCGGCTACGCACCAGGCAGGTGTACCGCGCTCAACGTCCCGGCGCGAAGCTCAGGGCGCGCGTCCGGTAGACGAACGCGATCTCGCCGCCGTCGGCGTGGCGGTCGAAGAGGGCGTGGAGCCGGGCGTCGAAGGCCGCGCGGTCGAGGTCGACGTTCTTGACGTAGGAGCTCGACCAGACGCGCCCGAGCAGCCCGTCGCGATCGAGGCGCTGCGCGTGCGGCAGCTCCACCTCGCGAAGATCGAGCCCCGCCACCCGCGCCCGGACCGCGTCGGCGCGAGGCTCGGCGCCGACGTCGGCGTACTCCGGGCAGAACTCGAGGAGCAGCGCCTCGTAGTCGCGCATCATCGGGTCGGACGGCTCGCGCAGGTTCCAGAACGCCACCACGCGCTCGCCGTCGAGCATCGCCGCCAGCCGCGGCAGCGCCCGGTCGAGGTCGAGCCAGTGGAAGCTCTGGCCCCCGACGATCGCGTCGAAGCGCCCGAGCGCGGGCGGATCCTCGGCGTCGCCCTGGACGTAGCGGAGGCCGGGTCGGGGCTCGGCCTCGGCGGCGGCGAGCATGTCCGCGTTGGGATCGAGGCCGACCACCTCCCAGCCGCGGGCCGCGAGCTGACGGCTGCTGATCCCGGTGCCGCAGCCCACGTCGAGCACCCGCGCGCCGTGGGGCAGATCGCACTCCTTCGCGATCCAGTCGAACAGCGCGGCCGGATAGTCGGGTCGGTAGCGGCGGTAGTCCTCCACGGTGGAGGAGAACCGGGCCCGGGGATCGAGGCTCATTGCTGGAGCGGGATCACGACCTCGCCCGCCTGGTTGGCGGCGACGGTCAGCGAGCCCACCGCGGCCTGCACGCAGGCCTCGGCGACGGTGCCGACGAGCTCCGGCGGGAGCTGCAGGATGACCTGGCCCTCCGAGGTCCAGCGGACCCGCAGGGTGACGGCCGCGCCGTCGATGCAGGAGAGGATCGCCTCGCGCTGCGCCTCGATCTGCGACTGGAGGTTGGTCGAGGGGGTGGTGACCTGCACGGTCACGGTCTGAGGCTGGCCCTGCGGCTGCTGCGGCGGCTGCTGCTGCGCGACCGCCTGCCCGCCCATCTGCTGGGGCGGCCCGGCCGGAGCCCAGCCGCAGCCCGCGCCGTTGCACGCGACGGTGAAGGGCTGCTGACGGCCGCAGCCGGCGGCGAAGCGCACGTTGGGCTGCTGCGAGGGCTGCTGCTGGATGGCCTGCGGCGGGCACTGCAGCTGCGGCGCGGCCGCCTCGTTGAGCAGCGGGACCGGGCGCCAGCGGCAGCGGTTGCGGCGGCTGCACTGGAGCCAGTACTCGATCGGGGTGGTGCAGCCGGTGACCGACCAGACCTGCGGCGCGGCGTGGACCTGGAGGGTGGAGAGCTGCCCGGCCGAGCAGCCGGTGTCCCGGGCGGCGTGCCGGAGCAAGGTCCGCTCGTAGCGGGCGTTCAGGGCGCCGCTCGCGGTGACCGGCGGGCGCCGCCGTCGACAGCCCCACGCCCCGATCAGGGTCAGGCACAGGGTCGCCAGCACCGCCAGCCTCGTCATCCTACTCGTCATCGTCATTCGCCGCTCCTCCGTGAGCGCGTTCGGCCAGCGAAGCGCGTGCCAGAGGTGATGACGGTATCACTTCGGGTCGAGCGGCGAAAAATCCGGATCCGCGGGGCGGGATCGTGCCGTCCATTCACGCGCCCACCGTGAACTCGCGTACGCGCCCGGCCGGCGCGGCGCTCCCCGGCCGCGCGCCCATCCGAGGACGAGGCTCACGCCGCCGGTTGCGCCGACCCGATCGGCCGATGACATTCCGGCCGATGGCGAGACAGGCGACGACGTACTGGGACTACATCCGGGTGGAGCAGATGCTCTCGCTCCAGGGTGGGCTCGAGCAGACCGACGAGGGCCTCTCGAACGACGAGGTCCTGTTCATCACCGTGCACCAGATCGACGAGCTCTGGATGAAGCTCGTGCTGCGGGAGCTGGTGACGGTGCGGGATCTCTTCGCGCAGGAGCGGGTGCCCGAGCAGTCGCTCGCCTCCGCGGTCCGCGGGATCCGCCGCATGGCCCTGCTCTTCCACCAGATCGCGGGGCACTTCGCGCTGATGGAGACGATGACCACGCGCGACTACCTCGCCTTCCGCGACAAGCTGAGCCCGGCGAGCGGCTTCCAGTCCGCGCAGCTCCGCGAGATCGAGATCCTGATGGGCCTCGACGACGACGACCGGATCCCGCTCGGCCACGAGCACAGCTACATGCAGGCGCTGCGCAACCCCGACGGCTCGGAGTCCGCGGCCTCACGCCGGGTCGCGCGCCGCCTCGAGGACAAGCCCTCGCTCAAGCAGGCCATCGAGGCCTGGCTCCACCGCACGCCGATCGACGGCGCCGTCCCGGGCCAGCCCGACGACGAGGCGGTGGTCGCCCGCTTCCGCGACGCCTACCTCGCCGCCCACCGCGCGGAGTCCGAGCGGGCCCGGAGGCTCGCCGAGCACGACGCCCTCACCGAGGCCGATCGCGAGCGGCTCGGCCAGCGCTACCAGAAGGGCGCCGAGTCGGCGGCCGCGTTCCTGCGCGCCGAGGATCGCCCGGAGGAGGAGCGGAAGCACCGAGCCCGCGTCCGGGCCGCGCTCGTCTTGATCGAGGGCTACCGCGAGCTGCCGCTGCTGGCGTGGCCGCGCGAGGTCGTCGACGCGATCGTCGAGCTCGAGCAGGCCTTCGTGATCTTCCGTCAGCGCCACGCCCGCATGGTCGAGCGCATGATCGGGCGGCGCACCGGCACCGGCGGCTCCGCGGGCGTCGAGTACCTCGACCGGACCGCGCTCGAGTACCGCGTCTTCCACGACGTCTGGGCGGTCCGCACCCTGCAGATCCGCGAGGTGGCCCTGCCCCCGCTGCAGGACCAGGCCGCCTACGGGCTCCGCCCCGGCGATTGAAGCGCCGCGGCCCACCGCGCTACCTTGGCCCCGGGGGACGACGGTGGGGCAGGTCAAGGGCAGCGCGGTGACCTCGCGCGTTCGGTACATCCGCGAGCACGCCGACGAGGTGGTGTTCCGCGAGGTGAAGGACCGCATGCGCCCCGCGCACCGCGCGCTCCTCGACGCCGGGGTGCTGCCGCACGCGTGGGTGCCGTTCGAGCTCTTCGTCGACCTCAACGTCAGCGCCGACGCGGTGCTCGGCCGCGGCGACCTCGGGCTCTGCCGCGACATGGGCCGCTTCGGGGCCACCGTCACCCTGCCGACGCTCTACCGGATCTTCCTCCGGCTCGGCTCGGTGCCGTTCATCCTGCGCAAGGCCTCGCGGCTCTGGAACGTGCACTACGACAGCGGCGCCCTCGACGTCGACATGGGCGACCACGAGGCCACGCTCACGATCCGCGGGCTCGACACCCCGCACCGGGCGCACTGCCTCAGCGTGACCGGCTGGGCGGAGGGCGCGGGCGACCTCACCGGCGCCCGGGTCTACCGGGCCGAGGAGACCCGCTGCCGGACCCGGGGCGACGCCGCCTGCCAGATCGAGATCGCCTGGAAGGATCGTGGGGGTACGTGACGGCGGGGCGCCGCCTTCGGTAGGCTCGGCGTCTAGGGAGGATTCATGACCGTCGTGGCCGTCGTCGGCGCCCAGTGGGGCGACGAAGGAAAGTCCAAGATCGTCGAGCACCTCGCGGGGGAGGCCGCGCTCGTGGCGCAGTACGCGGGCGGCTACAACCCGGGGCAGAGCCTGATGGCCGATGCCGAGCGGCTCGTCTTCCACGTGCTGCCCGCGGGCGCGCTCAAGATGGGGCGCACGTGCCTGCTGGCGCAGGGCATGGCCCTCGACCCACGCCTGCTGCTCGAGGAGCTGGCGTCGCTCGAGGAGCACGGCGCGCTCAAGGGCGACCTCAAGATCGACCAGCGCGCTCAGGTGGTGCTGCCGCATCACATCGAGATCGATCGGCTGCGCGACGAGGCCGAGGGCGCGTCGGGCGCCCCGCGCCGCGGGGTCGGGCCGGCCTACTCGGACGCGGTCGCGCGCCGGGGCGTGCGCGTCGGCGACCTGCTCGATCCCGCGTACCTGCTCCAGCAGGTCAAGGCGAGCATCGAGGCCAGCCGGGTGGTGCTGCTCGGGCTCGGCGCCGAGGTGCCCGAGGCCGAGCCGATCGTCGACGCCCTCGCGGCGTGCGGCGAGAAGCTGCGCCACCGGGTGGTCGACGGCGGGCGGCTCATCATGGACCTCGCCAAGGACGAGCGGCGGGTGGTGATCGAGGGCGCGCTCGGCAGCATGGTCGACCTGCACCACGGCTACTACCCGTTCGTGGTCAGCGCCTCGACCGTCGCGGGCGGCGCCTGCACCGGCACCGGGATCCCGCCCAAGGCCATCGACAAGGTCATCGGCGTGGCCAAGGCCTACGTGACCCGCTCGGGCTCCGGCCCGCTGCCCTCGGAGCTCACCGGCGAGCTCGCCCAGCGCCTCCAGGACGTGGGCGGAGAGCTGAGCCCGGTGACGGCGCGCCCGCGGCGCTGCGGCATGTTCGACGTGCCGGTGCTCCGCTACGCCGCCCGGGTGAACGGCTTCGACTCGGTCGCGCTGACCAAGCTCGACGTGCTGACCGGCATCGAGGAGATCCCGATCTGCACCGGCTACGAGCTCGACGGGGACGTCCGGGACGAGCCGCCCTTCGAGGGCTCCTCGCGCATGCAGCCGCTCACCGAGATGGTGCCCGGCTGGAAGGAGCCGCTCGGCGACTGCCGCGAGTACGACGAGCTGCCGGAGAACGCGCGCCGCTACGTGGAGATGATCGAGTCCACCAGCGGCGTCTCGATCGACACGATCAGCGTCGGGCCGGACCGCTCCCAGACCATCGTGCGCCGCTCGGTGGTCTGAGGGGCCCCTCCTCGTCCCGAGCGTCGGCGTGCGCTACACCGTGCGCATGCCGACGCGTCGCGCGATGTGGGAACAGCTCGAGGGCACCTTCGACCTCCTGGTCATCGGAGGGGGCATCACCGGGGCCGGCATCGCCCGCGACGCGGCGCGCCGCGGCCTCCGGGTGGCCGTCGCGGAGATGAACGACCTCGCCTACGGGACGAGCTCGCGCTCCAGCAAGCTCATCCACGGCGGCCTCCGCTACCTCGAGCAGTACGAGTTCAGCCTCGTCTTCGAGTCGGTGAGCGAGCGGCGCATCCTGCAGGACATCGCGCCCCACCTCGTGAACCCGATGGGCTTCCTGTTCCCGGTCTACAAGGGCGCGCGCAAGCCGCTCTGGATGATCCACACCGGCATCCGGCTCTACGAGGGGCTCGCGCTCTTCCGCTCGCCGAAGCGCCCGCGCAAGCTCAAGCCGAGCGACGTGGCGGAGGTGGAGCCGGCGCTCGGTCGCGGCGAGCTCAAGGGCGCGCCGCTCTACTACGACTGCGCCACCGACGACGCGCGGCTGACCCTCGAGACCGCGCTCGACGCGGCCGCCGCCGGCGCGGTGATCGCCACCTGGGGCAAGGTCACGAGCTTCGTGAAGGACGACAAGGGCCGGGTGACCGGCGTGGTCGTCAAGGACGAGCTCGGCGGCGAGCTGCGCGAGGTCTCGGCGCGGGCGGTGGTCAACGCGACCGGGCCCTGGACCGACCAGACCATCTCGATGAGCCGCTCCATCTCGAGCGGCTCGATCCTCCGGCCGACCAAGGGCGTGCACGTCGTGGTCGAGCACGAGAAGCTGCCGCTCAACAACGCGGTCGTCTGCTTCCACCCCACCGACGCGCGCGTGCTCTTCGCGATCCCGTGGGGCGACCGGACCTACATCGGCACCACCGACACCGACTACGAGGGCGACCCCGGCGCGGTGGCCGCGACCCTCGAGGACGTCGACTACCTGATCGACGCCGCCAACCACTACTTCCCCGAGCATCAGCTCGTGCGGGCCGACGTGCTGAGCACCTGGGCCGGCATCCGCCCGCTCATGGCGCCGCAGGAAGAGGGCGGCGACCTGAGCGAGTCCGCGGTGAGCCGCGAGCACCAGATCCTGGTCGGCCACGACGGCCTCATCACGATCGCGGGCGGCAAGCTCACCACCTATCGGCGCATGGCGGCCGAGGTGGTCGAGACCGCGGCCCGCCTGATCGAGCTGTCCGGGCAGGACCTCGAGCTCACCCCGCCGCGGACCGACAAGGATCCCCTGCCGGGCGCCCGCGGCTGGCCGGAGGACGACGACCACGCCCGCGTCGCCGACGAGGTGAGCAAGGCGGGGCACCCCCACGTGCCCGACGACGTCGCGCGCTACCTCGGGGACACCTACGGCATGCGCGCCCTCGACATCGCCAAGCGCGTCGCCGCCGATCGCTCGCTCGGCGAGCGGCTCGTGCCGGCCCGGCCGGAGATCCTCGCCCAGGTCGACTGGGCGGTGGAGGAGGAGCTCGCGGCGACGCTCTGCGACGTGCTCGTCCGGCGCACGCAGCTCTTCTTCCGCGATCGCGACCAGGGCCTCGGCGCGGTGCCGGCCATCGCCGACCGCATGGCCGCGCTGCTCGGCTGGGACGAGGCGACCAAGGCGCGCGAGATCGAGCGCTACGAGGCCGAGGTCGCGCTGTCCCGGCAGTGGCGCGCCGGGCTGCCCGAGGGCGACGTCGCGCGGCCCGTGAGCGTCAACGCCTGACCGTGCCCTACCGCGACGACGCCGAGGCGCAGGCCCGCCACGTCGAAGCGCTGACCCAGGAGCGCGACGAGGCGCTCGCCCGGCTCGAGCGGGCCCGCGCCGCCCTCGCCTCGGTGGTCGCCGAGATGAGCGCGCTGCCGCCCGAGGCCGACATCCCGTGGCGCTCGCTGCACGGCGGCGAGCCGCTCCGCGTCACCTTCGTCAACGAGACCGACGAGACGCTCTCGCTCCGCTGGGTCAGCTACGACGGACGGGAGCGCGAGGAGGTCACGCTGGTGGCCGGCGGCGAGCGCGAGGTGGACTCCTTCGTCGCGCATCTCTGGCGCCTCGTCGACCGCGCCGGCGCCATCCGATGGCAAGGATACCTGCGGGCCGACCGGCCCCGGATCAGCGCACGCAGATCGTGAGCGGCGCGGCCACCGGTCCGGTCGCGCCCGGGCGGGTGAGCGGGACGCGCTGGGCGTGGCTCTCCTCCGGGCAGCTGCACGCGCCGGTGAAGGGGTTCGGGACGGCGCAGCCGCCCGGCGCGTCCGCGTCGGCCTGATGGGCGCCGGCGAAGGCGCCGCCGATCTCGGGCGGGGCGCAGAGCGTGAGGGTGGCCGCCGCCTCGCCGCAGGGGCCGCGGCGGCCGACGGTGAAGGGGAGCGGCGCGGTGCCCGCCGGGCAGACGCAGTCGAGCGTCTCGGGGTGCGGCGCGACGCAGCCGCCGCCGCAGCTCTCTCCCGCCGCGACCCGGAGGTGGGCTCCCCCCCACTCGGTGAGCAGCGAGCGGGCGCCGGCGTCACAGAACGAGAGCGAGACCGTGGTCGCGCGGCCGTCACCGCAGGCCCCGGTCAGGTCGCCGAGCGCCTGCGTCTCGAAGCCGAGCGCGCAGCCGCAGCCGGCGGTGTAGGGGTTGCGGGCCACGCAGGGATCCGAGCAGCCCTCCCCGCGCGCCACCGCGCCGGAGAAGGAGCTGCAGGTGCCGCGCAGGCACGCGCCCAGCTCGCAGGACGGCGCGATGTCGCAGCAGTCCTGACCGGGCAGCCCGCACGCGGGCTCGATCGGCTCGACGACCATGGCCGGCCCCGCGTCGGGCGTCGGCGCGGGCGGCGCGGCGGCGTCCGGGACCGGGCCGGGGTCGCCGGTCGAGGCGTCCGCGCCGCGGAGCGCGCCGAGGTCGAAGGAGCAGCCGGCGAGGAGCGCGGCCGAGAGCGCGAGCGCCCTCACGGCGCCTCGAGGAAGTAGAGGACCACCGACGTCACCGCCGCGGTCAGCGCGAAGCCGAGGAGCACCTGGCTGGTGATCACCCCGCGGTCCACCGAGTCGATGTCGGCCTGCAGGCAGCCCACCGAGGTCGCGCCGCAGCCCGAGGCCATCGCGCCGTAGCGGCTCTCCGCGTCGAGGTAGAAGCCGGCCGCGAACCCGCCGGTCACCGCGGCGACGCCGAGGCTCACCCAGGTCCAGAAGCGGCCCTCGAGCGGCTCGAAGCGCGGCGCCTCCGGGGCGGCGACCACCGAGAGATCGGGCGCGCCCTCGAGGGCCACGACCCAGGTCTCGACCTCGGTCCGCTCCGGCGCGTCCTCCGGCGCGAGGGTCAGGAAACGTCGATAGGCGCTCGCCGCCTCGCCGCGACGGTCGAGCCGGAGCCAGGCGTTGCCGATGTTGATCAGCAGGATCGGCCGCGGCGAGAGCGCGTAGGCGCGGTTCCAGAGCTCGAGCGCGTCGGCGTAGCGGGCGGCGTCCCACGCGTTGCGCCCGTCGAAGAAGTAGCGGCGGGCCTCGGCGTCGCGATCGGGCGCCTGGGCCCGGGCCGCCGAGAGCTCGGGCGTCGCCGACGCCTCGCCGCCGACCTCGGCCTCGTCGGCCGGCGACGGCGCGCCCTGGGCCGCGGCCGGGGCGGCGACGAGGGCGAGGGCCAGGAGCGTGAGGGGCGCGAGACGCATCGCGCAGGAGAACGGCCGACGCGCGCCAGGCTTGAGCCTTGGCGAGGTCGGTCGGGGCGGGGTATGGCCAGAGCCATGCGTACCTCCGCCCTCGTCGCGCTCCTCCTCACCGCCTGCGGCGGCGCCGAAGCCCCGCCCTCGACCGGGGCGCCGATCGCGCTGAGCGCCGGGGAGCCGCGGCTCGCCGACGGAGTGACGGCGATGGCGAGCGCCTGCGCGGAGGGCGCGGACGAGGCCTGCGACGCGCTCGACTCCGACTGCGACGGCCGCATCGACGAGGGCTGCGAGGGCGTGCCGGCCGACGCGGTGCAGGTGGCGGTCGCCTGGAGCGGCGCGGCCGACCTCGACCTCGTGCTCGAGGGCCCGGCCTCGGGCGGCGCCTCCACCGACGCGCGCGGCGCGTGCGAGGAGCCGGCCCGCCACCTCGAGCGCCGCACCCTCGCGAGCCCGGCCGCCGGCGAGTACGTGGTGCGCCTGCGTCACCGGGACGGCTGCGGCGGCGAGGATCCGGTCACCGCCAGCGTGAGCGTCAGCGCGGTCGGCCGCACGCTCGGCGTCTTCAACCGCGAGGTGCCGGAGGGCGAGGTCGAGGTGGTGCGCTTCACGCTCGAGGGGGCTCAAGACTAGCGCCCCGCGCCCGTTCCGATCGGGCGATGCGCTCGATGAGCTCGGTGGAGGCCTCGTGGTTCGGCGACGACCTGCTCGCCGTCGAGGGCCGCGCGGCGCAGTCGGTGGCCGCGGCGGCGGCGCAGGCGGTGGGCCTCAAGGTCTTCCCCGCGGTGGCCCAGCACGTCATGGGCCTGCTCGCCGACCCGCACGCGACCATCGGCGACCTGCGCGGCCCCATCGAGCAGGACGCGGCGCTCGCGAGCCGGCTGCTCCGGGTGGCCAACTCGGTGGCGTACTCGCGCGGCCGCCCGGTCGCGAGCATCGACGACGCGGTGCTCCGGCTCGGCCACGCCCAGGTCCGGGCCATCGTCGCCGGCATCTCGGCCTTCGGCATGTTCCCGGCGGAGGGCGAGGTGGCCGAGCGGCTCCGGGCGCACGGGGCCGGGGTGGCCGCGGTGGTCGGCGTGCTCGGCCGCACCTGGCGCCAGGAGCACGTCGGCGATCTCTTCCTCTGCGGGCTCCTGCACGACCTCGGCAAGCTGGCCGCGCTCCAGGTGGGCGAGGTGTCCTACGCCGACCTCCCCCGGCGGGTGCTCGAGACGCCCGACTGCGTGCACCGGATCGAGCGCGCCCGCACCGGCTACGACCACGCGGCCCTCGGCGCGACCGTGCTCGCCGGCTGGCGCTTCGACCGCGACGTGGTGAAGACCGTGGCCTGGCATCACCGCCCCGGCCGCGCCTACGCCGAGGGCGGCGACATCGGCGTCTCGGTCGCGCTGCTCCGGCTCGCCGACCAGATCGACTACCGGCTCCGCGCGCAGCCCGAGCTGGACGAGGCCTACCTGGACGAGCTCACCCAGCGCGGCGAGGCCTCGTACTGCGACCTGAGCCGCGACGTGATCGAGGCGGTCTGGCCGAAGCTGCGCCAGGCCCACGCCGAGATGCAGGCCGCCCTCATCGGTTGAACGCCGTTCGGGGGGCGCCGTTGTTCGCCCGGCGGCGGTGCGTACCTCCCCAGGTCATGAGCGAGTGGCCAGACGAGTCGGGGGCGTGGATCTCGGCGCTGGACGCGCCTCGCAGCGAGCGGGCGCGCCTGCTCCACCTCGCGGCGGCCTCCGGGCACCGGAGCGCGATGCAGCTGCTGGTGCAGCACGGCGTCGACGTCGACATCCCGGGTCACCAGCGGTGGACCCCTCTCCACGTGGCGGTGGAGCACCATCAGCGGACATCGGTGGAGGCGCTGCTCGCGCTCGGCGCCGACGTGGACGCGCGCTCGGACGACGGCACCACCGTGCTCCAGCTCGCGATCGACGCCGCCGCCGCCTTCTACGACCAGGAGGGCCGGCTCGACCTGAGCATCGTGGAGAAGCTGCTCGAATACGGAGCGAACCCCGACTCACCGGGCGCGGGCGGGGAGACGCCGCGGGCCTGGGCGGCGGCCACCGACATCCCCGCGCTGCGCCGGCTGTTCGAGCTCAACGGCAGGTGACGCGGCAGGCCTCGCCGACCGAGGAGTCGTCGCTCGGGTGGTTCTGGCAGCAGTCGCCGGACCGCTCGCAGCAGGACGCGCTGTAGACCGAGCCGCCGCAGCCCGACGGGGACTCGAAGGTGGCGATGCACCCGCCCCAGCGCTCGTCGTCGCCGCAGGTCTGGCGGCCCCAGCCGTCCTCCATCGACTCGTTGCACCACCGCCGCGTCCCCGGCTCGCAGCGCTGGCAGTCGACGTCGGCGCAGTCCACGTCGCCGTCGCAGTCGCCGTCCATCCGGTCGCCGCAGACGCTCTCGGTGAACTCGCAGCCGCAGAGCCCCGGGCGCCGGCAGTCGCGGTCGTCGCAGTCCACGTCGCCGTCGCAGTCGTTGTCGCGCCCCTCGCTGCAGCGGATCTCGAAGATGAACGGGAACTCGGGCGTGCACCCCGGCACCGGGAAGCTCGAGCGGCAGGCCTCGGCCGACTCGCAGTCCCGGTCGAGGCAGTCGACGTCGCCGTCGCAGTCGTTGTCGATGGCGTCGTCGCAGCGCGCGTCCGCCTCGGCGACGCACTCGGAGCGGCAGGCGGAGAACATCGCGCAGCTCGGATCGTCGCAGTCGACGCGGCCGTCGCAGTCCTCGTCGACGCCGTCGTCGCAGACCGTCTCCTCGTCCACGCAGGTCGCCTCGCCGTCGCGCCCGTCGCAGTCCTCGTCGACGCCGTTGTCCGGGATCTCGCGCTGCGGCAGGACCGCGCCCTCGCAGCTGCCGAACGCCTCGAACTCCCCGAAGGGCTCGCACACCTGCACGCCGTCGCGGCAGGCCCCGAGCCGCCGGCGCGCCGCGGTGCCGGGCCAGCAGCTCTGCCGCTCGCCGACCGTGCACGGGCAGCCGTCGTCGATGACCCCGTCGCCGTCGTCGTCGAAGCCGTCGTAACAGATCTCGCCCGACGGCATCGGGGCGTCCATCCGGCTGCGCCCCGCGTCCTCCACGAGCCCGACCACGCGCCGGCCGTTGCAGGCGGCGAGAGCGAGCGGGAGCGCGAAAGCCAAGAGCGCGTGACGGAGACGCACGGAGGCAGCGTAGCCGAGGGCGCGCTTGCCGTCCGGTCCCGCGCCGCGGTACCCGTCGAACATGCCCGACGACTCGCCCACCCAGGCCGCTCCGACAGAGGACGCGCCGAAGCCGAAGATCCCCCCGTCGGAGCGCAGCGCGGTCACGCGCCACGAGGTGACGATCGCGGGCGAGACGATCCCCTACCGGGCGACCGCGGGCACGCTGTTCCTGCGCGGCGACGACGACGAGCCGCGGGCGGAGATCTTCTACGTCGCCTACGAGCGCGAGGGGGTCGACCCGGCCGAGCGCCCGATCACCTTCGCCTTCAACGGCGGGCCGGGCTCGTCGGCGGTGTGGCTGCAGCTCGGCGCCCTCGGGCCGCGCCGCGCCGACGTGCCCGACGCGGCCCCGAGCCCTCCCCCGCCCCACCGCCTGATCGACAACGCCGAGAGCATCCTCGACGTCACCGACCTCGTCTTCGTCGACCCGGTCGGCACCGGCTACAGCCGCCCGCTCGGCGAAGCCAAGAGCGAGGAGTTCCACGGCGTGAAGGAGGACGTGGCCTCGGTCGGCGAGATGGTGCGCCGCTACCTGAGCCGCCACGCGCGCTGGAACTCGCCGCGCTTCCTGGCCGGCGAGAGCTACGGCACCACCCGCGCCGCCTCCCTCGCCGCGCACCTCTCGCGCGAGGGGCTGATGATCAACGGGCTCGTGCTGATCTCGCCGGCCCTGATGTTCCAGACCATCGTCTTCGAGACCGGCAACGACCTGCCGTACGCGCTCTACCTGCCGAGCTACGCGGTCACCGCGGCGCACCACGGCCGGCTCGCCGAGCGGCCGTCCGATCTCGGCGCGTTCCTGCGGGAGGTGGAGACCTTCGCGCTCGAGGTCTACGCGCCGGCGCTGCTGGCCGGGGCGTCGCTGCCCGACGCGCGGCGGCGGGAGCTCGCGAAGCAGCTCGCGGCGTGGACCGGGCTCGGGGAAGAGATCTGGCTGCGCTACGACCTGCGCGTCGATCTCTCACGCTACTGCCGCGAGCTGTTGCGAGACGAGGGCCGGATCGTCGGCCGCCTCGACGCGCGCTTCACCGGCATCCTCGCCCACGCCGACGACGACCCGGGCGAGAGCGATCCGGCGCTCCACTACCCCTACGGCGCCTACGCGGCGCTGATCAACGACTACCTCCGGCGCGAGCTGCGCTACGAGGAGGAGCGGCGCTACGAGGTGCTGAGCTTCAGCGTCAACGAGGGCTGGAAGTGGCACGACGAGAAGCGCTTCGGCTTCATCAACGCCGCCGCCGACCTCCGCCGGGCGATGGTCCACAACCCGCACCTCCGGGTGTTCTTCGGCAGCGGGCTCTACGACATGGCGACGCCCTATTTTGCGTCGATGCACACCGCGCGGCACCTCGGCCGCGAGCCGCAGATCCAGGACAACCTGCGCGAGGCCTTCTACGAGTCGGGGCACATGATGTACCTGCACGAGCCCTCGCGGAAGAAGCTCCGCGCCGACCTGGTCGCCTTCTACGCGGCCAGCCGGAGCTGAGACTTCCGCGCGCGCTTGTCGGCGTACATGCGCTCGTCCGCCGCCTGCAGGACCTCCTCGCGGTCGTCCCCGTCGGGGCCGGCGACCGCGAGCCCGACGCTGACCCGGAGGTGCACGCCGCACACGGTCTGGCGCTCGATGGCCTCGCGCACCCGCTCCATCACGATCTCCGCGCCGCCCCGGTGGGTGTCGGGGAGCAGGACCGCGAGCTCGTCGCCGCCGAGGCGGCCGACCATGTCCCCGGCCCGCACCTGGTCGAGGCAGGCGGCCGCGGCCACCCGGATCGCCTCGTCGCCCGCCGCGTGCCCGAAGCGATCGTTGATCTCCTTCAGGCCGTCGAGGTCGAGCAGGATCACCGCCGGGCCGCCGGTGCGGCGCCGCCGCGCGAGCTCCCGCCGGAGGGCGTCGTCGAAGGAGCGCCGGTTGGCCACCCCGGTGAGCACGTCCTCGGTCGCGAGCCGCTCGAGCTCGTAGAGGCGGATGGACTTCTCGGCGAGCGCGTCGACCACCGCGCGCAGCCCCGCCGCGTCCTCCCCGAGCAGCTGCGCGGCGCGACGCCACGAGCGCTCCAGCTCCATGGGCGCCTCCGCCTTCACGAGCGCCTCGAGTGCATGAACGAGCTCTTCACCGACCCTGGTCATCCCCGACCTCCACTGCTTGCGGCTTCCCGCCGACACCAGGGGAGTCGGATCGATCCGGGGCGTCCTTGAGCAGGAATTTCCAGTGAGAGTCGCTTTCCGCTCTCACGGTCGGCGAATGCGCACCCCGGGGCTCCGGAACGACGGAGCGCGCCGGAGGCTGGGGCCGCTGCTGCCTCTGCGCTGGGGCTGCCCCCGGGGCGGGCTCGAGCGCTGCACGCTCGGCCGGGAGGGCGCCTGCACCCGCGGTCGAGACGGCGCCTGCACCCGCGGCTGGGGTCGCGGCTGCGGTCGCGGCTGGGGTCGCGCCTGAGGGATCGCGATCCGCGGCGGAGGCGACGGCTGGGTCACCCGAGGCGGGGTCGCCATGCGCGGCGGCCGCTCGAAGCGGCGGGGGGCCACGATGGTCGGCGCCGGTCGCTCCACCCGCCGTGGCGCGCGCTCCGGGATCCGCGCTCGCGGCACCGGCCGGTCCACCGAGGGCGGCGCGGTGACGGTGGGCGACGGAATCGGGGTCGGCCCCTGCACGCGGCGCGGCAGCTGGGCTCTCGGGGGCACTGCGCTCGGGGGCACTGCGCTCGGTCGCTCGAGGCGCGGCCCCTGCGAGAGGCGGATCGCGGTGCGCGGCGGGAGCCGGACGTGGGTGTCGCCTTCGCGCAGCCCGTCGCGGTGCACCCGCACCGTCCCGTGGGGCCGCACCGTCGCCTCGCCCGCGCCCGGGCGCGGCGGCTCTCCCGGGCGCCGCGCGATCACCCTCGCGCGAGGCCGACGGGGCCGCACCGTCGCGACGCCCGCGCCCGGTCGGGCCGGCTGCCCCGGAGCGCGCGCGCCGACCCGAGGCCCGCGCGGCGGACGCGCCCGGACCCGATGACGCCCGGGCCCGCGCGCGCGCACCCGGGTCGGGTGACCGAAGCCCCGCACCCCGCGGCGGCCCATCCACGCGCGCGGCGGCCCCCCGTACGACGTCGGCGCGGCCGCGAACGGCACGCAGTCCGCGTAGTACATCGAGACCGTCTCGTAGGGGTAGGCGTAGCTGGAGACGAAGTCGGCGAGCAGCAGCGTCGTGTCGATGAAGATCCAGGCGGTCACCGGCGGCGTGCCCTCGACCAGCCGCGGCGCCCAGCCCACCACCTCGCGCTCGTCCGAGTAGCGCCACTCCACCCACGCGGGCGCCCACTCCGTGTCGGGGACCCAGGCCCAGCGCCCGTCGTCGAGCACGATCCACGCGCCGTAGTGGGTCACCGCCCACCCGATCGCGTCGTAGCTCACCCACTCCACGCCCTCGTCGGTCTCCACCCAGTGCCCGTTCCGGTAGGGCCGATAGTCCGTATCGTGAGGCACGAACACCCGCCCATGACGCGCGTGGTCCCGCCACTCTCCGTAGGGCGCGAGCTCCTGATAGAAGAGCTGAATGGTCACCGAGACCGAGCTCCCCGCCGTCGCCAGCACGTGACGCTCGGCCCGAGGCAGCTCCGCGCTGCTCCCGTATTCGATGGAACCACACGCGCCAGAGAGCAGCGCGCAGACGACGACGTGAGCCCTTCCCATGCCATCACCCTGAGTGACGGCCGCCCAGCCTTCACCCGAAAAGCCAGGCGTCGAGCCCGAAAAACCAACCTCGCCTCGCCAAGAACCCCCGTTCGGTGAGGAGCTCGTCGTCTTCGGGATCGAGGGGAGAGGGGTTCGGTGAGGAGCTCGTCGTCTTCGAGATCGAGGGGAGAGGGGAGGAAGGAGGCGAGGAGGAATAGCCTGGGGGGCTCGGCCGAGACCGACGTCGATGCCGACGCCGAGACCGATGCCGAGTCCGAGACGGACGCCGAAGCCGACGCCGAGTCCGAGACCGAAGCCGACGCCGAGTCCGAGTCCGACGCCGAGTCCGAGGCCGACGCCGAGTCCGAGACCGACGCCGATACCGAGTTCGATGATTCGAATAGGATCGTCCCCGAGGGCGCCCGAGGGCGGACCCCCAGCGCCCGGGTTCGATGATTCGAATAGGATCGTCCCCGAACGCCGTCCCCAGCGCCGAATAGGATCGTCCCCGAGGGCGCCCGAGCGCAGGAACACGGGAGGCGACGAGCGAAGCGTCGTCGCCGCACGCACCACCCCGCTCGTTCGATCCCGCGGCAGCGGGCGGCCAGC
>JAYZQJ010000022.1:0-64304 GCA_036149055.1 Myxococcota bacterium | reverse complement strand
GCGAGCGCGAAGCGCGAAGCTCCGACGGAGTCGGGAGGGGGGCCCCATTGGCGCTTTGCCCAATGGGGGGAGGGTTTGCACCAAACCCTCCAAGAAACTTCAGTCCAGCGAGGGACAGTGGGTGGCGTAGACCGGGCCTCGGATCGCGCCGCCCTCGAAGGTGGCGTCGAGATCGAACGCGACGTGGGGCTCTCCCTCGAGCCGGAGCGCGCGCGGGGTGAGGGTGGCCTCGGTCGCGCGGGCGACGGGCTCGGTGGTGAGGGTCCCCGCGAAGTCGAGCAGGCTCACGCTCGTGGGCGCCATCGGCGCGCCGCCCTCGGGCACGGGGAAGGTGATGATCAGGGTCCGATCCGGGGTGGGCGAGCTCATCGTCGGGCAGGCCGGATCGCCGCCGTCGTGCGCCTCGACCCGGAGCGCCACCACCCGGTCGCCCTCGCGCTCGAGCCCGAGCTGAGCGCGGGTGAAGGGCGCGGTGTTGCCGTCGAAGGTTGCGGTGAGGTCGAGGGCCGCGCAGTCGTCGGTGCAGGTCTCGGGCAGGCCAGTGCCCGCGTCTACGCTGGCCGCGTCTCCGGCGGAGCCCGCGTCGTCATCGCCGCCGGCGTCGACCGGCGAGGAGGCGCCGTCGCAGCCGGCGAAGAGCAGCAGGGAGAGGAGGACGAATCGCGCGCTCATGGCGGCGGAACGTACCCTACAATCGGCGCATGGGCGCGAGCGGATCGAGAGACCGCAGCATCGCGGGCATCGGGCGGCCCCGCTCCCGGCCGTCGGCCGAGCCTCCGCCCGAAGGCCCGAGCCCGTACGAGGGCTGGATCGGCCGGGTGGTCGACGAGCGCTACGCGCTGACCGAGCTGCTGGCCGAGGGCGGCATGGGCGCGGTCTTCGAGGCCCGCCACGTGAAGCTCGGGCGCCCCTTCGCAGTGAAGGTGATGCTGCAGGGCCACGAGGGGAACGAGGAGATCGTGCAGCGCTTCGCCCGCGAGGTCGCGATCGCGGGGCGCCTCTCCCACCGCCACATCGTCAACGCCATCGACTGCGGCGAGATGGAGGACGGCGTCGCCTTCCTCGTGCTCGAGCTCGTCTCCGGCCGCTCCCTCGCGGAGGCGCTCTACGAGGACGGCGCCTTCGGGTGGCGGCGCGCGGCGCGGGTGGGCGCCGAGCTCTCCGAGGCGCTCTGGGCCGCGCACGACAACGGGGTCGTGCACCGCGATCTGAAGCCCGACAACGTCGTGCTCGAGCCGGACGGCGACGGCCACGAGACGGTGAAGCTCCTCGACTTCGGCGTCGCCCACATCGCGAGCGGCGACGGCGCGGCGGACGAGGCGCTGACCCAGCACGGCGCGATGATCGGCACGGTGGGCTACATGGCGCCGGAGCAGGCGCTCGGGCACGCGGTGGACGGCCGCAGCGATCTCTACGCGCTCGGCATCCTGCTCTGGGAGATGGTGCAGGGCGAGCCGCTCTTCGACGAGTCGCTCTCGGCGAGCGCGTTCGTCAAGGAGCTCGTCGGCGAGGCGCGCCCCCCGCTGAGCGCCGACGTCCCGGACGCCTTCGCCGACCTCGTCGACCGCCTGCTCTCTTTCGAGATGCACGCCCGGCCCGCCTCCGCCGCCGACGTACAGGGAGAGCTCCGCGCGCTGCTCGCGCTCGAAGACGCGGTGGTGCTCGACGCCGAGACCGGCGACGCCCCCTCCTCCAGCCCGCCCTCGGACCCCTCGCTCGAGATCGCGATCTCACCGCCGCCGCCGCGCCGCCGGGTCTGGCCCTGGATCGTGGCCGCGCTCGCGCTCGCCGCGGCGGGCGCCCTCGCCTTCTCGGCCTGGGAGCGCCAACGCCAGGCCGAGATCACCGGCGCGGCCGGCCCGATCGCGCCCGGCCCCACCTCGGCCCCCACCGAAGATCCCGTCGAGGCCTCGCTCGACGTCCTCCTCGATCCCGAGGCCCCCGACCGCGCCCGCGAAGAGGCGGCGACCGCCATCCTCGCCTTCGAGCCCCCGGGCGAGGTCTCCCCCCTCGCCCGCACCCTCGCCGAGCTCGAGTCCGAGACCGACTGCCGCGAGCGCCGCGCCGCCGTCCTCCGCCTCGGCCGCCTCGGCGACCCCCGCGTCCTCCCCATCCTCGATCGCTTCGCCCGCCGCCGCTGCGGCCGCCCCCTCGAACGCGCCCTCACCCGCGCCCGCACCCTCCTCACCCGTTCCCCATGATCTCCTCGCCACTCCAACTCGCCGGAAACGAGGAAGGATGGAAACGAGGAGGATCAGCCCAGACGCCCACACTGTTCTCTAGAGGCAACGAAGAAGGGGAGATGGGAGGCGGGAGGCGAGGAGGAAAATGGGCGCCCATCCCGGCCCCCGTCCACGCCGCTCACCCGCTCGGCACCTGCCGCTCACCCGCTCGGCACCTGCGACTCGCGGGAAACGAGGAAGGACGGAAGCGAGGAAAGAAAAGAGGAGGAGAGGCAAGGAAGAGGAGTGGAGGAGTTGCCCACCAGCCGTCACCGCCCGGCCCCCCCCGGCGACTCACCACCCCGCCGCCCCCTACCCGTCTTTGCGTCTTTGCGTCTTTGCGAGAGAAAAAAGCTGCCGCCAAGCCGCCCACACCCCCACACGACCCGGCGACCCACCACCCCGCCGCCCTCTCTGCGCCTCTGCGTCTCTGCGAGAGAGAAAAACGCGACCGCCAAGCCGCCCACGATCCGGCACGACCCGGCGAGCCGCCATGCCGTCGCCCGCCGTCAGCCGTCTCTGCGAGACGAGGGGGTCATTCGACGCGGAAGATGCGGCGGGCTTCGGCGGGCGAGAAGCGGCGGGCGGTGTCGACGTCGGTGAAGGTGGTGCGGGTCTCGTCGCCGCTCACCTCGACCATGCGCATCTCGTGAATGGTCACCCCGTCGCCGCGCATCGTGATCTCGCGGAGGAAACGCCGGAGCGCGTCGTCGCGGGGAACGAGGCGGAGGGTCCAGGACTCGCCCTCGCCGGGAGTCAGGGTCGCGCGGTAGTAGCGCTCGAGCGCCTCGCGGTCGCCGGCGAGCACCGCGCGGAAGGAGTCGACGAAGCCGCGCAGGACCGGGTTGTCGCCGATCTCGATCTCCTCGGTGCGGTCGCCCTGGCGCATGCGGAGGCGGCCGTCGGCGATGAGCGCGGCGCTCGGATCGGGCGCGGTCACCCGGCGCATCACGCGGTCCTGGGAGAACCAGATGCGGCCCTCGCTCCGGACCGGGACGGCGAGCAGCGCGACGCGCTTCTCCTCGACGAAGCGAGCCTCGAGGCCCGGCAGCGCGGCGAAGCGCGACAGGAGCGACTCGAGGGTGGGCGCCTGGGCCGACGCGACGCTCGGGAGCAGGCAGATCAGGACGCAGAGGGCGCGGGTCACGTCGCCTCCGACGCAGCCGGGGTCTCCTGGATTCTCTGCCGGACTGCCTTCGGGGTCTCGAAGAGCAGGTTGCCCTCCGCGTCGGTGAAGGCGAGCTCGGTCCGGGCCCGGGCGGCGCGCTGGTCCTTCGAGACGTTCCACACCTCGTAGGCGACGTGGAGGCGGTGCTCGGTGTCGAGGAACCATGCCTTCACCCGGTAGCGGTCGCCGTAGGTCAGCGACGCCACGTGGCGGCACTCGCCGTGGGTCACGACCAGCCGGAAGCCGAGGTCGAGCAGATCGGTCCCGTCGATGCGGTGGCGGCGGAGGAGCTTGGTCCGCGCGATCTCGAAGTACTTGTAGTAGTGGCCGTGCCACACGATGTGCAGCGGATCGACGTCGTGGAACGGCACCTCGCCCTCCACCGTCGCCGCGTCGGCCGGGGGCCGCTGACGCGGCACGCTCACGCGTCGGCCTCGACGGGCAGGTCGCCCGCCCGGTAGCGCGCGAGCGTCGCCTCGATGTCCACGTCCATGTTGCGATCCGCGTCGTGCATGGGGACCTCTCGGCGCACCGCGTCGCGCATCGCCACGCTGCGCGGGTGACAGCGGTCCGCGCCGCGCAGATCCACCGCCTGGCAGAGCGCGAGCAGGTGGATGACCGCGACCGTCTCGGTGAGCTCGAGCACCCGGAGCGCCTCGCGGGCGCTGATGGTGCCCATCGAGACCTTGTCCTGGTTGTGGCTCTCGGTGCTGCGCGAGAAGACGCTCGCCGGCATGGTCGTCTTCAGGGCCTCGGCGGTGAGCGCCGACGCGCTGATCTCCATCGCCTTGAAGCCGTGATGGGTCGCCCGGTCGCCGCCCGTCCGGCCGACGAGGTTGGCCGGCAAGCCCTCGTTCGTCAGCGGGTTGTTGAGCAGCGCGAGCTGCCGGTCGAGCAGGTCGGCGACGTTCGCGCAGACGTTCTTCAGGGTGTCGGTCGCGAGGCACGCGTGCCCGCCGTAGAAGTTGCCGCCGTGCAGCGCCTCGCCCGCCTCGGGATCGATGAGCGGGTTGTCGTTCACGCCGTTGAGCTCGGTCTCGAGCAGCTGCCGGGTGAAGGGCAGCGCGTCGAGCAGCACGCCGATGACGTGAGGCGCGCAGCGGATCGAGTAGCGGTCCTGGATGCGGGCCGAGCGGGTCGTCTCCCGGACGGCGCCGCCGTTCACCCACGCGTAGCGGAGGCGCGGCGCCTCCTCGTCGCGCGCCAGGATGCCCTCGCGGATCCAGGTCGCCGCCTGCCGCTGCCCGGGGTGCGGCTTGAGCGCGAAGATGCGGTCGTCGAAGTGCCCGGGCAGCCCGTAGAGCACGTCGGAGGTCATGGCGGTGAGCGCGCTCGCGAGGCGGCCGAGCCGGCGCGCGCGGTCGAAGGCCAGGCACCCGAGCGCGGTCATCACGCTCGTCCCGTTCATCAGCGCCAGGCTCTCCTTGGGCGCCAGCGCGAGCGGCTCAAGGCCCGCGTCGGCGAGCACCTCCGCCGCCGGCCCGATGTGGCCCTCGCGCCAGCACTCGCGCTCGCCGACGAGCAGGGCGGCCACGTAGCTGAGCGGCGTCAGGTCTCCGCTCGCGCCGACCGAGCCCTCGGCCGGGATCGCCGGCAGGATGCGGCGCTCGAGCAGCACGCAGAGCCGCTCCAGCACCTCGAGGCGCACCCCCGACCAGCCGCGCGCCAGGGGCGCCAGCCGGGTCGCGACCACCGCCGCCGCCTCGACCTCGGTGAGCACCCGGCCGGTGCCGCAGCCGTGGTAGCGCAGCAGGTTGAGCGGCATCGCGGCCGCGACCTCCGGGGAGACCGCGAACTCGGCCGAGGCCCCGAAGCCGGTGGTGATGCCGTAGACCGCCCGGCCGCTCGCGAGGCTCTCCTCGATGAACGCGACGCTGGCCGCGATGCGGGCCCGGGTCTCGGAGTCCTCGGTGATGCGCGGCCGAGCCCGCCCGTGGGCGAGGCGGACCACGTCCTCGATGGTGAGCGGCTCGCTGCCGATGAAGACCGCGTCAGTCATGGCGCCAGAAGTCGTAGAAGTTGAACCAGTTGTCCGGAGCCGCCCGCACGATCGCCTCGAGGCGCGCCGCGTAGCGCTGGACGTGCTCCTGCAGCGCCTCCTGACGGCGCTTGCGCGGCAACTCGATCACTTCGGCGAAGGGCTCGCAATGAAGCTCGTATAGGTCTGGATCCCGATACAGGCCATACGTCAGGTAGACGGGACACTTCAGCGTGGACGCCAGGATGAACGGCCCCGTCGGGAAGCGGGCCGGCGCGCCGAAGAACTCGACCGTCACCGCGCGGTCGTCCGAGCCGACCCGGTCGGCCAGGATCGCGATGAGCGCGCCCTCCTCGATCAGCTCCTTGATGCGGAGCATGAAGTCCACGCCCTCGCCCATCTGGAGCAGCTTCGCGTGTCCGTCGGGATCGATCTCCTCGAGCACCGCGTTGATGCGCGCCGCGTGCTTCGTGTAGACGACCGCGTGCAGCGGCAGGGACTCCTCGGTCCCCTGCGCGCGCATCGCGTACATGCTGCCGACGTGCGCCCCGAGCAGGATCGCGCCCTGCTTGCCGTCCCGCAGCGCCGCCAGGTGCTCCGAGCCGTCGCGGGTGATGCGGAACGGCGAGAGCTTGCCGCGCAGGAAGAAGAGCGAGTCGAGCGTGACCTGGGCGAAGCGGAGGATCTGACGGTAGACGCGCCCGAACGACGCCTCCTCGCCCGCCCGGCGGAGGAACGCGCGCGTGCCCTCGCGCGCCGCGCCCGCGAAGAGCGTGTAGTAGAAGGCGAGCACCCGGACGAAGAGCCGGGCCGGCGCGCGACCGAAGGCGGTGGCCAGCCACAGCACGAAGCGGACGCCGAGGATGGAGCCTCGCTCCGCGGCGCTCCGCCAGCTCTGGTCGGCCGCGCTCATCGGACGTCCGCTTCGAGCACCCGGCCGCCGTACTTCTTGCCGGCGAGGCGGCCGAAGATCTTCTCGACGCAGAGCCGGGTGTGCATCCAGCTGATCAGCAGGTTGTCGAGGAAGACGTGGAAGTGGCTGACGCCGCCCTCCTCCTCGGTCACGTAGCGCACCCGGGTCGGGAGGTTGACCACCGGGACCCCGGCCCAGACGAGCCGCACGGCGATCTCCGGGTCGAAGTCCATCATGTCCCCGGCGGCGCGGACGGCCGCGGCGTCGGCGAGCGGGTAGACGCGGAAGCCGCACATCGGGTCCTGGATCACGCGGCCGCCGGTCTCGAGGTTCACCCAGAAGATGGTGATGCGGCGCCCGATCTGGCGCGCGGTCGGGGCGCTCTCGTCGAAGACCGGCGCGCCGAGCACCAGCGCCTCCGGGTGCGCCTCGGCCACCGCGAGGAAGCGGGGGATGTCCTCGAGCGCGTGCTGTCCGTCGGCGTCGACCTGGAGCGCGTGGGTGTAGCCGAGCCGGAGCGCCTCCTCGAAGCCGGTCTTGACCGCCGCGCCCTTGCCGCCGTTCTTCGCCCGGTGGTGCACGTGGGCGAGCCCGTCGGCGGCGAGGGCCGCGCACGCCTCGCGCCCCTCGGGCCCGCTGCCGTCGTCGACCACCACCACCTCGGGCAGGTGCGCGCGGACCGCCTCGACCACCCGGCGAATGGTGCGCGGGTTGTCGTAGGTCGGGACGAGCACGCAGGGCCGAAAGGCCGGCCGCGGGGCGAGGGCGGTCACCCGGTCCCTCGGTCGAAGAGCGCCTCGAGCGCGGCGCGCGGCAGCTTGCCGGCCTCGGTCCGCGGCAGCGCGTCCACCTGGAGCAGCCGCCGCGGCATCGCCACCGGCGCGAGCCAGCCGCGGAGCGACGCCCGGATGGCGCGCGCGGTGAGCTCCGGCGCGACCACCGCGACCCAGACCTCGTGCCCGCGCGCCCCGCCGACCTCGCGGGCCAGCACCCCGGCGTCGCGCACGCCGTCGATCGCGAGCAGCCGCCGCTCGATCTCGGCCAGCGACACCCGCACGCCGCCGATCTTGAGCACGCCGTCGGCCCGGCCCAGGTGCGCGAACGTGCCGTCCGCGTGGGCCTCGATCCGGTCGGCGGCCTCGAAGGGGCGCGGCGCGTCGGGGTGGAGGAAGGGCGACGTCAGCGCCATGCGCCCGTCGGCGAGCGCCCCGACCGTCACGCCCGGGAGCGGCGTCCACGGGCCCTCGCCGCCGGAGTCACGCCAGCCGATGCCCCCGGTCTCGCTCGAGCCGAAGACCTCGGTGACCGTCCAGCCGAAGCGCGCCTTCACCTGCGCGGCCACCCGCGGCGAGAGCGGCGCGCCGCTCGAGAACACCCGCGGCACCGCGGGCAGCTCGCCCTCCTCGGCCACACAGAGCCCGCGGAGCTGGGCCGGCACGCTCACCAGGACCTCGGCGCCGCCCTCGAGCACCGCGCCGACCTCGGTGGCGTGGAGCGGGCTGAAGCGGAAGAACGAGCCGCCGCCGGTCAGGGGCGCGAGCACGCCGAAGAGCAGCCCGTAGATGTGGTGCGCGGGCACCATCGGCAGGACGCGGCTGCCCTGGAGCCGGAAGGCGTCGACCAGCACCCGCGCCTCGCCGAGGAGCTGCCCCGCGGTCTTGGGGCACGCGACGTGGTGCCCGGTGCTGCCCGAGGTGTAGACGGTCGCGAGGCGGCGATCCTCGGGGAACGGGCCGAGCGCCGCGTAGGGCATGCGCCCGAGCTTCTCGCGGGCCGCCGTCACCACCGCCGCGTCCCGGACGTCGATGCCCTTGTCGATGCCGTCGACGTCGTGCACCACCGTCTGCACGCCCGGCCGGAGCCGCAGCGCGCGCACCGTGTCGGGCTGGGGGTTCGGCGGCAGCGCCACCGCGTAGCCCCGCTGCCAGGCGGCCAGCAGCGCCACGGTGAAGCGGTAGCGATCGCGGCAGATCACCACGATCTCCGCGTCGTCCTCGGCGACCGGGAGCAGCTCCGCGAAGCCGGCCACGTGCGCGACCAGGTCGCCCGCGGTCGTCACGCGCCCTCGCGCCCAGGCGACCGGGGAGTCCGGTCCGTGCTCGGTCAGCAGCCTCACGCTTCGTCTCCTCGCGGCGGGAGGATGCGGGACAGGAGCCGATCGTGCAGCCCGTCGCCGTACTTCCGGAAGCGGTACTGCCGCAGCACGTACTCGCCCGCGAACAGGACGCCCATCAGGCCGTAGGCGATGCCCCCGTTGTAGGCGGCCCACCAGAACCGGCTGGCGAAGAGCGCGAGCAGCGCCGCGATCGTCCCGTTGACGAAGAAGAAGCCCACCCACGCCCAGGTGACCTGTCGGCAGTGGGCGCGCTGCGCGTCGGACAGCTCCGGCTCCTGCATGCGGGCGAAGCGCTCGATCATCGGCACGCCGCGCAGCGAGCTCGCGAAGGTGACGAGGAGCACCGCGTTGACCAGGACCGGCATGGCGAGCACGAAGCGCGCGTCGTCGGTGAGCACGCCGAGGCCGACCACCCCGGCGACCGCGAGGGGCACGCGCAAGACGGCGAGCACGTCCTCGCGGCGCGCCTTGCGGAAGCGGTAGAGAGCGGACGGCACGAGCAGGGCGAGGATCCAGAGCCCGACGGTGCGGGCGCTGAAGTGGGTGAGGCCGAACCAGATGGCGAGGGGATAGAGCATGACCAGCGTGGTGGTGACCACGCCGACCAGGACCCTGAGCCCCTTGCCCATCGGGCGTGACGCTCAGGCCGCGCGGTGCTGGCCCACGTAGGCGGCGAGGCTCTTCACGTTCGCGAAGATCTGCTTGTTCGCCTCGTCGTCGGCCTTGATGCGCACGCCGTACTTCTTGTCGATCGCCATCGCCAGCTCGAGCGCGTCGATCGAGTCGAGCCCCAGGCCCTCCACGAACAAAGGCTCCTCGCTGTCGATCTCGGTCGCGCTCGTGTCTTCGAGCATGAGCGCGTCGACGATCAGCTCCTTGAGCTCCTCTTCCAGCTTCATTCTCACTACCTCGTCGTCGGGTCGGCCGGGATGTAGGCCCCACGGGGAGTCCCGTTCAGACTTCGTTCCACTTGGCCCTTCTGGCCACTTCCGGCGTTCGGGGCGCGACCCGTGACCGGGCGTCCACACTCGGGGCGTGGCGCGACACCGGCGCGGGATTGTTCCATGAACGGGCGGGGGAGCAAGCCGGATCACGCCGGCGCGGTCACGTCGAATTTGCGCCGTCCGGACTTCTTCAGCATCTCGTGGAAGCGGTTGTCCGCGTCCCAGACGTCCCCGGCGAGCATGCTCGTGAGCCCGCGCCGGAGCTCCGGATCCTGGCTGGGTGTGAACAGGAGGTCGGGCAGGAGCCGGCGCTGGTAGAGGGCCTGGATGAGCGCCCCGAACGCGTTGTAGCCGTCGTTCATGTGGGCGTCGTGCGCGGCCATCAGGGCCGGATCGGCCTCCCGCCCCTCGGCGAGCGCGGCCGAGAGCACGTCGGCGGCGTCCGCGGCCCCGGCCATGCCGAAGGCGACCCCGCTCGAGAACACCGGGTCGAGGAAACACGCCGCGTCACCCACGCAGCACCACCGGGCGCCGTGCGGGCGACCGTTGCGGAAGCTGAAGCTCCCGATGCGCCGCGGCGGGCCGCTCGCGACCGCGCCGTCCGTGATGCGGGACAGCTCGGGGCTGGCCGCGATCGCCTCGCCCAGCCAGGCGTCGGTGATGCCCTTGGCCCGGGTCACGAGCCCGATGCTCACCCGGCGGTCGCCGAGCGGGATGGCCCAGAGCCAGCCGTCGTCGACGAAGAAGACCTTCACCAGGCCCTCGGCGGTGATGTCCTCGGCGACCTCGGGGCGGAGCGCCTCGAAGTGCTGGAAGACGGACGCGATGCCGAAGGGCAGCCGGTTCCGGCTCCGGTGCTTGCGGGCCAGGATCGAGTCGAGCCCGGTCGCGTCGATGAGGTAGCGGGCCTCGTAGGCGCCGCGCTCGGTCTCCACCCGCACCGCGTCGTCCTCGAGCGCGACCTCGAGCACCTTCTCGCCCTGGTGGACCTCGGCCCCGGCCGCCTCCGCCGCGTCGAGCAGCACCTGGTCGAAGCGCGCCCGGTCGACCTGCCAGGCGTGGGCCCGGGTGTGGCCGAGCGAGTCCCGGAAGTAGTAGACGGCGCGCTGGCCGGCCGGCTCGTCGAAGAACTCGGCCCCGAGCTTGCGCACGTGCGAGGCCTCGCCCTCGATCGTCACCCCGAGCCGCTCGAGGATCGGCAGGTTGCAGGGCAGGAGCGACTCGCCGATGTGGAAGCGCGGGAAGACCTCGCGCTCGAGCACCAATACCGAGGCGCCGGCCTTCGCGAGCAGGTGGGCGGCGGTCGAGCCGCTCGGACCTCCCCCGATCACGGCCACGTCGTACTGCGTCATCAATTCAGCTCCGGGCCCCCACCCAGGCGCGAAATATAGCAGCGTTCAGAGCGCGCGCAGGACCAGCGAGGTGTTGATGCCGCCGAAGGCGAAGTTGTTGCTGACCACCAGCCGGGGCCGGCCGTCCCGGGCCGCGCCGATCACGTGGTCGAGGGGCGCGCAGCGCGGGTCGACCTCGGCCAGGTTCTTGGTCGGGGCGAGGAAGCCGTCCCGCATCATCGCCACGCAGAGCCCGACCTCGATCGCCCCGCACGCGCCGAGGGTGTGCCCCATGAAGCCCTTGCTCGAGCTGACCGGGACCCGGTCGCCGAACACCGCGTGCATCGCCTCGCTCTCGGCGAGGTCGCCGACCTCGGTCGCGGTGGCGTGCGCGTTGACGTAGTCCACGTCCTCGGCCGAGACGCCCGCGTCCTCGAGCCCCAGCCGGATGGCGGAGGCCATGCCCTCGGCCGAGGGGTTGGTGACGTGGGTCCCGTCGCAGCTCGCCCCGAAGCCGATCACCTCGGCGTGAATGGTGGCCCCGCGCGCCCTGGCGCGGTCGAGGTCCTCGAGGATGAGCGTGCCGGCGCCCTCGGCCACCACCAGCCCGTCGCGCGCCGCGTCGAAGGGCCGGGGGGAGCGCTCCGGGGCGTCGTTGAAGCGGGTGCTGGTCGCGTACATCACGTCGAAGACGCCCGCGTGCGTCCAGTGCAGCTCCTCCGCGCCGCCGCAGATCATCACGTCGGCCCGCCCGGCCCGGATGGCCTCGTAGCCCGTCCCGACCGCCTGCGAGCCGCTCACACAGGCCGCGCAGGTGCTCACCACGCGGCCGCGCACGCCGTAGTACTGCGCGAGGTTCGCCGCGCAGGTGTGGCTCATGAACTTGAGGAAGCTGGTCGAGGGCAGCCCCTCGAAGCTGTCGCGGGCGAGGAGCGGCCGGGCGAAGTCGACGTAGGCGCTGCTCGAGCCGTGGGTGGAGCCGTAGGCGAGCCCGGTGCGGAGGTCGGCGATGTCGTCCGGCGCGAGCCCCGCGTCGGCGATCGCCTGCTCGGTCGCGGTCAGCGCCAGGCGCGCCACCCGGCCCATCGAGCGGATCTTCTTGCGGTCCTTGCCCGCCATCTTCACCCCGACGACCTCGCCGCCGAGGCGGGTGGCCAGGTGCCCGAGCTCCGCCCAGCTCGGCTGGACGCGCACCCCGCTCACGTCCTCCCGGAGCGCCCGGGAGCAGGCGTCGAGCGAGCTGCCGATGGGGGTGACGAGCCCGACGCCGGTGATGACGACGCGCTTGCTCACCCGAGCCCGCCGCTGATCCCGATCACCTGCCCGGTGATGTAGGCGGCGCCGTCGCTGCACAGGAAGCGGACGGTCTGGGCGACCTCGTCGACCGTGCCCACCCGCCGCATCGGGATCGCCTTGAGGATGTGCTCCATCGGCGCGTCATCGAGCATCTCGGTCTCGATCGGCCCCGGCGCGACCGCGTTGACCGTGATCTTGCGCTTGGCGAGCTCCTGGGCGAGCGCCTTGGTGGCGCCGATGAGCCCGGCCTTGGCCGCGCTGTAGTTCACCTGCCCGCGGTTGCCGATCACGCCGCTGACGCTGGAGACGTTGACGATCCGCCCCCAGCGGCGACGCACCATCGGCATCACGAGCGGCTGGGTCACGTGGAAGAAGCCGTCGAGGGTGGTGCGGGTGACCTTCACCCACTGCTCGCGGGTCATGGTCGGAAAGGGCGTGTCGATCGCGAGCCCGGCGTTGTTGATGACCACCCCGATCGGGCGCGGGTCCTCGAGCAGCGACGCGATGGCCGCCTCGCAGGCGCCGGCGTCGGTGACGTCGAACTTCGCGAGCGTCGCCTCGCCGCCGGCCGCCTCGATCCGGGCCTTCACCGCCTCCGCGTCCTCGTCGCGGCTGCGGTAGTTGAGGATCACGGGGAACCCGTCGGCGGCGAGCCCCTCGGCGATCGCCGCGCCGATGCCCCGGCTCGCGCCGGTGATGAGCGCACGCACGTCCTTCATCGAAGGGCCTGAGCTACACGCCCGCGGGGGGCTGCGCAACCTCGAGCGTCACCGCCATGCCGGCGCGGCCCGGCAAGGAGATGGACACCTCGCCGGCCCGGCGCGCCAGCACCGCCTCGACGAGCGCGAGCCCGGCGGAGGCGCAGTTGCGTCGCAGGTCGTCCGGCACCCGGGACGCCGGCGCCTCGGTCTGGCGACGCAGGCCCGAGATCGTCAGCGGGCCCGGCCCGGCCGAGAGGCAGAGCGCGATCGCGAGCGCCCCGTGCTGGTCGAGCTGGTCGAGCGGCTCGGGCGGGGCGTCGTCGGCCACCGCGAGCACCACGTCGCCGCCCGCCTGGTCGAGCCACGCCCAGGCCTCGAGCAGGCTGACCTCGAACGAGCGGTCGCCGCCCGCGATCGCCGTCGAGAACGCGGTGTTGCTCGTGCCGATCGACACGAGCCCGCTCGCCGCGTTGTGCACGCTGTTCTTGAAGCGGTTGGGGCTGAGCTTGCCTTCCTCCTCGTAGAGCATCCGGAGGAGGGTCACCATCGTCTCGATCTCGCCGAGGCTCGAGCCGTAGACGGTGGGCACCGCGCGCACGTCGACCCCGGCCTGCGCCGCCGCCTGCTCGACCACCTCGCCGAGCATGCTCGCGAACCGGCTGGAGCCGCGGCCGAGCCGGGCGTTGACCAGCTTGCAGGCGGGCTTGTCCACCTCGGGATCGGGGCGCCCCTCGCGCCAGGCGGTGGCGTCGCTGAACCCGGGGGCCCAGAGGCCCACGCCGCGGACGTGGATCGGCTTCACTTGGGCTCCCCCACCAGCACGCTGACGTTGCTCCCGCCGAACGCGAACGAGTTGCTCAGCACCCGCTTGGGGTGGGTCACCGCCGCCTCGCGCTGGACCCGGATCTGGAGCGAGGGGTCGATGGGGTCGCAGCCGAGGGTCGCCGGCAGCCGGCCGCTCAAGATGGCGTGGATGGCGAAGACGATCTCGGTCCCGCCGGCCGCGCCGAGCTGATGGCCGGTGTAGCCCTTGGTCGAGCTGACCGGGACGCGGTCGCCGAAGAGCTTGCCGATCGCGATCGCCTCCGCCTCGTCGTTGAGCTTGGTGGCGGTGCCGTGCGCGTTGATGTGATCGACGTCCTCGGGCGTCAGGCCGGCCTGGGCGAGCGCCCGCTCCATCGCCTCGCGGGCCCCGCGGCCCTCGGGCTCGGGCGAGCTCATCCGGTAGGCGTCGGAGCTCTCGCCCACCCCGAGCAGGCACACCCGGGCGTCGCCCTCCCTCTCGACGAGGGTGAAGGCGGCTCCCTCGCCGATGTTGATGCCCTCGCGCTCCAGGCTGAACGGCCGGCACGGCTTGCCGGAGAGGATGCCGAGGCTGTGAAAGCCCTGCAGCGTCATCCGGGTGAGGCTGTCGATGCCGCCGATCAGGGCCGCGTCGATCACCCCGGAGGCGATCAGGCGCTGGGCCGAGGCGGCGACCTTGCCGCTGGACGAGCAGGCGGTGCTCACCACGTAGGTGGGGCCCTCGATCCCGGCGATGCAGCCGAGCATTTCGCCGAACGCCGCGAAGTTGTGCTGGCGCTGATACTCGTACTGCTCGGGGATGCTCTGACGCTCGAGCCAGGCGCGGAAGGCCTGCTCGGTCTCCTCCAGGCCCCCGGTGCTCGTGCCGAGGAGGATGGCCACCCGGTCGGCGCCCCAGCGGCCCACCGCCGCGTCGACCTGAGGCTGGATCTCCCGGAAGGCGGCCAGCCCGAGCCGGGCGAGGCGGGTGTCGTAGGGCGCGTACTCGCGGGGCAGCGGCGGCAGATCCCCCGGGTACGCCCCCACCACCGTCTCCATGGTGACCTCGAGCGGCGACGGCCCGAGGCCGGATCGCCCGGCGTCGAGGGCGTCCAGCACGGCGCGCGTGTCCGCCCCGAGGGCGTTCACGGTCGACCAGGCGGTCAGCGGCAGCGGGCGCACGGGGCTCACGATCGGCACCAGTTAATCCAAGCTCGAAATGGCAGCAAGGCAAACGACCGCTCCGGACGCCCTTGACGGAGCGAGTATTCTGTAAGGGTCTGATTGCTTGAAGGGCTCGGATTCGCCGTGGTACACAGCCTCGCCCGCAGGTCGGGAGGCCCAATACCGCTCGGTGGACGAGCAGGAGGCTACGGGATGGATTGGAAGAAGTTGGCTTTGGTTTTGGCCTGCGGGCTGGCGCTCGTGGGCTGCGGCGACGGCACCGGCGACGGCATGGTGGACGGCTACGAGTTCCCGGCGCGCGACGAGGTCTGCGCGGACGGTGAGGAGCCCCCGTGCGCGACGGACACGCCCGCGCAGAGCGCCGAGGCGCGCACGGTCGAGCTCGACGAGTCGATGGAGGCGGAGACCCACACCTTCATCGTCAACGTCATCGCGCTCCCCGAGGCGGTGGATCCCGATGGCCCCGGCGGCGCGCCCGCGGAGGCGGCCGGCTTCAACCTCGACAACCTGAACTCCGGTGAGGGCATCAGCACCAGCGACGCCACCTGCGAGGAGTTCGTGCCCGACTACGTGTCGGTGACCGACTCGAACCACGTCGGCGTCGACAACGCGCTCCAGGGCCTCGTCGGCACCATCGAGGGCCTGCTCAGCGCCGAGGACTGCCCCGGCGGCACCACCGACGGCTGCCTCGACGCGCAGCTCCAGCAGCAGATCGCCGACGGCAGCCTGCTCCTCCTCATGGAGGTCAGCGGCGTCAACAGCTTCACCAACGACTCCGAGGTGAGCGTTCGCCTCTTCCTCGGCGCCACCCAGGACGGCGGCCCGCCCATGGTCGACGGCGGCGGCACGCTCACCGCGGGCCAGACCTTCGTCGAGGAGATGGGGCTCGGCGCCGCGGTGGACGGCGACATCTTCCAGGGTCGCCTGCGCGCCACCACGCCGCTCCTGCCCATCGCCATCAACACCGGCGACTTCTCGCTCACCCTCGAGATCTCGAACGCCGAGGTGCGCTTCGACATCAGCGAGAGCGGCCTCTCGAACGGGGCCATCGGCGGCTTCATCACCACCGAGTCCATCATCATGGCGGCGTCCATGATCATGCCCGGCATCGAGGACACCGTGCGCGGCATCGTCGAGAGCATCGCGGACGTCCAGCCCTCGTCGGCGGACCCCGCGGTCTGCGACTCGGTCTCGGTCGGCCTGACCTTCGGCGCCACCACCGCGATCCAGGGCTGAAGCCCACCCGCATCGTGCGGAGAGAGGGACCGGGAGACCGGTCCCTTTCGTCGTTCTGGGGCACATCGTTCGGAGTCCCCAGAACGGAGACAGTGAACACCACCTGGGGGTCATGGACCGCGGTCCACGGCCCCCAAATCACGGGCGAGTGACACGCCAGGCCCGTGATTTTGCCGGGATGACGTTGCGGAGTGCGCAGAGTTCGTGCACTCTTCAGCCTCGGAGGGCCGAGACTATGGGGCATGCCGACCCCGTTGGGGGCGCCAAACCACAGCCTGCACCGAAGGTAGTTCCCTTCGGCAAATACCTTCTGCTGGACCGCATCGCGGTCGGCGGCATGGCCGAGGTCTACACGGCGAAGTCGTTTGGCATCGAGGGCTTCGAGAAGTTCATCGCCATCAAGCGGATCCTCCCGACGATGGCCGAGGACGACGACTTCATCTCGATGTTCATCGACGAGGCGAAGATCGCCGGGCACCTGACCCACGCGAACATCGTCCCGATCTACGAGCTCGGGAAGATCGGCGAGTCCCACTACATCGCGATGGAGTACGTCTGGGGCAAGGACCTGCTCCAGATCATGAACCGCTTCCGGCGGATGCGTCGCCACATGCCGCCGGTGATGGCGGCGTGGATCGCGTCGAAGATGCTCGAGGGCCTCGACTACGCGCACCGCAAGCGCGACCGCCACGGGCGGCCGATGGGCATCATCCACCGCGACGTCTCGCCCCAGAACGTCCTCGTCTCCTACGAGGGCCAGGTGAAGCTCATCGACTTCGGCATCGCCAAGGCGGCGAGCCGGAACACCAAGACCCAGGCCGGCGTGCTCAAGGGCAAGTTCGGCTACATGAGCCCCGAGCAGGTTCGCGGGCTCCCGATCGATCACCGCTCGGACATCTTCGCGGTCGGCACCTGCCTCCACGAGATGCTCACCGGCGAGCGCCTGTTCGTGGGCGAGAGCGACTTCTCGACCCTGGAGAAGGTGCGCAACGCCGACGTGGTGCCGCCCTCGCGCTCGGTGCAGGAGATGCCACCGGAGCTCGAGGAGATCGTGCTCAAGGCGCTCACCCGCGAGCCCGACGACCGCTGGCAGTCGGCCGGCGAGATGCAGGAGGAGCTGCAGCGCTTCATCGCGCTCTCGCGGCCTCCCTTCGGCACGTCCAAGCTGAACACCTGGATGCGCACCGCCTTCGCGCCCGAGATCGCGAAGGAGAAGGGGCGCCTCGACAGCTACAACAACGTCTCGCACCCCGGGGTGCCGAGCGCGCCTCAGCCCCGCATGCCGGAGCTCGGCTCGACCTCGCCCGCCAACCCGGTGGCCAAGCAGGCCCCGCCCCCGCCGCCCCCGCCGGGCGCCGGGATCGGCGACTTCGGCGCCACGGACGACGACGACGACTTCGGCGGCGGCGCGACCATGGTCACGGCCTCTCCCTTCGACATGATGGAGGAGCAGCAGGCCAGCGGCGGCGGCGGAGGAGGCGGCGGCGGCTTCGAGGAGCTCACCGAGGAGCCGACCCAGATCTTCTTCAGCGCCGACGACCTCGAGGAGATCGAGGACTCGAGCTCGCCGCCGGCCACGTCGCCAGCGGGCTCCCTCTCGAGCCCCGCCCCGCGCATGCCCGCGCCGGTCGCGGTCGGCACCCCCTCGGTGCAGGCCCAGGCGACCCCGGCGCCGCTCCCGCAGCCCTCGCGGCCGCTCGCGCAGACGATGCAGCTCGGCGCCGGGCAGCTCCCGGCGGCCCCGCAGCCGACCCCGCAGCCCGCTCCGTCCTCGCCGGGCGGACCGCCCGACATGTTCGCGCCCCCGCCCAGCCAGCCGGCGAGCCAGCGCAACGTGCACACGATGGAGGTCGAGCGGCCCGGCCAGCTCAAGCCGCCGGAGAAGAAGAGCGGTATGGGCAAGTGGATCGCGCTCCTCGCGGTCGCCGCCCTGCTCGTGGTCGGCCTGACCGTCGGCGGCGCCCTGCTCTTCTTCGGCGGCGAGGAGACGGGCACGGTGTCGGTGCGCGTGGTCCCGGAGTCCGCCGAGGCGCGGGTCTTCGTGGACGGCGTCCGCCGCGGCGACGCCCCGCTCCTGCTCGAGCACGTGCCCGAGGGCGAGCACACCATCGAGGTGCGCGCCGAGGGCTTCCGCACGACCTCCCGCACCGTCCCGGTGAACGCGGGCAGCACGGCGATGCTCGAGATCGCGATGGAGCAGGACACCCCGCCCCCGGCGGTGGCCGCCGCTCCGCCGACCCCGACCCCGACCCCCGAGCCGGTCGCCGCGGCCGAGCCCGAGCCCGAGCCCGAAGCCGAGGAGCCCGAGCCCGAGCCCGAGCCGGTGGCCGAGGAGCCGGAGCCCGAGCAGCGCGCGGAGGCGAACGTGCAGCCGCGCCAGCAGCCCCGGCAGCAGCCCCGCCGTGGCGGCGACACCCAGCGCAGCGGCGGCACCGCCCGCAGCGGCGGCGGCAGCGCCGCGCCGCGCCGCGCCCCGGCCGGCCGCGGCTCGCTGACCATCAACACGATGCCCTGGGCCCGCGTCTTCGTGGACGGCCGCGACACCGGCCGGAACACCCCGGTCCGGAACTACCCGGTCGCTCCGGGCTCGCACACCATCGGCCTCCGCACCAACGACGGCACGATGCACACCGTGCAGGTCGACGTCCCCGCCGGCGAGAACGTTCGCATCGTCCGCCAGCTCTGACTTCGTCGACAGCTCACGGCCGCGGGATGGCACCTCGCCGTCGCCGCTCGGCGGCCGCGAATTACTCTCGCCAAGACGCGAAGGCGCAAAGGGGCGGGCTCGGCCGCGGGACGGCTGACTCGCCCGCCCGTGCCGGGGCGCCCCGCCGCTCGGCAGATGTGAACCCGCGTCCATTTTACTCACGCAGAGGCGCAGAGGCGCAGAGACGTGGAGTGGCCTCGGGATGGCACCTCGCCGGCGGTTGCCGCGACGCCCCGCCGTTTGGCGACCGGGGAGCGGCGTCAGTTTTACTCGCGCAAAGACGCCAAGACGCGAAGGGGCCGGCGTGCCCTACGCGTCCTCCACCAGCTCGGCAGCGAAGCACGTGCCTCGCCGCGCGTTCCTCCGCGTCGCCGAGGACCGCAAGACCTTCGAGACGAGGGCCCGGCCGGCGAGCCTCGCGAGGTCGTCGCCGAGCAGAACATCCAGCACGTCGGGTCGGTGGGCTAGCGGCCGAAGAGGGCCTCACCCGCCTTCACGAACTCCGCCCAGGTCTCGCGCGTGAACGTGAAGCACTCCCAGGTCCCGGCGTCGGCGTGAGCGCCGGCCTTGTCGCGCAGCGACAGCAGGAGCCCGCCATCACCGTCGGGTTCCAGCTCCAACTCGTCGCCCTCGTCGTCCGCCATCCGGTGCTTGGGCGTCTTGCTCTTCGAGATCTTCTCCACCGTAGTCCTCCTTCTCACCTGAGGTTGTCACGTGGCCTACCTCGAGACCAACGAGCTCGAGACCCGTCTGCGGGAGCTCGCGGAGGACGGGGTGGGCGGCGTCCGCTCGGCGGCTGTCGCCTCTTGCCCGGGCACCTCCCCCGCTCGGTACGTGAGGACTCGGTACGTGAGGACCAACCTCGGTCTTGCTCGTGTCTTTGTTCGGGCAGCCCGGCCCCAGGCGGCGAGCCTGCCGTCCCGAGGCCAGCCCGCCCCGTTGCGTCTTTGCGTCTTTGCGTGAGTAAAATTGACGCCGACGAACAGCTGACGAGCGGCGGTCGACCCGGCACGCGCCGGCGAGGCGCCGTCCCGAGGCCACGCCCCGTCTCTGCGCCTCTGCGTCTCTGCGAGAAATTAATCGTCCCCCAGGCCGCCCGACCAACCAGCAAGCCGGAACCCGGCGGCCAGCCACCACCCCGCCGCCCCCACCTGCATCTTTGCGGCTTCGTGCCTTTGCGAGAGCACAGTTGACGCGGAGAAGCAGCTGACGAGCGGCGGTCGTCCAGGCACGCGCCGGCGAGGCGTCGTCCCGAGGCCACGCCCCATCTCTGCGCCCGCGAGCCCCCAATCCTACGCCGCCCCCCAGCTACCGAGCGCCGTGCGCCCCGGAACGAGACGGCGAGCCTGCCGTCCCGAGGCCACGCCCGCCCCTTTGCGTCTTCGCGTCTTTGCGTGAGCAAAATTGACGCCGAGAGACAGCTGACGAGCGGTGGTCGTCCAGGCACGCGCCGGCGAGGCGCCGTCCCGAGGCCACGTCCACCCTCTGCGCCTCTGCGTCTCTGCGAGAAATTAGTTGTCCCCCAAACCCGCCCGGTCAACCAGCAACCAGAACCCGACGGCCACCCGCCACCCCAACATCTTCCCGGCGTCGCGCCTTGGCGAGAGCCACCCCCGACCGAGCCCCGCCCCCGAGAGGGTCAGCGAGCGCGCGCCCAGACGATGCGGTGGAGCCAGTCTTCGGCTTCGGCGCGCTCGCCGGTGTCGGAGGCGGGGTCGTCGCGGATCTCCCGCCACAGCGTAGCGGCGCGGTCGAGGTCGTCGGCGCCGACGCGGATCATCGCCTCCATGCGACGGGCCTCGCTCTCGAGGAGCGGGTCGGGCAGGCCGCGGGCGCGGGCGCGCTCGATGAGCGGCAGGGCGAGATCGAAGCGCTGCCGGAACTGGAGCTGCCGGGCCTCGAGGTAGGCGGCGAGGCCGTCCTCCCGGACGCGGGAGAGGCGGGCGATGTGGTGCATCGCGGTGGCCGCGTCGCTCTGGGCGTCTCGCCGCGGCACCAGCAGGCCGCGCAGCGCCGCCTCGCCGGCGCCGCCCATCTCGAGCGCGAGCCGCCGGACGGCGATCTGGCGGCGGTCGTCGTCGCTCATCGGCTCCTCGAGCAGCGCCGCGTAGATCGCCTCGGCCTCGTCGCGGCGGCCGCGGCGCCAGAGCGCGTCGGCGAGCTGACGGCGGGCCTCCTGGATCACCGGCGGCGCGGCGGACGGCGGGCCGACCAGCGCGCTCAGCTGCGCCTCCGCGTCCTCCCGGCGACCGAGCCGAGCGAGCGCGCCGACCAGCGCCGCCCGGGTGCCCGCCTGGCCCTCGTCGAGGTCGAGGATCTCGCGGCAGGTGCCGGCCGCGCGCACGTCGTCGCCCGCGCCCAGCTCGGCGCCGAGCTCCTCGCGCAGGTTCGCGATCCGGTGCGGGCAGATCTGCCCCCAGATGCCGGGGCGCTCGAAGCGGAGCTGGGCGAGGGCGCGCGCCTCCTCGGGCAGCTCCACCTCCTCGCGCAGGAAGCGGTGCCACTCCCGCTCCGCCTCCTCGAGCGGCATGCCGAGCGCCGCCTCCCAGTCGCCGGTCATGTAGAGGCGCCGGAGCGCGGCGCTGCCGCGGGTGTCGACCATCCAGCGCACCATCGAGCCGCTCGCGGTGTAGGCGCGGCTCGCCGGCTGGAGCAGGAACGCGAGCCCCTCGACCTCGCTCATCGGCGGCGCGAGCTCGACCTCGAGCATCGCGCGGGCCCACTGATGCGGGGTCAGCCCCTCGCGCGGCTCCCACGCCACCGCCACCGCCGTGCCCTCGATGATGGCCGGCGACGGCAGGAGCCCGCCGAGGGTACCGGCGATCCGGAAGGGCCCGGTCCCGACGTTGCCGGCGACGACGTGGGCGAGCTCGTGGAAGAGCACCGGGTGCGGCCACTCGCGCACCTGCAGGTAGACCTCGCGGCGCCATGGCTTCGCGATGTAGGTGTTGCTCGCGCCCATGAGCGCGCGCTTCTCGTCGGCCGAGCGGAAGAAGTACGCGGTGATCGGCGCCGGCTGCCGCACGCCCATGACCTGCTCGATCTGGCGCACCCGGAAGTCGCAGTCGCGCGCGAGCCGGGCCGCGTCGGCGCGCGACATCTCCGCCGGATGCACGAGCACGCAGCGCTCCCCCTCGGTGCGCCCGCCGAGCGCCTCGGCGATGGACTCCGCGGTGCTGCGGTGGCCGAGCTCGGGGCCGTAGGCCATGCCGAACACGCCGGCGAGCGCGAGGCCGGCCGCGGTGAGCCCGAGGCGCCAGCGGCGGCCGACGGTGAGGGTGTCGAGCCGCGCCGCCTTCGGGCTCCAGGCGGTGGTGAACGCGCCCCAGAGGGCGAGCAGCCAGACGAGGCTCAACCCCCGAAAGCTCACGTACGTCGGCGTGAGCGTGATGTCGGGGTCGTAGATGGTGCCCGGGAAGTACCCGAAGAGGTGCCCGTAGGCGAAGATCGCGGGGGTCGCGTAGAAGCCCCAGAGCTCGACGAGCGCGAGCACGATCGGCGCGAGCGCGGCGACGGTGGTCGCGAGCCGGGGGCGCGGGATGGCGGCGCCGCAGAGCACGCCCACCGCGGCCGAGAGCACGGCGGAGAAGAACGGCCCGAGCGCGTAGAACCCGACGCCCTCGAGCGGGGCGCAGACCGGGTTGCGGAGCGTGTTGAGGAGCAGGATCCCGAGCGGCGCGAGGGCGAGGATCACCGCCCCGCTCGTCGCGTCCGCGAGCACCTCGGCCGGCTCGATCTCGCGCTCCTCCTTCCGGAGGGCGTCGACGATGCGCGCCCCGATCGCGCCCGCGAAGGGCGGGAGCAGGAGGCCGAACACGACCGCGCTCTCGATGCCCGGCGCGCCGAGCAGCGGCGAGAGGCAGAGCCCCAGCGCCACGACGGACGCGGTGATGAGCGCGGCCCGGGTGGACCGCAGGCGGAGGACGCGCCTCAAGAGCGATCAGTCTTCGGCGGCCGCGGCGTCGTCCGGCGCGGGCGGCAGGTCGAGCACCAGGGGCAGGATCTCGTCGAGCTTCGAGACGAGGTGGATGTCGAGGTCGCGCTTGATCGTGTCCGGCACCTCGTCGATGTCGGGCTCGTTCCGCGCGGGGAAGAGGATGTGCTTGATGCCGGCGCGCTGCGCGGCGAGGCACTTCTCCTTGATGCCGCTGACCTTCAGCACGTGCCCGCGCAGGGTCAGCTCGCCGCTCATCGCCACGTCGGGGCGCACCTTCAGCTGGGTCAGCAGCGAGGCGAGCGCGACGAACACCGCGACGCCGCCGGCGGGGCCGTCCTTGGGGATGGCGCCCTGCGGCAGGTGCACGTGTACGTCCATCTTGGTCATGAAGTCCGGCTCGAGGCCGAGCTTCTCGGCCCGCGCCCGGATGTAGGTGAAGGCCGCGTAGACCGACTCCTTCATCACGTCGCCGACGTTGCCGGTGAGGTGGATCTTGCCCGTGCCCGGCATGCGGGTGGACTCGACGAACATCAGATCGCCGCCGCCGGGGGTCCAGGCCACGCCGGTCGAGATGCCCGGGCGGGCCACCTTCTCGGCGAGCTGCGACTCGTGCCGCGGCGGGCCGAGCACCTTCTCCACGTACTCCGGGTCGGCGATCTGCTGGACGTCTTCGCCCTCGGCCATGCGCACCGCGACCGCGCGGCAGACCGACGCGACCTGACGCTCGAGGTTCCGGACGCCGGCCTCCTTCGTGTACGCGTCGACCAGGAAGTCCACGCCCTCGTCGTCGAACTCGAGCCGCTCGGGCGTGAGCCCGTGCTCGCTGAGCTGCTTCGGGATGAGGAACTGCTTGGCGATCGCCTGCTTCTCGTCGCGCGTGTAACCGGGCAGCTCGATCAGCTCCATGCGATCGAGGAGGGGCCGCGGGATCGTGTCGAGGCGGTTCGCGGTGGCGATGAAGAGGATGTGGGAGAGGTCGAAGGGGACCTCGAGGTAGTGGTCGGCGAAGGTCGAGTTCTGCTCCGGGTCGAGGACCTCGAGGAGCGCGCTCGCGGGGTCGCCGCGGAAGTCGTTGCCGAGCTTGTCGACCTCGTCGAGCAGCATCACCGGGTTCTTGGCCCCGGCCTGCTTGAGGCCGGCGATGATGCGCCCCGGGTAGGCGCCGACGTAGGTGCGGCGGTGGCCGCGGATCTCGGCCTCGTCCTGCACGCCGCCGAGGGCGACGCGCTCGAAGTTCCGGCCGGTGGCGCGGGCGATCGAGCGGCCGAGCGAGGTCTTGCCGACGCCGGGCGGGCCGACGAAGCAGAGGATCGGGCCGCGGATGTCGCTCTTGAGCTTGCGGACCGCGATGTACTCGAGGATGCGCTTCTTGACCTTCTCCAGGCCGTGGTGGTCCTCGTCGAGCACGCGCCGCGCCTCGCCGACGTCCAGCCGGACCGGCGAGCTCTTGCTCCACGGCAGGTCGGCCATCCACTCGACGTAGTTGCGCGCCACCTGGTACTCGGCGCCGGCCGGGTTCATCGAGCGCATCCGCCGGAGCTGACGCCGCGCGGCCTTCTCGGCCTCGTGCGGCATGTCGGCCCGGGCCATCTTGTCGCGCAGGTTCTCGATCTCGTCGTCGTCGTCGGCCTCGCCGAGCTCGCGCCGGATCGACTTCATCTGCTGGCGGAGGAGGAACTCGCGCTGCGAGCGCGACATCTCCTCCTGCACCATCGTCGAGATCTCCTTCTTGACCTCGTAGACCTGCGACTGGCGACCGACGAGCTCGCTCACCCGGCGCAGCCGCTCGCGCACGTCGAGCTCCTCGAGGACCTCCTGCTTGAGCGTGGTGTTGATCGGCAGGTTCGAGCAGACCAGATCGGCGAGCGCGCCGGGGTCCTGCACGTTCTCGAGCACCGCGCTCGCCTCGCGCGGCAGGTGCGGCAGGAGATCGAGGAGCTTGCGCCCGCTGGTGCGGAGGCTGCCGGCGAGCGCGTCGACCTCGACGTCCTTCACCGGCGGCTCGTGGATGCGCGCGACGCGCGCGGTGAGGAACGGGTCGCGCCCGTGCGCCTCGACGATGCGCATGCGGCAGATGCCCTGCAGCACCACCGAGTAGTTGCCGGAGCTGAGCCGGATGACCTTGAGCACCCGCGCGACCGTGCCGAGCGGGTAGATCTCGTCGAGCTCCGGGTCCTCGGTCTCGGCCGCCTTCTGGGCGATCACGCCGATGGTCGGTCGGTCGCGCCCGAAGGACTCCTCGATGAGCCGGACCGATCGCGGTCGCCCCACGTTGACGGGGACCACGGAGGCCGGGAACAGGACCGAATTCCGCAGCGGGAGGAGGGGTAGCTCCTCCTCTTTTCCTCGCTCGCCTTGATCGTCGCTCATCGCGCTGTAGTCTCGCGCGTCGGCCCAGATAAGCAAGAGCGGAGCGGCCCCGAGGCCACCCAAAAATCCGTGGTCAGGGACGGCTCCGCCTGGTAGAAACTGGACGCTGGGCGCGCCCATGTGCGACAACTCATCACATGTCGCATGAGGTGGGACCGATTCGGTCCCCGATGAGCGCGCTGGAGGTAGTGCCCGTGTCGAAGCAGCTCTCGAACATCACGCTCGCCCTGGTCGGTCTCAGCCTCGCCGGCTGTCAGGGGGCGTTCTGGGGTAACCTCGTCGTCCTCGGCGTCACCTTCGGGATCTTCTTCGGTACGCTGGCGCTCGGGCGCACGAGCGTGACCAGCTCCGCCGAGGCCTCGACCTCCACGTCCGGCTCCACGACCTCCTGACCCGTCCGGGTCGCTCCTCATGTCGACCCCTCCGCCCAACGACGACTTCCGCTCGCTCGACCACCTCAGCCTGGCCGAGCTCGAGGCGATCCGTCTGGTGCTCTGGGGCGGCTCGGTCATCGACTGGCACCGGCTCAACTTCCGGGACGAGCACGAGGCGCGCGAGTTCCTCCGCTCCCACGAGCTCGATCCGGACCAGCCCGCCGATCGGGCGCGCGCCGAGGCGATCAAAAGCTCGGCGATCAGCTTCCTGCGCCGGAACTTCGACTTCCCGATCCCGAAGCCGGTGGCGAACAAGGACCTGACCGCGCTCCTGATGCTCGCCTCGAGCAAGGGCCACCGTCAGCTCTGCGCCTGCGCGATCTTGAAGGTGATGCACATCATCCATCACCTCGAGGCCCGCGAGCTGCTCTTCATGCTCCCGATCTCCGACCAGGAGCTGTTCCACCTCGTGGAGCAGAAGGTCTACCGGGTGATCGGCGGCATGCTCGCCCAGGGCTTCCCCATCCTCGAGTTCATCGGCGGCCGGAAGAACAAGGACTCGCTCTACGTGAAGCTCCTGAGCAAGCCCGAGACCCACGCCGCTCAGATCTACGACAAGCTCCGCTTCCGCATCGTCACCCGCGCTCCGGAAGACATCTTCCCGACGATGAACTACCTGATGCGGCACGTCTTCCCCTTCAACTACGTGGTGCCGAAGGAGTCGACGAACACGCTCTTCCCGTTCCGCCGCACCTGCGAAGGCCACCCGCACCTCTCGCAGCTCCTGCCCCAGGCCCAGCTCGCCCCCGACTTCGAGGAGACCGAGGGCCTCCACATCGACAACCAGTTCACCGCCAAGAGCTACCGCGTGGTGCACTTCGTCGTCGACATGCCGGTCCGCGTCCCGCGCGAGGTCATGGACTCCGCCCCGCCCGCCGCCTGGGCCCTCGGCCCGGTCATCTTCGGGCAGACCGAGTTCCAGATCATCGACCGCGAGACCGAGCAGTCCAACGAGATGGGCGACGCCTCCCACGACGCCTACAAGCGCCGCCAGCAGGTCGCCGTCGCCCGCCGCCTCAAGGTCGGGTTCGAGCCCAACCGCGATTGAGTGCCCCCTTTCGTTTTCTCCCCACGCACTCGCACTCGCACTCGCACTCGCACTCGCACTCGCAGGAAGCGAGGAAGGGTGGAAGCGAGGAAGGGAGGGGCGACGTGAAAGAGGGAGACGGGAGGCGGGAGGCGAGGAGGAAGCGCGCCGAATACGGCGCGCAGGCCCACGCCCACGCGCAGGCCCACGCCCACGCCGGTCCATGGCGACTGTTGTCGCCATTTCCTCCCCCCTCCTCTCTCCCGTCTCCCTAGGGCTCGGGGGAGTCGTCCGGAGGCTCGGGGGAGTCTGCCGAAGGCTCGGGGGAGTCTGCCGAAGGCTCGGCGGGATCCGAAGGCTCGGCGGGGGCTTCCGGAGCGGAGGGATCTGAGGAAGGAGGGGGATCGGCGAGGGCGTCTCCCGATTCGAACTCGACGCCCTCTCTCCCGGTGAGCGCCAGGATCTGAGAGGCGATCGAGCAGTCGGTGGCGCCTCCCGATCGGACCTGGGGCTGACCTTCGTAGCGGGGGTTGTCGACGCCCTCGAAGCGGATGCGGACCGGGACGAGGAGGCCGCGGCCCTGGATGCGGCTCCGGAGGAGGAGCTGGTCGCGATCGAGATCCCAGAGGAAGACGTCGACCGGGTGGTCGCGGCGGTTCTCGCCGCGCTCGAGCACCAGGAGGAACCAGTCCGCCTGCATCATGCTCGCGATCACCGGGGTGTCGACCTGGGCGTGGCGCCCGAGCTGGTCGTCGAGCACCCGGAGCTGCATCACCTCGTCCTCTTCGCGGATCGTGTCGACGTACTCCGGAGTGAGGAAGTGACCGCGCTCCCAGAGGCCGCGCGCGCTCATCGGGGCGATGCCGAGGCAGCGCGTGATCGCGTCCGACTCCATGGCCATCGCCGCGCCCTCGACCCGATCGGCGCTGTCCGCCCAGTCGGCGGAGATCCGGAGGTAGAGGCCCTCGCCCGAGCGCAGCCCGGCGATGTTGAGCCGGGGATCGACGTAGGTCTCTTCGGCGCCCTCCTCGGCCGCCTCCATCACGAGCTCGGTCAGCTCGCGGCGGAAGCCGAGGTAGCGCTCCGCGATCTCGCCGAGCTCCTCCTCGTGGAGGGTGAGCATCTGCGTGCGGAGCGCCTCGTGCCGCTGATCCTGCCGGACGTAGTAGCTCGCGAAGGTCCCGCCGACGCCGACGAGCACGATCACGATCCACTTCCAGGGGATGCGGGGCGCGTAAGAAGGCCGCCCTTCGCCTTCCGCGACGTCGGGACGCGCGGGCTCGAGCGGAGGACGGCCCTTGGGGTCGGTCATGATGTCCGTCGGTCGGAGCCGACGGGGCTACGGCTATTCGCCGCCGCCGCCGCCGCCGCCCTGGTTCACGGCGAAGCTGATGTTCGTGTAGCCGGCCTGAGCGGCCGAGAACATCACCTTCTTCACCACGCGGAAGTCCACGTTCCGGTCGGCCTGCAGGATGACCGTGCCGGAGAAGGGCTCGCGGGGGTGGAGCACCGACCAGTTGCGCTTGAGCGTCTCGAGATCGGTCACGAGCTGCTCGATGCGCTCGAGCTGCGCGTTCGAAGCGAGGGTCTGGGTGTCCGCCATGCGGCGGTTGTCGAGCGTCACGATCTGCGGGTCGATCGCGATGATGGGCGCGATCTCGAGGTCGATGACGTTCGCCGCCGTGGGCATCACCAGGTTCGGTCGCTGCGCGAGCAGCTCGCCGGAGGCGCTGAACGAGGTGAGGAGGAAGACGACCAGGGTGATCAGGAAGTCGATGAAGGGGACGAGCGCGATCGCGACGTCGACACCCTTCCGTCCGCCGCCGGCCACGCGATCGTGGACGAACTTCAGCGGGATGTTGTGGAGGAGGACTCTACCGGGCGCGTGAATCGACATCAGAAACCCTCTCGCTCACATCTGGGGGGGCGTGAGCGACATGTCTTCGTATCCCTCGCCCACGACGATATCCATCGCGGAGACGATGTCTTCGTAGATGACGCCGTCGTCGGCGGTCACGATGAGGTCGCGACGGTTGGGCTCCTGCTGCCGACGGTCGCGCAGCTTCTCGCGGAGCCCCTCCTGGTCGTACACGTCACCGTTCTTGTCGATCTGGATCCGCACGCCCGCCGTGTCGGAGAGCGTGTAGCCCGTCGGGGACACGTGCACGAAGAGCCGGATCTGCTCCTCCTGCGGCTGGTCCATGGGGGCGTTCTGACCCGGCTGCTGCTGGTTGGTCTCGATGCGGGCCAGCTTGTTCCAGACCGCCGTCACGAGCAGGAACATGATGCAGCAGAGGAGGAGATCGATGAACGGGACCAGCGGGATCTCGCTGTCGACGCTCTTCTTTCCACCATGTCCGCCTTCGACGCTTACGCCACCCATGTCCGTACTCCGTGGGTCAGAGGATCGATCGAGTCGGGGTGGGGCCCACCGGACGGCGGGCCCCGCCGCGAATCATGCAGACGCGCCCTGCAGGTTGATCTTGGAGCGGTTGTTCACGACCAGGTTCATCACCTGGACGGTCGCGCCGTTGATGTCGTCGAGCAGGCTCTGCGTCTTGCCGTTGAGCACGGCGAAGCCGAGGAGCGCGAGGATGGCGGCGAACAGACCGAACGCGGTGCAGTTCATCGCCTCCGAGATGCCCTTCGCGAGCATGGTCGCCTTCGAGGCGCCGTCCGCGTTGGCGACCGCGCCGAACGCGACGATGAGGCCGGTCACGGTGCCGAGCAGGCCCGAGAGCATGGCGAGGTTGGCGAGGAGCGCGAGGTAGCCGGTGCGGCTCTCGATCTTGGGCAGCTCCCGGAGGGCCGCCTCGTCCATGGCCGCCTGCACCTCGGCGTCGGGCCGGTTCACCTTCATCAGGCCCGCCTTGACGATGCGCGCGAGGGGCGCGTTCGCGGCGGAGCAGAGCTTGATGGCGCGAGCGACGTCACCCGCGAGGATGCACTTCTGCATCGTGGCGAGGAAGACGTCCTTGTTGATGGAGCTGCGGTACAGGTAGATCGCGCGCTCGATGATGATGCCGATCGCGATGATCTGCCACACCAGGATGGGGTACATGCCCCAGCCGCCTTCTTCGAAGTGATGCGCCAGCGTAGCCATGATGCTTGGTCCTCCTGCAAAACCCTGCGCGTCTGTCGCGCCCTGCTAGTACGCTCTCAGCGACCGGAGCGGTCGCGAATGCCGTCTGAGCGGGGCCGCGTCCTCTCTCGAGAGTCACGCGGCGCCTCGCCGGTCAAGTCATTACCGTGGAAGTGAGGTCGCTGCGGCCCAGGCCACCCCGGAAGGGGATCGACCTCGACAGCGCGAGCGATGATACAGGGCCCGTCTGCCAAGTCAACAGCGAGTTGAGCCTGCGATGAGTCGTCATCGATCCCGCCTCCCGTGATCGCGCAGGGGGTTAAAAGGTATCCCCGAGGTCGCGCCGCCGGGGCGCGTCGAGGTGGCGGGTTAGAGTGCCCGACCGCGACGAGGTTCCGAAAAGATCGCCGCGACCCGCCGTACCTGGTCGAGGACGAGCGACCGATGCCTCTCTCGTTGACAATCCTCGAATGCCTACGGTAGCTTCCGTCGTCGTTTTCGGCGTGATGCCGGGACGGTCATGCGTTCCTTCGTCGACCTCTCAGATCGTCCGCCGTCCCCCACCACGGGGTGCGGATCGCGCTGGCCTCGGGGCCCGCGGACGGGTAGAACTCGGCCCTGCTGGTGGGGCGACGGAAAACGCGCGCAGCTGCCACTGAAGAACGAACATTTTCGTACCCGGGGACTCAGAACGGCACAGAGCCAGAGCCGTCCCCGTAAGTCGCTGGGTACCGCCGGACGCGGTCGAAAGGAGCCTCGCTGATGCAGGAAATCTGGCACGCCATGATGGATGGGGCGCCGTTCTCGTTCGTGAACATCGCCGTTCTGGCCATCGTGCTGGCGATCATCGCGGAGCGGTTCGTCTTCATCCTCACGAAGTACCGCGTCAACAGCCAGGAGTTCATGGCGCAGATCCGCAAGCTGGTTCAGGCCGGCAACATCGATCGCGCCATCAAGCTGTGCGAGGCGGCGCCGCTGCCCCTGCTGCAGGTGGTCAAGTCCGGTCTCACCCAGGTCAACCGGGGTGAGGAGGCGGTCATCGCGTCGATGGAAGAGCGGATGGCGGAGCTGATGCCCGAGCTCGAGAAGCGCGTCGGCGCGCTCTGGACGCTCGCCAACATCGCGACCCTCATCGGTCTGCTCGGCACCATCTCCGGCCTCATCCGCGCCTTCGGCGCCGTCGCTCACGCCGCCCCGGCGCAGCGCTCGGCGCTCCTGTCCGCGGGTATCTCGGAGGCGATGTGGAACACGGCGCTCGGCCTCGGCATCGCCGTGCTCTGCATGATCTTCCACCTGATCATCCACGGCATGGTCAAGCGCATCAAGCACGACATGGAGCGCTCGGTCATGAAGCTCGAGAACCTGCTCCTCCTCAAGGGCCGCTGAGCTGCTGTAGAGCGCCGCACCCATGGCCAAGCTCACCCCGCAGCAGCGTGCCTACGTCAAGAAGCGGACGAAGACGCACGACCCCGATCCGTCGGAGATCGCGGGCGAGCTGAACATCGTCCCGTTCCTCGACATCGTCGTGAACATCATCATCTTCCTGCTCGCCACCGTGCAGGCGGTGCTGGCGGTCGCCCAGATCGACGCCCAGCTCCCGTCGCTCGGGCGGCGCGTGGGACGAACCCAGCTCGACGACGCCGGGAGCACGCTGAACCTCAGCGTCACCATCACCAGCACCGGCGTCATCGTCAGCGGCTCGGGCGGCAAGCTCGCGCCCGGCTGCGAGCAGACGCAGAGCGGCCGCGTGATCACGGTGCCCAACCGGGCCGGCGACTACGACTGGCCCGGGCTCACGCAGTGCGCGGCCCGGGTCCACAGCGAGTTCCCCGAGGAGCGCAAGGTGATCATCAGCGCGGACCCCGAGGTGGAATTCCAGCACCTCGTCGCCGCGATGGACGCGCTCCGCGCGGACGGCACCGAGGAGCTCTTCCCCGAGGTCCTGCTTTCGGCGGGCGTTCGATAGAGGCACGGCATGGCGGAAGAAACCAAAGCCTCCGAAGAGCACGAGCAGCCGGCCTCGATGTCGGCCGTCAAGCAGCTCGTCCGCCGCAAGCTGCGCAAGGTCGAGCCGCACGACGAGCAGGCGCTCAACATCTACCCGCTGATGGACGTCATGACGATCCTGCTGGTCTTCATGATCATGCAGTTCGCGCAGGAGAGCGCGAACGTCGTGCAGTCGGCGGAGCTCCAGATCCCCTACTCCACGTCGCGCGCGAACCTCGAGCAGGCGCTGCCCGTGCAGCTGTCCCGCACCGAGATCGTGGTCGACGGTCGGCAGATCCTGACGCTCCGCAACGGCATGGTCGATCCCAGCCAGAAGCAGGGCGGCGGCACGGGGTTCCTCATCACCCCGCTCCACAACATCATGATCCAGCACCGCGATCGGCTGAAGCTGATCGAGGCGCGCAACCCGTCGCGCCCGTTCACCGGCACGGTGCAAATCATCGCGGACAACCGGACCCCCTTCCGTACCCTGTCCGAAGTGATCTATACCCTCGGCCAGGCCGAGTTCTCGAACATGCACTTCGTGGTGCTGCAGAACCAGAGCAACCAGTAGTCCAAGCGAGCATCCATGAGCACCGAAGCAGCCATCGCCAAGGGGAAGGGCATCCTCGCCAACCCCGAGTTCTTCCTCACCTTCTTCCTCGCGGGTGCGATGGGGATCGCCGCCGTCCTGTCGGTCGGCGTGTCCGGGGTGTGGGGCTGGGGCCTCGTCGCCGTGGCGGCCTTGCTGGCCGCGATCGCGCACTTCAGCGGCCTCGGACAGAAGTTCTTCGTCATCCTCCTCGCGCTCTTCGGCTTCGGCGCCGGGGCCGCGTCGGTCGTGGTGGTGAGCTATCTGTGGTTCGCGGAGCACTCCGAGCCCCTCTGGGGCGGCTTGCTCGCGCTGATCATGGTGGTGCTGGCGCCGGCGGTGATCGTCGGTGAGCGGATCCTGCCCCTCTTCGTCGCGTTCCTCGCCGGCGTCTGGGGGGTGATGAGCATCATCGTCTTCGTGATGGTGATGTTCATCGGCGTCGAGTGAACGCGCTCGTCGTCCTCGACTTCGAAGCCACCTGCGACGACTTCGCCCCGCCGACGCCTCAGCGAGCTCCCCTCTGTCGTGCTCCGCCTCGATCCAGCCCGGATCGGCGCGGAGCACGAGTCGTTCGTGCGCCCGGTGCGCCACCCGGCCCTCACCCCGTTCTGTCGCTCGCTGACCGGGATCACCCAGGCCGAGGTCGACGCCGCGCCGACCTTCCCGGACGCCTTCGCCGCCCACCAGGCGTGGCTGCGCGACCAGGGCCTGCCCCTCGAGGGCGGCGACTGGGCGTTCCTCACCTGCGGGGACTGGGACCTGAAGACGATGCTGCCGCGGCAGCTCGAGACCTCGGGGCTCGAGGCGCCGCCGGCCTATCGCCGCTGGATCAACCTGAAGGTGGCGTTCCGCGAGGTGACCGGTCGACGCGGCGGCGGCATGCCCGCGATGCTGCGATCCCTCGAGCTGGAGCTCGAGGGACGGCACCACCGGGGCATCGACGACTGCCGCAACCTCGCCCGGATCGCGCTCGCCCTCCTCGACCGCGGCTGGCGGCCGACGCTGGCGTGATCAGCAGGCGAAGCGCTTGCGAGGCCGGGGGCCCATGCCGAGCACGGCCTGGGTGGAGAGCGCGAGGCGGCTGAAGGTGGTGGCCAGGTACTGCGCCTGGCTGGGCTCGAGCCGCTGCTCGGTGGCGAGGAAGCGGTAGAACGCGGCCGCGACCGAGAAGAAGGTGGCCGCCTGATCGGCGTCGACCGGCTCCTCGCCGGACTCCTCGGGCGGGCTCCAGAAGACCTCGGCGACCTGCTCGGGCGCGAGCGAGCCGAACGGATGGAAGCGCCCGTCGCCGAGCTGGTAGACGAGGTGGGCGGCCAGCATCGACACCACCTCGGGCGCGAAGTCCCGCTCCACCGGGTGGGGCAGGCTGGCGGCGAAGCGGAAGGCGAGCGGCTCGACGTCGTGAGCCGTCACCGGCCTCTCGAAGGCCGAGACCGGCGTGCGGCGGGGCAGACCCACGCTCTCGCGGCCGTCGTCGACGGCGTGGAGGAGCCGGTCGATCTGCCAGCGGTTGAGATCGCCGCGGCCGTGCATCCAGCGGACGAACCGCTCGATCAGGGCGAGCGCCCTCCCCTCGCGGTAGCCGCAGCCGGGCTCCCACCACTCCGCGATGCGGGTGGGGGCGGTGGTGGCCCAGTGGCCGGCCACGAAGTCCCCCCAGCTGCGGGGGTAGTCGAGACAGACCAGGAGGACCTCGGCCGCGAGGTCCGGATCCGAAAGGGGGCGCTCGAGGACGAAGGTGTCGACCACGTCCTCCCAGGTGTCCCAGTCGTCCTTGGTCGTGCCGGGATGGGGCGGCTGCTTGGGCTGCGTCTTCTTCATGCCGGCGTCATCGCCACGATCGCCTCCCGGTTTCCGATCGTGGGTCACGAAATCGTGTCACGGCGCGAGAAGCATGACCAGGCCGCCCAGGAGAGCTCCCACCAGACAGATCCCGACCAACGCGCCCAGGAGGATCAAGGGCAGCTTAGACCCGGAGGCGGGGGGTCGGGAAGGGGGGGCGGCCATCGGGGCCGCGGCGGGCGCCTGCACCGGCGCCGACGCGGCCATCGCCACCGGCGCCGCGAACGCGCCGGCCTGGGCAGGCGGCATCTGCGCGGGGGGCGGCAGCGAGCCGGCCGGGGAGCGCGCCGGCGCGGGGGCCTCCACGAGCCACGCCGCGGGGCTGGCCACCGCGTCGAGCGCGGCCAGCATCTGCCCCGCGTCCGCGAAGCGATCGGCCATCTCCTTGGCCATCGCCTTCCGGATCACCCCGTCCAGCTCGGGCCGCGCCTGCAGCCCGGCGCGCGCCGACGCCAGGGCCGGCACCGGCTCGAGGAGGTGCGCCTTCAGCATCTCGACCCGGGACTCGGCCTCGAACGGCCAGGCGCCGGTGAGCAGCTCGAAGAGCACCACCCCGGCCGAGTAGACGTCCGAGCGGGCGTCCATCGGCCCCCCGGTGCCCTGCTCGGGCGACATGTAGGCGGGGCTGCCCATCACCGACCCGGCGACGGTGAGCTTCCGCCCCTCCCCCCAGCGCTCGTCGTCGACGAACTTCACGAGGCCGAAGTCGAGCAGCTTCGCGTGGAGGCGCCCGTCGGGCGAGCGCACGACGAAGACGTTCTCGGTCTTGAGATCCCGGTGCAGCACGCCGAGCCCGTGGGCGTGGGCGAGCCCGGTCAGCACCTGCCGGCCGAGGTCGAGCGCCACCGCGGGCTCGAGCGTCTCGGCGTCCACCAGCTCGTCGAGGCTCTGCCCCTGGAGCATCTCCATGACGAGGTAGGGCTGCTGGCCGCCGATGACGCCGTAGTCCTGGACGTCGAGGATGTTGGGGTGCGTGAGCCCGAAGAGCGCGCGCGCCTCCCGCTCGAAGCGCTCCCGGAGGTCGGCCTCGCGCGTGCAATCCTCGTTGAGGACCTTCACCGCGACCAGGCCGGTGCCGTCCATCCGCTCCGCGCGGTAGACGCGCCCCATGGCGCCTTCGCCGATCGCCTCGAGGAGGCGATATCGACCGTCGAGCTCGGTACCGATCAGCGGATCCATGGGGTCTGGCGCAGTGAGAGTACCAGCCCCGAGATCGTTTGGAACCCCGGAGGCGCGCCGGACACCAAAGAGCGCGGCAGACGGAGGCGCTCCGCGGAGAGGACATCATGGCGAGCATCAGCACCGACGGCGGACACGGGGGCAAGAAGACGGTCGATCACGAGATCCCGCTCGTGCCCTTCATCGATCTCTTGCTCTGCTGCATCATGTTCCTGCTCGTCACGGCGGTCTGGAACCAGCTCGCGTCCCTGGACGCCAACCTGGACGCGCCGGGCCACGTGGACCAGCCGGTCGAGCAGAGCGCGGCGACCCTGCTCTCGGTCCGCGTGCAGCACGACGGCTTCGTGCTCTTCACCGACGCGGGCGACGAGACGCGCGTGCCGCTCGCGAGCGACGGCGCCTACGATCTCGACGCGCTCGCCCAGCACCTCGCCCACCGCCGCGCGCTGGACCCGAACCAGGACGCGGCTCTGATCAGCGCCGACGACGGCGTCCAGTACGCGTCGGTGGTCGACGCGATGGACGCCCTCGCCGGCAGCGGCTACCCCCACGTGACGATCACGGGGCGGCTGTAGGGGCGGGTTACAGGTCGTCGAGCGTCTCGCCCTCGGCGGGGGGCCCGCCGGGGTCGAGGTCGTCGAGGGTCTCGCCGCCCAGGTCGTCGAGTGTCTCGCCGCCCATGTCGAGGTCGTCGAGGGTCTCGCCGCCCATGTCGAGGTCGTCGAGATCGTCGAGGGTGTCGCCACCCAAGTCGTCGAGATCGTCGAGGGTGTCGCCGCCCAGGTCGTCGAGGTCGTCCAGGCCAGGGCCGTCGATGTCGACGCCGCCGCCTGGATCGTCCATCGCGTCGAGCTCGTCCGCGCTGATCTCGTTGGTGTCGACCAGCCCGGTGAGCCACGTCGAGAGGACGGGCACGTAGGTCGTGATCGCCAGCGCGATGACCAGGAAGCCGATGAACGGCAGCACGGCCGTATAGAGCTTCGTCACCGGTTTCTCGAAGCGGAAGCTGGCGATGAAGAGGTTCAGGCCGACCGGCGGGGTCAGGTAGCCGATCTCGAGGTTGAGGAGAAAGACGATCCCGAGGTGGTAGGGGTCGATGCCGAAGTGGCGCGCGATGGGCACGATGAGCGGCACCACGACCACGATCGCGCTGAAGATGTCCATCAGCATGCCCACCACGAGCAGGAAGATGTTCAGCGCGAAGAGGAACGCGATGTCGCTCGTGATGAAGAGCTCCATCCACTCGACCATGCGCTCGGGCACCCGGGCCTGGATCAGGTAGCCGGTGAAGCCGAGGGCCGTGGCGAGGATCGCCAGGATGGCCCCGAGCATGGTCATCGAGTCCTTGATCACCCGCGGCAGGTCGACGCGGATCGTGATGTCCTTGTAGACGAAGACCTCGACGATCACGACGTAGAGCGCGGTGAAGGCGGCCGCCTCGTGGATGCGCAGGACGCCGGTCATCAGGCCGGCGATGAGGACCGCCGGGAGCAGGATCTCCCACGAGGCCTCGAGCACCGCCGCGCGCGTCTCCCCCTGGGTGGCGAACGCGCCGGCGAAGAAGGCGCCGAGCATCACCGGCAGGAGCAGCAGCTGGAAGTGCGCGCCGATCCACTCGGTGCCCTCGCCCGAGATCGCCGCGCCGAGGCCGCCGAAGACGACCACCGAGCCGATCGCGCCCGCGATGCCGCCGCCGCAGAAGCGGAGGAACTGCATCAGCCCGGCGCGCGACTCCTCCTTCGGGGGGCGCTGCTTGCTGCCGACCACCACCGAGTAGGCGACGAGGATCAGCACCGTCAGCAGGCCGGGCACGATGCCGGCGAGGAAGAGCTTGTCGATCAGGATCCCGGCGACGACCGCGTAGAGCACGATCGGGATGCTCGGGGGGAAGAGCAGGCCGAGCGAGCCGCCCGTGGTCACCAGCCCGAGCGAGAACTTCTCGTCGTACTTCTCCTGCAGGAGCGCCGGGAAGAGCAGGCCGCCGACCGCGACGATGGTGATGCCGCTGCCGCCGGTGAAGGTGGTGAAGAACGCCGACGCGAAGAGGCAGACGACGGCGAGGCCGCCGGGCAGCCAGCCGAAGAGCGCCCGCGAGACGCGGACGAGACGCTGCGGGGTGCCGGCCTCCGCCATCAGGTAGCCGGCGAAGGTGAAGAGCGGGAGCGTGACCAGGGTCGGGCTGTCGGCGAAGCGCTCGCTGAAGACGTCGACGGCGACGCTGGTGATGGTGCCGTTGTCGGCGAAGAGGATCATCGCCGCCGCGCCGAAGATGGCGAAGAGCGGCGCCCCGAGGAACGCCATGAGGATCAGGAGCACGACGAAGAGGGGGTCCATGTCAGCCCTCCCCCTTCTTCGCGCCGCCGTCCTTGCGGACGACCTCGGGCTCTCCGCCTCCGGTCCGCAGCTCGATGATCGCGCCGACCGCGTTGGCCAGCAGCCGGGCGCTGATCACCACGAACATGACGGGCACGATCAGCTGGAGCGCCGCCTCGGGCGTCTCGACCGGCACGCCCACGCCGGAGAGCGCCGAGCGCACGCCGCAGAAGATGCCGGGCATCTCGAGGCTCGCGTCCGCGACCTGCGCCGCGGTCGCGTCGCACACGTGCAGGGCGCCGGAGTCACCGAAGACCTCGTAGGTCGCGGGGCGCTCCTCGGCGTTGACCAGCACCGCCGCCCAGAAGGCGCGCGCGAGGAAGAAGCTCACCACCGAAGAGAAGAGCGCCGCGATGGAGCGCATCAGCAGCTTCGCCTTCTTCGGGGCCAGTCGCGGGAGCAGATCGATCCCGATGTGCCGGCCCTCGCGGGTGGCGAGCGACGCGCCCAGGAAGGCCAGCCACAGCGTGCCCTTCTGCAGGAATGGGTCGACCCACTCCAGGGAGCTGAGCGCCTCGTTCGCCCACTCGATCTCGGCGCCCGCCAGGTTGCGGAAGACCGCCTGGATCGACGCCGCCAGGATCATGGAGAGCAGAAAGAGGGTCGCGAGGACCGCCTCTCCGCGCGCGATGCCATCGTCGAATCGCTTCAGTGCCTGCAAAGCCAACGCCTCGTGTGAATCGAGGCGAGAGGGTACCCGACGGGGCGGCGGAAACGCGAGTCTCCGACGGACCGACGGAAAAGAAAAAGCCGGCCTCCGTGAGGAGACCGGCTCTCGAGGACCGCGCGGGGGTCAGCGGCCGCGGGCCGCCGCCATCACGCGCTGCATGAGCTCGCGCGGGTAGAGGCGCCCGGCGAGGCGCTCGCGGGTCTGACGGGCCGCGTCACGCCACTCGCTCTCGTGCGCGCTGGTGTCCACCGCGGTGATGCCGTGGCGGGTCGTGAGCGCGCGGTAGTAGCGCTGGTCGTCGCGGCGGATGCGGCGGACGAGGGTCTCGTGCGCCTGGTTCGAGGTCTCGGTCAGCGCCTGCTGGAGGTCCGCCGGGAGCGAGTCGTACTTCTGCTTCGAGATGATGGTCGCGCCGATCAGGAAGCTGTTCGCCTGCTGGGTGACGTGGGTCACGCGGGTGTGCCACTGCAGCGCGCTGGCGGCGGTGGCGGAGGCGACGACCGTGTCGATCTGACCGGTGCTGAGCGCCGGGAGCACCTCCGGCACGCCGAGGCGGACGCCGTTGGCGCCGATGACCTCGAGGAAGGTGCCGAACATGCTGTCGTCACGCCACACCCAGGGGCGGACGCTGCGGAGGTCCTGCGGGCGGTTGATCGCGCGGTTGGAGAAGATGCGGCCCTCGCCGACGTCGCCCCAGCCCATGAGCTTCACGCCGTTGGACTCGAACTGCTGCGAGAACTCGTCGTTCATCGCGGCGCGCGCCCGGTCGAGCTGCTGGTAGCTCTCGACCACGCCCGGCGCCTGGAGCACCAGGACGGGGCGGACGATCAGGCTGAGGCCGGTCGAGGTCACGGCCGCGCCGTCGAGCTGCCCGATCCGGATCTTGCGGATGACGTCGCGCTCGTCGCCCTGCGTGCCGCCGGCGTAGACGCGCAGCTGCAGGCGGTTGTTGGTCCGCTGGCGCAGCGTGTTGTTCCAGGCGTCGAAGACGCGCATCCAGGACGAGCCGCGCGGCGCCAGGGTCGCGATCCGCAGGGTCGTCGTCTCCTGCGCGTCGACCGGCCGAGGCGCCGTGCCGGGCAGCATCGTGAGCCCGGCTGCCAGCAGGGCCACGAAGAAGAAGTGTCGCTTTCTCATGTCACCATCCCATGGGTCTTCCCGCCGCTCCGAGGCGCGGCGGGGGCAGAGGCTAGCCCGAATCCGGGCGTGATTCACCTGGCTCGGCGGGGGCTCGGACGGAGCCGGGCGGCTCCGCATTCATCAGAAGAGCTGATCGGTCCGCTCGAGCCAGCGGATCGCGCGGCGGCGCGCCATCCGGTTGGTCAGCCGGGCCTCGGACACCGGATCGCCGCCGTCCACCACCTCGCGGAGGAGGTTGATGTAGAGGTCGCGGTCCTGCTGGCCGACCGCGTAGGTCCGCGCGTAGCTGACGTGCACGGTGTAGAAGTTGCGGTTGGTCGCCTCGAGGGCCCGCTCGAAGTAGTCGCGGGCCGCCTCGGGGTTGCCGCCGAGGGCCTCCGGGAGGCTCGCGTTGACCACGCCGAGGAAGGTCAGCCCGGAGTAGTTGTAGTAGCTCTCGTCGAGCTCGACCGCGCGCTCCACGAGCGCCCGCGCGAAGGGCAGCATGAGGACCATCTCGGGGTCGTCGCGGCCCGCGTTGATGGCGGAGCCCCAGGCGTAGCCGGTCCAGAAGAGGACCGGGACGTCCTCGGCCGAGGTGTAGTTCTGCTCGATGTACTCGACGAAGCCCTCGTGGCCTCCCTCGAGCGCGGCGTCGATGCCCGGGTCGCGGAGCCGCATCAGGTGCAGGCCGATGTTGCGGCCGCGCGTGTAGAGCAGGCGGGCCCGGCCCATCAGGCGCTCCTCCTCGTCGAGGTCGCCCTGGTCCTGCGCGCGCTGGAGCTCGTCCTCGACCCAGCCGAAGCCGTAGGCCGTGTAGGCGCGCACGAGCGTGATGCCGAGCTGCTCGTTGTCCGGGATGATCCGGAAGACGCCCTCGAGCTGGAGGATGTTGCCGGGGAGCGCGTCTCCGACGAGCTCGTAGTCGAAGTGCTGCTCCAGACCGGCCGAGGCCCGCGAGAACATGTTCGCGGTCGAGTTGGCGGTGAAGCGCGTGAGGTCGCAGCCGGGAGCGGCGAGCGTGGTCACGAGCGCGAGCGAGACGACGGCCCAGAGGCGGTGCGAGCGGATCATGGAGGCGTGAGTACGAAAGGTGGGGCGCCCGTGTCAATCTCCTCCGCCTTGACGGCCCGCGGGGCGTGCGAAAAGGTGCAGGCATGAGACGAGCTGGATGGGCGCTGTGCGCGGCCCTCGCGGTGGTGCTTCCGATCGCCTCTCCCGCCGGCGCCACGGTCTCCGTGGCCCTCTCCCTGGACGAGCTGGTGGACGAGGCCGAGCACGTCGCGCTCGTCCGGTGCGCCGGCGCGCAGGCCTCCCGCGACGACCGCGGGCGGATCGTCACCGACTACGCCCTCCGGGTGGAGGAGTCGATGAAGGGCGACGGCGGCACGCTCACGATGCGCAGCCTCGGCGGCGTGATCGGCGACCTCGGCATGCGGGTCGAGGGCGAGCCCCACCCCACCGTCGGGGCGCGCTACCTCGTCTTCCTCGAGCGCCGCGGCGGCGCCCTCCGCGCGGTCGGCATGAGCCAGGGTGTGATGCCGGTCTCGGACCAGGGCGGCACGCTCACCGTGGCCCCGGGCGGCGGCGGCATGAGCCTCGTCGAGCGCCTCCGCGGCGGCCGCCTCGGCCCCGCCCCGCCGGCCCTGCTGCGCCCCGAGCCGTACCTCGAGCTGCGCGAGCGCATCGGCGCGCGGGTGTCCGGCGAGTGAGGCGAGCGCTCGCCTCTTGGCTGATCGCGCTGGCCCTGGCCGCGCCCGCCACCGCCTCGGCGTGGTGTCGCATGACCACGAGCGGCCGGCAGCCGAGCCCGGGCGCGCCCTGCGTCCTGCCCGACCCCACGGCCGATCCGCCCGAGCGCTTCCTCGAGTGGCTGCGCCCCTGCACCGGCATCGCGCTGAGCGTCGAGGCGACGTCGCAGGATCTGAGCGACGCGGAGGTGAGGGCCATCCTCGGGCGCTCGATCGCCACCTGGGAGGCGGTCGAGTGCGACGGCACGCCGGTCGGCGTCGACATCTCGATCCTCGACGAGGACTCGGTCTGCGTCGCGCCGTTCTACCGGGACGACGGCGGCAACGTGAACGCGATCATGTTCGTCGACGACTGGGCCGAGCGCGGCAACGACCCCGCCGCCTTCGCGCTGACGACGGTCTGGCACCGCCGCAGCACCGGCGAGATCCTCGACGCCGACATGGAGGTCAACGAGCAGCGCGGGCCCTACGGGGTCTGCCCCGACGCGGGCTGCGTCGACCGCCGCACGGTCGATCTCGAGAACGTCTTCACCCACGAGCTCGGCCACTACCTCGGGCTCGCCCACTCCACCGAGGCGGAGGCGACGATGTTCGCGTCGGCGGTCGCCGGCGAGACCCTCAAGCGCGACCTCGCGGCCGACGACGTCGAGGGGCTCTGCGCCGCCTACCCTCCCGGCACGCCCACCGGGGAGTGCGACCCCACGCCCCGCGGCGGCCTGGTGCTGGACTGCGAGCCGGGCGGCTGCAGCGTCAGCGCCCTCGGCGCGCGCCCCGGCTCGCCGGGCCTGCCCCTCGCGGCCCTGCCCTTCGCGGCCCTGCTCTTCGCGACCCTCGGGCTCCGGCGCCGCTGGTAACCGCGCCGCCGCGCGCGCGATGAGGCCCCCGTGCCCCGCAAGAAGCCCAAGCCCGCGACCCTCCCCTACCTCGAGCGCGTCGCCCTCTGGTACCTCGAGCGCTATGGCGGCACCGCCGAGCGGGTGCGGCGCGCGCTCGACAAGCGGGTGCGCCGCAGCGTCGAGGAGCACGGCACCGACCCCGAGGAGGGGCGCGCGCTGATCGAAGAGGTCATCACCAAGCTGCGCGGCCTCGGCTACCTCGACGACGCCCGCTTCGTGCAGAGCCGCGTCCGCACCCTCCGCGGCCGGGGCAAGAGCGCCCGCGCCATCCGCTGGACGCTCACCCGCCAGGGCGCCGACGGCGACCTCGTCGACGCCGCCCTCGAGGAGGAGGGGACCGACGAGCTGAGCGCCGCCGAGGCCTTCGCCCGCAAGCGCCGCATCGGCCCCCACCGCCCGGCCGAGCGGCGGGCGGAGATGCGGGAGAAGGACCTGGCCAAGCTCGCGCGCGCCGGCTTCTCGTACGACGTCGCGCTCCGCGTGCTCGACCGCTGAGGCCGGACGGGCGCAGGACGAAAAGGGAGAGGAGAGGCGGGAGGCGAAGAGAGAGCGCCGGCGAGAACGCCGCCGCGCCACCCCGCTGTGGCGACTGCTGTGCTGTCGCGACTGCTGTCGCGACTCTCTCCCGTCTCCAGTCTCCTCGTCTCCCCAGCCCTCTCGTCCTCGAAGAAGAACGGGGCCGACCGCTCGCGCGATCGACCCCGTGGGTCTCGACGTGCCTCGGGGACGAGGCGTCGGCGGCCTACTCGGCCTCGGTCTGCTCCTGGATGACGAACTGGACGCGGCGGTTCCGGGCCCGGTTCGACGCGGTGATGTTCGGCACCAGGGGCTGCTCCTGGCCGTAGCCGCGGGCCTCGAGGCGGCTGGCCTCGACGCCGGCGCGGACGAGCCAGTCGCGCACCGCCTCGGCCCGCCGCTGGGACAGGTCCTGGTTGTGCTGGCGACCGCCGCGGTTGTCGGTGTGGCCCTGGATCTCGATCCGGGTGATCTCCGGGTGCCGCATGATGACGTCCGCGACCTCCGAGAGGAGCTGGCTGCTGCTCGGGAGGATCTCGGCGCTGTCGGTCGCGAAGTTCACCTGGCGACGGATCATGATGTCGCGGCGGCGGACCCGGACGAGCGAGCGGCGCGGGCGGGAGATGAGCTGGATCTCCGGGTTCGCCTCCTCGCGGGCGACGACCTCGAAGGTCTCCTGCTTGATGAGGTAGTCCTCGGCCTCGACGCGCGCGGTGTAGGTGCCCGGGGGCAGCTCCTGCGCGGCGAAGGCGCCGTCGGGACCGGCCACGAGGCTGCGGCTCGCCGGACCGCTGAGGGCCACGGTGGCGCCGCCGACCGGAGCGCCGCCCTCACCGGTGACGCGGCCGCGCACGGTGCCGAGCCGCGGGAGCGCCTCGAGCTCGCAGCGCACCTCGACGTCGCCGCCCTCCGCCGGGATGGTCCCGCTGCACGACCCCTCGTGGTACTCGGGGTGCGTCACGGTCATCTGGACCTCCTGCTCGGGCTCGAGCGTGAAGGTGCGGAAGCCGCCGGTGGCGTCGGTGTAGAGCGAGGTGAGCTCGCGGCCCGGGAAGGCCACGACCGCGCCCGCGATGGTCGTCTCGGTGCCCTGCTCGACGACGGTGCCGACGACGCGGCCGACCGGGTCGGGCTCCGCCTCGCGGACCACCTCGCGGACCACCTCGCGCTCGATCTCGCGGACCTGCGGCACGGTGTCGAACGCGTAGCCGACGCCGAAGCGCACGTCGTAGGGCTCCTGCCCGCTGAGCTCGCGCACGAAGGTGTTCACGCCGGTGAGGCCGATGTCGACCGCGGCGAAGATGCTGAGCCCGCGGAGCGGCGGGGTGACCCGGACGCCGAGGGTGAGGATCTGCTCGAAGGCGTCGAAGCCCTGCTTGTCGAGGCAGCCGTCCTGGCCGACCGCCGGCATGTCGGGGGTGCCGACGCCGGGGATGAAGAGGCAGCTGTAGCCCTGACGGTTGGTCGGGATGTCGAGCACCCACTCCGCGATCGGCGCGATGTGGAAGTCGTCCATCACGCGGATGGGCGCCTCGACGCCGACCGCGATGCGGAAGTGATCGACCCGGTCGATCTGCAGCGAGTAGCGCTCGACCCGCGTCAGCAGGTGGCGATCCTCCATGCAGGTGCCGAGCGCGGGATCCTCCGGGCAGGGCCGCGGGTCGGTCAGCGCGTTGTAGCGCGCGCGCTCGACCTGGCCGACCAGAGCCGCGCTGTTGTCGAACCAGTACTGGAGGTTCAAGCGCGTGATGAGCGGGATGGCGTTCTCGAGCTCCCGGAGGTCGGCGGTCGCGTTCGCGCGGATGCCGAAGCTCGTGCTGTCCCCCACCAGGCCGATGTCGCCGACCGTGTTGAGGAAGCCGAGGCTCAGGTCACCGCCGAGGGTGAGCCAGGGGATGCTCTCGAAGTGGTAGTAGCCCTTGATGCCGAAGATCGTGTCGCCCAGCACCTGGAAGAGGTTCGGATCCTCCTGGGCGTTGCTGTTCGCCCAGCTCCGGAGCGACGCGAAGATCTCGATGAAGTCGAAGGGGTTCCAGCTCAGCGAGAGCGAGCCACCGATGTGGCTGTGGTTCTGGTCGGTCCCCGCGCCGGGCAGCGTGAGCCAGCCGTCGGCGAAGAAGAAGTCGATGCCGAGCTGCGCGCGGAACGCGGCCGCGGCGCCGGAGCCGGCGTCGACGACGTGAATGCCGCCGACCGAGCCCCCCCAGCTGTTGTGGAGCACGTGGCGACGCTCGCGGTAGGCCTCCGCGGCCTCCCGGTCGGTCGCGGGCGTCTCCGCCTCTTCGGCGTCGCCCGCGTCGTCCATGTCACCGAAGTCGTCGCCCTCGAGGTCGCCCTCTTCGAGGCCACCCTCCCCGGCGTCGTCCTCGGCGAACGCGTCGTCTTCCAGGTCTCCGAACTCGTCCCCGCCGCTGCCCGCGTCGGGTTCCGCCTCGTCTTCGGTCTCGGCCGGCTCTTCGAAGTCGTCCGCGAACTCGTCGTCGAACTCGTCGAACTCGTCCTGCGCATACGCGCCGCTCACCGCCATGAACGGTACGGCCAACAGGAGACCGAGAGACAAGGAAAGAGTCGTCTTCAGGCGCATCCGATGCTCCCCGCTACTTCCCACACCGAGGGTCGACCCCCGGATTCGGCGGCCATTCATACAACGGAAGCCCTGGAATCACAAACGAGTGAGGGGGCTTCCAGCGCCCTTACGGCGCCGCGCGATGGCCCGAATGGTGGCCGCCGACGGACGAATCCGTCACCCGACCATGCTATGAGGTGAATGGTCGCCGCGGCGCCGCCGTCCGAGCCCCGAGCGCCCGCCCCCTCGAGCCTCGCTGCCGAGCCAAGATGCCCCGACACCTGCCCCGCCTCCTCGCCCTCGCCTCTCTCCTCGCGATCGCCCTGACGGCCGCGGTGGTTCACGCCCAGGCCGCCGTCATCGTGCGCGTCCGCACGGCTGAAGGCGCCCCCGGCGAGGCGACCGTGACGCTCACCCCGCAGGGCGACGGCGCGCCGATGAGCTGCCGGACCTCGAGCGGGACCTGCCGGATCGCGGGGGTGCCCGCCGGACGTTACGTCGTCACCGCCGAGCCGATCGCGGGCGGCCGCGCGCCGATCCCCCGCCCCCTGCCGATCCCGCCGGCCGGCGAGGTCACGGTGTCGGTCACGCTGCGCTGACGGCACGCCCGGGAGAGTGGCCCCGGGCGCCGCGCGCGTTGCACCTCCCACGAAGTTGGTCGCCCGCGGCCGGCTCCGTAGATTCGTGGCATGCGCCGCGTCGCCCTCGTCGCCCCTCTCGCCGTCTTGCTCGCCGCCTGCGCGTCCGCGAGCGCCGATCCTCCGTCGGCGCCCGAGGCGGCCCGGGCTGCGACCGCGCCGGCCCACGGCGATCGTCCGCGCGTCCGCTACGCGCTGGCGCGGCACCTCGAGCGGACGACCTGGCGGCACCGGGGCGCGCTCCACGTGGAGCTGGGGCACCCGATGGGCGCGCGCCACACCGCCGGCGGCTGGCTGAGCGGCTTCGGCCCGGATCGCGAGGTGGCCGGGGCGCTGGCGACCCTGACGACGCACCGCCGGGCTCGCTTCGCGCTGCCCGGAGAGGGCGAGGCGGCGGAGCTCGCCGTGCGGCTGACGTCGTTCCGCCCCGGGACGGCCCGGCTCTACCTGGACGGCGACGAGATCGCCGCGGTCGAGCTGGAGCCCGAGACCTGGCAGGTGGCGCGCGTCCCGCTGACCGCCGCGCAGCTCGCGACGGGGGAGCACGAGCTCTTGCTCCGCATGGATCGGAGCCGGACCCTCGCGCCGGGTCTGCGCGCGCGGCTGGCCGTCGACTGGGTGCGCCTCGGGACCGGCGAGGCGGGCGAGGCGCGCCCGGCCGCGCTGGAGGAGGAGGGCGTCCCGGTGCTCGCGCTCCCCGCGGGCTGGGGCGTCGCGCACCCGATGATCCCGCCCGCCGGCGCTCGCCTCCGGGGCGTCGCCCGCGGCGGCGTGCTCGAGATCTGGGGGCGCGGCGAGACCGGCGAGGCCGCGCGCCTCGCGCGGGTGGACGCCAGCCAGCGGCCGCGCCGCTTCGACGTGGATCTCGCCCGGGTCGCGGGGGATCTCTACGAGGTCGAGCTTCGGGCCGAGACGGCGGTGCGCCTCTATCAGCCGGCCATCGTCACCCTGGACGGCGGGCCGCCGGCGCACCTGCGCCGCCCGCGTCACGTGCTCGTCTACCTGATCGACACCCTGCGCGCCGACCGCCTCGGGGCCTACGCGCCGGAGGGCCGCGTCCGGACCCCGAGGCTCGATCGCTTCGCGCGGGGCGCGACCACCTTCACCCAGGCGCGCTCGCAGGAGAACTGGACGAAGCCCAGCGTCGCGACGCTGATGAGCGCCCTCCTCCCGTGGGAGCACACCGCCTTCGCCGACGCCTCGGAGGTCCCGGCCACCGTCCGCCTCATGCCCGAGATCCTGCACGACCGCGGCTACGCGACCGCCGGGTTCGTGGCCAACGGCTACGTGTCGCGGCGCTTCGGCTTCCGGCGCGGCTGGGATCACTGGGTCAACTACATTCGCGAGGGCCGCCGCACGCGGGGCGAGCTGGTCGCGGCGGACGCGCTCGCGTGGCTCGACGAGCGCCCGGCCGACCAGCCCTTCTTCCTCTACGTGCACGCGATCGACCCGCACGTGCCCTACCGACCGCCGGCGCAGTACGTCGAGATGTACGACCCGGACCCCTACCACGGGCCGGTCGACTTCTCGCGAGACGCGACCCTGCTCGAGCGCATCAAGACCGGCGGCCTCCGGCTGAGCGAGCGCGATCGCCGCCACCTCGTCGCGCTCTACGACGGCGAGGTCAGCTACCAGGACGCGCAGCTCGCCACCATCCTCGACGGGCTCGAGCGGCGGGGCCTCGCCGACGACACGATGGTGGTGATCACCGCCGACCACGGCGAGGAGCTGTTCGATCACGGCAGCGTCGGTCACGGCCACAGCCTCTACGACGAGCTGGTCCGGGTCCCCCTCCTCGTCCGGGTGCCGGGGCTGCGGCCGGCGCGGCTCGACGGATCGGTGGGGCTCGTCGACGTGCTCCCGACCGTGCTCGACGTGCTCGGCGAGCCGATCCCCGACGATCTCAGCGGTCGATCCCTGCTCCCCGCGCTGCGCGGAGACGGCGAGGACGCGCCCCCGCTCTCGGTCGCCGGCTTCATGGAGCACTGGCGGAGCGTGGCCTCGGGTCGGTACAAGCTCGTCGCCCGCTCCCGCGGCCGCTACGCGCTCTACGATCTGCAGGCGGATCCGGGCGAGACCCGCGATCTCTCCGCGGAGCGCCCGCGCGCGCTGGCCCACATGCGCGGCCTGCTCGGGCTCGCGCTCGACGCCTCACGGGACGGCGCGCATCGACCGCGCGCCCGTCACCGCGCCCGACGCGTCACGGTGGACGACGAGCTGCGCGCCCAGCTGGAGGCGCTGGGCTACGTCGGGACATCCGTCCGCGAGTAGTCGCGCTACTGCTGCTCTTCGGGCAGCTCGACCTGCGACGTCTCGTCGTCGTGGGACAGGGCGTGGTCCGGGAGATCGCCGAGGTCGACCTCGCGGGTCGCGGCCTCCACCGGCGGCTCCTCGTAGGCCTCGCCCCCGGAGAGATCCTCGAACGCGGCGTCGACCTCGAGGCCCTCGCCTTCGACCGTCTCCGCGTCGTAGACCTCCTCGGCCTCCTCGACCGCCTCGACCGGCGCCTCGTCGTAGCCGCCCTCGGCGTCGAACGCGTCGTCGACCGGCACGGCCTCGTCGGCCTCGGCGTAGGCCGCCTGCTCCTCGTCGCCGTAGGCCTCGGCCTCGGCGTACGCCTCGGGCTCCTCGTAGGCCGCCTGCGGCTCGGCCGCCTCGGCGAACGCCTCGGGCGCGGCGTGGGCGTCTCCCGGCCGGGGCGCGGGCGAGACGTGGAGGCTCGGGTCGAGCTCGGGCCGCGGCGGGGTGGGCGGCTGGGGGAGCCCGCCGGCCGCGTACTGGAAGTACCCGCTCGACGGGCTCGGATCCGGCCGGGGCGCCGGCTCGGGCGACCAGGTCGCCTGGAGCATGCGGCGGGTCAGCGTCGCGCCGTTGGCGTGCGGCGACGGGAGCTGCCCGGGCGCGCTCGGCGGGGGCAGCTCGTAGATGTTGGACTCCTCGGGCGCGGTGAGCGCGGGCGCGGCGTGCGCGATCGGCGCCGCGGCCTCCTCCGCCTCCGCCTCCGGCATGTCGCCGAACTGCGTGGCGTCGCCTTCTTCCCAGTCGGGCTCGCCGGCGTCGAAAGCGACGTCCTCGGCCGCCGCCGTCTCCACGAAGGCGTCGGCGTCGACCGCGGCCTCCGCGTACTCGGCGTCGAGGGTGGCCGTCTCGTCGACGACCGGCGCCTCCATGACCGGCTCCTCGACCGGCTCGGCCATCGGCGCCTCGAGGGCCTCCGCCTCGGCCGCCTCGGCGAGCTCGTCGAAGCTGACCGCCTGGGTCGCCTCGCCGCCGAACTCGTCGGCGGGCGGCTCGGCCACCGTCTCGACCGGCGCGGCGGCCGCCACGGGGACGACCTCGTCGGAGCCGGCGTAGGCCATCTCCTCGACCTGCGCGTCGACGTCGACCGGCTCCTCCGGGAGGTCGACCTCGCCGGTCTGCGGCTCCTCGCCCATCTGCGCGGCGCGCACCTGGAGGATCCGCTCGAAGTAGATCTGGGCCATCTCCTCGAGCTGCAGCGAGTCCATCACGACGTCGAAGCGGTGCTCGGGCGCGCGCTCCTCACCGTTGTCGTAGGACCCCGTGCACCGGCCGAGGCCGGAGAGGGCGGCGCTGCCGTCCGCGAGGGTGACGGCGAACTGGACCCACTCTCCCTCGGGGACCTCGTCGCCGTGGGGGAGCATCAGGCGCTCGTCGTCCACGCGCGACGCGAAGTTCTCGGCCAGCTCGGAGATGTCGTTGAAAGGCGTGGGGACGCTGATCGCGTAGCTCATGTCGCTGCGTTGCTCCGGATCGTGAGTCTACCGATCCTCATCGGGGATCGGGCGAGTTTCTCCGTCGCCGAGGAGCTCCTCGACGCGGCGCTCGGCGGCGTCGAGGCGCTTGGCGCCGGCGCGCGACAAGCGGATCCCTTCCTCGAACACGGTGAGGGATTCTTCCAGGGGTAGCTCCCCGCTCTCGAGCCGCTCCACGACCTCTTGGAGACGCGCCAGGATCTGCTCGAACGAAGGCTCTGATTGGGTCGTGTCGGGTTCGCTGCCTTCGGGGGGAACCAAGGACGCACCTCCACCGCGCGACGATGCCGCACCGAGCCCTCGGTGGTCAACCGTGATGCCGCGCCAGCTACAACCCGGCGCCGACGCGGAACGTGAAGACGTCGAACGCGGCCCCGTCCATCTCCCAGCGCTGGTAGCCGAAGGCCGCGTGGAGGTGGAGGTTGCGATAGAGGCGCAGGGCCGCGCCGAGCTCGAGGCCTGCGCCGCCCAGCCCGTGGGCCACGGTGGTCTCGAAGCGCTCCCCCACCAGCCCGCCGAAGGAGACCACCAGGGACGCGTGGGGCACGAGCGGATCGAGCAGACCGGTGAGCTGGTAGCCGATCTCGACCGAGGCGACGGCGAGGAGATCGTCGCCGCCCAGGCTGTAGTCGCGCGCGCCCACCTGCCCCCGGAGGGCGACGCGGAGCTCGGTCACCGGCCACTGGATGAACACCGAGAGATCGGCGAGGTGCGCGTCGCCCCCGCCGTAGCCGTCGGCGAGCTTCAGGTAGCCGTAGCCGAGTTGGATCTGGGGCCCCGGCCAGCGATCGGCGTCGGGCTGGGCGGGCGGCGGCGCCTCGGGCTCGGGGGCGCGGACCGAGGGGCGCCCGAGGCGACGGCCCATGCCGAGGCTCTCCTGCGCGTCGACGGTCGCGGGCCAGAGGGCCAGCGCGAGCATGGCGATCAGGGCGCGCGTCACGGGGTGGGCCCGATCTCCACCTGGGCGATCATCGCGTCGATCTCGGCCGTGTCGAGCGAGGGCGTCGCGCCGAAGGCGAGCCGGAGGACGCGGCCGCCGCTCACCGGCGCGACCACGATCCGGAAGCTCCGCGCGATCGGATCGCTGCGCTGGGTCAGGATCTCGCGGCCCACCACGCCGCCGGCCAGGGACACGACGCGCGGCCCGGCGGAGACCTCCTCGCCGCGGGCGGCGGCCATCCGGAGCTCCTGCTCGATGCGCGCCTCGGCCGCGCCGGGCTCCACCGTGACCGAGAGATCGTACTTGCCCTCTCCGGCGTCGAGCCCCGTCGCGAGCATGAGGTTCGACGGGATGCGCAGGAGCGCGCTCGTGCCGCTCGCGCTCACGAGCTCCCAGGGCGGCTCGAGGTAGCCGAGCCGGTACTCGCCGGTCTCGGGCGCGTGGAACGTGAGCCGGCTCGCGGGATCGTCGCCCGACGGCGCGCAGGCGGTCAGCGCCAGCGTGAGGAGCGCGAGCGACGTCGAACGCACGCCCCACTGTGCGCGGCGGGGTGGTCGGGCGCAAATCACAGGCGGACGTCCACCTCGGCGGCGCCGTGCGGCAGCTCCGGCACGAGCACCGCGCCGTCCGGCAGCGCCGCCACCCGGAGCCAACGCGCGTCGGGCAGCACCACGTCGACGATCAGCGCGTCGCGCGGGGCGAGCCCCGGCGCGGTCACCACCCGCACGTAGAGGATCTCGTCTCCGGCCAGGGTGGCCGGGGTGGCGCGCGCGTCGGTCGCCGCCTGCGCGAGGCTCGCGCGCACCGGCGCCGACGTCTCCACGCGGGCTCGGGCCTCGAGCGCCGCGCGGGCCTCGGGCACCCGGAGCGAGGCGAGGGCGCGGGCCGCCGCGAGCCGGACGGAGGGGTTGTCGTCCTCGAGCGCGGCGACGAGGGCGCGCCAGGCGCTGCGCTCTCCGGCCCGCGCGAGGGCCAGCGCGGCGCCCGCCCTGACGCGCGGCCGAGGGGCCCGGAGCGCCCGCCTCATCGCCCGCCGCGCCCGCCGCCGCGTCCGGGGCGCCGCCTCCCGCAGCCCGTCGGCGGTGAGCCAGAGCGCCTCCGGCGCCGTCGCCGCGTCCCACCAGCGCGCGTCGATCCGGGCCGGATCCACCCGGGCCCCGATCGCGAGCGCCGCGGTGGCCATCGCCCGGAAGGCGGCCTCGTCACGCTCCTCGGCGATCCGGCCGGCGAGGGTCGGGGCCGCGCTCGACGCCGCCGCGCCGAGCAGCTCGAGACCGAGGGCCGCGTGCGCCCGCTCGGTCGGCGCGGTCGACGACAGCCCCTCGACCAGGCGATCCACCACCGCCTCGTCGCGCGCCAGGGCCGCGAGCACCGCGCCCGTCGAGCCGGGGCGCCCGCGGAGGTGGGCGCGCGCCCGGCGCGTCATCGCAGGCGTGATCGCGGCCGCGTGGCGTCGGATGGCCAGGGCCAGCGGGAGGTCGAAGCCCTCCTCCGTCTCGGCCCGGGTCAGGAGAGGCCCCACCCCCGCCCCGAGCGGGAGCCGGGCGAGCGCGTCCGCCGCGGCGTCGCCCGAGGGGCCGTCCAGCTCGGCGATCAGCAGCGGCGCGAACGCGGGGTGCGGGGTGGCGAGCACGCCGTCGAGGATCACCCGCCGAAGGAGCGCCGGCGTGTCGTCCGCTCGCGCGAGCGCGACGAGCTCCGGCGCGGCCTCGGCGGGCGCGATGCGCAGCCACGCCGCCAGCGCCGAGGCCCGCTGCTCCGACGGACCGCGCAGGGCGAGCGCGCGGATGGACGCGACCGAGCCGGCGTGCCCGATCGCGCCGAGGGCGTCGAGCGCGGCGGCGACGACCGCGGGGGCCGGATCCTCCAGCAGCGCCAGGAGCGCGGCGCTCGCGCGCTCGTCCCGCAGCCGCCCCAGCGCCTGGGCGATGGCCGTTCGCGTGAGGGGCGGCGCGCCCTGCAGCGCGCGCACGAGCGCCGGGGTGGCCCGCGCGTCGCCGATCGCGCCGAGCGTGCGCGCCGCCGCGGGCGCCGCGACCGGCGTCCCGAGCGCGCGGATGAGGTGAGGCACGGCCGGCGCCCCGACCCGGATGAGCGCGTCCGCCGACGCGTCGCCGGTGTCGGCCGCGCCGAGCCACTCGACGAGCACCCGCGTCGCCTGCTCACCGCCGATCGCGCCGAGCGCGGCGAGGGCGGCGGCGCGATCCTCGCGGCCCCAGTCGGGGAGGTGGGCGGCGAGGGGCTCCACCGCGCTCTCGTCACCGCGGCGCGCGAGCGCCTCGAAGAGGGCCCGGCGCGCGCGCACGTCCTCCTCGGCCTCGAGGGCCTCGAGCAGCGCGAGCACCGTCCGGCGCGCCTCGCCCCGGCGAGCGAGCTGCCGGGCCGCGCGGACGCGCGCGTCCACGTCGGGGCTCCGGAGCGCGGCCCGGGCCGACGGACCGACGAGGTGCCCCGTCCAGCGCCGTGGCTCCTGCGCCGACGCCGACGAGGCGAGGCCGAGAGCGATCGTGATCGCGAGCCACCGCGTCATGGCGGGGAGACTACAGGAGAAGCACCCGCCCGCCGCCCTTTCCACCGGCCACTCGACGGCGACCCTCGGGACGGGGTAAATTTCCGGCGCGGGGGGCGACGACGCCTCCCCTCGGGGTCTGGGGTGAAGGGTGAGCAGCGTGGCTGAAGACGGCGCCGGCGGAGCGGCGTCCCCGGGGGCGGGCTCGCCCGGGGCGGCGGCCGCGGACCCTCCGGTCGCGTCCGGCACCACGAAGACCATGCCGGGCAAGGGCCCCGACCCCTTGATCGGCCGCGTCGTGAACGACCGCTTCCGGGTCGTGTCGATGATCGCGCGCGGCGGCATGGGCAAGGTCTATCGCGCCGAGCAAGCGCCGCTCGGGCGCGAGGTGGCGCTCAAGGTCCTGAACCCGAACTACAGCGGGGACACCGACCCCGAGTTCCACAAGCGCTTCTTCCTCGAGGCGTCCACCTGCTCGAAGCTCACCCACCCGAACACGGTCACGATCTTCGACTACGGGCGGACCGACGACGACATCTACTACATCGCGATGGAGCTGCTCGAGGGCCGCACGCTCCACCGCGCCCTGCGCGACGAGGGGCCGATGGAGCCGGCGCGCGCGATGCACGTGGCGCGTCAGATCTGCCGCTCGCTGCGGGAGGCGCACGCGCTCGGCGTCATCCACCGCGACCTCAAGCCGGCGAACGTCTATCTGATGAAGCACGGCGACGAGAGCGACTTCGTCAAGGTGCTCGACTTCGGCCTGGTGAAGGATCTCGACGCGACCGGCGAGGACCTCACCCAGACCGGGCTCTTCATGGGCTCGCCGAAGTACATGAGCCCGGAGCAGATCCGGGGAGAGAAGGTCGACGCCCGCGCCGACGTGTACGCGCTCGGCGTGATCCTCTACGAGATGCTCACCGGCGGCGTCCCCTTCGACCGGCCGAACTCGGTGAACATCCTGATGGCGCACGTGCACGAGGCGCCGCCGCCGATGAGCGACGCCGATCGCGTGGTGCCGCCCGCGCTCGAGCAGATCGTGCTGAAGGCGCTCGCGAAGGCCCCCGAAGATCGCTTCCCGAGCATGGACGCGATGCTCGCCGCGCTGAAGGACCTCGCGAGCGACGTGGGCCTCTCGATCACGCACAGCACCGAGCTGGGGGTGAGCGGCGAGATCGGCCCCCTCGGCAGCACGGGGCGCTACGACGCCGCGATGAGCGGCGAGATGGCGGCGCCCACGATCCAGGGCTCGGTCCCGCCCGCGATGGCGCCGATGGTGGAGATGGCCGAGGCGCCGAACCGCACGCCCTGGGTCTTCGCGGGGCTCGGTGTGCTGGCGCTGATCGGGGCGGGGTTCGTGGCGTGGCTGACCAAGCCGCCGGATCCCGAGGCCCCGACGCCGACGACGTCGACCGCGGTCTCGCCCTCCGGGACGGACGCGCCCAGGACGTCCCCCCGAACGGTCGAGACGCCGGCCACGCCCGACGTGTCCACGACCCTCGTCGTGCTGCGCTCGGAGCCGCCCGGCGCCACGGTGGCGGTGGCCGACCGGGAGTACGGGCCGACGCCGGCCGACGTGGAGTGGACGGGGGAGCAGGCCGAGCGGGGGCGCCGCGTCACCTTCGTCTTCAGCCTCGACGGCCACCGCGACTACTCGGTGACCCGCGTGATCACCGGCGAGCGGCTGGAGGTGGAGGCCGAGCTCGAGCCGATGCGCACGCGCGTGGTGCGGCCCAACCGTCGGCGCGTACGGCGCAGCGGAGACCGGGGCGGAGATCGGAGCGGCGGCGACGCGCCGGTCGAGGGCTACAAACTGGACCCTTACTGAGGGCTCCGTCGAACATGTGAGGGCGAGTCGGGGGGGAGATGCAGAGACGAAGGTGGAGAGGGGCCTTTGCGGCCGCCGGAGCCGGGCTGCTGGTCCTCATGGTGAGCGCGCCGCTCCGGGCCGACGTGCGGACCGAGGCGCGACGCCACTTCCGCGCGGGCATGGCCCTCATCGCCGAGGGGCAGGTCGACGAGGGGGTCGCGGAGCTGCGCGAGGCCTACGAGATCCTCCCGCACCCCAACGTGCTCTACAACATCGGCCGCGCGTACGCCGAGTCCGGCCGCTACGACGAGGCCGTCGACTACTTCGAGCGCTACCTCGAGAGCGACCCGCCCGATCGCGCCGAGGTCAACGGCTACCTCACCGCGCTCCGGGCGCGCATCGCCGCGGTCGAGGCGCGCGCGTCGGAGGAGCCGGCGCCGGTGGAGGCCGAGGTCGCGCCCACGCCGACGCCCGAGACGGCGCCGGTCGCGAGCGAAGAAGAGATCGCGGCCCTCGAGGACTCGGCCACCCAGATCGAGGCCCTCGCGGAGTCCGCGCAGTCCGACGCGCTGCGGGATCGCGCCGAGCGGCTGCGGGCACTGGCGGCCGCGCTGCGAGAGCGCCGCATCGCCGCCGCGGAGGAGTCGTCGACCGAGGGCCAGACCGAGACCACCGAGGGCGAGGCGACCGGCGAAGGCGAGATCGCGTCGGGCGAAGGCGAGACCGAGGCCGAAGGCGAAGAGGCGCTCGAGCTCGGCGAGCAGCGCGAGGGCGACACCTACGAAGAGCAGGTCGTCTCGTCTTCGCGCGCGGCCCAGAACCCGCTCGACGCGCCGAACTCGACCACGATCATCACCGCCCAGGACCTCCGGCTCTCGGGCCTGCAGGTGATGGGCGAGTCGCTCCGCCGCGTCGCCGGCGTCGAGTTCATGATGAGCAGCCCGGGCGACGTCCAGGTCTCGATCCGCGGCCTGAACCAGCGCCTGTCGAACCGCGCCATCGTGCTCATCGACGGCCGCTCGGTGTACCTCGACTTCCTCGGCACGACCCTCTGGGACCTCATCCCGATCAGCATGGAGGACGTCGAGCGCATCGAGGTCATCCGAGGCCCGGCCTCCGCGCTCTACGGCGCCGACGCGTTCACCGGCATCGTGAACATCATCACCCGCCCGATCGGCGAGGGGCGGTCCTTCGTGAGCGCCGGCGTCGGCGACCACGGCCAGTACCGCATCAACTCGACGGTCACCCAGCGTGTCGACCGGCTCCGTTTCCGCCTCGGAGGCGGCTGGGAGGAGTCGGATCAGTACTCGCGCTTCGTGGGACCGAACCGCGTGGACGTCTCGCCCTTCGCCAACGACCCGCAGCTCGGTCGGCGCCGCCTCTACTTCCGCGGCGACGCGCAGCTCCGCATCGCCGACGGCTACTCGGTCACCGCCGGCACCGGCGTCGCGGTGGGCGACCGCGCCTTCCAGGGCCTGAGCCGCCTGCGCGAGCTCTTCCTGTCGGACGCCATCTTCACCCAGACGTACCTGCAGGCCCAGACGGCGTTCGGGCTGAGCGCGCGCGCGTTCTGGAACCACTTCGAGGCCGACTACGGGCTGACCGGGATCCGCGAGGGCGGCCTGGACCGCGCGCAGATCGGGCGCGTGAACCGGCAGGACATCGTCGACGTCGAGCTCGTCTACTCGAACCAGTTCGAGATCGTCGACGGCCTCGACAACGCGATCATCGGCGGCGTCGGCTACCGCTTCAAGGAGGTCGACTGGGACTGGCTGCGCGACCCGGTGTCCGGGATCCAGACGCAGACGCAGAACCACTTCAACGTCTTCCTCCAGGACACGCTCCGGATCGACGAGGTCGTCCAGGTCGTGCTCAGCGCGCGCCTCGACCAGCACCCGCTGCTCTCCGAGCCGCAGATCTCCCCGCGCGGCTCGGTGGTCGTGCACCCCACGCCCCGGCAGAGCATCCGCCTCACCGCCGGCACCGCGTTCCGGAGCCCGACGTTCCTCGAGTCCTACCTCTTCGTGCCCAACGCGACGCCCCTGCGCGGCGTGACCGCGTTCGGCATCGGCAACCAGGACCTGGATCCGGAGCGCATCGTCTCGGTCGAGCTCGGCTACATGCTGCAGGAGACCGACTACTTCGCGCTCGAGCTGAACGGCTACTACAACCTCGTCTTCGACCAGATCCTCCTGTCGCGCAACACGGCGTACCGTCTCTACGACTTCCGCAACGACCCGCGGCTCGCCTACGACCCCGAGCTCGCCGCGTTCCCGCTCGGGCAGCTGCAGTTCGACAACGAGGACGCCGACTTCCAGCAGATCGGCGGCGAGATCGGCGTGCGCGTCTACCCGGTCACCGGCCTCGACATCTACGCCAACTACGCGATCCACGAGACGACGCCGCTCGGCGATCAGGCGCTGGCGGGGCGCGAGCTCGACCAGCGCACGAGCGCGCACAAGGTCAACGCCGGCGTGCAGTACCGCTCGCCCTTGGGCCTCGACCTCGCGGTCGACTTCCACTTCGTCAGCGACCAGGTCTGGGTGGAGCAGGTGCTCGACACCGAGCGCGGCGGCACCGCCTTCGAGACCTTCTCCCTCCCCTCGTACGCGGTGATGAACGCGCGCGTGGGCTACCGCCTCTTCGACGACCAGCTCGAGCTCGCCGTCACCGGCACGAACCTCCTCATGGCGCACCGAGAGCATCCGTTCGGACAACGAATGGACCGGCGCTTCATGGGCCACGTCACCTTCCGGTACTGAGCCATGCTTCGCACACTCTCCACCGCCGCGCTCTGCCTCTCGCTCCTCACCCTGGGCTGCGATCCGCCCGAGACCGACATCGGCGGCTCGGCGCCCGACATCACGGGCCGCATCGAGGGCACCGTGCTCTACGCCGGGCCGCGCCCGCGCTGCGCCTACGACGGCGACGTGCCCTCCGCGGTGCTCGGCAACGTGATCCTGCTCGCCTTCCTCTCCGACAACCCGCCGCCGCCGAGCGGCACGGCGACGAGCGCCGAGACGGTGCTCATCATCCCCGGCCGCGAGATCTTCGAGCTCGAGGACTGCCTGCCCGCCGAGCCGACGCCGGAGGATCAGCGAGTCGTCGTGACGCGCTCGGTCGACTTCGGCTGGCCGGACATCGCGCTCGCCGACGGGCGCGGCGCCACCGTCGACTACCAGGTCCGCGGCTTCTACGACCGCGACCAGGACTTCAACCCGTTCTTCGGCGTCACCCGGCTCGCCACCCGCGGCGACCTGGCCGGCGGCGCCTTCGTCAACACGTCCGAGGACCCGCCGCAGTTCGAGCGCATCCGCTTCGGCAGCGTGCAGGACCGCCCCGACGGTCAGGTCGTGCAGGGGGTCACCGTCGCGCTCGCCGCGCTCGTGAACACCGAGCTCCCGGCGTCCCGCCTGGGAGAGACCACGCGCGGGCTCAGCTCCGAGGCGCGCCTGCCGACCACCACCGACGACGTGATGCGCGAGACGCAGCTCTGGCAGCTCACCGAGATGCGCCTCCGGCTCATCGACCCCGAGCAGCCGGACTGGATCGACACGCTCGACGCGGCCGGCATGGCGATCGACGCGCATCCGTCGGGCTTCGGCTGGTTCATCCTCCCGGTGGACGCGAACCGCGATGGAAGGCAGGACCCGCACCCGGTGCTCGGCGCGACGGCGGGCATCCAGTGGAACCACCCGGTGGTGATCCTGCGGCGGGCCCGCAACCCGATCGAGCTCGCCGCGCGCGTGCCCGACGCGGTCATCGTCGCCACCACGCGGCCGAGCCAGACCGGCGCGAAGGACACGTTCGACCCGAGCATCGACATCGCGGTCCCGCCGATCGTCGCGGTGAACCTCGACCCGACGAACCCGTCCTGCAACATCCCCTACATCACCCCGGGCAACCTGGCCGAGGTCTACGAGCGCATCCCCGTCGACTGTCAGGAGATCCCGACGGGCAACTACGACGTCAACGTGCTCTCCGGGATCGCGGGCGGCGCGGCGATCGACTTCCGCGCCCAGGTGGTCGAGGAGAACCCCGGCCTCCCCGACAGCGTCGTCGACGGAATCGTGCGCGGGCGGACCGACAACGACTGGGTGATCGAGGGCGGCACCTTCTCGAGCCAGGCGTGGTCGATCCCGAACGAGCTCGGCTGCCCGGACCCGGTCTACCGCCCCAACGCGCTGGACGAGGACGGCAACCCGATCGCCATCAGCCAGCTCGACGCGGACCCCCTGACCGGCTGCGGCGATCCGCGGGCGCCGCTCGCCGCGTGCGACGACTCGGGCACGCTCCAGCAGTGCACGCAGGGCCCGGCGGGCCGCTTCTCGGTGATCGATCCCGACGGGTCCAACAGCCCCGCCTTCGACGACACCTCCGATGGCCACGGGGTGGCGTCCTGTCAGACGACGGTGCGGGCCGCGACCATGATGCCCGACACGGTCACCTACATGCCGGTGCCCGACGCGTGCTGCGAGGCGGTCGCGCATCTGTGCGATCTCCCCCTCTGCCCGCTCCGCGACCTCGCGGTGCTGGCCGGCGAGGGCGCCGCGCGAGGCGTGCGGGAGATGCTCGAGCCGGGCGTGGACTTCGCGGTCGGGGAGGACGGCGCGGTGACGCCGCTCTGCGTCCCCTTCCTGATGCCGGCCAGCTGCTGTCGCTGACCCGGTTGCGCTCGGCCGGAATTGCTCCAGCATGGGGCCGGCGCGATGAGCGACGTTTCAGGCACCATCGTCACCCCGGGAAACCACGACGGGGTCCATCTCGGCCACCGCGCGCTCCTCGCGGCGGCCCGGGAGCTGGGCTCGCACGTCACGGCGCTCACCTTCGATCCGCACCCCGCGGTCGTGCTCGCGCCGTCGAAGGCGCCCCCGCTGCTGACCACGCCGACGCGTCGCGCGCAGCTGCTCCGCGAGCTCGGCGCGGACGCGGTGGAGGTGCTGGCCTTCGACGAGGCGCTCGCGGCGATGAGCCCGGAGGCCTTCGTGCGCGAGGTGCTCGTGGATCGGCTCGGCGCCGCCGGGGTGGTGCTGGGCCCCGACTTCCGCTTCGGCAAGGGACGCAGCGGAGACGTCGACACCCTCCGCGCGCTGGGCGCGACGCACGGCTTCGAGGTGCGCACGGTGCCGCCGGTGCAGCGCGAGGGCGGGGTGGTGAGCTCGACCCGGATCCGCCGGCTCGTCCAGGCCGGCGAGGTCGACGCCGCGCGCCGCCTCCTCGGGCGGGTGCACGACGCGGGCGGCCGAGTGGTGCGCGGCGATCAGCGCGGCCGCACGATCGGCTTCCCCACCGCCAACCTGGACTGCGAGCCCGTGCTGCTGCCGGCCGACGGCGTCTACGCGGTGGTGATGCGCGTGGACGGCGACCTGCACCGCGGGGTGGCGAACCTCGGGGTGCGACCGACCTTCGCCGCCGGTCGCTCGGTCGAGGCCCACCTCTTCGACTTCGACGGCGACCTCTACGACCGCGACGCGCGCGTGGGGTTCGTGAAGCGCATCCGTGGTGAGCGGAAGTTCGACGGGATCGAGGCGCTGAAGGCGCAGATCGCGACCGACGCCGCGGCCGCCCGCCAGGCGCTCGACGAGGCGGACCCGGCCGACTGGGCCCTGGTCTGAGCCGAGCTCCGGGACCCCCGAAAAGCAGAACGCCCGCGCTCTTCAGAGGCGGGCGTCCGGGCTAGATGGAGCTGAGGGGAATCGAACCCCTGACCTCATGAATGCCATTCATGCGCTCTCCCAACTGAGCTACAGCCCCGGGGGACCGGAGTGATGCTCCGTTCCGGTCCGGATGTCAAGCGAGAGTTGACGTTCAGCCGTCATCTCCCTTGCGACGCGCGCTCGGGCGCTTCTTGCCGCTCGCCTTCGGCTTCTTCTTCGGGCTCGAGGCCCCCGCGTCCGCCGCCTTCTCGGCCGCCGGCTTCGTGGTCGCGCGCTTCGCCGAAGGACGCTTCTTGCGCGCGCTCGGACGCTTCTTCGATCCGTCGGCCTTCTTGGCCGCGGCCTTCTTCGTGGTCTTCTTGGCCGCCTTCTTCGTCGTCTTCTTCGAGGACTTCTTCTTCGCGCCCGCGTCGGTCTTCTTCTTGCGCGCGCTCGGGCGCTTCTTCTTCTTCGGCTCGGAGCTCGGCGCCTCGGCGGACTTGGTCACGACGTCCGCGGCGGGCTCGGCGGCGGGCTCGACAGCGGCAGCGGGCGCGGCAGCGGCAGCGGCAGCGGGCTCGGCAGCGGCGACGGGCGCGGCAGCGGGCTCGGAAGCGGCAGCGGGCGCGGGCTCGGCAGCGGCAGCGGGCGCGGGCTCGGCAGCGGCAGCGGGCTCGGACTCGGCAGCGGACTCGGCAGCGGCAGCGGCAGCGGGCTCGGACTCGGCAGCGGACTCGGGCTCGGGCTCGGCAGCGGCAGCGGGCTCGGCAGCGGGCTCGGGCTCGGCAGCGGACTCGGACTCGGACTCGGCAGCGGCAGCGGGCTCGGCAGCGGGCTCGGGCTCGGCAGCGGCCTCGGGCTCGCGCTCGGGCTCGGCAGCGGGCTCGGGCTCGGCAGCGGGCTCGGGCTCGGCAGCGGGCTCGGGCTCGGCAGCGGCCTCTTCGGTCGGCTCGACCGACATCGGTCGGTTCGCGGGCATGGCGTCCACCAGCCCGGCCCGATCGCGATCGGTCGGGATGCCTCCGGCGTAGCCCTCGTCCTCTCGCTCCGGTCGCGCGGCGCGGGCGAGCAGCCCGAGGAGAGCGCCGAGGCGCTCGGCGTGCTTCTCGAGGGTCTTGGGCAGGGGCAGCAGACCGCTGGTCAGCCAGATCTCGAGGGTCTCCGCCACGTCGGCCGCGACGTGGGCGCCCTCCCCCTCTCGGACGCGCTCGAGGAGCGCGAGAATCCTTCGTCGAAGCTCGTCCATCACCGCCCTGGTGCCACCCCTCACCCCATGTGGTCGAGGGTGGGCGCGGTGGCATGCGAGTAGCACCGCAGCCCGAGGGTGTCAATCGCGTAGGTACCCGCGAATACGCCGTTTTCTTGACCCGAGACGTGTGCGCGCGGGATGTCTCGGGGGCCGCCGTGCACGCCCTCCCTCTTTCGACGCCGCTCCGCGTGACGCTGCTCGCGATCGCGCTCGTCTCGGGGTGTGAGCCGAGCCTCGAGGCCGATCTGCTGTCGGTCGACGACGTGGCGCCGCGGCGGGTGGAGCCCGGGCGGACGCTGGCGATCACCGGGGCCGGGTTCCCGCCGGGCCGCGCCGCCCGGGTGCGGCTCGAGGGCCAGCTCCACCTGCCGGGCGCGAGCCCTCGGCCCATCGTGCTCCTGGCGGAGGGGCGCGCGACCGCGGCGGACGCCATCGAGGTGCGCTTCGACGACGTCTCGATGGGCGCGGTCGAGGAGCGCGGCACCTTTCGGGGGCGCGTCGTCGTCGCCTTCGATGGCGCGGAGGGCCGGCACGAAGTGGTCGGTCGATCGGGCGAGCAGGTGCTGGACCTGCACCCGCCGGAGGACGGAGGCGTCGGCGCGGAGCTCGCGCGGGCCCGACGAGCGGCGCGCACCATCGACGCGCTCGGGCTGGTGCTCGGTGAGGAGCCGCCTCGCGATCCCGGGCTCCCGATCGAGATGATCCTGGCCGGCTCGGTCGCGGAGCAGGCGGGCCTCATCGTCGGCGACCGGCTGCTCGAGCTGGACGGCGTGAGACTGCACCGACTGTCCGACGCGATCCCGGCGCCGGGTGACGCGGAGGCGACGCTCCGGGTGGCCCGCCGCGGCGAGCCGATCGCGTTCGAGGTCACGCTGCCGCTGCGCGAGACCGCCGAGGGGCCCAGCTCCGAGGTGATCGCCGCCGCGGTGGTCGCGCTCACGTGGCTCCTCGCCTTGGCGCTGCTGCTGGCCCCATCGGCGTCGGCGGTGGACGGAGTCGCGCGTCGGGCCCGTGCCACCGCGCGCGCCGTGCTGTCGCGGCCCCGCACCCTGCGCGCCCATCGCATCGGCCGCTGGGTGCTGGGCGCGGCCTTCCTCGCGGCGTGGCCGGTGCTCGCGCGCCATGGGTGGTTGGTGATGCCGCTGGAGGCGCTCCTCCTCGCCGCGATGGCGCTGCGGGTCAGCGCGGCGTGGCTGGCGACCGTGGGCGAGAGCTTCTGGCGTCGCGCGCTCGCGGCCACCCACGCGCTGGGCACCGTACTGGGCCTCGCGGTGGCGCTGGGCGCGGCGGCGGCGTTCGGTGGCACGACGGACGTGGCCAACCTCGCGGCGCAACAGCACGTGTGGCCGTGGGCCTGGACCGCGCTCTCCACCCCGATCGGCACGCTGGCCCTGGTGCTCGCGATCGCCGCAGCGGGCTCGGCCCCCTCGGCCATCTCTCGCGGCGCCGGCCAGATCGCCCGTTGGGCGCGAGGCCTCGACGACATCGTCCTCCTCGCCGCCGCCGCCGCCACCGTCGCGATCCTCGCCGGCGGCTGGCACGTCGGCCGCTCGACCGGTGAGCTGACCCGGGCCCTCGGCGGCCTGACCTTCGTCGCGCTGGCCGGCGCTCTCTGGCTCTGGCTCCGCCGCGCGCGCGCCCTCGGCCGAACCCGCCGCGGCACCCTCCTGGGGGGCGCCGCCCTCACGACCCTGGTCGCCGCGGCCACCGCGCTCCGCATCACTGGCGAGCCCCTCCCCATCTTCGAGACCGCCATCGCCCGAACCTTCGCCGCAGGGGCCGCCGCCCTCATCGTCCTCGCCCTCGCCCGCTGGTGGTCCGGCCGCGTCCCCGAGCAGCCCGAAGCCCTGCACCCTTTCCTCTGACTCCCGCGCGCTTCCCCCGCCGGTACCTGGTACCGAAAGCCGACAGCACGGGCGGTACCAGGTACCGGCCGCGAAAGCTCGAGTCGGAAGACACGAGCTTGGCGCGAATTGGCGTGACCCTCGCTGTTGCGCCGCAGATCGCACGACGATGGAGCGCTCCGAGTACCCCATTTCGGGGACATCCGCGCCCTCGATCTCGAACGTCAGACGGAGCCCGGCGGCCAGAGGCCGCCGGGCTCCGTCTGAAGGGCGCGCGATCCCACTCGCAGTCAGGGGAAGGGTTCCGTGCGCACGCCGTGATGCTTCTTCATCCAGTACGTGCCCGCCGGGAAGACCACCTCTCGGTCGCCCGCGCACCAGCGCTGCTTGCACTCGCGGTGGCTCGCACGGAAGGCCTTCAGGCGCATCTTGCCCGCGCGCCGCACCTGCGGACAGCCGGCCGCGATGTGGGGGCGGAGACGCCCGGGCTCCTCTGGCGTTCGGGACGCGCGATAGGGCGACACGCGTTTCGCTTGCCGCGCGCTCATCACCTTCCAGCCCCGCCGCTTCGCCTCCGCGTGCGCCTCCTCGACCATCCGCTCCACGTGCGCCTCGATGCGCGACCGCGCGTCGTCTACGTCGTCCGCCAACCAATCCGGCCAGGTCAGCTGGATCGACTCCCTCTCCGGCCACCGCTTCGGCGATCGGCCCGGCGGGCGCTCGCCTTCGAGCACCTTCTCGCCCAGCTCCTCGACCGACGCCGTCACCCCCGGCCACTGGTGCGGCAGCCACACGAGGCCCGACGCCACCGGGTTCACGATGCTGTACGCCATCTTCTCCAGCAGCGCCTCGCGATCCAGCAGCTGCACGACCGACAGCTCGCCCGGCTCCCACGTCACGCCCCGCGCCGCCGACCGCAACGCCTTCACCTCCTTCGACAGCAGCAGGTCGAGGTCGTGCATGAAGTCACTCACGTTGCCGT
>JAYZQJ010000021.1:0-5856 GCA_036149055.1 Myxococcota bacterium | reverse complement strand
CCTGCCCGCGATCCTGAGCGTCGTCCGCCGCCTCACGGAGGTATCGCTGGTACGCGTCGCGCGCGTCTCGGAACCGGCCCAGCTCCTCGTAGCAGCGGCCTACGTTGTAGAGGACCAGCGCCTGGCGGGGGTGTCCGTCGAGGAGATCGTACGACTCCTGGAACGCCTACAGGCGAGCGCGTAGTTCTGGTTCTCGTAGTGAGCGGCGGCCTGCTCGAAGACCGCGCGCGCCCGCTCCAGCTCGGTCTGCGCAGACGCCGTCCCGGCGAAGGCCAGGACGGCAGTGGCCAGTGGTAGTGCGCACGCGGAGCGTGTCGTGAGCCCATGGACGGACTCCCCTTCGAAGACAGGGCCGATATGCAAGAGGCGCGATCGCACGGCAAGGTCCGCGTCAGAGCGGAAACCACTGTCCGGACACCGCGCCCGAGAACAGCCATAGGGTGCCGAGTCCGTAGAGCGGCACGGTCGACCACTCGAGCCAGGCCGGCTCCTCCTCACGGGCGACGAGGACGAGCACGACGAAGGGGAGCGCGTATCGCGGCTCGACGAGCCACGAGCTGGCCATGCGGATCGCGAACAGGGCGAAGAGACACGGAAAGCATGACGCTCTCCACCGGAAGGTGGCGAACGACAGCGGCGCCCACATGCTGGCCGCGAAGAGCACGCCTCGACCCGTGGCGGTGTCGAACAGCCACTCGACCCACCGGTTGTACAGGGTGTAGTCGATGTCCCGAGCGTTGAAGGGGTGGTCGGCGGTGGCGCCCACCGCCAGGCAGGCCCCCACCGCGATCAGCAGCGCCGCCTGCTCGGGCCGGTCACGCAGCAGCGCCCACACCTTCGGCAGCGCGAGGAGGTGGCTCGGCAAGAACAGCACGACGCCGATCGAGGCCGCGAACGGCAGATTGCCGGCGCTCAGCCCCTCCGGGTGGAACTCGTGATCACCGAAGGTCGCGCCTCCCATGGCCAAGAGCAGCGCTCCGAACAGCGCCAGAGGCGCGGCGAGGGGCAGCACGGAGCGCCACCGGCGCGGGCTCTCGGCCACCCCGACGAGGACGAGCCAGACGACGAAGCCGGCGAGGCTGTGACGCACCAGCACCATCGAAGCGCAGGCGAGCGCCGCGAGGACGAAGCGCCTGCGTAGCGTGGCGACATACGCCCCGAGCAGCAGCGCCGCCCCGAGCACGTCGGTGTAGAACAGCGGGAAGAGCGGGGCCGCCAGCGGCAGCGTGGCGAGCTGAAGCGTGCGCGGAGCCACGCGGCCGGGCGTCAGGCGGCGGGCGAGGGCCCAGCCCGCGAGCAAGAAGGCGAGCGCGCCCACGAGCCCGATCCCTCGCAGCAATACGAGGGAGCGCGTGCCGGTGAGCTTCGCGAGCCCCGCCGCGAGGACGTGAAGGCCAGGGACCATCGTCAAGCGGGGATGCGGCGCCCATCCCTCGTCCAGGAACAGCTCGACCTGCTCCGCGTGCACGACCTCGTCGAGCAACGGCTGGGGCATCTGCTGCACCCACACGTAGAGCGAGATCGGGACGAGCCAGGCGACGGCCAGCATCCACCGCTCAGCGCGCACGGCGCCTCCAGATCCACTCGAGGGGCAGACGACGAGCCGACCAGGGCGCCCTCGAGGGGACGCCGCGAGGCTCGCCGTCGAACGAGGCGCGGGCGCGGAGGCGGAGATACAGCGCGCGTCGCACCGCCTCGGCGTCGTCGCGACGCCAGCGCGCCATGCCCGCGCGCTCGGTCGGGCAGTCCAGCCAGGCCCCGAGGTCGTGCACACGCGGGCGTCCCTCGCCGGCGAAGGCGAGGGGGATGTCGTCGTCCAGCGCCTGTGAAGCCCGCGGATCGTCGAGGTCGATCCCGAGCGCATCGAGCAGCTCGAAGTAGCGCCTCAGGTGGGCCGCGGTGAACGCGTAGGCGCGGTTCAAGAGGTCGACCTCCCCGTCGAAGCGCGCGAGGTTGTCCTCGAACCGATCACCGCCCCAGCGCTGACCGTAGACGCCGTGCGGGACGTGCGGCGACGCGTCCAGCCGGGCGACCAGGCGGTCGAGGATCCGGGGCGTGAGGAAGAGGTCGTCGTCCACCGACACGACCCGCGCCGCGCCCGACGCGCGCGCCTCCAGGTAGCGCGCCACCGGACCGACCCGTCCGCGCGTCCGGTGGATCGAGAGCCGCGGGTGTCGGACCTCGATCCAGCGCGCGACCTGGATGTCCGGGTGATCGTCGACGACCCGGATCTCTCCGATGGAGCGCGCGCGGAGCGCCAGCCGCACCGCGAGGTCCAGGTTCTGCGGGCGCGCGAAAGAGGGCAGCACGAGGACCGCCTCTCCCCCCACGGCGAGCGGAGGACGCGCGAGCACGCGCTCGAGCTCTCGGAGCGCCCCGAAGTGCTCCGCCCAGGTGGCGTGCATCGCGCGGAAGCCGGCGAGCGAGCGAGGCCGACGGGGCTCCTGGGGGCTCACTCCCCGATGCTATCAGCCTCGTCTGAACATGCGCGCACAGTCGCGCGCCCCATCGGCGGCCAAGAAGGCGTCGTCGAACGCGTGCGTGCCTCCATGACCGCCCCCCCGGCGCCTGGAAGACCCCGACGCCATGCGCGACACGTCGAGACGTGTCTGCCCCGGTCTGCCCCCCGGCCGTTGGCGGTCGCGCTCGAGCTTTCCTGGGCTACCATGCACTCGACTCGGCCTCGCACGCATCGGAGCTCGATGAACCTTCCGAGGGTCGCATCGCACTGCTCAGGCAACCGGCTGCCCACGTGTCAGTGGCGGCGGTGGGTCGCCGCGTAGACTCTCGCCGAGGCCGCGGCCCAGAGTCGTGCGTTCGACGCCTCGCGGAGCGAATGGACCATGCAGAGAAGACCGAACGGTGCCCTCGAGCGACTGAGAGTGCGAGCGGAGGCCATCGCGCTCGCTCTCGCCTGGCACCGCAGGGCCCGGCTCTTGCGGAGGGCGCCGGTGCCCAGTCGGGATCCCGAGGGATATCTGGACGCCCTGCGGGACTCGCTGAGCGCGGGCGCCTTTCCCGTGTGGTCACCCGTGGCCAACCCGGCGCCCGGTGCCCTCATCGGATGGGACGGACGAGCCCGGATGCTGCTCATGGACTCGCTGGCGCGACAGGTGCTCAGCGCAGGGGTGCCGGGCGATTTCGTCGAAGCGGGGGTGTATCGGGGCGGTATGAGCGTGTACCTGGCCGGGCTGCTGCGCGCGCTCGGAGGCGGGGAGCGACGCCTGTGGGCCCTGGACTCCTTCAAGGGGTGTCCGGCACCCGAGGACCTGCTGGGTTCCAGGTTCGCGCGCGCTCCGCAGGCACGGGACGACGCACGATGGGCGGGCAGGTACGCTTGCTCCATCGACTCCGTTCGAAGCCACTTCGCACAGCACGACCTCCTCGACGATCGAGTGAGGCTCGTCCAGGGGATGTTCCACGAAACGCTGCCGTCTACGGAGATCGAGCGCGTCTCGTTGCTCCACATCGACGCCGATCTGTACAGCTCCACGGCCGAAGTGCTCGAACACCTCTATCCGAAGCTCTCACCAGGGGGATTCGTGGTCTTCGACGACTACGGTTTCCCCGAATGTCGTCGCGCGGTGCACGACCTTCGTAGTGCGCTGGCCGTCACCACGCCCATCCGCTTGGCTGCGACTCGGTGGCCGGTTGCCTACTGGCAGAAGACCCCCGCTCAAGGAGCGTAGCGGAGCACGACGGCGTCGTAGTCCCCGGCCGCAGTGAACGGACCGAGACCAAAGTCCACGGTCAGGTGGAACTCGCCAACCGCCCAGAGCTCGCCCCCCGGGGAGTACGCGAGTCCGATCAGGGCATCGTCGAGGCTGCTCCCGTAGAGTCGCGCCCAGGCGAGGCTGCCGTCCCGCGACCAAGTGCCGATGAAGCCGTCCTGTCCGCCCGCGTGAGCGAGCGGCGCGCCGGGCAGGCTCACTTCACCCTGCATGATCGCCACCATCGTCACCCGATCGGTGGGGCCGACCTGGACGTCGAGGGCGTAGTCGAAGTCTCCTGGTGAGGGAATGCTCGACGCCCAAAGGGGCGCGCCCGAGACGGAGACGGCCGCGACGACCGCATCCCAACCTCCGACCGAGCTCAGCGGAGTGGAACCGAAACTCGTATCGGCGGAGAAGATCCCCGTGACGGCCACGAAGTCCGAGCCGAAGGAGACGCCCGCGAGAGCATCGTACCCCGCCGACCCGAGGGTCGTGTGCCAATCGTACGACCCACTCGCGGTGAGGCACAGCAAGATTCCATCCACGTCGCCGGCGCTCGCCACACCGGTGCCACCAAGAGTCACGGAGGCGCTGAACCAACCGGCCGCACAGACCCGCGTCCCATCGGGCGACACGGCGACTGCGTCGACCGCGTCGAAACCGGCTCCGCCCAGCTCGAACGCCCAACGTCGAGTGGCCGCAGTCCCAGTAGAGCGATAGGCGAGCACGACCCCATCACCTTCGCCGTCGTGCCCTACGCTCCCGTCGAACGTGAACGGACCTCGATGGTCGCCAGCGACGTAGATCTCGTCTCCGTCCACGGCGACACCGCTCGCGTGATCGGCGTCGGCCCCACCGAAGCCATCCACCCAGCGGGTGGCGCCGTCGTCGGGGTCCAGCGCGGCCACGAAACCGTCCGTGCCGCCAGCGCTGACCACCGCCCCGGTTCCGAAGTCGACCGTGTTCGAGAAGTAGCCCGCGACGATCACTCCTGCCGTGTCGCTGAACGCGACCGACTGCAGTTTGTCCTCCGCTGGACCGCCAAAGCGGCGCGCCCATCGATAGGCGCCAGCCGCCGTGAAGCTGACGACGTACGCGTCGATCCCGCCGTCGCTCGTGAGGTCTCCGCCCCCGAAATCGACGGTGTCGCGAAACTCTCCCACGACGTAGACGTTCCCCAAGGAGTCGCTCGCGACCCCCCGCGCGGAGTCCCAACCGCTACCGCCGAAGGAGACTCCGATCTCGACGGAGGGCCGACACTCACCCGCCACACAGGACTGCTCCGCGTCGCAGGCGTTGTCGCAGGCTCCACAGTGCGCGTTCGAGGTGCGGGTGTCGACGCAGCCACCCCCACACATCATCTCACCTGCGACGCAGCCGCCGCCGTCGGGATCGGTCTCACCCGCGTCCCCCGCGTCGTCCGCGGTTCTCGCGTCGGGGCCGGCGTCCTCCGCGACCCGCGCGTCCGGGTCCGTGTCCGCGTCGAAGCCACCGCCCCCGCGGAGCGAGCCGGGGTCCAGCACGATGCTGCAACCGCCGACCAGGAGCGTCAGGGAGATCACCAAGCAGCGCATCAGAACATCCCTCCCACGCTGGCGCCGCCGCCGTCGGGCGTGAGCCAGGGAGCGACGCGGGCGCTCGAGGACTCTTCTCCGCCTTCGCTCGCGCCGATGATGACGAGCACGGTGCCCGCGATCACCGCGGCGACCCCGACCCCGAGCGAGATGTCGGCGACCGTGTTGAACGTGGAGAGCGTCGAGACGTCCTGCTCGGAGCAGCTCCCCCCGCATCGATCCTCCAGAGTGCCGTACTCTCCGAGCGCGAGACCTCCGAAGATCCCGAAGCTGGCCAGACCGGCGCCCCCGACCGCGAGGGTGACGATACCGGCTGTGAGGAGCCCGCTTCCGCCACTGGCCTCGCCGCTCGCCGTCCCCGGCGCGGCGGCGTCTCTGCTCGGGGCCGCGCGTCCTGTCTCTGTCTCGTCGAGCGACACGCGTGTCTCGAGCTCGCGCAGCCTCTCCTCGACCTGCCCGCGATCCTGAGCGTCGTCCGCCGCCTCACGGAGGTATCGCTGGTACGCGTCGCGCGCGTCTCGGAACCGGCCCAGCTCCTCGTAGCAGCGGCCTACGTTGTAGAGGACCAG
>JAYZQJ010000020.1:0-29266 GCA_036149055.1 Myxococcota bacterium | reverse complement strand
CTGGACGGCGGGGTCGGACACGCCGCCACCCGTTTCATCGCCCGTGCCGGACCCCGCTCATGTGATTCCGCGTACTTACGCGGCCGATCTGGCGGAGGTGGCGGGCCCGGGGGTGGCGGCCGCCGGTCCCGCGATGTGCTATCGACGCCAGGTGGGGCGGCTGAAGAAGGTCCTGAAGTGGGCCGGCATCGTCGTGGGCATCCTGGTGCTCGCGCTGGGGATCACGCTCGCGGTGGCCCACGAGGGCAGGCCCGAGGGGGCGCGGCCCGGGCCCGAGGCCGAGGCGCTCGCCGAGCGCATGGAGCAGGCGGTAGACGTCGAGGCCTGGGCGTCGACCGGCGCGGTCCGCTGGACGTTCGCGGGGGTCAACGCGCACCTCTGGGATCGCCGCCGCCACGTCGCTCGCGTCCGCACCGGCGACACCGAGGCGCTCCTCCACGTCGGCGGGCCCCACGGCGCCGCGTTCCGGGCCGGCCGCCGCGTCCACGGCGAGGAGGCGCGCGAGATCCTCGAGGCGGCGCACGCGGCCTGGGTCAACGACTCGTTCTGGCTCAACCCCATCGCCAAGCTGCGTGACGACGGCGTGGTCCGCGAGCGGCTGTCGGAGGACGCGCTGCTCGTCCGCTACACGTCCGGCGGCCTGACTCCCGGCGACGCGTACCTCTGGACGCTCGGCGAGGACGGCACGCCGACCCGCTGGAAGCTCTGGGTGTCGATCCTCCCGATCGGCGGGGTGGAGACGACCTGGGAGGGCTGGCGGTCGCTCTCGACCGGCGCTCGGGTCTCGACGCGCCACCGCGGCCCGCTCGGGCTCACCCTCGAGCTGACCGACGTCGAGGGCGCCGCGACGCTCGAGGACCTCATCGACGGGCCCGACCCGTTCGCTCCGCTCTTCGCCGAAGGAGACTGAGATGCACCCCTATCTGATGAAGTCGGCCTCCGAGCTCGCGCGGCTCATCCGGGACGGCGAGACGAGCAGCGAGGAGGTCGTGACCCTCCACCTCGATCGGCTCCGGCGCGTGAACCCGACGCTCAACGCCGTGGTTCGGGTGCGGGTGCGGGAGGCGCTGCAGGAGGCGCGCGACGCCGACCGCCGTCTGAAGACGCAGGGACCCGACGGCCCGTTCCACGGGGTCCCCTGCACCATCAAGGAGAGCTTCGAGCTCGAGGGCATGCCCCACACCGCGGGGCTGGTCTCCCGGAAGGACCGTCGGGGTCGATCCGACGCGGTCACGGTGGCGCGGCTTCGAGCCGCCGGCGCGATCCCCATCGGCGTGACCAACGTCTCCGAGCTGCTGATGTGGATGGAGAGCAACAACCGCGTCTACGGCCGCTCCAACAACCCGTACAACCCGCGTCGCATCGTCGGCGGCTCGTCGGGCGGGGAGGGCGCGGCGGTCGGCGCGGCCATCTCTCCCTTCGGGCTCGGCGCCGACGTCGGCGGCTCCATCCGGATGCCCGCGTTCTTCAACGGCGTCTTCGGACACAAGCCCTCCGCCGGGCTGGTCCCGAACACCGGGCAGTGGCCCCTCGCCGAGAACGAGGCCGCCTCCTACCTCTCGACCGGCCCCCTCGCGCGACGCGCCGAGGATCTCTGGCCGCTCCTCGAGGTGCTGGCCGGCCCGGACGGCGAGTGCCCCGCGTGCCGCGAGATCGCGCTCGGGGATCCCGAGCAGGTCGACGTCTCTCAGCTCTCGGTGCTCTCCGTGCCTGACAACGGGTCGACCCCCGTTCATCCTGCGCTGCGCGCCGGGCAGACCCGCGTGGCCGAGTGGCTGGGGGAGCGCGGCGCCCGGGTGACGACGCGGCGCTTCGACGCGCTGAAGCGCTCTCTGCACCACTGGTCGGCGGCCATGTCTGCCGCGGGAGGGACCCCCTTCGGCGCCCTGATGGCGGACGGCGCCCGCAAGCCGATCCTGCCCGAGCTCTTCAAGTGTGCGCTGCGCCGCTCCGATCACACGATCCCGGCCCTCGCGCTCGCCGCGGTGGAGCGCGTCCCGGAGGCGTTCCCGTCACGCACCCGCGGGCTGGTGGACGAGGCGGCCGCGCTCCGGGAGGAGCTCACCGAGGCGATCGGCGACGGCGTGATGCTCTACCCCAGCTACTCGCGCCCGGCCCCGCATCACTTCTCGCCTCTCCTGCGCCCGCTGCACTTCGTCTACACCGCGATCATCAACGTGATGGGGTTCCCGTCCACCCAGGTCCCGCTCGGCCTCTCGCGGCGCGGGATCCCGATCGGCGTCCAGGTGATCGCGCGCCACGGCAACGACCACGTGACCATCGCGGTGGCCAAGGAGCTCGAGCGCGCGTTCGGCGGGTGGGTCCCGCCGCCCGAGCGCAGCCGCTTCGGCGTGCGGCGCACCCGCGTCCCCGGCGCCCCCTGACGGCTACGCGAGGCCGAGCTCGCGCATGACCTCGGCGGACCAGCGGACGGCGGCGAAGTAGGCGTCGGCGAAGTCCTCGGGCGGGAGCCGGACGAGGTCGATGGCGCGCCACTCGCCTTGCTCGTAGTCGGCGACCGCGCGCAGCGTGGCGCCCACCGTCCCCTTGCGCTTCAGCAGCGCCGCCTCGAGCTCGCTCGAGATCGGCATGTGGTCGAGCAGCTCCTTCATCGGGCGGCCCATCATCACGTCGAGCAGCGAGAAGAGCCCGGCGCTGTAGAAGGTCGCGGGGTCGTGGCGCCCGATCTTCTTCCCGAGCAGCTCGCACATGCGCGCGCGCAGGACCGCGGTCGCGAGCAGCGCGGGCGGCTGGTCGTCGAGCCCCGCGAGCGCGAGCAGCGTGACCCACTGCGCGAGCTTCTGTCGGCCCAGCATGACGATCGCGCGGTGCACGCTGTCGATCTTGTGGGACCGCGCGTACGCCGCGCTCGCGAGCAGCCGGAGCAGCCGGTAGGAGAGCGAGGCGTCGGCGGAGATGAGTCGCTCGAGCTCGGAGAGCGGCGTGTCCTCGCGGCGGACCTTCGCCATGAGCTGCATGGTCTCCATGCGCGTCTGCGGCAGCCGGGTCGCGCTCAGCATCTCGGGCACCTGGAAGAAGTAGCCCTGGAAGTAGTCGTAGCCGAGCGCGAGGACCCGCTGGTGCTGGGCGCGCGTCTCCACCTTCTCCGCGAGGAGCCGGACCCCGGTCGCCTTCAGCCGTCGCGTGGTCTCCTCGAGCGCGTCGTCGTCGAGCGCGAGCACGTCGACCTTCACGATGTCGGCCAGCTCGACCAGCGACCAGAGCTCCTCGCGCATGCCGAAGTCGTCGATCGCGAGGTGGAAGCCGGCGTCTCGGAGCTCCCGCATCCGCCCGACGAGCGCGTCGTCGATGTGCACCGTCTCGAGCACCTCCAGCACGACCCGGTGCTTGGGGAGGGCCTCGATCCCGGGCGACAGCAGCACGTCGCGGGTGACGTTGAAGAACGCCTTCGCCCGCCCGACGACGTCGCCGAGCTCCATCTCGGCGAAGGCCGTCATCATGGTCTGCGCGGCCGCCTGGCTGCCGTCGGTGAAGATCGCACGGTTGGCGGCGCCCGAGCGGAACAGCAGCTCGTACGCGTAGGTGCCCCCCAGGCGATCGAGGATCGGCTGCCGCGCCAGCCACGCGCGCGGCGTCGTCGTCGGTGGTGCGACGGATTCGACCTTGTCCAGTGCGTGCACGGCGCCCTCCCCACGCCACAGACGGACGCGGAGCCGAGACCTTGAGCCCCGCGTCAGGGGCAGGCGCCGTCGCGGGCCACGACGGTGGGGGGCGCGTCGCCGCCGAGCGTCTCCAGGAAGCAGCGGTACTGGGCCCGCGGCTCGGGGCGCTGGAACACGACCTCGTGGCCGTCCTCGACCCCGTCCTCGTCGTGCTGGACGATCACCGCGGTCGCCGCGCCGTCGCGCGCGTTGCCCTGGACGGGCAGGGTGAGCGCCTCGCCGCCCCCGAGGTCGAGCACCGACGACAGGGGCGCGAAGCGGTCCGCGACCGAGCCGTCGAGGCTGCCGCCCGCGAGGTCGAGCCCGAGCGCGAGGCTCAGTGCGTTGGCGATCGGCGGCGGGATGTAGGTGTCGAGGATCCCCTGGAACATCAGCACGTGGCGGGGCTCACCCGCGGCGAGGATCGAGGGCGCGTAGACCTGCGGATCGGCGACCTCGCCGGCCCACTGGAGCAGGGCGAGCGCGGGGTCGTGCACGGTGACCTGGTGGCCGAGCACGGTGTAGCGGAGGAGGCTCTCGGCCGCGGGGCGCACCCGGATCGGGCTCTCCTTGTAGATGACGTTGTGGATCCAGCTGGCCCCCGCCCCGCTCAGGATCAGCGCGCGGTAGCGCGGCTCGAGCGCGACCGCGAGCGGCGCGATGGTGGCGCCCATCGAGTGCCCCATGATCGCGAGCGAGCCGGTGTCGAGGGTCAGCGGCCCCGCGGCCACGAGCCCCTCGCACGCGCTCGCGTCGAAGGACAGCGACTCGAGCACCTCGGTCAGCAGGATCAGCTCGAGGGCGGACTGCCGGATGGTGTCCCGGAGCCCCTCGGGGTTGCCGATGTTGAAGATCGCGAACTGCTCGTCCCAGCCCTCGAGGTTGCGCAGGCCGCCGAGGGGGCCGTCGACGCTCACCCCGACGCGCCCCGCGCGGGCGAACGCTCCGGCCGGCCCGGCGCCGGGGGGCCCGGGCTCGCCGGCCACCGCGCGCGGTCCGCGATCGATCAGGGGCCGATCGCCGCCTCCGCCGGTGCGCACGAACACCGCGGCCGGGAACCCCCCGTCGGGCATCTCGGCGCGCGGCACGGTGATCCAGACGTTCGACGTCACCCGCCGCTGCTCGACGAGCCGGTCGCCGTCCCAGACCCAGCCGCCACCTTCGGCGGAGTAGGGCGGCTCCCCGGCCTGGAACACCGGCATGTCGACGGTCGCCTGGAAGACGCAGTAGTCGTCGTAGGTCTCGGTGAGCGTCGGGTCGGTCGGCGTCGGCGGCGGCGCGGCGAGCGCCTGCTCCCGAGCGTCGCGCAGGGCGCGCATCGGATCCCAGGTGCGGAAGACCGCCATCGCCGCGACCTCGTCGTCCACGGTCTCGAGGGCGACGCGGTGGGCCTCGTACGCGGCCTCGCTCATGCCCGCCGGGCGCTCGCCGCGCTCGATCGCCGCGTGCGCCGGGGCGACCTGGAGCGGCGACCCGTCCGCACCCCGGGCGCGCGTCGTGACCACCGCGGCGTAGAGGCGGCTCGCGCGTAGCGGGCGGCCCTGGAGGGGCAGGACGGCGAGCACGTTCGGCACCGAGAGCGGTCCGGGATCGCGCTCGAACGCGACGTCGATCGGCGTCCGAGCGCCGCGCTCGGGCGAGCTCGGGTCGACGTCGACGAGGTACACCGACGCCGCGTCGTCCAGGCTCTCGTGCGCGCCGGGCAGGGACGCCGGGTCGAGCGCCGCGGTCATCGGGAAGTAGACGGTCGACGAGGTGCCGAAGCCGTCCGCGTCCGACAGCAGCGCGAGGAGCTGCCGGACGATCGCGACGTTGCGCCCGGGCGGGAAGCTCGAGACGTCGACGGTGCCGTCGGCGCGCCGCAGCCGCTCGTCGGGCCAGGGCGCCGCCCAGAGCTCCCCCGACTCGTGGTCGACCCGCGGCGCCGCGGCGAGCTGGGCCCCGGCGTCGCCCTCCACCGCGCCGTCGGGCGGGGCCGGCTCGCCGTCGCACGCCAGCGCGAGCAGCGACGCGGCGCAGACCGCGGCCCAGGCGGCTCGAGAGCTCATCGTGACGAGGATAGTGCCTGCGCCGTGGGCGCGCTCGCGTTTCGAGCCTAGGTGTGGCGGCATGGATCAGTCCTTCGTCGCCCGGTCGTCCATCCCCGCGCCCGCCGCCCAGGTCTTCGCGTTCCACGAGCGCCCCGGGGCGTTCGAGCGCCTCACGCCGCCTTACGAGAAGGTCGAGGTGGTCCGCCGCGAGGGCTCCATCCGGGACGGCGACCGCACCGTGCTCCGGATGAAGGTGGGGCCGCTCTCGCAGCGCTGGGTCGCCGAGCACAAGGGCTACGAGCCGGGTCGGCAGTTCGTCGACGTCCAGGTGAAGGGTCCCTTCGCCGCCTGGGAGCACACCCACCGCGTCGAGCCCGCCGAGGGCGGCGGCTCCACGATGATCGACGAGGTCGCCTACGCGCTCCCGCTCGGCGCGCTCGGTCGGGTCTTCGGCGGTCGCCTCGTCGAGCGGCGCCTGCAGCGCATGTTCCGCTATCGCCACGAGGTCCTCGCGCACGACGCGCGCCTCCACGCCCTCGCCGGCGAGCGACGTCTCAAGGTCGCCGTCAGCGGCGCCTCCGGGCTCATCGGCACGAGCCTCCGCGCGCTGCTCGAGACCGGCGGTCACGAGGTGCTCCCGATCGTGCGACGCGCGCCTCGGGACGGCGAGATCGGCTGGAGCCCGCGCGACGGCGAGATCGATCGGGCCGCGCTCTCGGGCGCCGACGCGGTGATCCACCTGGCCGGCGAGAGCATCGCGCAGCGCTGGACCGAGGCCGCCAAGGCGCGCATCCGCGGCAGCCGGGTCGAGGGCACCGCGCTGCTCGCGGAGGCGATCGCCTCGCTCGACGCGCCGCCGAAGACCTTCGTCAGCATGTCCGCCGTCGGCTTCTACGGCGACACCGGGCCGCTCCCCGTCGACGAGGACGCGCCCGCCGGGGACGGCTTCCTCGCCGAGGTCTGCCGCGCGTGGGAGGAGGCGAGCTGGCGGGCCCGCGACGTGGGCGTCCGCGTGGTCAACCCGCGCATGGGCGTGGTGCTCAGCCCGGCCGGCGGCGCGCTCGCCAAGATGAAGACGCCGTTCTCGCTCGGGCTCGGCGGCCCGGTCGGCGACGGCGCGCAGCCGATGGCCTGGGTGAGCATCGACGACGCGATCGGCGCCCTCTACTACGCGCTCCTCGACGACGCGCTCGAGGGCCCGGTCAACGTGGTCGCGCCCGCGCCGGTCGACAATGAGACGTTCACGAACACGCTGGGCGGCGTCCTCCGCAGGCCGACCCCGTTCTCGATCCCCGCGGCCGCGGTGAAGCTCGCGCTCGGCGAGATGGGCGAGGCGACCCTGCTCGGCGGGCAGCGCGCGCTGCCCACGCGCCTCGAGGCGGCCGGCTACCCGTTCGCGCATCGCCACCTCGAGCCCGCGCTCCGTCACGTGCTGGGAAAGCCGGGCGGGCGTGGATCGCGTGCGCTGGAGGCGTCACCCTGATCCCAGATGAAGTCGCGCGTGCATCCGAGGCGGGAGGGGTATCGGGAGCAGTCCAAGCCGGATCGGACGCCGCTCACCGTGCACACGGTGCGGCCCAGCGAGTACGAGGAGCCGGCGTGGGTGGGGCGCGTGCAGCGCGCCGTGCACCGCGCCTGGTCCCGCGTCAGGTCGAGCCTTCGCCGATCGTGACCCGCTGCTCGATCCACCCGGTGCGACAGCCCCCGATCACGAGCTTCACCTCGCCGCTCCCGTGGAGCGTCCAGCGGAGCGTCCTGCGGCTGACGCTGCCCTGACTGCGCTGGAAGAAGATCGCCTGGCTGAGGTCGAAGCGGCCGCGCCCCCAACCCTGGAGGTGGCCGATCTCGCGGTGCGCCTCGTCCTCGTGCGCGAGCGACACGCCGCCCTCGCAGATCACGTCGGCCCAGAGCGGCTCGGCGAACGGGTGGCTCTTCGCGGCGTGCACGCCGTGGGTGGGCAGGTAGCCGCGGTTCTCCACCACCGCGGTCAGGGTGGTGACGTCGCCGGTCCGCCGCTGGGCGATGTCGGCGACGACGACCCGCGGCGCCATCGCCGCCACGCGCAAGAGGTGTTGCGAGTGCTGCGCGCAGATCTCGGGCAGCGCTTCGTAGGACGGGTTCTGCAGTCCCACCCGCGGGTCCACCCCGCCGAGCTCGACCAGGCCGAGCTGCGGGTGTCGGAAAGGGCGCCAGGCGCGGAAGACGCGGCCGCCGTTGTCCTCGCGGTCCCACTCGGCCAGGGCGCCGATGTCCTCGCGGCTCATCCGGGAGTAGTAGTCGACGAAGCGTGGCGGCCGCTCCATGTCGAGCCGGGCGAAGATGTCCCACAGCTCGGTGACCCACGCGAGGCAGCCGCGCTCGACGTAGGCCCACTCGGCGAGCGCCCCTCGCACGATCTCGTTGGGGCGGTAGAGGAACTCCTCGTAGCCGCTCACCATCGGGTAGCCGGTCAGCTCCTCGGCCCAGTGCTCGACCTGCCGGTACACGGCGAGGTCCTTCTGGTCCATGTCCTCGTCCGGCTGGTTGCCGGGCGGCCGGATGAGCACCCCGCCGAAGGTGTGCAGGTTCAGCCACGCGAAGAGGTTGGGCCGCCGCGACGCCTGCTCGATCACCGCCGCCGCCTCTGGCTCGCTGCCGGGGTGGCTGCCCGCGCCGTGCTGCGCGTGCTCGCCCGACCACTCCCAGGGGAAGTTGCGGTTGAGGTCGGGGTGGTTGTCGCCGAGGAAGTCGGCGTCCGGGATGGAGTGACCGTCCCAGTGCTCGACGTGGCCCTCCGGGTAGACCTTGTAGAACGGGCCCTCGTCCTCGACGGTGCGCGGCACCAGCACGCCCGGGTACTCGGGGTGGTCCACCCACTCGCCGGTCGGGTCGAGCTGCCGCATCGCCAGGCACTCGCCGTCGCCGTCCACGTCGTCGGCGACCCAGCGCGGGCGGTTCCGATCGGGCCGCTCGTCGCGCGGCACGCTGCGGACGTAGCGCCCGGTGTCGAGCACCGCCTCCGCGCCGTCCGGGCTCATGCGCGGCAGCACGTGGAAGAGGACCTGCTGGGCCGCGCGCCGCACCGGGCCGGGGACGGGGTCCGGGTCGGGCGGCGAGAGGTGCAGCGCGAGCGCCTCCTCCGCGATCGCGAGGGCCACGCTCGAGCCGGCCAGCTCACCGGCGTGCATGTTGCCGTCCACCCACACCGCGGGCCGCACCTGGTCCGGGTCCGGGCCGACGGTCAGCAGCCAGAGCTCGCGGCCCTCCCGGCTCTTTCCGATCGACTCGAGGCGCACGAGCTCGGGGAAGGCGTCCGCCCACGACTTGAGCTGCTCGGTGAGCTCGTCGTAGTGCAGGTAGCGCTCGCGGAAGCCGAGCGCGAGCGGTTCGAGGTCCGGGTGGGCGGCGCTCACGGGCTGGCCTCGCAGACGTAGCGATCCTCGAGGTCGCACTCGGCGTCGTTCCAGCCGCCGCGCGTGTCGCTCCCGTCGCTCTCGGGATCCACGTGCACGCAGTCCTCGCCGCCCGCGTCGTTCGGCTCGCCGGAGCGCCAGTTGGTGTACGAGGCCGCCCCGCCGCCCGTCCAGGCCCACGTCCCCTCGACGCCCCGGTCGTTGGCCCCGATCCACCACCGGCGGTTGCCCGCGATGTCGTCCAGCTGCTGATCGATCCAGCGCATCTCCACCCTGTCGTCCACCTGGGCGAGCTCGTAGCCGCGGCCGCGGCACCAGTCTCGCGCGCTCGTCCACGTTCGCTGCTCGCTCCAGTGTCCGCAGAAGAGGTAGGAGTGACCGCCGAAGGTGCGGCGATCGCAGGGGCATCCCGCGCCCTCGTCGACCGCGCCGTCGCAGTCGTCGTCGAGGCCGTTGCAGCTCTCGGTCGAGTCGCCGGTCGCGTCGCTGCAGCGCATGCCGCCCGCGTCGCAGCGCCACGCGCCCTCCTCGCAGAGATCGGCGTCGCCGCCGTCGCAGGGCCCACCGAGGGTCGGCTCCCCCGCGCCGTCGGGGGTCGAGGGGTCGCAGTCGTCGTCGAGGCCGTTGCAGAGCTCGACCTCGTCCGGCTGGTCCCCGTCGTCGGCGCAGGCGAGGGCGCCGTCCACGCACACCCGGGCGCCGTCCGCGCAGAGATCGGCGTCGGGGCCGTCGCACGCGACGCCGAGGTCGGGCTCCCCGGCGCCGTCGGGGGTCGAGGGATCGCAGTCGTCGTCGAGGCCGTTGCAGAGCTCGGCGGTCGACGCGCCGTCGTCGACGCACATCAGCGCGCCTCCCTCGCAGCGCCAGCGGTCGTCGAGGCAGAGATCGCCGTCGTCGCCGTCGCAGGCGTCCCCGAGGGTCGTCTCCGCCGCGCCGTCGGGGGTCGAGGGGTCGCAGTCGTCGTCGAGGCCGTTGCAGAGCTCGACCTCGTCCGGCTGGTCGCCGTCGTCGCCGTCGCAGACCATGAAGCCGCCGAGGCACACCCGCGTCCCGTCCGGGCAGAGATCGACGTCGCGCGGGTCGTCGCAGGGCGCGCCGAGGTCCGGCTCGTCGGCGCCGTCCGCGGTGCTCGGGTCGCAGTCGTCGTCGACGCCGTTGCACAGCTCGGGGGCCTCGGGGTCGCAGCCTCCTCCGTCGCGGCGGACGACGCCGGTGTCCGGCTCGCCGGCGTCACCGGCGTCTCCCGGACGCGCATCGGGGCGGCCGCCGTCGGATGGCGTCACCGCGGCGTCGAGGTCACCCGCGCCCGCGCCGGAGCGCTGAAGAAAGCAGCCCCCGAGCCACGCGCTCGCGAGCACGACGAGCACCACGCGTCGCATCGGGGAGACTGTAGCAGCCCTGCGCGCGAGCGGCGCCGCTGGTCTACGCTGTTCCCATGCGCTGGCTCCTCCTCTCCCTGACGATCGCGGCCTGCGGCGGAGAGCCGCGCGCCCCGGACGCCTCGTCCCCGACCGACGCCGCGAGCGACGCCGGGCCCACCGCCGACGCCGGCCCGGACGCGGGGGCCTCGCCGTGGCGGGTGGAGCCGGCGCTCCCGGTCGCGATCCAGGAGATCGCGGTCGAGGCGCACGACGGGCGCATCTGGGTCGCGGGCGGCTTCGTCCGGGGCGCCGTCGTGTCCACCGTCCACGTCTTCGACCCGGCGACCGGGGCCTGGACCGAGGGCCCGCCGCTGCCCGCGCCGCGTCACCACATGTCCCTCGTGAGCCACGGCGGCGATCTCTACGCGCTCGGCGGCATGGAGACGACGGCCTTCGCGCCGCTCGACACCGCCTGGGCGCTGCGCGCGGGGGCCGACGCCTGGGCGCCGATCGCGAGCCTCCCGGTCGACCGGGGCGCGGCGGCCGCGGACTCGGTGGGCGATCTGATCGTGATGGTCGGCGGCAACGAGAGCCGGGGCGGCCTCGCGCAGCGCACGCTCGTCTACGACCCCGCGGCCGACGCCTGGGACTTCGGCGCGCCCATCCCGACCGAGCGGGAGCACCTCGCCGCGGTCGGCGCCGACGGCCAGCTCCTCGTGCTCGCCGGGCGCCGCAACTCGCTCTCGACCAACCGCACCGAGCTCGAGATCTACGATCCGGTGGCCGACACCTGGCGCAGCGGGCCGCCGCTGCCGACCCCGCGGGGAGGCTTCGACGCGGCGCTGCTCGACGGAGTGATCTACGCGGTCGGCGGCGAGCAGCCGGACCGCGCGCTCGACTCGGTGGACGCCTTCGAGCTGGCGAGCGAGACCTGGAGCGCCGCGCCGCCCGTGCCGACGCCGCGGCATGGCCACGGGGTCGTCGCGCTCGACGGTCGCGTCTGGGTGGTGGGCGGCGCCGACCGACCGATCTTCGCGGCGGTCGACGCGGTGGAGTCGTTCAGCCCTTGAACTTCACGTACTCGTACTCGAAGGGCTGGCCGTTCACGCCCTTCTTCGGCGGCGCGATCCAGCCGGCCATCTTGCCGGGCTCGTAGACCGGCTGCATCAGCGACTTCACGTAGTCACGGTCCGACGCGGTCGGCAGCCACACGTCGCGCTGCTTCTCGAAGTCGGCCTCGCTGATCGGCTTGCCCTCGAGGTCGAAGGTCATGCCCGAGTAGATGCCCATCGTGCGGTTGAAGCGGCGGTTCGGCAGGCTGAGCGTGAAGTCGACGCCCTGCTTCTTGATGACGTAGTTCCACTTGCGCACCGCGCGCTCGCAGTCGGCCACGTACTCGTCGCGCAGGACCTCGTTGAGCGCGTTGCGGAGCGGGATCTCTTCCTTGGTGAGCTTGCCGTCCTTCGGCACCACCATCTCGTAGATCTCGTTCAGCGCCGCGTGGTCCTCGTACTTGGTCTGCTCGCGGTAGCGGCCCTTGAGCCCGGTCGCGAAGTAGTCGGCCGCGTTGCTGCTGATCTCGCCACCGAAGAGCTCGACCGCGCTCGAGAACCAGTAGTTGATCCACTTCTGGATCGTCGGCAGGTCGACGCCGCCCTGCGCCCGCGCGTCGCCGTTCGGGTCCTGCTTGGTCAGCTCGGCCGCGCGCTGCACGACGCGCTCGATGCCGGTCTCGCCGCAGAAGAGGTGGAAGCTCTCCTCGGTGAGCATGAACTGGGTGGCCCGGGCGAGCGGATCGAACCCCGACTCGCTCAGCGACGCGAGCTGGTACTTGCCGTCGCGGTCGGTGAACATCGTGAAGCAGAAGAACGAGAGCCACTCGTCGGTGGTCTCGTTGAACGTCTGCAGGATGCGCGGCTTGTCCGCGTCGCCGCTCCGGCGCTCGAGCAGCGCCTCCGCCTCTTCGCGCCCGTCCCGACCGAAGTACTGGTGCAGCAGGTGCACCATGGCCCAGAGGTGGCGGCCCTCCTCGACGTTGACCTGGAAGAGGTTGCGCAGGTCGTAGAGCGAGGGCGCGGTCTTGCCGAGCTGACGCTGCTGCTCGACCGACGCCGGCTCCGTGTCCGCCTGGGTGACGATGATGCGCCGCAGGATGCCGCGCAGCTCACCCGGGACCTCCTCCCACGCCTTCGCCCCGGCGTTGTCGCCGAAGTTGATGTGACGCTCGCCGTTCCGCGGCGTCAGGAAGATGCCCCAGCGGTAGTCGGGCATCTTGACGTAGTCGTAGGTCGCCCAGCCCTTCGGATCGACGTCGATCGCGGTCCGCAGGTAGATGTCGTCCTGCTGGAAGCCGTCGGGCCCCATGTCCATCCACCACTGGATGAAGTTGGGCTGCCACTTCTCGAGCGCCCGCATCAGCTTGCGGTCGGACCCGAGGTCGACGTTGTTCGGAATGGAATCGGTGAGCGACATGCGCAGGTACCTCCAGCAAGAGTCACCATAGGTGTCACGACCCTTTCGCGGTCGTGTGCTGCCTCACTCGCGCCCGATCGAAGTGCGCAGCCTCACGCGCGGAAACACACGGGAAACACGCGCCGGACACCCCGCGGCCTCACCGCCGCGTGCGCGCGCGTCTCAGCACCTGGTCCACTGGAAGGTGGGGCGATCCGGCTGGCCGTACTTCGTGAGCGCGCCCTCGGGGCCGACGGCGTTGGGGCGCTGGAAGATCCAGTTCTGCCAGGCGCTGAGGCGGGCGAAGATCTTCGCGTCGGCGCTCTCGGCGCCGGGGAAGCGGAGGCTCGCCTCCATGCCGGTCAGCGCGTCGGGGCTCATGCTCACGCGCTCTTCGAGCGCGATGCGCACGTCGTCTTCCCAGTCGATGTCGTCCGCGGCCACGGTGACGAGGCCGAGCTCGTCGGCGTCGGTGGTGGGGATGGTCTGGCCCACGTGCTCCATCACGCGCGCGACCGCCTCGGGGTCGTCGAGGAAGCGGGCCTGCAGGCGCGTCTGGCCGTGCGTCATCGGGAAGGCGCCGCCGTTGAGCGGGCTGATCGCCATCGCGACCTTCTCGTCGTCGTCCTCGAGCATGTAGATGCGGTCGCTGGCGAGCGCGAGCTCGAGCAGGCTGCCGCCGAAGGCCGTGCCCTCGTCGACGAGCGCGAAGAAGCTCTTGCTCGTCAGGTCCATGCGGCGCAGCACCCGGGCCTGGAGCGCGAGGATCTCGTTGGCGAGCCAGTGATCGCGGCTCTCGTGCAGCGCCTGATCGACGTCGAGCACCGCCTGGAGGTCGCCCTCGGCGCGCACCACCACGAGGCCGATGTCGAGGTGGTTGACCCGGAGGCGGAGGAGCGCGTCGTCGAGCTCGCGGAACGCGCGGAGCGACCACTGGTCGGCGCCCGCCGCCTGGATGGCGGCCGCGTCCTTCGGCTGCGGGCCCTCGGGGGTGCGGATCTTCAGGACCGCGGTGCGGGTGTCCTCGGCCAGCTCGAGCGTCACGTGGCGGTAGGAGAGGTTGCCGTCCTCGCCGACCTCGGGGACCACCGGGTCGAGCGTGATGCCCGGGCCCTTGGTCACGTCCACGCTCGCGGCGAGCTTCTTGGCGGCCGCGTCGATCGACTCGTCGAACTTGCTGCGGGGCGCGATCTCGTCGACCAGGCCCCACTGCACGGCGCGCTTGCCGCGGATGCCCTCGCTGGTGGTGCAGAACACGTCCGCGCGATCGCGACGGACCTTGCGCTTGTCGACCAGGCGCGTGAGGCCGCCGGTGCCGGGGAGCACCGCGAGGAGCGGCACCTCCGGGAGGCTGACCGCGCTCGAGCCGTCGTCGATCAGGAGGATGTGGTCGGCGGCCATCGCCAGCTCGTAGCCGCCGCCGGCGCAGGTGCCGTTGAGCGCCGCGATGGACTTGATGCCGCTCCGCTGGCTGGCGTCCTCGAGGTACAGGCGCGTCTCGTTGGTGTACTTGCAGAAGTTGACCTTGAACGCGTGGCTGCTCGAGCCGAGCATCGGGATGTTCGCGCCGGCGCAGAAGACGCGCTGCTGCCCGCTCGAGATCACGAGCACCTTCACCTCGGGGTGCTCGAAGCGGAGACGCTGGATCGCGTCGGCGAGCTCGATGTCGACACCCAGGTCGTAGCTGTTCAGCTTCAGCTCGTAGTCGTCGCGGAGCCCGCCCCGGGGCTGCACGTCCATCTCGAGGTCGGCCCGCTCGCCGTCGATCTTCAGCGTCCAGTGCTTGTAGCGGTCGGGGTGGGTGTCGAACGAAATCTGCATGTTCGGGACCTTACGTCAGCGGCCCCGACCCCGGGAGACCCATCGTAAGCTTGCTCACGCAGGCCACCCTGGCGTGCCCGGGCGAGGCGCCATAGAACGGATCCGTGCGGGTCGACTGCTGGTTCGATTACTCCTCCCCCTTCGCCTACCTGGGCACCACGCAGGTCGAGCGGGTGGCCGCCGAGGCGGGCGGCGAGGTGCGCTTCCGGCCGTTCCTGCTGGGCGCGCTCTTCAAGACGATCGGGACGCCGCTGGTGCCGATCGACGCCTTCAACGAGGCCAAGCGCCGCCACCAGCTCCTCGACCTCGCGCGCTGGGCCGAGCTCTACGGGGTGCCGCTCGTCTTCAACTCGGCCTTCCCGATCCGCACCGTCGACGCGCTGCGCCTGACCCTGGCCGCGCCCGAGGCGGAGCGCCCGGCGCTCGTGCACCGGCTGATGAAGGCCACCTGGGCCGACGACGAGGACGTGGCCGACCGCGCGGTGCTGGCGCGCTGCCTCGCCGACGTGGGGCTTCCGCCGGCCCTGCTCGAGCGGACGGCCGACCCCGCGATCAAGCAGGCGCTGAAGGACCAGACGGCGGAGGCGCAGGCGATCGGCTGCCCGGGCGCGCCGTGCTTCGTGGTCGGGGACCACCTCTACTGGGGGCAGGACCGCCTCGAGTTCGTGCGCCGCGCCCTCGAGGGGCGGCCGCTGGCCGCGTCCAGCCCGATGGGGGCGGCGCGATGAGGCACCACGTCCGCGTGCTCGGCGTCCCGGTCCGCTTCGATCCGACGTTCCTCATCCTGATCGCGGTCTTCGGCTACCTGTTCTTCCTCTCCGGCGACGACCCCCACGGCGCCGAGATGTTCGTGATCTGGATCCCGCTGGTGACCCTCGCGGTCCTCGTGCACGAGCTCGGCCACGCCTTCGTGGGGCGGGCGTTCGGCCTGACGCCGTTCATCCTCCTGCACGGCATGGGCGGCCTGACGGTCTTCGGCGCCCGCGAGCACCGCGAGCTGAGCCACGGCCGCCGCATCCTGATCTCGCTGGCCGGGCCCTTCGCCGGGTTCGGCGTCGGCGCGGTCGCGTTCTTCGTCGAGCGCTACGGCGGCTTCGTGCCGGAGTCCATCCCGCAGCGCACCCTCAACATCGCGTGGCTCATCACGCTGGTGTGGGGCGCGGTCAACCTCGTGCCGATCCTCCCGCTCGACGGGGGGCACGTGGTCGCCACCGCCTTCGAGCGCTTCTTCGGCTTCCGCGGCCGCCGCTACGCCCGGGTGCTGTCGATCCTGCTGTGCCTCGCGTTCGCGGCGCTGAGCCTGGCGCTCTGGGAGGAGTGGTTCCTGGCCGCCTTCGCCGCGATCCTCGCGGTCCAGAACTACCGCACCTACCGCATCGAGAAGCGCTGGGAGGAGTCGGACCCGCTCGAGGACGTGCTCGAGCGCGGCTACGAGGCGCTCGCCGCCGAGAACCTCGCGCTCGCCCGCAAGGTCGCGGACGCGGCGCGGGATCGCGCGGTGACCGACGACGCGAAGGCGCGCATCGCCCACCTCGAGGCCTGGACCGCGCTCCTGTCCAACGAGCCGATCGAGGCGCGCCAGAAGCTCGAGGAGGCCGCGCCGTCGGGCGACCGCGACGCCTACCTCGAGGGCCGCGTGCTGCTCGCGACCGGCGACGCGAGCGCGGCGCTCGAGCCGCTGGCCGAGGCCCTCGAGGACCGCAGCGCCGGGGAGGTCGCCGACGCGCTCGCCGAGGCCATCCGGGTGACCGGGAACATGGGCCCGCTCCGCCGGCTGCTCCGGGTGGATGCGCGGATCGAGCGCACCGGGGTCGACCCGCTGCGCCGGGTGGCCCGGGCGCTCCCCGACCGCGAGGCCGCCGAGGTCTACGCCCGCCTCTTCGAGTACGGCGGCGACCCGCTCGACGCCCACGCGGCCGCCTGTCGCCGCGCCGCCCATCAGCCCGAGGAGGCCTTCGCGGCCCTGCGCTCGGCCCTCGACGCCGGCCTCGATCCGGCGCGCCTCGACGCGGACGAGCTCGCGGTCCTCGACCCGGCGCGCCTCGAGACGCTCCGCGGCGCACGCTAGCGCCGGGCGCCTTCGCCGAGACGAGGCGCCCCGACCGTGGCGGCCTGGCACTGGCCGGGCTGGCTGATCTCGCCGTCACGCCCCTGGGTATGGATGGTGCAGGACGTCTCCCACCATGCGACCGCTCGATGTCATGGGAGAGGCGGTGGGATGCACCGTCGAGGTGGGGCTCAGCGGAGTCCCGTTCACCGAGGAGCTCGTCTACTACGTGCGCCGCTGCTGCGAGCGGGCGGAGGAGGGGATCGCCGATCGGCTGCGCTGGACGGTGCGGGTCGAGCGCGACGACTCACGCCCCGACGCGTGTGTGGACGTGCGGGCGCTCGGCCGTGACGGCCGGGAGCTGCAGGCGACCGCCGCCGATCTCGACGAGCTGCTCGCGGTGCGAAACGCCTTCGCGGTGCTCGCCGAGCGATTCTGAGCGGACGCGGCCGCTCGTTCGGGACACGGCCGCTCAGGGGCACGGCCGCTCAGGGACACGGCCGCTCAGGGACACAGAGAGGGCGTGGTCGCGCACTGCAGGTCGGTCACGCCCGCGGCCGTGATGCACGCGCCGCAGCTCGCCGGCTCGGTCAGGTCCGTCATGCACTCGGCGGGCGGGGAGCCGAACGCGCCGAGCTGCTCCTCGAGGCAGCCGATGCGCTCCGCGCTCCAGCTCCCGAGCTCGGCGCAGAGCGCGTCGCAGGTCTCGATCGCGGTGCCGCCGTCCGGGGTGGGCGGGGCCACGCACCGATCGTTCTCGTCGAGCACCGTGCCCATCGAGCAGCTGACCGACTCGCTGTACGACTCGCAGCCGATCGCGCCCAGCGCGAGGACGAGCGTCAGCGGAGCGAGGAGGAGCGCGCGCATCAGAATCGCCCCTCGACGCGGAGGCCGGCCGAGCTCTCGCTCGCGGTGACCGCCACCCGGATGGGCTGGACGGCGAGCACCACCACGCCGCCGATCAGGACCGCGGCCCCGAGCGCGGTGAAGATCGCCGCGCCCTCCTCGAAGCGCACCCGCCGCGTGCAGAGCTCCGGCGAGCCCTCGATGCAGTCGCCGTCGCGCACCATCGTGTTGATGCCGTAGCCGAGCATCGGCGCCGAGCCCAGGACGAGGAGGCCGCCGAGGAACCAGTTGAGCGCGGAGCCCTCGAGGTGGTTCGCGGGGGCGGGATCGACCGACTCTCCTCGCGGCGGCGCGGCCGTCGGCGAGAGCGCCCCCGTCGACCAGGTGGACAGCGCGGTGCGCACCGCCTCGGGCAGCGCGATCTCGATCGGCGCCTCCTCGGTGACCTCCGCCAGGGTCCGGTGGCCTACGCCGCGCACGCCGGTGACGATGACCGCCAGCCGCTCGACGCGCTCCTCGGTGCCCCACAGCCGCAGGCCGACCGCCACGTCCGCGCCGAGCATCGCCCGCAGCTCCCACGCACAGGCGTCGTCGGGGCCACACGCGCCGAGCGCCGGGGGCAGGGCGGTCGAGACCTCCTCGGCCGCGTAGACCGTCCAGCCCTCGTTGGTCAGGGAGGCGCGCAGCAGCGTACGAGCCTCCTCCCGGGCCTCGGGGCCGACGCCGCTGCCGCCGACGCGGGGCAGCATCGCCGCGCTCGACGCCGACGCGCTGGCCGGCAGGACGGAGAGGAGGGCGAAGGCGAGGAGGGCGCGTCTCATGAGGGGGTCCGAGCTTGTCACGGGCGCGTCAGATGCGCTCGCCGCGGGTGAGCTGGCCCTTGATCCACCGGGCGCGGGCGCGGATCGCCTCCAGCTCGTCCCCTTCCTTACGCTCCAGGTTCTTCAGCTGAAACCCCATGCGGTGGTTTCCTGACAATTCTTCACGATGGCGCGCCAGGAAGTCCCAGTAGAGCGTCGTGAACGGGCAGGCGTCGTCGCCGACCGCCTCCTTGGGCCGGTACCGGCAGCCCTTGCAGTGGTTGCTCATCTTGTTCACGTAGTTGCCGCTCGCGCAGTAGGGCTTGGTCGCGAGGATCCCGCCGTCGCCGTACTGGCTCATGCCGAGCGCGTTGGGGAGCGACACCCAGTCGATCGCGTCGAGGTACATCGCCATGTGCCACTCGTGGAAGGCGTGGGGGTGCACGCCGAGCAGCTGCGCGAAGAGGCCGAGCACCATCAGGCGCTGGATGTGGTGGGCGTAGCCGTGGTCGATCACGTTGCGCATCGCGTCGGCCACGCACGCCATGTCGGTCTCGCCGTCCCAGTAGCACCCCGGCACGTCGCGGTCGGGATCGCAGCCGAGCGCGTTCTTGCGCGCGTAGCCCGGCATGAAGCGCCAGTAGATCGCGCGCACCAGCTCTCGCCAGCCCAGGATCTGCCGCACGAAGCCCTCCACCGAGGCGATCGGCGCGTCCCCCGACTCGTAGGCGGCCACCGCCTCCTCCACGCACTCCCTCGGGCTGAGGAGCTTCACGTTGAGCGGGAACGAGAGCCGCGAGTGCCAGAGGAAGCGCTCGCCCTCCCACATCGCGTCCTGGAACTCGCCGAAGCGCGAGAGCCGGTGGCGCACGAAGTCCCGGAGCGCCGCCCGCGCCTGGTCGCGGTCGACCGGGAGATCGAAGTGCTCGAGCGAGCCGGGGTGGTCGGCGAAGCGCGCCGAGACCATGTCGATCACCGCCTCGGTGATGGCGTCCGGGCGGAAGCGCCGCGGCCCCTTGTGGTCCGGGGGCCCGTCCTTGCCGAAGGTGCCGCGGTTCTCGTCGTCGTAGTTCCAGCACCCGGTGATCGGCTCGCCGTCGTCCATCAGGACGTCGCGGTCCTTGCGCTGCTGCCGGTAGAAGCGCTCGAGCACGATGCTCTTGCGGTCGTCCAGCCAGGCCTCCGTCTCCTCGAGCGTCGCGTAGAAGTGCCGGTCCTCCAGGATCTCGAGCGGCACCTCCAGCGACTCGGCCGCCTCCTCGAGCTGCGTCTTCACCCGGTGGTCGCCGGGGTGGACCACGACCAGCCGCTCCGGCGAGAGCGCGCGCACGTCGAGCGCCAGGACCTCCGCGAACGACGCGCCGCGGTCATGGCCGCGGTTCTTCGGCATCTCGGTGTAGTGGACGGTGTAGCCGCGCGCCTCGAGCCACTCGCGGTGGTGACGCATCGCGCTCAGGAAGGCGGCGATCCGGAGCTTGTGCGCCCAGACGTGGGTCGTCTCCTCGTCCACCTCCGCCATCCAGATGGCGTCGCGCGCCGGGTCGAGCCCGTCGAAGATGGCGGAGTCGTGGTCGAGCTGATCGCCGAGCACCAGCGCGAGGGTGCGGACGCCGCTCACGCCGCGTCCTCCAGCTCGACGCCCATCTCCTTCGCGCGCTCCATCTTGGCGAGCACGCCCTCGAGGTAGGCGTCCATGTCGTACTTCCGCTCCAGCCCGCCGGCGGTCATCGTGCGGACCTTGCCGAAGATCTCGCGCTCGCCCCAGGCGCGGTCGTGCAGCCCGAAGAGCCACGCCACGTTCGCGTAGGAGCTCGTGTCCCGGCCGTCGAGCAGCCAGCGATCGTTGAGCTCGAGCGCGACCCGGAAGGCGTACTCGGGCGTGTTCGTCCAGGTGAGGATGCGCTTGCCCCAGTACATGCGCATCGCGTTGTGCAGGTAGCCCGTGTACCGCATCTCGTTCATCGCGGCGTTCCAGTACGGGTCGTCCGTCTCGGCGCGCTCGAGCTCGTTCGCGGTGTAGACGTGGGGGCGCGGATCGCCCGCGTGCTCGCGCAGGGTCTCCTTCGCCCAGCCGGGGAGGGCGCCGAAGGAGTCGTAGTCCCGCTCGTAGAAGCAGTAGTTGACGCCCAGCTCCCGCCGCACGATCAGCTCCTCCAGGAAGTCCTCGCTCCCGCCGGCGTCCTTCACCGCGAGCGCGATCTCGACCGGGCTGATCTGACCGAAGTGGAGGTAGGGGCTCAGGTGGCTCACCCGCTCGGCGTCGGGCTCGAGGCGGTCGTCGCCGTAGTCGCTCAGGTGCTGCTCGAGGAAGGCCCGGAGCCGCGCCTGGGCTCGGGTGGTGCCGCCCTCGAAGAAGCCGGTCACCGGCGGGACGCGGTCGTCGACGCCCTCCAGCAAGGCGTCCAGGTCGTCGAGCGACTCGCCCTCCAGCGTCGGCGCCGATCGGGACACCGGCGTGGTGTCGAGCTGGACCAGGAAGCGCTCGAGGTGCTCGTGGATCTTCGGCCGGAGCGTGCGAGCCGCGTACTCGCGTTTGTCGCTCGCCACCTCGACGGGGACCACCACGTCGGCCTCGACCTCGTCGACCGCGCACTCCGCCTCCTCGGCGACCCGTTCTCGCCACGCGCGCTCGTGGCGGAGGTAGCCGCGGTCCATCACCAGGTGCGCCGCCCGCTCGGCGAGCGCGAGGCAGACGTCCGCCGGGTGCCCGCGTCGCAGCACGAAGCCGATGCCCCGCCGCTCGAGCTGCGAGGCCGTCTGGGCGAGCCCCTCCAGCATGAAGCGGTAGTGTCGCGCGCTCGCCTCCGGGTAGTCGTCCATCAGCCCGAACCCCACCACGAGGGGGAGGTCGAGCGCGTTGGCCCGCCGGGCGGCGTGCTCGAGGGCGTGGTTGGTGCGCGCGCGCTGCGACCGCTGCATCCAGTAGAGGACGTAGTCGCCGTCGCGCTCGCGCTCGGCGCGGCAACGCATGCGCGCGTCGTCGAGGGTCCGGCTCATGACCCAGGCTGGGGCCGCGCTTCGGTCAGCGCCAGGTGCAGCGGTAGCGGACGCGGCGGAGCGGGCCGTGCGCCTCCGGCTCCACGCTCGGAGCGGCGCCCCCGGTGAGCAGCACCACCCCCTCGAGCGCGCCGGCGATGCCGACCTGATAGGCCTCGCTGTAGAGGATCGCCTCCGGGGCGTCGTGCTGGGTGAGGGTGACCGCGCGATCGTCGTCCCGCTCGACCTCCAGCTCGCCGCAGAAGCGGTAGACGCTCCGCCAGGCCTTCGGCGCGACCTTGAACCCGGCGCGCGGGGTCAGGCCCACCGCCTTCAGCGCGCGGAGGAACGGCCGCAGGAGCGGACCCTCGGCCGAGACCGCGATGGCGTGCCGCGCGAGCTCGCGGGTCGCGTCACGCCCTGCGAGCTGCTCGATCGCGTCGGTCAGCTCGATGTCGAGCTGGAGAGGGAGCCACGCGGTCCGCAGCGCGCGCTCGATCTCCTCGACCGCGCGGACGGCGCGGCGCCGGATGTCGGCCTCGGTCCGGGCGCCGAGGCGACCCAGGGACTCCACGTTGGACTGGAGGTAGCTCGCGCGCATCAGCGGGGAGGGGCGTCCCGGCGTCTGCGACGCGGGGCTCACGGGGCGTCCCCGAGCCAGGCCAGCAGCGCGTCGGTCACCGCGCCCGCCTCGGTCGCCGCGCTCTCGTCCTCGGCGAGCCACCGCCCGGTCGGCACGTCGGCCGACGCCTCGAGCATCGACGCCAGCCGCGCGAGCTCTCCGGCGTCGAGGTAGAGGAGCGCGCACCGCGGGCACTCCTCGATCTCGGCCCAGTGGCGGTCCCACGAGATGGTCAGCCGCTGCAGGCTCGCGAGGCATCCGCCGCAGGCCTCGCTCACTCGCTCGGCGCTCCGGCACAGCGGGGTCGCGCTCAGCCGCGCGTGCGCGCTCGACCGCCTCGCGGCCACGCTCTGCAGGTCGAGCGAGGTCACGCGGCAGCCGGCGCAGGACCAGACCACGACGTACGCCCCGCGGTACGCGCCCCCCTCGGCGTGCAACCGCTGCTGGCCCATCGGGCGCTCACAGCGTGGACATCGCATCGCGCGCCAAGATACCGCGTCCCCCGGCCCGGGTGGTAGAGTCGTCGACCATGAAGCGCCAGGGTGCCCTCGGGGCAGCGTCGCTCGCGATCGTGCTGCTCGCCGCCTGCGGGGGGGAGGAGCGCGACGCCGGGGGGAAGAGGAAGGTCGCGGTGTCGATCTTCCCGCTCTACGACGTCGCCCGTCGGGTGGCCGGAGACGCGCTGGACGTGATCCTGGTGCTGCCACCGGGCCGCTCCGAGCACGGCTTCGACCCGACGCCGCGGGAGATGGCCCAGGTCGCGGGCGCGGACCTCGGCGTCGTGGTGGGCCTCGAGATGGATCCCTGGGCCAGCCGCATCATCCGCGGCGCCGCCGGCGACGACACCGAGATCCTCGAGCTCGGGCCGGCGGTGGAGCCGCGCCGGCTCAGCGCGCCCGAGGTCGGGGTGGACCTGCTGGAGCACGCGCGCGAGCACGGCCACGACCACGACGACCATGGCCACGACGAGCACGACCACGACGAGGAAGAAGAGGGCGAAGCGCACGGGCACCACGAGGAGGCGCACCACCACCACGGTGCCTTCGATCCGCACTTCTGGCTGGATCCACTCCGCATGGTCACCGCGGTCGACCGGCTCGTCGACGCCTTCGCGCGCCTCGACCCCGCGCACGCCGACGGCTTCCGGGAGCGCGGCGAGGCGGTGAAGCGCGAGCTGCGGGCGCTGCACGATCAGCTCGAGGAGCGCGCCGAGGGCTGGGACGGCCAGACCATCGTCACCTTCCACGGCTCGTTCGGGTACTTCGCCGAGCGCTACGGGCTCACCATCGCCGCCGTCATCGAGCCGTTCCCGGGGCGCGAGCCCACGCCCCGCTACATGCAGGAGGTGCTCGAGGCCATCCGCGCGAGCGGGACCCGCGCCCTCTTCTCGGAGCCGCAGCTCGATCCTCGCCCCGGCCGGGTGATCGCCCAGCAGTCCGGGGTGACGCTGCACCAGCTCGACCCCGTCGGCGGCACCTCCGGCGTCGACACCTACGAGCGGCTGCTCCTGCACGACGCCGACGTGATCGACCGGGCGCTCGGGGACTGATGCTCGCCTTCACCCAGCCGGTCCGCGGCGAGCTGCCGAGCGTGTTCGAGGCCAAGGGCGTCAGGGTCGAGATCGGCGATCACACCATCCTGCACGACGTCACGTTCTGGATCCCCAAGGGGGAGTTCGTCTGCCTCTGCGGCCCGAACGGCGCCGGCAAGAGCACCTTCCTCAAGGCGGTGCTCGGGCTCATCGAGCCGAGCGCCGGCACCATCGAGGTGCTCGGCAAGCCGATGGACGAGGCGCACCGCTCGGTGGGCTACGTGCCGCAGCGCAAGGGCTTCGACCGATCGTTCCCGGCGCGCGCGGTCGACCTCATCGTCGCGGCCATCCGCGGCAAGTGGCCGCTCCGGGTGCGCGAGGCCGAGCGCGCCCGGGCCATCGAGGTGCTCGAGCGCGTCGGCGGCGCGGGGCTGGTCGACAAGGAGCTCGTCCAGCTGAGCGGCGGAGAGACGCAGCGCGTCTTCCTCGCGCGCGCCCTCGTCAACGATCCCGCCCTGCTCATCCTCGACGAGCCGACGGCCGGGGTCGACGCCAAGGGCCGGGCGGAGTTCATGGACATCCTCGCCGAGATCAGCGCGTCCGACGAGCTCGCGGCGATCCTCGTGACCCACAACCTCGCCGCCGTCGCCCGCACCGCCGAGCGCGTCATCTACCTGCAGGACGGCCGCATCTCCGCGTGGGGCCTCCCTCACGAGATCCTCGGGCGCAAGAGCTTCGAGGCCCTGCACGCCAGCCACGCCGGCGGCTTCCCCGACGAGGACTGACGTGGACTTCTTCTCCGAGCCCCTCTCGCAGGCCTTCATGGTGCACGCGCTCGTCGCCGGCACCATCGTCGGCGGGCTCTGCGCGCTCGTGGGGGTGTTCGTCGTGCAGCGCGGCCTCGCCTTCATCGGCGACGGGCTCGCCCACGCGGCCTTCGGCGGCATCGCCCTCGGCCTGCTCATCGAGGTCGCGGTCGAGAACGCGACCCTGGTGGCGCTGCCGTTCACCGTGCTCATCGCCCTCGGGATCGCCTACGTGCTGCGGCGCGGGCACGTGCGGGGGGACGTGGCCGTCGGGGTGTTCTTCAGCGTCTCGCTCGCGCTCGGCGTGCTCTTCCTCGGCCTGCGCCCGCCGGAGGCGCCGCCGGTCAACATCGAGAGCGTGCTCTTCGGCAGCATCCTCGCGATCAGCCCCGACGATCTCTGGCTCGTCGGCGGGGTGGCGGCCGCGACCGTGATCATGCTCGGGCTGACCTGGTCGCGCCTCGCCTACATGACCTTCGACCCGGAGCTCGCCGCGCTGAGCGGCGTCCCGGTCGCGTCCCTCGAGTACATGCTGCTCGCGCTGGTCGCGGTCGTGATCGTCGTCAGCGTGGAGACGGTCGGCATCGCGCTCGTCAGCTCGTTCATCGTCATCCCCGCCGCCACCGCGAGCATGGTGGGGCGGACGCTGACCCGGGTCGCGCTGATCTCCACCGCGCTCGGGGTGGGCGGCGCCGCGGTGGGCCTGCTCGCGAGCTACCACCTCAACGTCGCCAGCGGCGCGACGATCATCCTGACCCTGGGGCTGCTCTTCGCGGTCGGGCTCGCGGTGCGGAGGCGGTGAGCGCCCCTCCGATCACGCGTCGTCTTTGAGCGCCTTCAGCTCGCGCGAGATCTCGTCGACCTTGGTGGCGAGCACCTCGATGCGGCGGGTGGTGCGGAGCTTGCGCGCGGCGCGCTCGATCGCGTCGCCTTCGGCCTCCTCGCGGGTGGCGCCTTCACCGCGCGCGATGACCGCGCCCGGGCTGACGTTGTCCACCTTGCACGCGAACCGCTCCCCGAGCTGGTAGCTGGCGATGCGGACCGGCCAGCCCTCCAGCTCCTCCTCGCGCGTCTCGTAGCCCTCGACCTTGAACGTGCTCATCCTTCACCCCACCTCGGATCGTCGTTTCGGCTCACCGTGCGCATGAGCTGGGAGTCACGGACGCCGTTGGCCGGCGTCTGCCGGATCGCGGACGTGGCCTTCGTGAGGCGGGCCCGCGCGCTCTGCATCTCGAGCGTGAGCGCGGCGTTGTCGAGCGCGGCGCTCTCCGCCTCCTCGCGGGTCGCCCCGGTGGCGCGCGCGATGTTCCCGCCCGGGTCGACGTTGTCGATCCGACAGGAGTAGCGCTTGCCGACCACGTAGGACGTCACCCTCACCTCGACGTCGGCCACCGTGGTGAGCCGACTCTCCATACCGTTGCTGCGAAACTGCTCGCTCAAGGGGGAACCTCAGGGTTTCTCGATGGGCGCCCCGACCAGATTCCCCCACTCGGTCCAGGAGCCGTCGTAGTTCTTCACGCCGTCGAAGCCGAGGAGGTACTTGAGCACGAACCACGAGTGGCTCGAGCGCTCCCCGATGCGGCAGTAGGCCGTGACCGGCCGATCCCCCGTGACCCCCTGCGCCGCGTACAGCGCCTTCAGCTCGTCGAACGACTTGAACGTCCCGTCCTCGGCGCACACCGAGCCCCACGGGATGTTCGCCGCGCCCGGCACGTGACCGCCCCGCTGGCAGGTCTCCGGGAGGCCCGGCGGAGCCAGGATCTCGCCGTGGTACTCGGCCGGGCTGCGCACGTCGACCAGGTCGATGCGCTTGGCCGCCACGTCCGCCATGACCTCCGGCAGCAGGCTGCGGAGCGACAGCTCGGTGTCGGTGACCCGGTACTCGGTCGCCTCCGGCGCCGCCGGATCCAGGGTGAGCTCGCGCCCCTCGGCCAGCCACTTGCGGCGGCCGCCGTTCATGAGCTTCACCGAGCCGTGCCCGTAGAGCTTCATCTGCCAGAGGGCCCAGGCGGCGAACCAGTTGTTGTTGTCGCCGTAGAGGATCACCGTCGTGTCCGGCGTGATCCCGCTCTCGCCCATCAGGCGCTCGAAGGCGTCCTTGGAGAGGATGTCCCGGGTGTGGGTGTCGCAGAGCTGCGTCGACCAGTTCCAGCCGAGGGCGCCGGGGATGTGACCCTCGTCGTAGGAGAAGGTGTCGACGTCGACTTCCGCGACGCGGACGTCGGGATCATCCAAATGCGCGGCGACCCAGTCGGTCTCCACGAGCATCTCGGGGTGGGCGTATTGGCTCATCGGAAGTCCGAGCATGGGGGACTCGGGCCGGTTCGCCAATGGCCGAACGGCCCGGTGCGGCAATTTTGTCGAACGGCGCCGTCGCAGAACGGTCACTTGCCGATATGTGAATCTGAGTATATGAAGGGCTCGTGCAGGTCGTCGCCCACAGCCCAGGCTCGCGCCGATGGGAGCTCTACCGGCTCCTGAGCGAGCCGATCCGGCTGCGGCTGCTGGCCCTGGCGAGCGCGGAGGAGCTGGCGATCGGGGAGCTGGCGGAGCTGCTCGAGGAGAACCAGCCCAACGTCTCGCGTCACGCCAAGGCGCTCCGCGAGGCCGGGCTGCTGACCATGCGCAAGCAGGGGCGCTGGGCGTTCCTCCGCCTGACCGACGGCGTCGCCTCGGATCCGGTGGTGGGGGACGCGCTCGACGCCGGCCGCGCCTTGACCGAGGAGGACGGCAGCCTGGGGCGCATCCCCGACGTGGTCGAGGCACGAGACGCGGCCGCCCGCGAGTTCTTCGCCCGCCCGGCCGACGCGCCCCTCGACCTGCCCCGCGAGCTGCCCGCCTACCTGAGCGCCCTCGCCCCGCTGATCCACCCGCGCCGCCTCGCGGTCGACGCGGGCACCGGCGACGGGAGCTTCCTCGACGTGCTCGCCCCCATCTTCGAGCGGGTGGTCGCCGTCGACCGCTCCCAGCCCCAGCTCGAGCGGGCCCGCCGCCGGGTCGCCGAGCGCGGCTACGCCCACGTCGAGCTGCGCTCGGGCGAGCTGTCCGACCCCGACCTGCTCGACCACGTGGCGAGCCTCGGCGGCGCGGACGCGGTCTTCGCCTCGCGCGTGCTGCACCACGCGCCGAAGCCGGCCGCGGCCCTCGCCAGCCTCGCGGCCCTCGCCCGCCCGGGCGGCGCGGTCGCCGTCATCGACTACGTGAGCCACCAGGACGAGCGGCTGCGCGAGCAGCAGGCCGATCTCTGGCTCGGCTTCACCGACCGAGAGCTCGCCGAGCTGGCCGGAGCGGCCGGCCTCGTCGACGCGCAGGTCCAGACCATCCCGTCGGCGCGCTGCGGCGACGGCCCTGACGGACACCTGGATTGGCAGGTGCTCGTCGCAAGAACGCAAACCCGTTAGTCGTTTCCGATCGAAGGAGACCTTCACCATGCAGACGCAGACCGCCACCGACAAGGCGCCGAACCAGACCCCCAAGTACAAGGTGGCCGACATGTCCCTCGCGGACTGGGGCCGCAAGGAGATCCGCATCGCCGAGAACGAGATGCCGGGTCTGATGGCGATCCGCGCCGAGTACAAGGACGCGCAGCCGCTCAAGGGCGCCCGCATCGCCGGCTGCCTCCACATGACGATCCAGACCGCGGTGCTCATCGAGACCCTGAAGGAGCTCGGGGCCGAGCTGACCTGGACCAGCTGCAACATCTACTCGACGCAGGACCACGCGGCGGCCGCCATCGCGGCGACCGGCATCCCGGTCTTCGCCTGGAAGGGCGAGACCGAGGAGGAGTACTGGTGGTGCATCGAGCAGCAGCTCACCGCGTTCGAGGGCGGCAAGGGCCCGAACATGCTCCTCGACGACGGCGGTGACCTCACCATCCTCGTGCACGACAAGCACCCGGAGCTCCTCGAGGGCATCCAGGGCCTCAGCGAGGAGACCACGACCGGCGTCCACCGCCTCTACGAGATGAGCAAGAAGGGCACCCTCAAGGTCCCCGCCATCAACGTCAACGACTCGGTCACCAAGAGCAAGTTCGACAACCTCTACGGCTGCCGCGAGTCGCTCCTCGACGGCATCAAGCGCGCGACCGACGTGATGGTCGCGGGCAAGGTCGCGGTCGTCTGCGGCTACGGCGACGTGGGCAAGGGCTCGGCCCAGAGCCTCCGCGCCCAGGGCGCCCGGGTCCTCGTGACCGAGATCGACCCCATCTGCGCGCTCCAGGCGGCGATGGAGGGCTTCCAGGTCGTGACGATGGAGGAGGCGGCCCCGCTCGCCGACATCGTCGTCACCGCGACCGGCTGCGACGACGTGGTCACCTTCGAGCACATGAAGGCGATGAAGAACGAGGCGATCCTCTGCAACATCGGCCACTTCGACAGCGAGATCCAGATGGCCGCGCTGACGGATCCCAAGAACGAGGTGAAGGAAGAGAACGTCAAGCCGCAGGTCGACCAGTTCATCTTCCCCGACGGCAAGCGCCTCACCGTGCTCGCCCGCGGTCGCCTCGTGAACCTCGGCTGCGCCACCGGCCACCCGAGCTTCGTGATGAGCGCCAGCTTCACCAACCAGGTGCTCGCGCAGATCACGCTCTTCACCGAGGGTGAGAAGTACGAGCGCGGCCAGGTCTACGTCCTGCCGAAGCTCCTCGACGAGAAGGTCGCCCGCCTCCACCTCGACAAGCTCGGCGTGAAGCTCACGACCCTCAACACGAAGCAGGCCGAGGGCCTCGGCGTGCCGGTCGAGGGTCCGTTCAAGCCCGAGTTCTACCGCTACTGACTTTGTTGGGCAGGGGCGGGTCCGCCCCCGCCCCCCCGCTGCGGCGGCGCAACGATGTTCGCTCCGGGCTACGCCCTCCGCAAACATCGCTGCGCCTCCTCCGCGGGGCCCCCCCACCCACTCCGGGACCTCGCTCCGCTCGGCCCCG
>JAYZQJ010000019.1:0-77321 GCA_036149055.1 Myxococcota bacterium | reverse complement strand
GTCCATCGCGCGGCCGTGCCCGGCTCTTTGCGGCTTTGCGCCTTGGCGAGAGCCACTTCGAAGCCCCGAAGTCCGCCCGACCGGGCGTGGGTGGAGTCGATGGCGGGGCGAGCGAGCGGGCGGCGAGCGTCCATCCCGCGGCCAGTGTCGATCTCTGCGTCTCTGCGCCTCTGCGAGAGACAATTTCGAGGCCCTCGAAGCCCCCGAGACGAGGCAGGGGTCGAGCGGAGGGCGACACGGGAGGGCGGGCGGCGAGGGTCCATCGCGCGGCCGTGCCCGGCTCATTGCGGCTCTGCGCCTTGGCGAGATGCGCCTTGGCGAGAGCGACTACGAAGCCCCCGAAGGGAGGCTAGGTGGGCTTCTTCTCGACGACGAGGTTGCCCGTCTTGGGGTCGACCCGGAGGAGGAAGGCGCGGCCGTCCTCCGCCTTGAATGGGGCGCGCAGGTCCGTGTTCGTCTTCGCCTCGCCCACCAGGAACTTCAGGTAGGTCTTGTCCTGGGCGTGCATCGCCTTCAGGACGGCGATCCCCTCTTCGTCGCCTTCGAGCTTCACGGCGTCAGCCTACCCGTGTCCCGGGCTCCACTCAATCGGGATCGCAGACGCCGTCGCAGGTGTGGATCACCTCGCCGGTCTGGAAGAAGTGGAGCGACTGCGCGAGCGCGGCCGGGTTGCGGCGGACGTCCCCGTGGGGGTCGCTGCCCTCGCGCTGAGGCACGTTCGTCGCCGTCTCGGGCGGGAGGCCGAAGTCCCACTCCACGATCGCGCTGCCCGGGTGCGGGCCCGCCACCTGCTCGATGCCCCAGATGGATCGGGTCTCCGGCTCGATGGTCACCGCGCCGATGTTGCGGGCCATGATGTGGGCGCCGAGCGGGGTCACCTGGTGGTCGCCGAGGGCCACCTGGAGGATCACGCGGTGGCTCGGGGTGTCGGGGAGGGGATCGTTCTCGATGTGGGCGACGTAGGAGCCGGGCTCGGCGCGGTCCCAGAGCTGCTGCAGGGTCGCGATGGCGAGCTGGATCTGGGGGCCGTCCTCGAAGCTCTGACGGAGCAGCGAGAGGTAGGGATCGAAGTCGACGCTGCGGTTGAGCAACAGGTGATACGGCGCGCCGGGCACGCCGAGGATGCCGCGCTCGACGTCGGTGGTGATCGCCATGTAGGTGCCGCCGAAGATGCCGCCCTGCGAGTCCCCGGTGTAGTAGCCGGCGCTGGTGTCGAGGATGGACCGCATCGTCCCGGTGCCGTCGTCCATCATCATCTCGGGGTGGGTCGCCATGCGGCCCAGCATCATGCGCATGGCGAGCAGCGCGTTGACGATGCCCTGGTGCAGGCGCTCCGGGATGGTGGCGAAGTCCTGCAGGGTGCCGTTCGCGAGGGCCACCGTCAGGGGCGCCACGTCGTCGCCCGCCATGCCGAGCCAGCTCACGCCGAAGGGCATGTAGCCGTTGGTGTTGCCGAACTCGGCGAGCCACCCGGCGTTGGCCTGGGTGAAGTCACCGAGCAGACCGTGGCCGTACTGGATGGGGTGGACCGGGTTGTCCGGGGTGGCGCTGCGCGGGATGTTGATGACGATCCCGTACTCGGCGAAGCCGTTCTGCTCGGGCATGCCGTCGGCGCCGAGGTTCAGGCGCGAGCCCGCGTTCTCGTCGGTCATGTAGAGGGGGACGCGAATGGTGCCGTAGAGGCGGCGCCGGATGTTCGCGTTCTCCTCCTCCGTGTACGTGCGCGACATCTCCTCGTCGAGGGTGAACTCCGGGCCATCCGCGCCCACCACCGCGAGCGCCTGGTCCCGCACCGAGAGCATCCACCGGGTGTCGTCCTCGAGGCTGACGGTGGTGAAGTCCCAGGCGAGCTGGAGGTCGTCGCGGGTCACGCCGTGCTCGCCGAGCGTGGTGAAGATCTCCTCGAAGTGATCGCGCCGCGCCTCGAGGGTCGCGATCTCGGTGGTCGTCCCGTCGCGCAGGGCGAGGAAGGTCTCGCTCGGCGCGATCGCGGCGCCGCTCGCGTCCACCACGTTGCGGATGGCGACCAGGTAGCGGGTGCCGTGCTGGAGCTGCACCACCGGGCGGATGAAGAAGGTCCGCGGCGTGGAGTCGTCCGCGACCGCCTCGTCGATCTCCGACCAGTGCGGCACGAGCTCTCCGGTCTCGGCGTTCATCAGGATGGTCGGCGAGGTGGTCTCGACCGAGTCACCGATGCTCGCGATGCCCGGCAGCCCGGTCGCGGTCGCGCCGGGGAGGTAGGCGAGGAGCGTCCCGTTGACCGACCAGCCGTCGCGGCCGTTGATCGGCGTCGGGTCGACGTGCTGGCGGCGGCGCACCTTGGAGCGCGGGAGCGTGGTCGGTCCGAGGTTCAGGCGGTGGCCGCTCGGGGTGCTGGAGTCGTCCGTCAGCCAGTAGTCCGAGGGGAACGGCATCGCGCACAGCTCGGGCACGACGGGATCGCAGTCCGCGCGGAGCGGATCGTCCTCCATCATCATCATCTGCCCCGAGTCGGGCGGGGGCGTGACGCCGCTGTCGGGCGGCGGGGCCTCGCCGTCGTCACAGGCGGTCAGGCAGAGCAAGCAGGCGAGGAAGAGGCTCGGGCGACGCATCATGGGCGAAACGATGCCGAGCCGCGCTCCGGAGGTCCAGCGCCGCGCGACTTTCAGTCGTCTTATCCGAAGTCGTGCGTGATGTGCCGCACGTCGACCCGGGTCGCCTCGAGGCTCCCCCAGCCGGTCATCGGCGCCAGCCACTGCATCACCGCGGGCGGCGGATCCTGATCGCGCTCGAACACCAGGGCCGCCGCCTCCTCGTACCGCTCGACGATCTTCTCGGCGAAGAAGGCCCCGGACTCGGCCCGCGCGTGATGGGGCCGGCCGGTGTAGCCGGGGAAGGGCCGCAGCGCATACCAGCCGCGCGCGTCGGCCGCGAAGGACATCTCGGCCGCGGCCTTCCGGTGCCCGAGCGCGTCGGTGAGGCTCGAGAGGAAGGCCAGGGCTCCGTCGCGCTCGAAGCGGGGGCAGGGCGCGAGCTCCACGTGACGGGCGTGCACCGCGTCGGCCGCGAACCGCATCGCCAGCGAGGTCTCGAAGAAGCCGGCGTGGAAGTCCATGTGGAGGCCCGCGATCATCGCCGCGCGCTCGTCCGGATCCTCGATGTGGGCGAAGGCCGGGGCGTAGCGCTCGGCGTCGAGGTCCATCATCTCGTTCAGCACCGCGTGGAACGGCGCGAGCGCCTGGCCGCCCTCCTCGCGCACCAGGCGGACGCCCGACTCCAGGGCCAGGTTGTGGAGGCCCGAGCCGTGGAAGGTGTGGAGCACGATCCGCTTCGCGCCGAGCTCCATCAGGGCTCGGCAGCTCTCGCGCACCACGCGCCGCACGTCCCGGTAGCCCGGCTTGGCCGAGCCGAAGCCGCTGGTCGGCTCCACCCCGACGTCGATCGAGCGCGCCACCAGCACCGGCCACTCCGGGAAGCGCGCGGCCATGCGCTCGGTGAACAGGCGCAGGATCCCGTCGCCGATCAGCCGGTCGCACGCGAGGGGCAGGTGAGGCCCGTGGTACTCGATGGGGTTGAAGCCGAGGTAGACCGGCGCGCCGCTCTCGAGGAGCGCCCGCGCGTCGTGGTGCGGGATCTCGTGCAGGAAGATCATGAGCACCAGCCGTCGGCCGACAGGTCGATCCCCTGCGCGCAGAGGTCCTCGGGGGCGTCGCCGTAGTGCGCCTCCACGAACGCGCGGAGCGACGGCGGGTCGAGGCAGGTGGCGACGTACACGTGCTCCCAGGCCACCGCGACGACCGGGTGGTCGAGGTCGGCGGGCGCGATGATGACCCGGTTCGGGGCGTCGCCGCGGCAGAGGGGGTCGTCGCGCTCGGCGGCCACCGCGGCGAACTCCGCCTCGACCTCGGGGCAGGCGCCTTCGCAGGAGTGCGCGAGCACGACGCCGCCGTGCTCCATCGAGTGCACCAGGAAGCCCCACGGCACCGGCGCGTCGTAGACGCCGAACGCGGCCCACTGCCCGTAGTGGTCGCCGCCGGACGGCGGGAGCTCCGGGTAATCGAGGGCGCTGCAGGGCGCGACGTGGCCGGCCGACGCGGCGGGCACCCGGTAGGTGGTGACCGTGCAGGTGTCGAAGGGCGCGATGGGCGCCGCGTCGGGCGTCTCGACGCGCTCGTCGAGGCGGCCGCCGTCGGTGGGGCTCGTGCAGGCGATCAGGATCGAGGCGAGGGGAAGCCAGCGCATGTCGCGGGCGAGCATAAGCCAGTCTCACCGGCGCCGCCTCGCGCGGCGCTCCTCGGGCGCGGCTGTGCCACATTCGCGAGATGCCGCGAACGCCTCCGCCCCGGACCTACACCCGCGACGCCGCCTTCCCCGACGCGATGACCGTCCGCCCGATCGGCGTGGTGCGCTCCCCCCACGAGGAGCGCCACGGCACCCCCCGTCAGGCCGCGGTGCCGGCCGATCCCGCGCTCCGGCCCGACGAGGCGGCGCGGATCGAGCTGTTCCCCGACGTCCTGCCGCCCGAGGCGGTGCGCGACCTCCAGGGCTTCGACCTCGTCTGGGTCCTCGCCTGGCTGCATCTCAACGACGGCTGGAACCCGACCGTGGTGCCGCCCCGCGGGCCGCGCACCAGGCGCAGCCTGCTCGCCACCCGCGCGCCTCATCGCCCGAACCCCATCGGCCTGAGCGCCGCGCGCCTGGTCCGCGTCGAGGGCCGCGTGCTGCACCTCGCGCGCCTCGACCTGCTCGACGGCACGCCGATCCTCGACGTCAAGCCGTACGTCCCCTCGGTCGACGCCTTCCCGGACGCCCGCGCCGGCTGGCTCCACGAGCTGGAGAGCGCGACCGGACCGGACTAGAGTTCTTGCGATGCGTCACCTCCTCGTCCTCGCGCTCCTGCTCGCGTCCGGCTGCGTCGCGGCCCACGGACCGGCCGGCGACGACGAAGTCGTGCCCGAGGACGAGGTGATCCACTTCACCCACCTCCTGGGGATCGGCGATCAACACTTCGTGATGGCGCCGGTCGCGCGGGGCTGCGTCGTCCTGCAGCTCTCCCACATTCCTCCCCGCCCCGGAGCGGCCTCCGGGGTCACCGACGGCGTCCGCTGGGAGACCACCAACGGGCTCTTCCTCGCGGCCGCTTGGCGCACCGAGCACGCCTGCGCGGCCGCGTTCGACACGGCCGACGTGCCGCGTCCCCCGGAGGAGCGCACGCCGTGGGCCGGAGGCGAGCTGCGGGGCTGGTGCGAAGGAGCCGTCGGCCGGCTGGAGGGGTGGCTCGAGCACCCAGATGGTTCTCCCACCGTCTGGCTCGCGGCCCGGCGGCCGCACTTCGGCTGCTATTGACGGAGGGAGGTCGCCTTCTCGCGGCGGCGCTCTGCGCGGCCGAGGTCGCCTTTGGCCTCGGCGACCGCGGCGTGGGCCTCGAGCAGGTCGGCCAGCGCCGCGCGCTGCCGGTCGTCCTGGAGCAGGCCGAGCAGGCTGGGGCCGGCGAGGGTGTCGACGAGCGCGGAGTCGATGCCGATGAGCTCGCGGTAGGCGGCCTCGATCTCGATCTCGAGGTCGTCGGGCCCGGCGCTGCTGCTCCCCTTCGCGATCGCGGCGGCGAGCTCCGCGATCTTCTGCACCTGTCGCATGACGTAGTCGTCGATCAGCACGCGGCCATCATGCGCGCGCTCCGGCTCCTGGGCCAGCCACGGCTCTGGTACGGTGCCGGCGATGCAGCGCTTGCCCGCCCAGGACCGGGAGCTGTTCCAGCTCGTCTCTCGCGCCGCCTTCGTGAACCCCTTCGGCGACGAGCGGGACGCGCTCGACGTCCAGATCGCGCAGACCGAAGGCGACGACCCGGATCTCCTCGAGCGGCTCGTGCGCCGGATCGAGGGCCGGCTCTCGGCGCTGGAGGAGAAGGGGGATCTCACCCCCGACGCCTTCCCGCACGACGACTGGCGGCTGCTCGAGCACGCGGTGCTCTTCGAGGCCTTTCACCGCTTCGCCGAGCGGCTCGACGCGCGGATCGAGGAGCAGCTCGGGGCGGGCGACGAGCCGGTGAAGATCGAGATCGCCGACAGCGTGCTGTCCCGGCTGACCTCGCGCGGCCTCGACCGCGCCCACGCCTGCCGGATGCTCGCGTTCATCTGGCAGCTGCGCCGCGCCTACTACTTCATCGCCGGCGGGCTGACCGGGGTGAGCCCCTCGATGCGGCGGCTGCGGGAGGCGATCTGGAACGACGTCTTCACCCACGATCTGGAGCGCTACGAGCGGACCCTGCACGACAAGCTCGAGGACTTCTCGGTGATCCTCCGCGGCGAGACCGGCACCGGGAAGGGCGCGGCGGCGGCGGCGATCGGGCGCTCCGGCTTCGTCCCCTTCGACGAGGATCGCGGGCGCTTCCAGACCTCGTTCACCGAGCTGTTCGTGCCGATCAACCTGAGCCAGTTCCCCGAGTCGCTCATCGAGTCGGAGCTCTTCGGCCACGAGAAGGGCGCCTTCACCGGCGCGGTGCACGCGCACGCCGGGGTCTTCAGCCGCTGCTCCCCCAACGGCGCCATCTTCCTCGACGAGATCGGCGAGGTCTCGGTGCCGGTGCAGATCAAGCTGCTGCGGGTGCTGCAGGAGCGGGTGTTCTCGCCGGTGGGCGGCCACGAGGATCGCCGCTTCGAGGGGCGGGTGATCGCCGCGACCCATCGCGACCTCGACGAGGCGCGCGCCGAGCGCCGCTTCCGCGACGACTTCTACTACCGCCTCTGCTCGGACGAGATCGTGGTCCCGCCGCTGCGGGTCAGGCTGGCCGAGGAGCCGCGCGAGCTCGACGTGCTGCTCGAGGCCCTGGTCGAGCGGATCATGGGCGAGCCGGACGCGGAGGTCGTGGCGAGCGTGCGCGGCGCGATCGAGAGCGACCTGCCGCCGGGCTACGGGTGGCCGGGCAACGTGCGCGAGCTGGAGCAGGTCGTCCGCCGGGTGCTCCTGACCGGGGGCTGCGCGCCGCGCGCGGCGAGCCATGGCGCGGGGGGCGACGACTTCCTCGACGCGGTGCAGGCGGGGGAGCTCACCGCCAAGGCGCTGACCGAGCGCTACTGCGCGCTCCTCCACGGCCGGCTCGGCACCTACGAGGAGGTCGCGCGGGTGACCGGCCTCGACCGCCGCACGGTGCGCAAGTACGTGGCCGCGGCCCACGGCGAGGATTGACGCCGCCCGCGTCGGCTGAAACCCTTCGGCCCACGGGATGAACCGGACCTTCCTCATCGCCTCCGGCGCCCTCGTCGCCGCCGGGCTCGCCGTCTTCTACCTCTACACGCAGGCGTACGTGGAGGAGGAGACCGGGGGGCAGCGCGTGCTGGTGGTGGCGGCCGCGGCGGACATCCCGTTCGGCGAGCCGATCAACCCGGCGTGGCTCACGGTGAAGGAGATCCCGCAGAGCTACGTCGAGGATCGCCACCTCGGTCAGTCGGAGCTCCGGCAGCTGATCGGCCAGCGGCTCGCGCAGTCGGTGCGCTACGGCGAGGCCATCCTCCGGACCGATCTCTCCACCTTCAGCGATCAGCAGCGCACCCTCAGCGGCGAGATCCCGCCGGGCAAGCGCGCGATCACGCTCGACGTGGTGCGGGAGTCCTCGCACGGGGGCCTGCTGCGGCCGGGGGATCGGGTCGACGCCATCGTCACCGTGGGCGACCGAAGGGTGCCCAACTCGGGCCGCTCGGTGGTGGTCGCGCAGAACCTGCTCGTGCTCTCGGTCGGCCGCCAGGTCACGTGGACCTACGACGACGAGGACGAGCAGCAGGCGCGCCGTCAGAGCGGGCGCTCGCCGGTGAGCCTCGAGGTGGATCTCGAGGACGCCCAGCGCCTGACCCTCGCCAGCCGCGAGGGCGCGCTCAGCCTGGTGCTGCGCCACGGCAATGACGTCAGCATGCTCGACCAGCCCCCGGAGGTCCGGGAGCCGAACCTCTTCGACCGCGAGCGCCGCGCCGGCTGGGCTCGCCGCTTCGCCCTGGTCGAGCGCCCCGAGCCGCCGGAGCCCGAGGCCACGCAGTGAGGGCCGCCCCGTTCGCGCTGCTCCTGATCGCCGGGTGCAGCGCCGACGTGGGCGTCAGCCGCGCGCCGCTCACCTCGCCGCTCTGGGGTGAGGAGGGCGAGGCCTTCGATCCGCGCGGTCGGCTCATGGACTGGTCGTTCGCGGGCTACCACGCGGGCGAGGATCCCCTGCCGTCGCCGCCGGTGGTGGCCGACGTGCGCGACTTCGGCGCGGTCGGCGACGGCGTGACCGACGACGGCGCGGCGCTCGAGGCGGCCATCGCGGCGGCCGGCGAGGGAGGCACCGTGCGTGTGCCGGCGGGGCGCTACCTCTCGCGGCGCCGGCTCTCGCTGACGCCGGGCGTCGTGCTCGAGGGCGCGGGCCGCGGCGACACGACGCTCTTCTTCCCGGAGGCGCTCGAGGACGTCTACCCGGGAGAGCGCAACTGGTCCTTCGGCGGCGGCTTCATCCAGGCCAGCGGCGCCTCCCGGATGCCCGAGCTGACCACGGTGGTGGCCCCGGCGCGACGCGGCGACACCCGGATCGTGGTGGCGGACGCGAGCGTCGTCTCGGTGGGTGACTGGATCCTGATCCGGCAGACCGACGTGGACGGGCAGCTCATGCGTCGCCTCCACGCCGACCTCGTCGACGGCGGGACCGACAACGTCGGCGACGTCGGCATGCGGTTCCCGACCCGGGTGCTCGCGGTGGACGGCGACGCGCTGACGCTCGAGCGGGCGCTCCCCCTCGACGTCGAGCTCGCGTGGTCGCCGACCGTGCTCGCCGAGGAGAGCGGCCGCCGGGAGGTCGGCGTCCGCGGCCTCACGATCGCCTTCCCGCACACCGCCTACCCGGGGCACTTCGCCGAGCGCGGCTACAACGCGATCCACTTCGAGCGCGTGTGGCACGGCTTCGTCGAGGACGTCCGCATCGAGAACGCGGACTACGGCGTGTCGTTCACGAGCAGCTTCTTCTGCACCGCGTCGGGCGTGGTGCTCGAGACGACGGCGTCCCGGGGCGCGCTCGAGGGGCACCACGGCCTCAACAACGGCCACGGCGGCGACAACCTCTTCGTCGACTTCGACGTGCGCGCGGTCTTCGTGCACGACCTCACGAACGAGTGGTACGCGCACGGCGTCGTCTTCACCCGGGGGCGCGGCGCGAGCCTCTCCATGGATCACCACCGGGCGGCCCCCTACCAGACGCTCTGGACCGAGCTGCACCTCGGCGACGGGGCGCGCGCCTTCACCTCGGGCGGGCGCGGAGATCGCGGCCCCCACACCGCCGCCTACGACACGCTCTGGAACGTCACCGCCGACGCGCCCTTCGGGTTCCCGGCCGGGAGCTACGGCCCTCGCATGACCTACGTCGGCGTCGGCGTGCGCGGCGAGCCGCCCGCGAGCGCTCTGGAGTGGCACGTCGAGGACATCGCCGCGGCCGACATCGAGCCGGCCAACCTCTGGGAGGCGATGCGCCGCCGCCGGCTCGGCCCGGCCCCGGAGGAGGACGCCGGGGTCCGCCCCCGCGACGCCGGAGCGCGGGACGGCGGCCGCCAGCGCGACGCCTCGGCGCCGCCCCTCCCCGACGCTGGACCTGCGGCGAGAGACGCGGGGCGCGGCGAGGTGGCGACGGGCAGCTGCGCCTGTCGCGCCGGGCGGCGCGGGGACGCACCGGGGTGGTGGTGGCTCGCGCTCGCGGGTGGGCTCGTCGCCGCGCGCCGGAGGCGACCCTATACTCGGATCGATGGCCAGCGTCGCTAGTGGAGTCACCCAGATCGCCTACGGGGCGCAGCAGCTCGGCATGCTCGTCCCCGCCACCCTCGCCCAGCGCCTGATCCGCGCGGTCGGTCGGCGCGAGACCCCGGTGCCGACCCGGCGCGAGATCGCGCTGCTCCATCGCCGCCTGCGCGAGCTCTTCCAGCTCGACCTCGCCAACGCCGAGGCGGGCCTGTATCCGCGCAAGCTGCTCTTCCGGGTGCCGGCGCTCGACTACGCCAAGCACTTCCCCCGGCTGCTCGCCGACATGCCCGGGGTGTGGCGCCGCCGGAACGAGGAGGCCTGGCGCGACCTGCCCGAGGACGCCGACCCCCGGAGCTACCCGCCCTACTTCCGGCGCACCTTCCACTGGCAGACCGACGGCTACCTGAGCCGCCGCTCGGCCAAGCTCTACGACGTCGGCGTCGAGTTCCTCTTCGCCGGCACCGCGCACGTGATGCGCCGGCAGGTGATCCCGCCGATCACGCGGTACCTGCGCGAGCGCGGCGGCGCGAAGGGCAAGCGCCTGCTCGACGTGGCCTGCGGCACCGGTCGGGTGCTCGCCCAGATCCACGAGGCCCACCCCGAGCTGAAGCTCTACGGCGCCGACCTCTCGCCCTTCTACATCCAGGAGGCGCGCGAGGTGCTCGCCCACGTGCCGGACGTCTCGCTCGCGGCCGAGAACGCCGAGGCGCTGCCCTACGCGGACGACCTCTTCGACGTGGTGACGAGCGTCTACCTCTTCCACGAGCTCCCGAAGAACGCCCGCCGCCGGGTCTTCGCCGAGATGCGCCGGGTGCTCAAGCCGGGCGGCCTCCTCGTCATCGAGGACTCCGCCCAGCTCGCCGAGTCCGAGGCGCTCTCATTCTTCCTCGAGCGCTTCCCCGAGGACTTCCACGAGCCGTTCTACAACGACTACCTGAAGGACGACCTCGCCGCCGCCCTCACGGAGAGCGGCTTCGAGGTGCAGAGCGTCGACCCCATCTTCGTGGCCAAGGTCGTCACCGCCACCCCTTCCTGATCGCTAAGCCTCGTCACGCTCCCTTCGTGACGCGCCCACGCGTGACGCTCCCACTCGCAGGAAGCGAGGAAGGTGGGAAGCGAGGAGGAAGAGAGGGGTAGGGGGTGGGCGACGACGCGGTGTCGATGGTCGCAGGTCGTGTCGACGTGGTCGTCGACACCCCGCCTCGCTTCCTCCCTTCCTCGTTTCCCGCGAGTCGGCGGCGGCCGAGCCGGCGGCAGTCGGGAGGGGGCGCGGCGGGGTGCCTCGTTTCTCAGAGCATGTTGGGGGCGCCGGGGGTGACCATGGTGGTCGCCGTCCAGTCCATGTCGGGGGCGCCGGTGTCGCAGCCGTCGAGGATGCGGATGAGGCTCTGGGTGTCGGGGGTCGGGGTGTCGGCGCCGATGCTGAGGTTGTGGGGCGCCGGGATCGACGTGTAGGGCATGCCGGAGGGATCGTTGAGGGTCGTCCCGCCGGTGAAGCTGCCCTCGTAGGTGATGAAGTCGATCAAGGTGTCCGTCGTGGTGTCCAGCAGGCCGACGCCGTCGGGCGCGCCGTTCTGGAAGCCGCCGCTGACTACGTAGCTCGGGTCGGTCGGGGTGATGCCCACCGTGCTCGCGGCGACGATCACGAGGTAGCCGCCGGCCGCGAGGCTGCCGATCAGCGGCACGCGCCGGTACTCCTGGCTGGTCGAGCCGTTGTAGAGCACCACCGCCATCGTCGAGACGTCCACCGACGCGGCGGTCGGGTTGTAGATCTCGATGAACTCCTTCTCGTCGGCCCCGTCGTCGTCGTAGTCGATCTCGTTGATGACGAGGTGCGGCGCGAAGGCGGCGCAGGAGAGCGGGCAGACCTCGTTGAGCTGGCCCGGGGTGCCGAAGCGGGCCGGGGTGAAGGCGCCGTAGGTGGCGGCGGCGGTCACGCACCAGTTCGAGAGGTCGTCGTTGGCCAGCGCCGGATCGAAGGCCTCGAGGTCGAGCCGGTCGAGCTGCATCGTCACGTCGTCGGTGGCGTCGGCGAAGCCGGCGGCGGAGAAGTCGACCTCGTCGACCGTGTCCGTGCAGGCCGCGCCGGAGCACGCGCAGGCGAGGGTGATGGTGTCCATGCCGTCGATGGCGAGGGCGCCGATCGGGGCGTCGGGCGAGACGCCGCTCGTCGCCGCCGGGCCGGCGATCACCACGTGGTCCATCGGGCCGATGAACACCGGGCCGAGCGAGACCGCGCTCGGGTCGGCCACGCCGGCCGCGTCGGCGAGCCGGCAGCCGTCGAGGGAGTAGGCGTCGTCTTCGTGCGGGTTGTAGAGCTCGACCAGCTCCTTGCCCGCGTCGCCGCCCGAGAAGCGGAAGCCGAGCTCGGTGATCACGAGGTCACCGGTGGTCGGCGACTGACAGCTCGTGAGCGTGAAGTCGGCGGGATCCCAGGCGGAGGGCTGGGCGGTGCCCGCGAACCGCCAGAGCGGCGTCGGGCCGATGTCGACGGTGCAGCTCACCCCGAGCGAGGTGATCTCCCGCACCGCGTCCGGCAGCCGGAACACGAGATCCGACGTGGGGGTCGGCACACCCGCGGTGATGATCTCGCCGCCGGCGTGGTTCGAGCCCGCGAAGCTGAAGTCGCCGACCACCGTGGCGGTGAGGGTGACCAGCTCGTAGGCGTAGTCGTCGAGCATCGTGACGAGGTCGACGCCGGTCACGTCCTGGGCGAGGAAGCGCACGTCGTGTCCGGCGCTGTCCACGTTCCACATGTCGATCATGTCGACGTAGGCGATCCCGCCGGCCGCCTCGGCGCGGCTCACCGCGCGGAAGTCGACGACCTGGCCCACCTCGGGCGCCGGGGAGAGGGCGGCGAGGGAGGTCTGCACGAAGAGCGCGGGGCCGCCGGTCTCCGCCTGCACGAAGAAGCCCTCGTCGTCGGCGTCGCTGCCGAACGACGGCTTCACGTAGGTCACCACCGCGTCGTCGACCGGGAGCATGATCGTGCCCACGGCGGCGTCGCGCACCGCCTGGATCTGGGTCGAGGTCGCGGCGCCGCCGCCCGGCGGGCCCGCGTCCGTCAGCCCACCGTCCGGCTCGCCCGCGTCGCCGCCGCCGTCGACGGCCGCGTCCATCTCGACCGCGCCGTCCATGTCGACGGCCGCGTCCATGTCGACCGCGGCGTCCATGTCCGGTCCGGCGTCGTCATCGGGGCCCGCGTCCTCGTCCACGCCCGCGTCGACGTCGGCGTCGGTGGGCGGCACGGAGCCGTCCATGCCCGCGTCGGTGGGTGCGTCGCCGTCGCAGCCGACCGCGAGGGCGAGCGCGAGGGCGATCGAGATCGATCCAAAGCTCTTCATCATCGTTCCTCCTCCGAAGCAAGGCCGACGTAGGCCCGCGCCCCACCGATCGAAGGCGCTTTCCGACGTGCAAGTGCGCCCCGTGGGACGCTTCGCCACGGGGGTGGTCGCCACCCGACGCGGGGCCTGATAGAGCGACGGCGTGACCCGCCTGCTCGCCCTCGGCCTCCTCTTCGTCGCCGCCCTCGATCCCGCCGCCGCCCGCGCGCAGCGAGAGGCGCCGCTGCTCGACGCGTCGCTCCGGGTGGAGCTCGAGGCGGCGGAGCGGCAGGCGGCGCACGCGGACGGCCTCTACATCGGCGGCGGGGCCACCGCGGGCGCCGGGCTCGCGACCTTGCTGGGCGCCTCGGTCGCGCTCGCGGTCTGCGCCGGGAGCTGCAGCGAGGCGGACATCGGGGCCGCCGAGATCACCATCGGCGTCAGCGTGGCGTTGATCGGCGCGGGGCTGATCACCCTGGTGGTGGCCACGTTCATCGACGGGGACGCCGAGGCCTGGCGCCGGCGGGTGCTCTCGTCGGACCTCTCCGCGCGGTCAGTCTTCTTGCGCTGGTGAAGCCCGAGATCGGGTAGGCTCGCGTCGCCGTGAGCGCGCGCGCCTCGTTGCCGATCGAGACCTGGATCCTCCTCGACACGCTCGAGAGCGGGAAGGTCCTCGCGCGCGCGGTCGCCGGGCCCTCGCTCGTCGCCTACGCGAGCCCGGCCGACGCGGTGCTCCAGCACCAGCTCGCGCTCGGCGTGCACCTGAAGCGGGCGGGCGCCGCGACCCAGGCGGCGTTCTCGCTGCCCGACGCCGAGCTGGTGCACGTGGACGTCGAGGTGGCGCATCCCACGGCGCCGCGCTCGGTCGCCCGGCCGATCCCGCTGACCGTACCCTGCGTGGTCCTCCCGCACCGCCGGGATCGCTGGGCGGTCGCGCTGCCCCACGGGCTGACCGTGTTCGTCGGGCCGAAGGAGTCGCTCGAGGAGGTGCTGAAGGCCGAGGTGCAGCGCTACCTGCACGTGCTCGCGCCGGACGCGACCGCGCTGCTCGCGTTGATGTCGGCCCGGGAGCGCGAGCTGTCCCGGGTGACCGTCGAGGTCGACCGACGCGCGCTCCCCGGCGCGGGGGCCCGGGCGCTGCGACGCCGGGTGGACGACGCGCGTCGCCGGGCGGAGGCGAAGCGCGTGCTCGGCGCGATCGGTCGGCGGGTGGTCCCGGAGGACGTGCGCGGCCCCGACCCGGTCGGGCAGGAGGCCCCGGGGGCGATCCTGGACGCCCTGCTCGGCGGCGAGGCGCGCCGCTCGGTGCTGCTGGTGGGGGAGTCGCGGGTCGGCAAGACGACCCTGGTCCAGCGCTGGCTCCGCGCGAAGGGCGAGGACGCGCCGTTCCTCTACGCGACCAGCGGGGCGCAGCTCGTGGCGGGCATGAGCGGGGCCGGGCAGTGGCAAGCCCGGGTCGAGCGCGTGCTCGCGGCGGCCGAGACCCTCGACGCGGTGCTCTGGCTCGACGACCTGCGCGACCTGCTCGGCGACCACGCCGGCGCGTACGTGGACCTCCCGTCGGCGATCCGCCCCTGGCTCGACGACGGGCGAGTCCGGGTCGTCGGGGAGCTGACGCCCGAGGCGGCGGATCTCTTCGCGAGCCGTCACCCCGGCCTCTTCGCCTCGATGCACCCGCTGCGCCTCGAGCCGCAGGACGCGCGGGCCGGGCGGGCCGCGCTGGAGGCCTGCATCGAGTACGCCGCGCGCAGGGAGCCGCAGCGCGCCAACCTGGATCGCGGCGCGATCGGCGCCGTCGTCGAGCTGACCGACCGCTTCCTCCCCTACCGCGCCTTCCCCGGCAAGGCGGTGCGCCTCTTCGAGGAGCTGCGCGCGAGCGCCGAGCGCGCCCACCACGCGGAGGCGAAGCGGCTGCGGGCCGAGGACGTCTACGCGCTCTTCTCCGCTCAGACGGGCGTGCCCGAGCTGCTCCTGCGGGACGACGTCGCCTGGCGTCGTGAGCGGGCCCGGGCGTTCTTCGCGCGGCGGATCGTGGGCCAGGCCGACGCGGTGGACCGCCTGGTGGACACGCTGGCGGTGGTGAAGGCGGGGCTGGCGCCGGGCGACAAGCCGCTCGCGAGCTTCCTCTTCGCCGGGCCGACCGGGGTGGGCAAGACGGCGCTCTGCCGCGCGCTGGCCGAGCTCCTCTTCGGCTCGGCCGAGCGGCTCGTCCGCTTCGACATGTCCGAGATGGCCGATCCGGGCGCGGCGACGCGGCTCGTCCACGGCAGCGCGAGCGGCGAGGGCCAGCTGACGAGCGCGGTGCGTCAGCAGCCGTTCTGCGTCGTCTTGCTCGACGAGATCGAGAAGGCGCACCCGAGCGTGTTCGACCTCCTGCTCGGCGTGCTCGGCGAGGGCCGCCTGACCGACGCCCGCGGCCGCACCGCCTACTTCCACGACGCGATCGTGGTCATGACCAGCAACCTCGGCACGCGGCACCGCAGCCGCGCCGTCGGCATCGACCCGCCGGCCGTCGACGAGGGCGCGCGGTACCTGGAGGCGGTGGAGGGCTGGTTCCGGCCCGAGCTGGTCAACCGCATCGATCGCGTGATCCCGTTCGCGCCGCTGAGCCGCGGCGAGATCCGCGCGATCGCCGGGCTGACGGTCGAGCGCCTCGCGATGCGGCGCGGGCTGGTGGAGCTCGGGGCGACGCTCGAGGTCAGCGAGGCGGCGCTCGACGCGCTGTCCGACGGCGGCTTCGAGGCGGCCTACGGGGCGCGGGCGCTGCGTCGGCACCTCGAGGACGCGCTCGTCGCGCCGCTGGCCCGGGCGCTCGGTCCGCTCGGCGCCGCGGCCCGGAACGCGCGGCTGGTGGTGCGCGGCGAGCGCGATCCGGCGCCCGAGGGCGGTCGCCTGCACGCCGAGACCCGCGACGGCCTCGTCTACGAGATCCTGCGCGGCCCGCCCCGCAGCGCCCGGGAGGACGCGGCCCTGCTCGCCCGGGTCTCGGCCACCCGCCGCTGGGCCCACGAGACGCGCGAGGTCCCGACGGCGGCCGAGCTCCGCGAGCGCGCGCAGTACCTGCTCGCCGAGGTGTCCTACGGCGACGGCGTGCGCGGGACGGAGGCGGCGATGCTGCAATCCGAGCTCGCCGGGCTGCGCGAGCGGCTCGACGCGGTGGACGCGGCGGTGGCCGAGATCGAGTCCATCGAGGAGCTGTCGGTCGTCGCCTCGCTCGCCGGGGAGCCGGTGTCGGAGATGGCCGCGCTCGTCGGCCAGGCGGACCTCACCTTCCGCGCCGCGCTGCTGGAGCTGCTGATCGCGAACGACGAGCGCCACGCGATCACGGTGCGCGTGCAGGAGCACGACGGGCAGCGCCCGCTGAACCGCTGGCTCGGCGGGCTGCTCGAGGCGCGCGAGCGGCTCGGCTGGCAGATCCTCGGCCACGTGGAGAAGGACCCGGCGCCGAAGCCCGCCGACTGGCCGACCGAGCGGCGCTGGGGCCCGCCGCGCGACGCCGACGCGCTCGCCCATCGCCTCGCCCAGCCCGACCGCGGCCCCCTCGCGCTCCTGCTCCGGGTTCGCGGCCGTCACGCCGGTCACCTGCTCGCGCTCGAGGCGGGGCTCCACCGCTACCGCGGGCACGAGGGGGCGACCCCGGCGACCTTCGTCGTGACCACGCTGCGCCACGCCGCCGACCTGCCCGACGACGCCCTCGACTCGCCGCGGCTCCACCCGGAGCCCATCCCCTCGTCGACCCGGCGGCGCCTGCTCCCCGCGGTGCGCGAGCACGAGGGTGAGGTGCTCACGCTCCCCGGCGGCGCGACGCTGACCCTCTCGCTGGCCGAGTACTGGGCGCGCCTCGAGGCCATCGCGCTGACCCACCTCCTCTGGCTCGAGCGGAGCGGCCGCGCGGACGCCTCGATCGACGTGCTCGCCGAGGACGAGGACGAGGAAGGCGAGGCGTCGTGACCCAGGTCACCGTCACCGTCTACCAGCGCCGACGACGCGGCCAGCTCGAGTGGGCGACGGTCGGGCTCGGGGCCCACGCGCTCCGCCGCCAGGGCAAGAGCCCGACCAAGATCCAGCGCGGGCTCGCCGACGAGCTGCGGCGCCTCATCCGGCAGATGAGCCCCGAGGAGGTCGCGGCCCTGGAGCTCGTGCGCGGCCGGCGGCTCGAGCGCGTGCACCTCGAGCTGACCGTCGCCGATCGCAAGCGCGTCTCGGGGCTCTTCCCGCTCGTGCGGGAGCCGCGCTGGCGGCGGCCCGGGGAGCGCGTCGCCATCGCCTATCACCCGCTGCTCGCGAACCAGTTCTTCGTGGTCGACGAGGACGCGCCGCTCGCCCCGCAGGCGAGGCGCTTCTTCGCCCACGCGTGGAAGGCCATCGGCGCCGACTTCGTCACCGAGGAGCTGGTGACCGACGGCAAGGACATGCTGCGCGCGTTCAGCTTCTCCGAGCGCGTGCCGCAGCTCATCGACGACGTCGGCGCGGATCCGGACCCGTTCGCCGACCTCGAGCTCGACCCCGATCGCGGCCGGCGGAAGAAGAAGAAGCGACGGTCGCGGTACGGGCGCAAGCAGCTCCGCGCGCTCGGCGAGAACCTCACCGCCCGGATCGCCGACGGAGCGATCCCCCTGGGCCGACCGCGCGAGCCCTGGCGGGCGCAGCTCGGGCAGCTGCTCGACGGCCCCCGCAAGCAGCCGGTGGTGCTCCTCGGCCCGCCGGGCGTGGGCAAGACGACGCTGCTCCACCGCTGGGCGAGCGATCTGCTCGAGGCCGACGACTTCCCCTCGCACCGCAACCTGGACCGCGCGCACGAGGTCTGGCGGGTGTCGACCGCGCGCATCCTCGCCGGCATGAGCCACATCGGCGAGTGGGAGCAGCGCTGCGTGGAGCTCGCGCACGAGGCGACCGACCCGCGGGTCGTGCTGTGGGTCGAGGACCTCCACGCCTTCGGGACCGCCGGGCGCAGCCGCGAGAGCGACCGGAGCCTGGCCGACTTCTTCCGCGGCCCGGTCGCCCGCGGCGAGATCACGATCATCGGCGAGGCGACGCCGAGCGAGTGGCACCGCCTGCAGGAGCACGCGCCGACCTTCGCCGACCGCTTCGCCACCCTGCGGGTCACGCCCACCGACCCGGCCGAGACGATGCACCTGCTGCTGCACGAGGCGCGGGAGCTCGAGCCGAGCCGCCGCGTGGCCTTCACGCCCGACGTGTACCGCGCGGTGCTGCAGCTCGGCGAGACGCTCCACCCCGGGACCGCGCGGCCCGGGGTCGCGGTCGATCTCCTCCGCCGGCTCGCGGCCGACGCCTCCTTCGAGGCCCAGGTCGAGGTCGAGGCCCAGGTCGAGATCGACGGCGACGCGGTGGTGCGCTTCCTCGCGCGCCGCACCGGCCTGCCCGAGGTGCTGCTCCGCCCCGACGCCTCGCTGGACCCGGACGCGCTCGAGGCGAGCTTCGCGCAGCACGTGCTCGGGCAGGACGAGGCGGTGCGGGCCGCGGTGGACCTGGTCGCGCGCATCCGCGCCGGGCTCACCGACCCCGAGCGCCCGTTCGCGACCTACCTCTTCACCGGGCCGACCGGCACCGGCAAGACGCAGATGGCCAAGGCCCTGGCCGGCTTCCTCTACGGCGACGAGTCGCGCCTCGTCCGCGTCGACATGGGCGAGATGACGGGGCCGGACTCGGTGGCGCGCCTCATCGGGGATCGCTTCGATCCGCGCGGTCAGCTGACCGACGCCGTGCGCCAGCAGCCGTTCTGCGTGGTGCTGCTCGACGAGGTCGAGAAGGCGCACCCGGCGGTGCTGCAGCTCCTCTTGCAGCTGCTCGACGAGGGGCGGCTGACGGACGCGGGGGGCGCGGTCACCGACTTCCGGCGCGCGGTGATCGTGATGACCTCGAACCTCGGCGCCAAGCCGCGGGCCGCGGTCGGCTTCGGTGAGCGGGCGGACGCGGTGCTGCGCGACGTGGATCGAGCGGTGCGCGAGTTCTTCCCGCCCGAGCTCTTCAACCGGATCGATCGCGTGGTGCCGTTCGCGCCGCTCACGCCCGAGGTCGCCGAGCGGGTCTGCGAGAAGGAGCTCGCGCAGCTCCTCGCGCGGCGCGGCCTGACCGACCGGCGGGTCTTCGTCTTCCCTCACCCCGAGGCGGTGAAGCGCATGGCCGAGGACGCCTTCGACGCGCGCGACGGCGCCCGGAGCGTCAAGCGCCACCTCGAGGCGACGGTGGGCGCGCTCCTGTCGGACGAGCTCGCCCGCGGCAGTCGGGCGGAGATGCGGATCGCGCGGGTCTACGTCGAGGGCGAGGCGTACCGGCTGCACATCGACGCGCTGGTGGAGGCGCCGCTCGAGGACGCGCGCCACGCGCTCGAGGGGCTGCTCCAGCAGCCGGCGTCGTCCCTGGTGAAGCTCCTCCCGCGCCTGCTCGCCCGGACCCGCGACCTGCAGGAGAGCGAGGCGCTCGAGGCGCTCGAGGCGCGGCGGAGCGCGCTGATGGAGCGCGTCGGGCGTGGGGACGCGCGGGGCGCCAGCACGCTCTACGCGCTCGACCGCTTCCGGGCCGATCTCGAGGCGCTGCGCGCCGACCTGGATCTGCGGACCCACGCGAACGCCGACGTGGCGCGCGAGCTCGAGGTCGACGCGGTGCGGGAGCGTTCCGAGGGGGACTCTGGTTGGCGCCTCAAGTCGAAGGTCAAGCGCCTCGACCGCCGGGCGGTGCGCGGGCCCTCGGCTGCGCTCTCCAAGAACGAGATCCTCCGGCGCGTCGGCGAGATCACGCTGCTCGAGCGCGCGGTGGGGCGCCTGGCCGAGCCGGCCGAGCATCGCGTCTTCCTCGAGCTGCTCCGGGTCGGGCAGGGCCGGCGCCCGCCGCGCTACGACCGCGCCCCGGACGGGCTCTTCGGGTGGCTGGCCGAGCTCTACGCGGGGCTGCGCGGCGAGCTGGTGGCGGCCGCGGCGCGCACCCCGGACGGCGAGATCCAGGCGTCGGGCGAGGCCGTCGATCTGCGCGCGCTGCTCGCGACCCGGCCGACGCAGCTGGTCCTCGAGCTCTACGGGGTGGCGACCCGCAGCTTCCTCGAGGGCGAGCGCGGCTGCCACGTCTGGTCGTCGCTCCTGTCGGGCGCGGAGATCGTGCGGGTCACCCTCCACGACGCCGAGTCCTGCGCTGCGGTCCTCGAGGCGCACGACGACGCGGCGCGGCGCTTCGAGCGGGCGCTCGAGCGGGGAGAGTCCCCGCTGCCGCCCGACCCGGCGGGCCTCCTCCCGGCGGTCCGGCGCCTGCGCTTCGACCCGCCGCCACGCCCGGGTGAGGCGGCCCCGCTGGAGATCGAGGACTACCCGAGCGGGCAGGTGATCGTGGAGCGGTCGCGGCGGCCGATCGACGCGCTGCGCCCGCTGGTCTGGCTGCGCGCGAGCCGCGAGCGGGGGACGCCGTGATCGAGAAGAGCCTCCGCGTGCACGTGGTCGAGCTCGACGACGGCCGGGTCCTCGCGACCCTCGTCCGCACCCGCGAGTCGTTCTTCGACGAGCTCCCTCCGAGCGCCTACGCCGAGACGCTGGAGGACGCGCTCGCCGAGCTCGACGCCGCGCTCCGGGGGCTCCTCGCCACCCGCGAGGACGAGCTCGGCCGCTACCTCTGGAGCGAGGAGCTCCACGTGCGGACCGTGCCCCTGTCGATCCACCCGGCCTCGGTGGTGGAGCGGCAGCCGGTGGTCGGCGCGCGCGAGGTCCCGCTGAAGCTCTCCTACGTGTGGTGCCAGATGAAGGGCGGCGCCTACCGCGTGATGCTCCCGCGGTTCCGCTGGTGGCTGATGCTCGAGAGCCTGGAGAGCGCCGCGAAGGTGCTCGAGCAGGCGGTCAGCGGCGCCCTCCTCGGTGAGGACCCCGCGTGGCTCTTCGCCTTCCGTCGCCAGGGCGAGGAGCGCGTGGTGCCCTGGACCCCGGAGTGGCTGAAGAAGGAGGCGCCGCGCGCGCTCGAGCTGTCGCTCGCCTTCGGCCGGGGCGAGACGCGCACGATGGAGGCGGTGGCCGACGAGTGGGTGGAGCGCGCCGGCCGCAAGAAGCTCGCGCCCGTGATCGGCGAGGACCCCGTCTTCGACGAGGAGGTCCGCGCGCTCGCCCAGCCGGTCCGGCCCTCGCTGCTGCTGGTGGGTGAGCGCGGCGTCGGCAAGACGACCTTCGTGCGACGGCTCGCACGCTGGCTGCTCCGTCAGCAGCGCGCCGGTCGAGACGTGCCCGCGCGGCTCTGGGCCACGAGCGCGGACCGCATCCTGGCCGGCATGATCTACCTCGGCATGTGGCAGGAGCGCGTGCTCGACATGGTGCGCGAGCTCGAGGGCGAGGACGAGCTGCTCTACCTCGGCCCGCTGCCGCCCCTGCTCCGGCCCCAGGGCGACGGCAGCTCCATCGCGGAGCTGCTCGCCCCGGCGGTGATGGGCGGGCAGCTCCCGGTGATCGCGGAGTGCACCGAGGGCGAGCTGGTCGAGGCGCGTCGCCGCGCCGGCCGCCTCCTCGACGCCTTCCGGATCGTCCGGATCGAGGAGCCCTCCCGCGCTCGCGTGGTGGCGCTGATGCGCACCTGGGCCGCGCGCAAGGAGCTCGACGTGCACCCGGCGGCGCTCGACCGGCTCGTGCGGCACCTCGACGCGTTCGGGCGCCACCAGCGCTTCCCCGGCAAGGGCTTCGCGATGCTCGACTGGCTCGCTCAGCAGCGCCCCGGCCGCGTCGACCCGGCCGACGCCTCGCGCTGGTACGCGCGCCACGTCGGGCTCCCGGCCGAGCTGATCGCGGACGAGGCGTCGGCCACCGTGGACGAGATGGCGGCGCGCCTCCGCGAGGGCGTCATCGGCCAGGACGCGGCGTGTCACGGCGCCGGCCGGGTCCTCGCGCGCTTCAAGGCCGGGCTGGCCGACCCCGAGCGGCCGCTCGGCAACCTCCTCTTCGTCGGCCCGACCGGCGTGGGCAAGACGGAGCTCGCCAAGCAGCTCGCCCGGGTGCTCTTCGGCGACGCGGGGCGCCTCGTCCGGGTGGACCTGAGCGAGTACATGGTGCCAGGCGCGGTCGATCGGCTCCGGCAGGTGGGCCGCGGCGTGACCAGCCTCGCCGAGCAGGTCCACCGTCAGCCGCTCTCGCTGGTGCTCTTCGACGAGCTGGAGAAGGCGCACCCGGAGGTCTTCGATCTGCTGCTCGGCGTGCTCGGCGAGGGGCGCCTGACGGACGCGATGGGCCGCCTCGTCGACTTCCGCATGACGGTCATCGTGCTGACCAGCAACGTCGGCGCGGGGGAGCGCGCGCCGGTCGGCTTCGACGCCGCGCCCCGGGACGACTTCGCCCGCGCGGTCCGCGATCGCTTCCGCCCCGAGCTGGTCAACCGCCTCGATCAGGTGGTGAGCTTCCGCCACCTCGACCGCGAGGACGTGCGCCGGGTCTGCGATCTCGAGCTCCGCAAGGCGCTCTCGCGCGCCGGCCTGCAGCGCCGGAACCTCCAGCTGGTGGTCCACCCCGACGCCCGCGATCGCCTCGCCGAGCTCGGCTTCCACCCTCGCTACGGCGCCCGCCCGCTGCGCCGCGTGATCGAGGAGCGCGTCTTCACCCCGCTCGCCGCCCGCATCGCGTCCGACCCCTCCTTCCGGGATCGCCGCGTCCTCGTCACCGCCCGAGACGGCGCCGTCCGTCTCGAGTAGTGCAGCGCGGCAGGAGCGTGGACGAGGGCGGGGGGAGGGTGGCAGGCTCCGGGCGATGGAGCCGACGCCGGAGACGACGGTCGCGGTCTGCGCCGCGCACGAAGGGGCGGCGGCCACGGGGACGTGCGCGCGCTGCGGGAACAACGTCTGCCCGGCCTGCCTGGAGCCCGACGGGGCGCTGCCCGATCACTGTGAGAGCTGCCGGGAGCGCGTCGGCGGCGGGGTCATCCCCTGGGAGCGGGCCGGCGAGCCCTGGTTCCGGCGCTGGCTGAACACCACTCGCCAGATGCTGCTCCGGCCGACCGACACCCTCGAGGGGTGCGCGCCGGGGCCGTGGACGGCGGCCTTCGGGTACGCGGCGGTGACGGGGGGCGCGGTGGCGGCGGTGCAGACGTCGCTTCTCCTCTGCGGCGCGGGGTGCCTGCTCGCGTTCGGCATGTGGGAGAGCGTGATCGGGCCGGAGGCCCAGGATCCGCTCTTCGCCGCGATCGCGATCGGCGTGGCGGTGGCGTATCCGCTCATCCTCGTCGGCTGGCACCTCTTCATGGTGGGGATGCGCGCGCTGATCTTTCACGCCGGCGTCGCCATCTCGGGCGGCGGGCGCGGGCTCGCGGTCAGCGTCTGGGGCACGAGCTACGTGCACGCCATCCAGCTGACCACGCTCGTCGCCGCCATCCTGGGCAACCTGCCGGTCGTCGGGCCGGTGATCTCGATGCTGGTGTATCTGGCCATCGAGGTGTGGACCGCGATCCAGCTGACCACGCTCGCGCGGGTGCGCCACGACCTGCCGCCCAACCGCGCCGCGCTCGCCGGTTGGATGCCGTTCCTGGTGTTCACGGTCCTCGGCCTCGGCTGCTGCGTGCTCACGATCGTGTTCTTCGCGAGCATGCCGTGGCTCGACCCGTGAGCGAGGACCACGGGAGCGACGATACGGTCGCGCTGGGCGCCGTCTGCGCGGTCCACGACGCGGCCGCCATCCGGACGTGCGCGCGCTGCGGCAACAACGTGTGCGAGCGCTGCCTGGACCACGAGGCGCTCCGGGACGATCTCTGCGAGGCGTGTCGCGAGCGGGTCGGCGGCGGCGCGCCGCTGCCCTGGGAGACCGCCGACGGTGCGTGGTGGCGCCGGTGGCTCGTCACCGCTCGCCGCCTCGTGCTCGCGCCCGTCCGCACGATCGAGGGCGCCGCGGCCGGCGACTGGCGGCGCGCGCTGACCTTCGTGGCCCTCGTGGGGGTCGCGCAGGCGATCGCGCCCCTGGGGGTGGTGCTGTACCGCGGCTGGAGCTCCTACGTACGGCCCCCCCGGCCCGGCGTGGCGCTCGGCGTCGCTGTGGTGTGGCTCTCGCTCTTGCTGGGGGCGGCGCTCGCGCAGATCGGGTGGGCGGCGCTCCGCGGGCTGGCCTTTCACCTCGCCGCGAGGCTCTCGGGCTCTCGTCGAGGCTGGCGGGTGAGCCTCTGGTCCGCCGGGTATGCCCACGGAGCGTACCTGCTCACGGCGGGGCTGTTCGCGCTCGAGCTCGTGCCCGCTCCGGTGCGGGGGCTCCTCGTGCTGCTGCTGCTGCTCGGCGTCGAGGCGCTCGTCGCGATCGGGCTCGTGGCGGCGGCCCGGGTGCACCACCGGCTCCCCTCCGGACGCGCCGCCTTCGCGGGCTGGGCGCCGTTCCTCGCGCTGCTGGTGCTCGGGGCGGGCTGCATCTTCGGCGGCTCGTGGCTGCTGCTCGAGCTCGCGCTGCTGCCGGACTGAGCAGTCGCTATGCTTCCGCGCGTGCGCCGCCTGATCTTCGCCTCGCTCCTCCTCCTGACCGCCTGCGAAGGCGGAGAGCCCGCGCCCACGCCGATGGTCGATCGGGCGGCCCACTGCCCGGCCCGCGAGCCCTCGAGCTGCGACGAGGACGTCGGGGGGCTCTTCCCGTTCGTGCACCACGGCAGCACCGTCGGGCGCGACGATCAGTACGGGGACGCGCGCTGCGTGGTCGGCGGCGGCGTGACCATCGAGGACGCGAGCTTCCAGTGGACCGCGCCGTGGGCGGGGCGCTTCACCTTCAGCACCGCGGGCAGCGCGATCGACACGGTGCTCACCCTCCGGCAGGGGAGCTGCGGCGGGCGGGCCCTCGCGTGCAACGACGACGCGCCCTCGGGCTCGCACTCCGAGCTGGTCGCGGAGCTGGACGAGTGCGAGACGATCACGGTGGTCGTCGACGGAGCCGGGGTCGACGACGTCGGCGACTTCACGCTGCGCATCTCGGGGCAGGAGACGCTCTGCGGCAACGGCGAGGACGACGACCTCGACGGGCTGGTGGACTGCGACGACGACGACTGCTTCACCCCGGAGTGCGTCGATCCCGGCGACGACTGGCCGACCGCGTGGACCGAGCTCGAGTGGGGCGTGCTCGAGGAGACGAACGCGCGGCGCGCGGCGGGCGCGGTCTGCGGCGGCGAAGAATTCGGCCCGGCGCCCGCGCTCGAGATGGACGTGCTCCTCCGCCTCTCGGCGCGCCTCCACAGCAAGGACATGGCCGACCAGGGCTACTTCAGCCACGACAGCCTCGACGGCCGGACCCTCGGCGACCGGGTGGCGGCCACCGGCTTCCCCGGCACCTTCCTCGGCGAGAACATCGCCCGCGGCCAGCCGACCGCGCGCGCGGTGGTCGACGCCTGGATGACCTCCGAGGGGCACTGCCGGAACATCATGAACCCGAGCTTCCGGCTCCTGGGCGTGGGCCACGCGCTCAGCGCGGGCGGCGAGCCGCTCTGGACGCAGAACTTCGCCGCGAGTCGTTGAGCCCCGATCGGGGCGAGGCGCCCCGCCCGCGTGAGGCGCGCGCCCGCGCGAGCCGGTCGGACCGCGCGTTGCAGCCCTCGCCGGGCATGGATGTGGACTGGGCCAAGGAGCTGCCGGAGCTGGGGACCCTCATCCGGGTCGCGGTCACCGGCGTCGTCGTCTATCTCTCGGTCATCCTCGCGGTGCGGATCAACGGGCTGCGGAGCTTCTCGAAGATGAGCTCCTACGACTTCGCGATGACCGTCGGCGTCGGCACCTTGATGGCGAGCACGATGATCTCCGACAGCATCTCGCTCGGGCAGGGGCTCGCCGGGCTCGCGACGCTGTTCGTCGCCCAGCGGGTGATCAGTGTTCTGCGGCGGCGCTTCGACCGCTTCCACCGCGCGATCGACAACTCGCCGCTGCTGCTGATGGACGGCGAGCGCATCCTGAAGGCCAACCTCGCGAAGGCGCGGGTGACCGAGGACGACCTCCGCGCGAAGCTGCGCGAGGCCAACGTGCACAACTTCTCGCAGGTGCGCGCGGTCGTCTTCGAGGGCACGGGCGACATCTCGGTGCTGCACCACGCCAGCCAGGGAGACCCCGACTTCGAGCCCTGGCTGCTCGACGACGTGAAGCGCTGAGCTTGTTGGAGGGTTTGGTGCAAACCCTCCCCCCATTGGGCAAAGCGCCAATGGGGCCCCCCTCCCGACTCCGTCGGGGCCTCGCGCGCTTCGCGCGCTGGCCCCGCGACCCCAGCGCGGGGCGCTGGGGGCCCTGCGGCTCGCGCTCGCGCTGCGCGCTCGCTGGCCGCCCGCTGCCGCGGGATCGAACACAGGTGGTGGCGTGTGCGGCGACCTCGCTGTGCTCGTCGCCTGCCGTCGTCTCGGGTCAGTCGTCTCGGGTCAGTCGTCTCGGGTCCGTCGTCTCGGGTCCGTCGTCTCGGGTCCGTCGTCTCGGGTCAGTCGTCTCGGGTCAGTCGTCTCGGGTCAGTCGTCGCGGAGGCGGGCTTGGACTGCCCCCGCGCCATGGTTTGCCACCTCTCGACTCGACCGGCAGCCTCGACTTGCACCCTCGACTCGCACCCTGGCATCGTGCAAGTCTCCGTGTGTTGATGGAGACGCAGTGACGTTGGAGATGCCCGAGCAGGCCCGGTGCGGGCGGCACCCCGACGCGCCGGCCGAGACCCTCTGCGCGCGCTGCGGGGATCTCGTGTGCCCGGAGTGCATGGGCGGGAGCGCCGAGAGCTGCGCCGCCTGTCGCGCCCGTCTCGGTCTCGATCGGATCGCCTGGGAGCGGCCGGTCGGCGGCGCAGTCGAGCGATGGTGGCGAACGACCACCGACGTTCTGTTCCGCTCGAGCGCCACCTTCGCCGGCGCCGCGCCGGGCCGATGGAGCGCCGCCCTGGTGTACCTCGTCACGCTGCTGGTGCCGCTGGCCGCGGTGAGCTCGGCCGCCACCGTCCCCGCGCTCCTGAGGTGGCAGGCGGCGGTCCCCCTGGCGGTGCTGCATTTCGTGGGCCTCATGATCTTCCACGGGGCCCTGTTCCTCGGCCGCGCGGTCGCCTTCCACGCCGCCGTGCGGCTCGCCGGCGGGCGAGGGATCGCGGCCAGCGTCTGGGGCTGCGCCTACGCGCACGCCCCGCTCGTGTTCTACCCGTTCGTGTTCGCGTTCACGCGGGTCTCCGCCAACCCGGTCGTCGCGACGGTCCTGGTGCTCGCCACCGAGCTGTGGCTCATCGGCGAGCTCGCCATGGTGGCCAAGCACAGCCACGGCCTCTCGGATGGACGCGCGGCGTTCGCCGCCCTCGCGCCCGCGCTCCTGCTGGTGACCCTCTTCGGCGCCTGCTGCCTGTTCGGGGCCTACCCGTTGCTCTGAACGGCGTCGCTCTGATCGGACGGCGGGGCGGGGAAGACCGCGCGGACCCGGTCGGCGGTCTCGGCCTGGGCGTAGCGGACCGCGCTCCCGAGGCCGCAGTCGACGGCGTCGAGGGCCGCGGCGTGGATCGCGCTGGCGGCGGCGGTCGCGGCCTCGGAGGGATCGTCGATCGCGCCGAGGCAGGCGAGGGCCGCGGTGGCGGCGGCGGCGACCGCCGGATCGGGCGCCCCCTCGATGGCGGCGTCGACGTCCGCGCTCGCCCGCGCCCGCGCGGCTTCGTCGTCGGCGCCGGCGACCCAGGCGCGGGCCGCCTCGACCGCCGCCTGCGGGCGCGTCTCGGCCTCGGGCAGGTGATCGAAGGCCAGCGCGGCGCACGCGCAGGCCGCCTCGACGAGCGCGCGCCGATCGACGCCGCGGCGCGCCGCGATCCCGAGCAGCCAGTCGCCCCGGGGGCAGGCCCGCCAGAGCGCGTCCCAGTCGTCCCCGTGGGCGCTCGCCCACTCGACCAGGTCGTGGTGCGCGCCCTCACCCTTCAGCCACTCGGCGACGGTCATGGCCCCGACGGTAGCATCGGATGCGCTAGGGTCCGCGCCATGAGCCTGACCGTGTACCAGTACCCGAAGTGCAGCACCTGCCGGAAGGCGCTGAAGTGGCTCGACGCGAACGGCGTCGAGTACCAGTCCGTCGACATCACCGAGAAGCCCCCCGCCAAGACCAAGCTGAAGAAGGCGTGGAAGGACTCCGGGCACGCGCTCAAGCGCTTCTTCAACACCTCGGGGCAGTCCTACCGGCAGGGCGGCTTCAAGGAGAAGCTCCCGTCGATGAGCGACGGCGAGGCGATCGACGCGCTCGCCGCCGACGGAAAGCTCATCAAGCGGCCGCTGGCGATCGGCGACGGCGTCGTGCTGGTCGGCTTCAAAGAGGCCGAGTGGCGCGAGGCGCTGCTCTGATCAGCCGGCGCTCTGGAGGCGAGCGACGATCGCGGCGAGGCCGCTGGCGCGGGTGACCGCGATCGGCTGGCAGAGGCTCGCGATCTCGATCACGTGCGCGGCGGGGAGGGCCTCGAGGAGCGGCCAGCCGTCGTCGGCGGCCAGCGCGCGGTCGCTCGCCGCGTCGCCGAGGCGCGCGTAGAGGTAGGCCGCGAGCGGGGAGTGACGCAGGTCGAAGGCGGACTCCTTCTTGCGGCCCTCTTCGAGCAGGCGGAGCACGTCGGGGTCGACGTCGCTCGCGTTCGGCCCGTCGAGCCGGGGCAGCATGTGCTCGAGGCGCAGGCTGTCGGACTCGCCCTCGTGCGGCAGGTCGCCCATGAAGAGCGAGACCGGCGCGTCGCCGCCGGTGAGGTTGGCGAACGTCTCGAGCAGCCGCGCGCTCAGCAGCTTCTCGCGCAGGTAGCGGGTGCCGCGCGCGAGGTTCCTGCGGGAGCGCTCGAGCAGGCTCGCGAGCTCCTCCACCGGGGGCGTGCCCCGGAACACGCGGTAGACCCGCTCCGCGTTCAGGGTGCCGAAGAAGCCCTCCATGCGCGCCATCGCCTGCCGGTATTCGCCGAGCGTGTAGGCCGGCATGCGCAGGGTCGGGTTGGTCTCCGGGAGGATCTCCCAGGTGTGGCTCAGGAAGGCGGCCGGATCCTCGTAGGCGAAGTTGCCCACGTCGCGGTTGGCCACGTTGACCGCCCGCCGCACCGCCGCGTCGACGCCCGCCTCGCCGAGCCCCAGCGCGTGCTCCCGGTCGGCCTCGGCCAGCCGGGAGGCCAGGGTCTCCTCGGCCTCCTGCGGGCGGAAGGGGATGGTCGCCTCGATGCAGGTGACGACCTGGGCCAGCTCCGACGGCGTCAGGTGCGAGCGCAGCGCCCGCACCGCCAGGAGCGCGCTCGCCAGCTCGTTCAGCCCGGACTGGAAGGTGACGCCCTGGCCGGGGGTGAAGCCGAAGAGCCGCGCGACCAGCGCCCGGAGCGGGTCCTCCTTCGGGTCGAAGGCGCCGAGCTCCACCTGCCCGTCCTCCACCTCGAGGGCGTCGGCGAGGTGCGGCTCGAGCCCGCGGGGCAGGCCTCCGTCGACCTCGCAGTAGACCGTGTCGTGGAAGAGCACCGCCAGCACACCGATCGGGTCGGTGCCGCCGCTCACCGCGAAGACGTGCTCCACGGTGTGATAGCTGCGGCCGCGGCCGCTCATGCTCGCGTGGATGAGCACCGCCCACTCCTCGAGCTCCGGCTCGGCGGGCGAGTGGCCCAGCGCCTCGAGCGCCGAGCGGAACATCGCCACCAGTCGCTGAAGGGTGGGAGGCTTTCGGTCGCGGGGGGCGTTCATGGTGGGGGCCGCGTTCGGGAGTCTACCAGGCCCGGGCCGTTGTGTACGACCTCCTTGCCGACTCCTCCCCCGGACCGCGAACGACGCACGAAAGACACGGCCATGGCCGCATGGGACGGGTCGGGGCGCCGGGGTGTGAGCATCCGCTCGTGACGGATGGTTGCAGTCTTCGTGGACGGTCCTAGGACTCCAGTCGCGACCCGGTCCGCCGTTGAGTCGCGTGATGACGATGTCCGCCCCGACCCTCGCCAGCCCCCTCTCGAGCTCCCCGTCGTCCCAGCACGGCGCCGGGGCCCTCGTCGCGGACCGCTATCGCCTCAAGCGCTTCCTGCAGCAGGGCGGCATGGGCGAGGTCTGGGAGGCGGAGCACGTGCTGCTCGGTCGCGAGGTGGCGCTGAAGCTCCTGCACCGCGACGTGGCCGAGAACCACACGGCCCGGGCCCGCTTCGAGCGCGAGGCGCGGGTCGCCGCGTCCATCCGCCACCCGCACGTGGTCGAGGTCGTCGACCTCGGCGAGGCCGACGTCGGCGGCGTGCGCCTGCCGTTCCTCGCGATGGAGCTGCTGCGCGGCGAGGACCTCGAGGCGTCGCTCGAGCGAGGCGAGCGCTTCGACATCGAAGGCGCCCTCCGCTGGCTCGCGCCGGTCTCGAGCGCGCTCGACGCGCTCCACGCCCTCGGCATCGTGCACCGCGACGTGAAGCCCTCGAACCTCTTCCTCGCCCAGACCGGCTACGGGGCGATGGTGAAGCTCGTCGACTTCGGCGTCGTGAGCGTGCGCGACGCGGCCGAGAAGCTGACCCGGGCCGGCATCCTGCTCGGCACGCCGCACTACCTGCCGCCCGAGGCGTGCGAGGGCGCGATGTCCGACGCGACCGGCGACGTCTACGCGCTCGCCTGCGTCGCCTACGAGATGCTCGCCGGCGTCCCGCCGCACGACGCCGACACCCCGATGGGCGTGATGACCGCCAAGGTCCTCGACGATCCGGCGCCGCTCTCGAGTCACGCGCCGCACCTGCCGGTCGAGCTCGACGCGATCTTCGCCGCCGCGCTCAGCCGCGTCCCGGCGGAGCGCCCCGAGAGCGCCGGCGCGTTCGTCCGCCAGCTCGCCCGCCACCGGTAGCGTCTACGGGCTCGGGTCCTCGGAGAGCTGCTCGCGCGCCTGCTCCTGCAGCTCCTCCGGGAGCGGGAAGAAGCCGGCGGGCGCGCGGGTGGGGCGGCCGCGGACGTTGCCGCGGAGGACCTCGACCGGGACGGGCGGGGTCAGCTCGAAGAGGAAGCCGCGGTTGGTGATCTCGAGGGTGAGTGGCTCCTCGGCGCCCTCCGGGTGGAGCTCGCGACGGAGCGAGGCGGGGATGCGCCCGCGGACCTCGTGGCGTCGGCGGTTAAGCAGGAACGAGGTCATGCGCACCGCGAGGTGGTTGAAGAGGCGGTGGCAGCCGTGGCTGTAGCCGCGGAGGATCGAGCGGTAGCTCACCGAGCCGTGGCTCCGGATCCCGTTGTCCCGCCAGTCGTCCTCGTCCTCGCCATCCCCGAGGATCTGGTGGTGGATGACCATCGCCAGGCCGTAGGCGCTGTCGTAGCCGGGGCCGGTGATCGAGTCGTTCACGAACCACCGATCGCCGCGCCGCCGCATCAGCTCGTCGTCCGGGGTGGCCGGGGGCGGGAGCCACGCGGGGCTCGCGATCACGTCGCGCCACACGCGCTCACCGACGTCGGACTCCTTGTAGCGCATGCCGACCCCGCCCTCGGGGTTCATCTCGGGCTGCCAGCCGCCGATCGTCGTGTTCCACCGGACGAGCGCGACCTCCTGCCCGTTCGGGCGGCGCGCGAAGATCGTGGTGGTGGGGCGGTTGCGCACCGGGAAGCCGCGCGGGCGGCCTTCGTCGGTGTAGGGGAACGTGTACCAGACGTCGCCGCGGTCGATCTCGACCCGCAGGTCCATGTGCTCGGCGTGGTAGTCGGGCCGCTCCGGGAGGCGGACCGCCACGAGGTTCTCGTCGGTGCGCTCGGCGGCGTGCGCCTCGATCCAGGCGAGCGCCGCCGCCGGGTCGGTCCAGCCGAGCTCGGTCGCCGCCGCGTCGGTGAAGCGAGAGACGAGATCGGGGGCGCCGTTCGGGAGCGGATCGAGCCGCTCGGCCCAGCGGAACTCCTCGTCCACCTCGAGCTGCCGGCCGAGCACGGTGCCCCATTGGTTGCTCGCGGTGCCGTCCTCGATGACGCCGCTCGCGTCGACCACCCGCTCGCGCAGCACCCGGAGGAGCGAGCGGAAGTCGAGCTCCCGGCTGTCCATCGCCAGGGTGGCCCGCGTCGCGTCGTCGAGCCTCGAGGCGAGGCTGATGATCATGTGCTTGCTCTGCCACGCGCGGAGACCTCGCCCCGTCCAGGCGTCGAGCACTCCGTCGCGCGCCCGAGCGTGCAGCGTGCCCTCGCAGCGCAGGTGGGCTTGCACCGCGTCGATGGCGGCCACCGTGGCCTCGAGCTGCCGGAGGCGCCGCAGCTGACGGCCGTACTCGTCGTCGTCGGCCAGCGCGTCGATCGAGTCCAGGCGGCGCCTCCGGGCCACCCGCTCGAGGCGGCTGGTGATCCAGCGGATGGCGCCCACCCGGCGACGCTGCTCGGCGCGGTCGGCGCCGGGGCGGAGCGACTCCTCGAGCGCCTCGATCGGCGCGTCGTCCACCGCGTCGTGGCAGGCGTGTCGCTCCCGATCGGCGAGGCGCCGCCGCACCACGTCGACGGTGGGGAAGATGCCGAAGAGCTCCAGGTGTCGCTCGGTCGGGTCGCGGCGCTGCTGGCGGGTCTGCTCGTTCGCGAGCCGCGAGTAGCGCGCCGCGTAGGGCTGCTGCCCCTCGCTGCCGAGCTCCGGCGCGCCCCGCAGGATGCGCGGCGTCCAGGCGTCGCCGAGGTCGATCACCGTCAGCCCGCGGCGCCGCGCGTCCTCGCGGCTGACCCGGCCGACCTCCTCCCCGCCCGCGAAGACGGGGATCGGCCCCGAGTCGGGGCGCGACGGCTCCTCGGCGCCCGCGTTGTCGGTCCGCGGCGGGCGCGTCGCCTCGGTGACGGTCGTCTCCTCGTCCGCCGCCGGCCCCGTCGTCGCGGGGCCTCCGGCGCACGCGGTCACGAGGAGCCCGATCCAGCAGCCGATCGATGCGCGCATATCTCCTCTAGGTTTGAGCACTCTGCGTACGTTCCGCAATTTTTCTGGGGCAGGGGCGGGGTGGAGAGTCGGGAGGTGGCAAACAATTGCGCGGGGGCAGCCCGAGCCCGCTTCCACGACGCAGACCCGAGACGACGGCAGGCGACGAGCGCAGCGAGGTCGCCGCACGGACCACCACCACCTGTGTTCGATCCCGCGGCAGCGGGCGGCCAGCGAGCGCGCAGCGCGAGCGCGAGCCGCAAGGCCCCCAGCGCCCCGTCGCTGGGGTCGCGGCGCGAGCGCGAAGCGCGACGCGCCGACGGAGTCGGGAGGGTGGCCCCATTGGCGCTTTGCCCAATGGGGGGAGGGTTTGCACCAAACCCTCCAGGAAGCTCAGCCGGGAGGCCAGGCGAAGGACAGGTAGACGACCATCGCGATGTAGATGGGGAGGAGCACGATCAGGGCGCGGAGGGCGAAGCCGAAGAAGCTCGGCATGCGGTAGCCGACCTCCTCCGCGATGGCCTTCACCATGAAGTTCGGGCCGTTGCCGATGTAGGTGTTGGCGCCCATGAACACCGCCGCCGTGCTGATGGCGACGAGGAAGGTCTCGGGGACCGCGCCCTCGGTCAGCTGCAGCATCACCGCGCCGTCCTGCTGGATGTCGAGGCCGATCGCGGTGGCGAGGAAGGTCAGGTAGGTCGGGGCGTTGTCGAGCATCGAGCTCAGGCCGCCGGTGACCAGGAAGAACTGCCAGGGCGCGTCGAGGCCGAGCTCGTCGCCTCGCGACTCGAGCAGCGCGAGCGCCGGCACCATGGTGACGAAGATGCCCGCGAAGAGGATCGCGACCTCGAGGATCGGCCCGTAGGTGAAGCCGTTGGCCTTCCGCGCCGGGCGCGGGCCGGCGAAGACGCTGATGAGGGTGAGGGCGACCATCACCGCCTCGCGCCAGCCGATGGGCAGGAAGATCGCGCCGATGACGCCGACGAGGAGCGGGGCGTTGATCGCGCCCTGCACGCTGAGCGGCACGCGCTCCACCTCGTCGCGCGCGATGTTCTTCGCCTGCTCCTTGCCGTAGGCGCGCCGGTCGAAGACGTAGAAGACGACGAGGAGGTAGCCGACCGCCATCAGCCAGAACGGCCAGAGCTTCAGCGTCCAGGTGAAGGGCACGCCGCGCAGGTAGCCGAGGAAGAGCGGCGGATCGCCCATCGGGGTCAGCAGGCCGCCGCAGTTCGACACCAGCAGGATGAAGAAGAACGGCAGGTGGGCGACGTGCTCGCGCTGCCCGTTGGTGCGGAGCAGCGTGCGGATGAGCAGCATGCTCGCGCCGGTGGTGCCGATCAGGTTCGCGAGCACCGCGCCGAGGCCGAGGATGGCCGTGTTGGTGCCGGGGCTGGCGCGCAGGTCACCCGAGACGTGGATGCCGCCGGCGATCACGTAGAGCGAGCCGAGCAGCGCGATGAAGGAGACGTACTCCTCGCCGCTGTGCAGCAGGCCGACCGGGAACTTCCACAGCAGGTAGCCGACCATCGGGGTGGCGACGACCGCGGTGAAGATCGCGCGGTTCTTGTTGCTCTCCCACCAGTGATGGGCGACCAGCGGCAGCACCGCGATCCCGAGCAGCATCACCGCGAAGGGGATCACCGCCCAGAGCGGAACCGAGCTACCGAAGTGCTCCATGAGTGCCTGCCGGGCTACTACGTGGGGGTTGGGGGTGCAAGCGGGCGCGGGTCAGCCGCCGTCGGGCATGCCGCCGTCGGGCATGCCGCTGTCGGGCATGCCGCTCATCACGCAGGAGCCGGCGATGCAGACGCGCGCGCCCATGCACCGGTTGCCGCACATGTTGCAGTGGTCGGCGTCGGTGTCGGTGTCGGTGCAGCCGTCGGCGCAGCAGGTCGGGGTGAGGCCGCCGCAGGCGGCGCCGCCGCCGACCGAGCCCATGTCGCCGTTGCAGACGCAGCGGCCGCCGCTGCACATCTCGCCGGCGCCGCAGCTCACGCCGCAGCCGCCGCAGTTGTTCACGTCGTTCATCAGGTCGGCGCAGCCGTCTCCGGCGCAGCACACGTCGCTCCCGCTGCACGCGGGGCCGCCCTCGCAGCGGCAGCTCGAGCCGGTGCAGGTCTCGCCCATGTCGCAGGTGGTCCCGCAGCCGCCGCAGTGGTTCTCGTCGGTGGTGGTGTCGACGCAGCTGCCGCCGCAGCAGCTGTCGGCGCCCGCGCAGGCCGGGCCGCCGCCGCAGCGGCACGAGGTGCCGTTGCAGGTCTCGCCCGCGTCGCAGGTGACCCCGCAGCTGCCGCAGTTGGTCGTCGTGTTGAGGGGCACGCAGCCCCCGCCGCAGCAGCCCTGGCCCGAGACGCAGGCCGGGCCGGTCGGCCGGGTGGTCCCGCCGCACGCGCAGTCGCCGGAGGCGTTGCAGGTCTCGTTGGTGCCGCAGGTCGTGCCGCAGGCGCCGCAGTTCGAGGTGGAGAAGGGGACCTCGCAGTAGGGGGCGCCGGCCGAGCAGTCGAGGCGGCCGGGATCGCACACGCACATGCGCGAGACGCAGCTGGCGTTGGGGCCGCAGTTGTTGCCGCAGGCGCCGCAGCTCGCGTCCGTGTCGATGTTGGTCTCGCAGCCGTTGGCGTCGTTGCCGTCGCAGTTCGCCCACCCGTCGTTGCAGGTCGCGATGCGGCAGGTGCCGCCGCTGCACATCGGGGTCGCGTTCGGCAGGCTGCACGTGTCGCCGCAGCTCGCGCAGTCCGACACCGTGCCCAGGCGGCGCTCGCAGCCGTTGGCGTCGTTCGCGTCGCAGTCGGCCCAGCCGCTCTGGCAGGCGACGATCTCGCAGCGGCGGCTGGCGCAGGTCTCGCTCGCCCTGGCCAGGTCGCAGGTGACGCCGCACGCGTTGCAGTTGGCCAGGGTGCGGAGATCGATCTCGCAGCCGTCGCGGTCGAGGCCGTTGCAGTCGTCGAAGTTGGCCTCGCAGGTCGTGATCTCGCAGGAGCCCGCGTTGCAGGTCTCGCCGGCGTTCGACAGCGAGCAGCGGCGCCCGCACCCGCCGCAGTGCGCGAGGCTGCTCAGCGTGTCGGTCTCGCAGCCGTCGGCGTCGGGGAGCATGCCGTTGCAGCTCGCCAGGTTGGGCATGCTGCAGCCGCAGATCCGGTCGGTGCAGACGGTGCTCGGGCCGCAGCGCACGTCGCAGCCGCCGCAGTTGTTCACGTCGCCGGTGACGTCGATGCAGCTCCCGCCGCAGCAGACGTTGGCCTCGCGGCCCGCCGCGCCGGCCGCCTCCGGGCACGCCTGACGCTCGTCCATGGTGCCGCGCGCCGCGCCACACGCGCAGACGCCGGCCACGCAGCTCTCGCCCTCGCCGCAGCTCCGCCCGCACGCGCCGCAGTTGTTCGGGTCGGCCATCAGATCGACGCAGCCGATGCCGCCGCCGCAGCAGTTCGGGGTCGCGCCCTCGCACGCCCCGACGCCCGGCTCGGAGGCGCAGTCGCACGCCCCCGCGGTGCACTGATCGGCGGTCGCGATGTCGCAGGCCATGCGGCAGCCGCCGCAGTTGGTGAAGGAGTCGGCGTAGCGCACGAAGCCCGCGGTCACGCAGCCGACCGAGCCGGTCTCGTCGAGCACCTCGTCGATGACGCCGTCGCAGTTGTTGTCCGCGCCGTCGCAGCAGCCGTCGGTCCCCATGACCCCGCCGGCGCAGTGGTCGGCCTGGTCGGGGTTGATCATCGCGCCCGGCACCGCGCCCATCGCCATCTCGCAGGTCTCGGGCTCGACGTAGCCGTCGCCGTCGGTGTCGTCGGCGCAGCTCCGGTCGTCGTCGAGGAGGCAGCTCTGGGCCACGCCGTCCTCGCAGCGGTCGATGACCGGCTCGTTCATGCCGCGGCGGTAGGTCAGCGGGTCGCTGTCGTCGCAGTCGACCGGCGGCTCCTGCCCGTCGCGATCCATGTCGCCGGGCGGGCAGCTCTCGTCGAGCATGCCGTCGAGGTCCTCGTCGATCGAGTTGCCGCAGCGCTCGCGCGCGTCCGGGTGGATCGCCGGGTCGCAGTCCCACTCTCGCGGCTCGCAGGGGTCGCCCGGATCCTCGAGGCCGCAGGCGGGGTAGCCGTCGCCGTCGTCGTCGGCGTCCCGGCACTCGTCGAGCTCGTCGGTCAGGCCGTTGCAGTTGTTGTCGACGGCGTCGCACACCTCGGTCGCGGCCGGGTTGATGGCGCTCGGGTCGCAACCGTCGCACTGGCTGGGGCGGTCCACGCAGTCGGGGAAGCGGTCCTCGAGGCTGCACTGCTCGATGCCGTCGCCGTCCTCGTCGCAGCAGGCGTCCGCGCCGTCGCAGTCCTGATCGATCCCGTCGAGGCAGGTGTCCACCGCGCGCGGGTTGATGGCGGGGTTGTTGTCGTTGCAGTCGCAGCCCACCGACGCGCCGGGCGCGCAGGCGTCCACCCCGTCCCCGTCGTTGTCGCCGCAGGCCTCGTCGACGTCGCCGTCGCAGTCCTCGTCGACGCCGTTCTGGCACTGGAAGGGGGCGCCCGGGAAGATGGTCGCGTCCGCGTCGTCGCAGTCGCTCGCTCGCATGTCCGGGCAGAGGAAGTCGGTGTCCTCGCAGGCCCGCTCCCCGCCGCCCTCGGCCGGCTCGCGGCAGGAGGTCTGGGCGTCGGCGAGCCAGGTGTCGCCGTCGATGTCGAGCGCGTCGACCGGGCCGACCAGCACGACGGAGTCGGTCACGACGCCGCTGACCCCGTAGCAGCGGGTGGCCACCAGGCGGCCGCCGTCGGGGGTCGTCGCCACCATGTGCACGAGGATGGTGGCCGGCGCGTCGAGCTCGATCCCCACCCGGAGCGGGGCCGCGTCGATCTCGCTCACGCTGCGCGCGGGGGTGAAGGTGCGCGGCGCCGGCATCGCGGCGGGGAGGCTCGGCGAGTCGAGCGAGACGACGGTCACCGCGAGCTGGGAGACATCGGCCTGCGCGTAGAGCTCGATCTGCACGCCGCTCTTACCTGGATCACAGGCGGCGAGCGCGAGGAGCGCGGTCAGCGCGACCGGGAGACGCGAAGGGAAGCCCACCGGCGCGAGCATATCACCGCGCCGGAGCGGCGCCGAGACCGCGCGCGTGACAGAGTGCCCCCATGGGCGGCGGTTGGATCGGCTACATCTACGCGATCGGCGGGTGCTTTCTGGTCCTGCTCCTGCTGGGCGGCTCGACGCTGATCCTCTACGCGGTCGCCCGGGCCCGGGGTGACGGGAAGACCCGCGGCTCGGCCACGTCGCTCCCCCGGCGCGGAGACGACGAGGCCGCTTGATCCCTCGGGGCAGGTCGCTATGGTCCGCGGCTCGCCTCGCAGGAAGCATGCGCGACGAAGAGCTCGACGGGCTCACCAAGGCCCAGCAAGACCTGGAGTGGCCGCGCCTCGTGGAGGCGGTGGCCGCGCGGTGCACCGGTCCGCTCCGCGAGACCCTCGAGGCGCTCGAGGTGCACGACGCCTACGAGCCCGCGCGGGTCGCGATGGTGGAGGCCGCCGAGGCCGCGGAGCTGCTCCGCCTCGACGAGCCGCTCCCGCTCGACGGGATCCGGGACGTGCGCCGGTCCCTCGCGCGCCTCGAGAAGCAGGGCGCGCTCGACGGCCCCGAGCTGCGCGCGGTCGCGACCACCCTCGGCGCCGCCCGGGCGCTCCGGAAGTTCCTCGCCCGCCATCAGGATCGCGCGCCAGCGCTCCACGCTTCGTGCAGCACCGACCCCACGCTCGACCGCCTCGTCGACGAGCTCGAGCGCGCGGTCGAGCCGGACGGGACCCTCGCCGACTCGGCCAGCCCGGAGCTCGGGCGGCTGCGGACCGAGGTGGCCAACCTCCGCGCCCGGATCGTGGGCCGGCTCGAGGCGATGCTGATCAAGCACGCCGACATCGTGCAGGACCGCTTCCACACTCTGCGCGAGGGCCGCTACGTGATCCCCGTGCGCACCGACGCGCACGAGAAGCTCCCGGGCATCGTGCACGGCACGAGCGGGAGCGGCGCCACGGTGTTCGTCGAGCCCAAGGCCATCGTCAACCAGGGCAACCGCCTGAAGATGGCCCAGGGCGAGCTCGATCGGGAGGAGGCGCGCATCCTCGGCATCCTCAGCGGTCGCGTGCGCGATCGCGTGGCCGAGGTGAACGCCGCGGTCGAGGCCCTCGACCGGGCCGATCTGCGGAACGCCGCCGCCCGGCTCGCCAAGGATCTCGGCGCGACGATCCCGACGCTGTCGCGGGCGCCGAAGATGCGGCTCCTCGACGCGCGCCACCCGCTCCTCGCGCTGGAGGGCGTGGACGTGGTGGCCAACGACCTCGAGCTCGAGGCGGGCTCCGCGCTGGTGATGAGCGGCCCGAACGCGGGCGGCAAGACGGTCTCGCTCAAGGTCCTCGGCCTCGCCGCGCTGATGGCCCGCGCCGGCCTCCCGGTCCCCGCGGCCGAGGGGAGCGAGGCGGGCTTCTTCGCGCCGATCCTCACCGACGTGGGCGACGAGCAGTCGCTGCAGAAGAACCTCTCCACCTTCAGCGCGCACGTGACCAACCTCGTGAGCGTGCTGCACGCCGCCGGGCCGAGCGCGATGGTCCTGCTCGACGAGATCGCGACGGGGACCGATCCGCACGAGGGCGCGGCGCTCGCGTGCGCGCTCGTCGACGCGCTCTGCGACAAGGGCGCCGCCCTCGGGGTCACCACCCACTACGAGCGGCTCAAGGCGATGGCGGTGGAGGACTCGCGCCTCCGGAACGCGTCGGTCGGCTTCGACGTGCAGCGCATGGCGCCGACCTTCGTGGTGCGCCGCGACGTGCCCGGCAGCTCGAGCGCGCTCGCGGTGGCGCAGCGCTTCGGTATGCCCTCCAGGGTGCTCGAGCGGGCCCGGGAGCTGCTGCCCGACGAGAGCCGCACCTTCGACGCGCTGGTGCAGAAGCTCGAGTCGCGCTTCGAGGCGCTCGAGGCCGAGCGGGCCCAGGCCGAGGAGGCGCGCCGCGAGGCCGAGCGGCTGCGCGACGAGGCGGCGGCCGAGCTCGAGCGGCAGCGCCAGCGGGACCACAAGAAGCTCTCCGAGGAGGGCGCGCGGCTGATGGATCAGCTGCGTCAGGCGCGCGGTCAGCTCAAGGAGGTCCGCAAGGCGCTCCGCAAGAGCGAGCGGCACGACGAGGAGGCGCTGCGCAAGATCCGCGAGCAGCTCGACGGCGTCGGCGCTCAGGTCGACGGCGAGCTGAAGGACGTGGTCGCCGCGCCGCCGGCCCCGCCCCCCAAGGAGGTCGGCGCGCCGGTCGAGGCCACCGACATCGAGGTCGGCCAGCGGGTCTACGTGCCGCGCCTGCGCACCGAGGTCGACGTCGTCGAGGCGCCGAGCAAGGGCCGCGTCCGGGTCGCCGCGGGCCCGGTGAAGCTCTGGGTGAAGGTGGCGGAGATCCGGAAGAAGGACGCCCCCCGCGAGGAGCCGCCGGCCAAGCCCGCCGCCCCGCCCGCGCCCCGGAGCCGCGGCCCCGCCTCGGACAACACGCTCGACGTGCGCGGCATGCGGGTCGACGACGCGATCTCGATGACCGAGTCGTTCCTCGACCGCATGTTCGGCGCATCCGAGCACCTCGCCTACATCCTCCACGGCGTCGGCAGCGGCGCGCTCCGGGACGCGATCCGGGAGCACCTCGGCCAGCACGCCGGCCAGTACGTGCGCAGCGTTCGCCCCGGCACGGTCGAAGAGGGCGGCGAGCGGATGACCGTCGTGACCCTGCGCTAGTGGCCGTGACTTTGCGCTAGCCGCGCGCGGCTAGAACTCGAAGCGCTCGTACGGGTCTTCGCTCGCCGGCGGGGTGGGCGGGGTCTCGGCGGGCTGGGCGCTCGGCTCGGTCTCTTCCTGGCTCCGGCCGCGGCCGCGGCGGGCGGGGCGGGCTTCGGCGGTCTCTTGCGCCGGGGAAGCCGTGAGGGTGACGCGCTCGGTGGGGGTCTCGCCGGTGAGGGCCACGTCGTGGGGCTCGTAGCCGTCGTGCACGACCGTGAGGGCGAGGGGCTCGTCCATGACGTCGAGCGAGAGCGGGGTGGTGCCGAGCTCCACGTCGCCCTGCATCACGCGGGCGCCCGCGGGCTCGCTCTCCAGGCGCACCGAGCGGGCGGCGGGCAGCTCGGGCTCGGGGGGCGGGGCCGAGACCTCCGTCGTCGTCGGCGGCGCGGTGAGGCGGTCGCGCGCCTCGGCGACCTCGTCGGGGGCGCTCGAGATCACGATGGTCACCGCGAAGGCGGTCGCGAGCACGATGAGGGCGGCGCCGATCGCGAGCGGCACCTTGGGCAGGCCGGCGAAGAGGCCGCCCCGGCCCTGGGCCTCGCGCTCGACGTCGGGGAGGCAGGCCATGAGCCGCGCCTCCATCGCCTCGGCGTTGTCGAAGCGATCGTCGGGCTCCTTGCCGAGCGCCTTCATCACGAGCTTGTCGAGGGTGCGCGGGATGGGGCGCTCGGGGGCGGCGACGCGCGGGGAGGGCGGGGTCTCCCGGATGTGCTTGGCCATCACCACCACCGCGTCGTCGTCGACGAAGGGGGGGGAGCCGGTGAGCAGCTGATAGAGGAGCGTGCCGACCGTGTAGAGGTCGCTGCGGTGATCGAGCGTCTTCCCCTGCGCCTGCTCCGGCGACATGTAGCGCGGCGTGCCGAAGACCGTGCCGGCCTGGGTCTCGAGCTGATCGATCTGGCGGTCCTCGCGGAAGACCTTGGCGATGCCGAAGTCGAGCACCTTCACGACCGGCCGGGAGTGGCCCTCGACCCGGGCGAGGAAGATGTTGTCCGGCTTCAGATCGCGGTGGATGATCCCCTTCGAGTGCGCCTCGGCCAGCGAGCGGAGGATCTCCTGGATGGTGCGCATCGCCTGCTCGATGGGCGGCGTCCCCTCGCGCTCGATCCACGCGGTCAAGAGCTCGCCCTCGAGCAGCTCCATCGCGAGGAAGAGGTGGCCGTCGTCGTCCTCGCCGAAGTCGAACACGCGCACGGTGTTCGGGTGCATCAGCAGGCTCATCGCCTTCGCCTCGCGGTGGAAGCGCGCCACCGTCTCGCGGTCGCTGATCAGCTCCCGCTTCAGCACCTTCAGGGCGACGGGGCGATCGAGGCCGGACTGCTCGGCCCGGTAGACGGTGCCCATGCCGCCCGTCCCGATCCGCTCGAGGACGTGGAAGCGCCCCGCCACCAGCTGCCCGAGCAGCGGATCGTTCTTGGACGCGGCGTACTCCTCGGCGTCGACCAGCCGGGTCCCGTCGTTCGCGCACGTCGCTCGCCCCCGCGCCGGGTACGCGGTGCGACATGTCGGGCAGATGCGCATGTCAGACGCCCCAGGATAACACGGCGGCCGCGCTCAGGGAGAGGCGACGCCGCCCGACGTGAACATCGGGCGCGGGAGGCAGTGCATCTCCCAGTTGCCCGTGAAGACCGGACGACACTGCCCCATGTCGCCGCAGTCGCTGTCGCGGCAGCAGGTGGCGCGGCACCGGAGCGGCTCGCTGTCGCGGCGCCCGTTGGGCCCGAGGCAGGTCAGGTCGCGACACTCGTCGTCCGACGCGCACGCCTCCCCGTTCTCCTTGCCGCCGCCCGTGTAGAAGCAGATCGGGAAGTAGTCGGTGCGCCCGGACACGTCGAGCGCGGCGTAGACGCAGGCCGCGTCGTCCGGGTTCCCGGGGCACTCCGAGGCGTTGCGACAGGAGTCGCGGCATCGGCCCCCCGCGCACATGCCGGTCGGGCAGTCGGACGGCCGGCTGCAGTTCTCGAAGCGACACACGCCCCCCGCGCAGAAGGTGCTCGTGTCCGTAAAGCTCACGCAGTCGAGCGTCGAGCCGCAGGTGGCGGGAGTGCCGACCGGCCCGCGGCACGAGAGCGTCCCCCGGTTCGAGATGGTGTAGGCGTCGTCGACGCCGAGCGCGCACCACTCGGAGCCGCAGACCGAGCTGCCCTGGCAGGCGTTGGCCGGCGGCGCGCCGAAGCTCCCCATCGCGAGGATGGACGTGGGCACGCAGCCGCGCGCGCCGCTGCCGGGCGCCCAGCAGACCTCGCCCACGTCACAGTCGGCGTCGACGCAGCAGCTCCGCGTGCAGATGCCCGAGCGCGCGTCGAGGTGCTCGGGCAGCAGGCGCAGCGCCTCGGCGTTCATGCACTGGGTCGAGGCGCACTCGGCGTCATAGGTGCAGCCGCGCCCGTTCTGCATGACGTCCACGCACTGCCCGTTCTCCGGGTTGCAGCGCTGCGGCGCCGAGCACGCGAAGGCGGGCATGCGGCAGTCCCGGACGAGCGGCTGACAGCTCGGCGGATCCGTCTCCAGGTCGCAGAACTGATCCGCGGCGCAGATGTCGGGGAGGTTCTGGCAGTTGACCTCCTGGCAGCGATCGTTCGCGGAGCAGCTCGGGTCGGTGCAGCTGAGCGGGTTGCAGATCTCCTCCGCCCGGCAGTTCGTGCCGTCCGGCGTGCTCCCGTCGCAGTCGTTGTCGGAGCCGTCGCAGGGGTCGTCGGGGCGCCCCGGGTAGACCGAGGGGTCGGCGTCGTTGCAGTCGACCACGCCCCCCGTCGCGCCGCAGCTGCTCACGCCGTCGCCGTCCTCGTCGAAGCCGTTGTCCACCACGCCGTCGCAGTCGTCGTCCTCGCCGTTGCAGACCTCCTGCGAGCACTGCACGCAGAAGCCGTCGCCGCCCGTCTGGTCGCTGCAGCGGAAGCTCTCGCCGCCGTAGGCGCCCGGGCACGGGTCGGCGCCGTCGACGCGGCAGGGCAGCCCCTCGTCGGGAGGCGCGCCGGCGAGGATGCTGCACCCGGCGGCCAGGAGGGCGAGGCCCGTGAGCAGCAGGGGGGCCAGGCGAGTCGGCGCGCGCATCAGAAGCGAACCCCCACGCTGCCGAGGCCGAGCTCGAGGCGGGCCTGCGGCGCGTCCTCCTCGTCGGCGCTCCGGATCGGGGCGCGCTCCACGGTGTGCTCCCGGAGGAAGTAGAGGAGGAGCGCCGAGACGACGAGCGCCGCGCCGAGGCCGAGGGTCACGTCGGCCGCGATGCCCAGGCCCTCCGCGTTGGCGAAGGTGTTCGCGTTGCTGCGCGCGTCGAGGGTCAGCGCGCCGAGCACGCCGCCGCCGGCGAGCGACGCGGCCCCGACCCCGAGCGTCAGCCAGAAGCCGAGGTCGGCGACCCCGTTCTCGCGCACCACCACCAGCCCGGGGAGCTGCCTCAGGGCCTCGACCTGCTCGGGCTGCGGCGGCTCGAAGTCCTCGGAGGTCCGGGCGCCCTGCAGCCGCCGGATGGTGGCCTCGGCCCGGGCCTGCTCGCGCGCCTGCTGCTGGGGCAGGAGGCGCTGGTAGAGCTCGTAGTAGCGCAACGAGAGATCGAGCTCGCCGAGCAGCTCGTACACGCGGGCGAGGTTGAACACGAGGGTCGGCGACTCGGGGTCGAGCACGAGGGCCCGCTCCAGCGCCTCCGCGGCCTCCCGGTACTGGCCCGCCTCGTAGTGCTCGCGCGCCCGACGGAAGAACTCGACCGCCTCGGGCGGGGTCGTGTCGACGGCGTCCTCCGGCGCGACCTCCTCCTGGGCCCGAGCGGCCGGGGGGCCCAGGACGAACAGAAAGCAGAGCAAGCCGAGGCACGCGCGATGCGCTGGAGCCATGCTGCGACGTTACCGACTCGGTGGATTCTCCGCTACCCCGTTGGCACCGACGCGTGCCTCACCGCGGCACGATCGCGTGGGGCATGAGCGCCATCGCCGATCCGCTCCCGAGGAGGCGGAGGGTCGCGGCCGCCGACGCGGTCGCGCGCAGCTCCGGCGCCAGGCGGGCGAGCGCCGCGTCCTGCGACTCGAGCGCGACCGGGTCGGTCGGCGAGGCCCCGAGGCCGAGCAGGCTCAGCGCGTAGTCGAGCAGGGTCGCCGGACGCTCGGGCACGATCCGGATGCCGATCTCGGGGCTCGCCCCCGCCGCCTGGCGCGCGGCCGCGAGCGCGGAGCCGAACCCGCCGAGGTGGTCGACGAGCCCGTTGTCGATCGCCTGATCGCCCATCCAGATCCGGCCGCGGCCGATCGCGTCGACCTCCGCGACGGTCATGCCGCGACCCCGCGCCACCCGCCGGAGGAACGATCGGTACCACTCCCGCACGCTCGCGGAGAGCGCGTGCCGCTCCTCGGGGGTGAAGGCGCGGTAGAGCGACGTCGCGCCGGCGTGCCGACCCCGGCCGACCTGCTCGAGGCCGACCCCGATCTCCTCGCCGAGCGGCGCGAAGTCGACCTTGCCGAACCAGATCCCGATCGAGCCGGTGATCGTCGAAGGGTCGGCCCAGATCTCGTGGCAGGCGGACGCGATGTAGTAGCCGCCGCTCGCGGCCACCGCGCCCAGCGACGCGATCACCGGCTTGCGCCGTCGCGCCCGCAGGATGGCGCGGTGGATCTGGTCGGCGGCGAGGACCGAGCCCCCGCCCGAGTCGACCCGGACCACGATGGCGCGCACCGAGGGATCGGCGGCGAGGCGATCGATGGCCCGCGAGACCGCGCGCCCGCCGCTGAAGTGCAGCCCGAGCAGCGGGATGTCGACGTTCTCGCCGTCGACCATCGTCCCGTCGACCACGACGACGCCGATCTGCGGGCGGTGACCCCAGCGCTCCGCCGCCTCCCAGGGCGCGCCCGACTCCCGGGGGAAGGAGCCGCCGAACGCCTCGTGGAGGGCGGCGTCCAGCTCGTTCTCGTCGGCCAGCGCGTCCACCACGCCGGCCTCGATCGCCTGACGCGGCAGGAGCGGCCCGCGATCGATCCAGCGGCGCAGGTCGCCCTCGTCCATGCCTCGGTCCGCCGCCGCGTCGAACACCAGGCGCCGGTAGGCCAGGTCGAGCACCCCCTCCGTCTGGGCGCGGGCCGGCCCCGTCGGGCCCTCGTTCATGAACTGCTCGGTCGCGTCCTTCCACGCGCCGATCCGGACGAAGTCGGCGCGCACGCCGAGGTTCCGGAGCACCTCGCCGAAGTGGATCAGCTCGCTCGAGACGCCGGTGAGTCGCACGCCCCCGGCCGGGTCGAGCAGGATCCGGTCGGCCCCCGCGCAGGCGTACCACTCGCTCCCGGCGGCGTCGTCGAGGTGGCAGACCACGGGCTTTCCGGCCTCGCGCAGCTGCGCGACGAGCAGCCGGATCTCCTGCGCGTACGCGAGCCCGATCCCGCTGCCGCGCGGCCGGAGGTAGACGCCCGCGACCCGCTCGTCGTGCAGCGCGCGCTCGAGCCGGCGCACGGCGTAGACGATGCCGCGCGAGCCGACCCCGCCGAGCTCGAGGTCGACCACGTAGGCGCCGCGCGGGAGGCCCTCGCGCTCCGCGCCCTCGAGGCGCGCCGAGGCGTACCATCCCGGGGCCGCCTCGAAGCCGTCACCGACGGTCACGCCGCCTCCGACCCCGACCTGACCCCAGTCCACCGCCAGGCCCCCGGTGACGCGCACGTCCGGGTCCGGCCCGTCGAGCCGGGACAGCTCGGCCGCCGCGATGAGCCGCCCGGCGTAGGGCACCGTCGCCTCGGCCGCCGCGCGCGCGCCGATCCGACCGCGGTCGTCGATGACCCCGGCGAGGTCCAGCGTGAGGACGCGGCTCCCGAACGGGCGGATGGCGGTGCCGAGCAAGAACGAGCGCGGCACGCTCTCGAGCGTCCCGCCGAGCCGCGGCCCGACCACGTCGCGCGCCAGGAAGGTGAGCGCCAGCCAGTCGACCGGCCGCCAGCTCGCGGACAGATCGAGGGTGGTCACCCCGTCGAACCGCACGTCGCCCGAGGCGAGGATCCGGAGCGCGGCGCCGATGCTCAAGGCGTCTTGCATGCCCCAGGCGAGCGCGAGCGAGATCATGGTGCGCTCGGCGTCCTCCGGGATGGCGAGGGTGGGGCGGATCGAGCTCACCGACATCCCGGCCGCGAACCCGAAGAGCAGCGGCGACGCCGCGTAGAACCCGTCGCCGTTCCCCAGCCGCTGCCCGCCGTCCGCGGTGTCGGAGTGCACGTAGGCGAGCCCCCACGAGGACAGGAACGGGAGGGCGCTCGGGTTCAGCTCCACCGCCTCGGCGACGTCGGGCGCCGTGACCCCGTAGCCGGGCAGATCGATCGACGACGTGTCGCGCTCCCACTGCGCCTCGGCTCGGGAGGGCGTCCCGAGCGGCGCGGCGCTGCAGAGGGCGAGGGCGAGGGTGACGGTGCGAAGCACCCGCGGATGCTAGCGCGTCCTCGAGCGGCGCTTGGGCCGATTGGCCGCGGCCTCCTCGGCGATGCGCTTCTTGGTCGCCGCCCAGCTGCAGATCGGGCAGGCGGTCAGGTCGTGGCGGAGGGCCGGGCAGTGCTCGCGGCCGAAGTAGATGATCTGCAGGTGCAGATCGTTCCATCGCGTCTCGGGGAAGATTCGCTTCAGGTCGCGCTCGGTGCGGGCCACGGTCGAGCCGTCGCTGAGGCCCCAGCGCGCCGCGAGCCGATGGATGTGGGTGTCGACCGGGAAGGCCGGCACCCCGAAGGCCTGGGCCATCACCACGCTCGCCGTCTTGTGACCCACGCCCGGCAGCGCCTCGAGGGCCTCGAAGGTGCGCGGGACGGCGCCGCCGTGCTCCCGGATCAGCTTCGCTGAGAGGCCCTCGAGCGCCTTGGCCTTCTGCGGCGCGAGGCCGAGCTGCCGGATGAGCGTGAGGATCCGCTCACGACTCATGCGGGCCATCGCCTCGGCGGTCGGGCCCTCGGCGAAGAGCGCCGGGGTGACCTCGTTGACCTTCTTGTCGGTGGTCTGGGCGCTCAACAGCACCGCCACGAGCAGCTGGAACTCGCTCTCGTGGTCCAGCGGGATGGGGACCTCGGGGTAGAGCTCGTCGAGGATGCGCTGGACGCGCGCGGCTTTCTCGCTCCGCTTCATCGCGCCCGACCATGGCCTCGGGGTGAGCCGGCCGCCAGGATCTGCTAGCCCATCCGGTCGTGACGTTCGAGCGATCCGCGTCGGCCGCGCTGGTGGTGGCCCTCCTCTGCTGCAGCAGCCCCGCCCAGCCCCAGGAGCGGCAGGCCGCGCCGCCCGCCCGCGCCAGCGCCCCGGCCACCGAGCGCGCCGCCCCCACCGAGGCCCCCGCGCCGCCCGCGCTCCGGGTGCGCCCGGTGCCCGAGCTCTCCCCGTTCACGCCGCGGGTGGTCGAGAACCTGCGGGGGATCCGGGGGCGCAGCGACCGGCGCCAGGACGACGTCTTCATGAAGGTCGGCGACTCGAGCACGGTGAGCCGCGGCTTCCTCCGCTGCTTCGCGGACCCCGAGGAGGTCCAGCTCGGGGCGCACGCCTCGCTCGCGGCCACCATCGAGCACTTCCGCAACCGCCACGCCGGCGGCCGCGACTCCTTCCGGCGCCAGAGCCGCGCGGCGCACGAGGGCTGGAGCGCCCGGCACGTGCTCAGCGGCAACCCGCCGCCGGTGCTCGCCGAGGTGCGCGCCATCCGGCCGCGGTTCGCCTTCGTCATGAACGGCGGCAACGACGTCGAGGGGCGCGACGACTACGTCTACGCGACCCGGATGATGCGCATCGCCGAGATGCTCGGAGACAACGGCGTCATCCCGATCCTCAACTCCATCCCGCCTCGCGACGACGACGACGACGCGGACCGCTGGGTCGCCCGCTACAACCAGGTGAGCTGGGCGATCGCCGAGGCGATGGCGCTCCCCTACCTCGACTACCACCAGGTGATGGAGGGCCTCCCGCGCCGCGGCCTGGCCGGGGACGGCGTGCACCCGAACATCTTCATCGAGGGCAGCCGCGGGCTCGCGTGCCGCTTCGACGCGCAGGGGCTGCAGCACGGCCACAACGCCCGGAACCTGCTCGCGCTCCGGGGTCTCGACGCCCTGCGCCGCACGGTGCTCGACGGAGAGGCGGCGCTCGACCCGGCCCCGCCGGCGGCCGAGGGGCGCGGCACCGCGCAGGCCCCCTGGGAGCTGCGCAGGCTCCCGTTCGCCGAGCTCCGCGACACCCGCTCCGAGGGCTCGAGCGCCATCGACGCCTACCCGGGGTGTGAGGCTCCGCAGGACGAATCCGGCCGCGAGCTGGTCTACCGGTTCCGGCTGGAGGCGCCCCTCGACGTGCGGATCCTCGCGGTCGGGCGGGGTGACACCGACGTCGACGTGCACCTCCTGCGCGAGCGGGCGAGCGGCGACGCCTGCGTGGAGCGGGCCGATCGGGAGATCGAGCGCCGCCTCGAGCCCGGGACCTGGGTGATCACCGTGGACACATTCTCCGAGGGTGGGGCGGCCCGGGCCGGCGAGGTGCTCGTGCTGGTGGCGCCTGCGCCTGCCCGTTGAACGCCGACGGGCCTTCTACTAGTTTCCCGCACGCCGAAGCGGTGGGCTCGGCAGAGCTAGGGGACGAGATGAATTCGAACGCTTTCTTGGTCTGGACCGCGCTCGCGGCGCTGCTCCTCAACGGGTGCGGTGATGGAAACGGGGACCCGGACGCCGGCGACAGCGGCAGCATGACCGCCGACACCGGGGTGGATCGCGACACCGGCGTGGAGCCGGAGGACTCGGGCGTCGTGACCGACTCCGGGGTCGAGGAGTGCATCGACTGCGAGTACGTCGAGGTCGCGCTCGGCGTGCTCCACACCTGCGGCCGCCAGGCCAACGGGCAGGTCTACTGCTGGGGCCGCAACCAGGAGTCGCAGCTCGGCGACGGCCGGACCCGCCACGAGAACTGCGCCGAGGTCGGCTCCGAGCCCGAGGACTGCACCGGCATCCCGAGCGCGACCCGCTACGACAGCGGCAGCGGCCGTCCGCTCCTCGACGACGCCGAGCTGCTCAGCATCCGCGGCTTCGGCGGGAGCTGCGCGGTGCGCCCGGGCGGCGAGCTCTGGTGCTGGGGTCGCGAGACGATCCCGGACGTCATCGGCGGTATCCCGGACATCCGCGAGGTCGCGGAGCGCGACTTCCCGACCATCGACGGCATCACCAGCATCGCGGTCGGCGACGGCCACCTCTGCTACGCGGCGGGCGCCACCAACGCGGCGTTCTGCGCGGGCAACGGCGCCCGCGGCCAGCTCGGCCACGGCAGCCGCCCGGAGATCGAGATCACCCCGGTCCAGGTCCTCACGCCCGACGGCACCGGCCAGATCACCGGCGTCGAGGAGATCGTGACCAGCGGCTTCAGCTTCAGCTGCGCCCGCACCGCGGACGAGGTCTACTGCTGGGGCCGCAACCAGCGCGGTCAGCTCGGTGACGTGGACGACATGGGCCGCCCGGTCGCCCACGACACCTGCGTGGTGGACACGACCGAGATGTGGGACTGCTCCGACACCCCGGTCGTGGTGGGCGGCGTCAGCCCGCTCGGCGCGACCAGCGACCTCGACCTCGGCAGCCAGCACGTCTGCGCGGTCCAGGGCACCGGCGGCCCCGGCCAGGTGGTCTGCTGGGGCGAGAACCGCGGCCGTCAGGCCGGCCAGGCCGACGCGGACAACGTGCCCGCGCCGACCGCGGTCGCGGGGGTGGACGACGCGGTCATGATCGCCACCGGCTCCAACCACAGCTGCGCCCTGCGCGACGACGGCACCGTGGCCTGCTGGGGTCTCAACCGCGACGGTCAGCTCGGCGACGGGCTCGAGTCGCACGGCACCAACTGCATGCTCGACAGCGAGAACGTCGACTGCTCGGCCACCCCGGTGACCGTCAGCGGCATCGACGACGCGACCTTCATCGCCGCCCGCGCGTCCTTCACCTGCGTGACCCGCGGTGGGGACGGCAGCGTCTGGTGCTGGGGCAACAACAACAACAAGCAGCTCGGCGACGGAAGCCGCATGAACCGGTTCGAGCCGGTGATGGTCATGGGCACGTCCACCGCGCCCTGACCGGGCCCGGGGAACCTCGAGGAGCCGCCGCGGTCGGACCGTGGCGGCTTCTTTCGTTTCTCGGCCCGCCGCGCTACACCCAGCCCGATGCGCGCCTCTCGCCTGATCCTCGTCCTCGGCCTGCTCCTCGGCGGGTGTGACGCGATCGTGGGGGAGGCGCCGCCGGACGACGACGTGCCGCAGGAGCCGGAGACGCCGCCGGCGGACGCGCTCGAGGCGCGGCTCCGAGAGCGCGGCGCGGAGGTCGCGCCCTGGATGATCCGCGACGGCGAGGCGCTCCGCGGCGAGGCCGAGGAGGGCGGCGCCCGCGACTTCAGCCACGCGATGCATCCCGGCTGGTGCTACAAGGTCATCGGCCTGGGCGACGAGGGCATCACGGATCTCGACTTGCGGGTCTACGATCCCAACCAGGTGCTGATCCAGCGGGACACCACGCGCGACCCGCAGCCGTATCTCGGGCAGATGCGGCCCATCTGTCCGGGCCAGTCCGGCACCTTCCGGATCGAGGCGCGGGTGGTCTCGGGCTCGGGCCCGTTCGCGGTCCAGGTCTACCGCTCGATCTGACGCGACGGGTATTTGCCCGCCCGATCCGCGGCTGATAGAGCCGGGGCATGACGCGATGGTTGTGCATCCTGGCGCTCCTCGGGCTCCCGCTCGCCGGCTGCGGCGACGACGACGAGGAGACCTCCACCGAGACCCCGACGGCCGAGACCCCCGAGGCCCCCGAAGCCGAGGCGGAGACCGAGACGGAGACCGAGGCGCCGCGACCGGCGCAGACCGCCGCGCTCCCCGACGCGCTGCCGAACGGCCTCCTGCTCGTCTACTCGCAGTTCGACAGCGGCCCGAACGGCCCCGTGCCGGGCGCCGCGCGCATGGAGATCCTCACCCGGAGCGGCGGCGAGTGGCACGTCGAGGCGGTCGAGGACCCGGCGAGCAACGTCTTCCACAAGGCCTTCGTGTACGAGCCCCCCGGGGCGGCGCCCGGGATCGTCACCCTCGGCGGCACCGCCGCGGCGGTGAAGCTGTGGCGGCGCTCGGGCGGCGAGTGGTCGAGCGAGACCCTCTGGGAGGCGGAGTTCGGCGGCACCCGCAACCGGATGCGCGACGCCGAGGTGGCCGATCTCTACGGCGACGGCCGCCCCGCGATCGCGGTCGGCACCCATGACATGGGCGTGCTCTCGATCATCCGCCCGCAGGAGGGCGGCGGCTTCGGCGTGACCGAGCTCAGCCGGACCCCGAACACCTGGATCCACGAGGTCGAGATCGGCGACCTGAACGGCGACGGGACCCTCGAGGTCTACGCCACGCCGAGCGAGCCCAACGATCTCGACGGCGGCGAGCAGAGCGGCCAGGTCGTGCGCTACGTGCCGAACGGGGGCGGCGGCCCGACGGTGGTGGCCGACCTCGGCAACCGCCACGCCAAGGAGATCTGGGTCGGCGACGTGGACGGCGACGGCCGCGACGAGCTCTACGTGGCCGTCGAGGCGCGGACCACCGGCCAGGGGCAGAACGTGCAGATCGCGGAGCCGGTCGAGATCCGGCGCTACGACCACGACACCGCGCCCACCGAGGGCGTGGTCATCGCCACCATCCCCGACCGCCTCACCCGCTTCCTCACCGTCGGCGACCTCGACGGAGACGGGAAGCGCGAGATGGTCGCGGCCGCGTTCTCGAGCGGCCTCTGGCTGCTTCGCCCCGGCCGCGACCCGCGCGCCGAGTGGGCGACCGAGAACATCGACCGCAACTCCGGCGGCTTCGAGCACGCGTCGCTCGTGGCCGACCTCGACGACGACGGCCAGTCCGAGCTCTACGTCGCGGCCGACGAGCAGGGCGAGCTCCGGCGCTACGTCTGGGTGAACGGCCGCCCGCGCCGCGAGGTCATCCACTCCCGCGAGAACGCGCGCAGCCGCATGACCTGGAACCTCATGCCGGTCCCGCGCTCGCTCGTGGAGTGATCAGAAGAGGAAGCCGGCCCGGACCACGTGGTGCGTGCGGACCGGGTCGGTGTCCAGTCCGATCTCGATCGTGTAGCCGAGCTCGAAGTTGCCGCCGAGCAGGAAGCTGAGCGACGCGGCCGGGCGCACGATCCAGCGATCCATGCTCGTCTCCTGGATGGAGATGCAGCTCTCGGTGTCGCTGGGCGTGCACATCGGGGTGACCGAGACCCGCCGCTCGCCCAGGCGCTCGTTCATGATCGACACGCCGCCGCTCGGCACGACGTAGAAGGTGAAGAAGCCGCCCACGTCGACGAAGAAGCGGTAGCCGAGCATGGTCTCGACGCGGATGAGCTCCCGCGAGTGGTCGAGCACGTCGCCCATCGGGTCGTCGATGCCGCCGCTGAAGAAGCCGACGCGGTTCATCCAGCTGATCCGGTCGAAGAGGGTGGCGCCGAGGGTGAGGTAGCCGCCGCCCGCGACGCGGCCGTCCTCGTCGATGAGCAGCGCGGCGCCGATTCCGAAGCGGAGCTGGAGGTCGCCGAGGAAGTCGCCGGCCTCTCCGCTCCCGGCGATGAGCGTGTCGGCCTGCCCGATCCGCGCGACCAGCCCGAGGTCGGCGCTGACGAGCCCGGCCCCGGTGATCATGCCGAGCACGCGGCCCTCGCAGTCGAGCAGCGGCGCGCCGGCGTGCCCCTCGGTGAGCGCGACGTCGGCCTGCAGCCCGACGTCGTTGGCGGCGCCCACCGTGCCGGTGGAGGTCGACCAGCGCAGCAGCCCCGCGCCGCGCTCCCCGAGCAGCTGGCTCACCTGGGCGAACGGGTGCCCGAGCGCCACCACGGTCGCGCCCCGGCGCGCGCTGGTCTCCGGCGCCGGCCCGAGCGGCTCGACGTCCTCCACCGGCGCGTCGAGCTCGAGCACCGCGAGGTCGTAGTCCTCGTCGCGCGCGAGCAGGCGCGTCCCGATCTCGGTCCCGTCCCGGGTGACCACCGTGGCGCCCCGCCCGAGCCCGAGCAGGCTGAACGCGGTGACCACGTGGCGCGGCGAGTGATAGACGAAGCCCGCTCCCCACTGCGTCCCGGCCCGGACCCGGACCACCGCCGACGCGGCCCGCGCGTACGCCGCCTCCGCGCACGTCGGCGCGGTCGACGCCCCCGGCGCCGCCACGACCTCGGCCTCCGCGGCGACCGCCTCGGTCTGGGCTCCGGTCTCGGTCTCGGCCTCCGTCTCGGCCTCGGTCTCGGTCTCGGTCTCGGCCTCGGCTTCGGTCTCGGCGTCGGCTCCGGTCTCGGCCTCGGCCAAAACCTCGGAGCCGTCGGCGTCAGTCTCGACGTCGGCGTCCACGTCCACCTCGCCCTGCGCGAAGGCGGGCGCGGCCCAGAACAGCGTCACGAACAGAAGCCAGCGCATCATGTCTCCCAAGCGAGCCGACGGGGTGCGTCGACGTTACACCGGCAGCCTGGGTCCCTCGCTGCAGCCGCGCCAGCTACAAGATCTCGTCGAGGTAGCTCGGGTGGTCGTAGCAGAAGTGGGTCCGCTCGTAGCCCGGCAGATCCATGCGCTCGCCGAGCGGGCGGTCGCCGCCCGAGTCCATGAGGCAGCCGTCGCCGTCGAAGTCGTTGTGATAGACGGTCGGCGGCCCGTAGGGCTGGGCCATGCCGAGGCTGTGGCCGAGCTCGTGGGAGGCGGTCTCGCCGACGATCGAGCCGAGCGCGTCGATCGCGCGCCGCACCGCGGCCACCCGCTCGGGGTCCCCGTCGCCGACGCCCTCGGCGCGGGTGGCGGGCCGGCCGCGCACCGGAGCGAAGATCTCGTCGAAGAGAGGGTCGGGGTCGGGGGAGCCCGCCGGGCGCTCGTCGCCGAGGTCCGGGTTCTCGGACCAGTAGAGGAACGACTCGACGAAGACGCCGCCGTAGCCCGGGTAGCCGTCGGCCTGGGTCTCGGCGTTGGCGCCGCCGATCGCGTCGAAGAGGCGCAGGTTGCCCACGTCCTTGCCCGGCGTGTTGTCGTAGCCGAAGAGGCCGACCCCGTTCGGGTCGGGGCCGCCGATCTCGAGGATGGAGTAGGCGACCCGCGACTGGTCGTCCGGCTCCTCGAACCGGATGTCCACGCGCCAGTCCTCGTAGATCTCGCGCATGCGGCTCTGCACCACCATCTCGACCTCGTCGGAGACGCGGTGCAGCCCGAAGCGGCGCAGGCTGTCGTAGAAGCCCGGCAAGAAGCGCACGAAGACCACCTGCCGGGCGCCCACGAGCTCGAAGCCGAACGGGATCGTCGTCCCCTCGAGCTCCTCCGTGCCGTCGATGGTGATCGGCGTCGCCGTCCCCTCGAAGGCGCCGCGCGCGTGGCCGAAGAGGCTCGCGACCAGGGCGTCGCTCCGGACCTCGGGCTCGATGAAGAAGAGGACCTCGCTGCCCGAGACGTACTCCGGCACGATCTCGCCCGAGAAGGGCTCCGGGCCGCCGCCCTCCGGGGTGAAGCGCCCGGTGAGCCGGATCAGCGTCGTCTCGTCGGGGCGGTCCCGGCCGCCGAGGAAGCCCGCGCCGCGCACGCTCAGCAGCTGACCGAGGTGTCCCTGCGCCGGATCGAGGCTGAACAGCTCCGGCGGGTTGAAGTGGAGGGAGGCGGGCAGCGCCGTGGACTCGCTCCGCTCCCCCGAGACGAGGCGCGACTCGAGCGCGATGGTGCCGTCGAAGGTGCCGGGGGCGAGGCCGCCGAGGTCGGTGGTCAGCACGACGACGCCGCGCGAGCGGTCGAAGCGCTCGAGCGGCGCGACCGGGAGCGAGACGGCCACCGGCCGCGAGCCGCCTTCGTCGAAGGTGTAGGTCCCCTCGAAGCGCGCCGTCAGCTCGCCTTCGGTGGGCCCGACGATGCCGTCGCCCACCAGCACCGCGACGTCGTTCCGGTGGGCCTCGCCGGTCGGCACCTCGAGCAGATCGACGGGGAGGCTGGCGGCCACCCGCAGGTCGGCGATGAACGGCTCCGAGCTCACGCCCGCGCCCATGAGCCGCACGGTGACGGTGTGCTCGCCGGAGCCGAGCGCGGCGACCACGTCGCCCCCCAGGGTGAACAGCAGGCGGCCGTCCACGTCGTCCGGCATGCCGAAGAGCGTGCCCGCGTTGACGCCGCCGCTGTCGATGGTGAGGCGAGGGTCGGCGCCGAGGTCGTCGAAGCCGAGGCCGCGGACCTCGATGAGGGAGCCCTCGACCGCCGGGTCGGGCGCTCGGAGCTCCAGGATCTCGGGGCGCTCGTCCGGGCCGGCGTCCGAGGTCGGCAGCTGGTTGTCGCAGCCGATCATCGCCACCCATAGCGCGAGCCCCCCCGCGCGAAGCCAAGCAGTCACGCCGCCATTCTACGCCGAACCCGGAGGGCCCGCATGGAGCGCCGCGCCCGGCCGGGGTATCCTGGCCCCCGCATGCGACGCGCTCAGCCTTGGATTCTCGCCTCTTTGCTCCTCTTTGCCGCCTGCGCCTCCGGCAGCGGCCCGACCTTCCAGCCGGTCTCGGATCAGACCGTGCGCGTCAACGAGGAGCTGCGCCTCACGCTCGGCATCGACAACCCGGAGGGCCGGGCGGTCGCGGTGCGGGTCGAGGATCCGATGCTCCCGAGCTTCGATCGCGTGCACTCGCTGAGCACCGAGCCCGGCGGCGCGCTGTTCCGCTGGGCGCCGCTCTCGAGCCAGTCGGGTCGCCACGACCTGACCTTCGTGCTCACCGACGGCGGCTCGGGCGAGTACGACCGGCTCACGGTCACCGTCGAGGTGCTGCCCTCGGAGGACGCGGCCCCGGTCTTCGTGCGCCCCGGCGCGGGCGGCACCTACGACCTCGAGCGCGAGCCCTGCGTCACCTTCGACGTCGAGGTGCGGGACGACGACTCGGCCACGGTGGAGATCGGCTCGCGGGGCACCCTGCCCGAGCGCGCGACGCTGGCCAACGAGGGCCCGAAGCGGGCGACCTTCGACTGGTGCCCGACCCCCGATCAGGTCGCGAGCGCCGAGCGCTGGACCGTGCAGCTCTTCGCCGACGACGGCGAGCACCCGCGGGTCGAGCACGACTACATCGTGGTGCTGCGCTCGGGCCCGAAGGACGGCTGCCCCGGCGCCGATCCGGTGGTGACGGTGCGCGCGCCGCGGGCGATGGAGGCGGTCACCAGCGGCACCACCTACCCGGTGGAGGTGACGGTCACCGACGACATGGGGCTGCGCGATCCGCCGCTCCTCTATTACAGCCTGACCGCGCCCGACGACCCGACCAAGCCGGACGTGACCACCTTCGAGCAGGTCACCTTCGAGGCGACCGAGGGCGACGACTTCCTGGCCCGCATCCCGAGCCTCGGCCTCGACGAGGGCGAGATGCAGGAGGTGTTCTTCCTGGTCAGCGCGACCGACAACGACGACCCCTCGGGCAGCATCTGCGATCACCGCACCGACACCACGGTGACCTCCTTCTTCGCGGTGGGCGGCATGCCGCCCGACGGCAGCCTCCGGAACTGCGAGCTCTGCGCGGCCTCGACCGAGTGCGAGTCGGGCATCTGCGCCGCCACCGCGTCGGGCGGGCGCTGCGTCGAGTCCTGCTCCGGCGACGGCAGCTGCGACATGGGCGGCTCCTGCGGCGCCACCGTGACCACCGAGGGCGGGGCGCGCGCCGGCTGCGGACCCACCCGCGAGGTCTGCGGCGGGGGCGGCGGCGGGACCTGCACCGACGACGGCCGCGAGCCGGACGACTCCAGCGGGAGCGCCACCCCGTACTCCTCGGCCGTCTCCGATGGTCAGATCTGCGCGGGCAATTCCGACTTCTTCTCGTTCTCGGTCGGTCGCGGCGACCGCATCACCGTGAGCGTGGACTTCACGAGCAGCAGCGGCGACCTCGACCTCGAGCTGAGCGACGGCGGCGGCACCATCGTCGACACGAGCGCGGGCATCTCGAACACCGAGGAGGTGGAGTACTGCAACGCGTCCTCGGCCACGACTCTGTACGCGCGGGTCTTCGGCTACGGCGGGGACGAGAACACCTACTCCCTGAGCGCCGCGGTCTCACCGGATCCCGGCGGCTGCTGCACCGACGACCGCTTCGAGGACGACGACACCCGCGCCACCGCGCGGAGCGTCTCCTTCGGCAGCGGCTCGCCGGCGGTCGCCGCCTTCGACGGCACCGTGTGCTCGGGCGACGACGACTGGATCGCCATCCCGATGAGCGGGCCGGGGCGCATCGAGGCGGACGTCGTCTTCGTCGACGCGGACGGCGACATCGACATCGCGCTCTACGACCCGGCGGGTGTGCGCCTCGCCACCGGCGGGAGCGTGACCGACGACGAGTCGGTGGCCGCCGACGTGTCCGCGGCCGGGACCTACGCCCTGCGCGTCTACGTCTTCGGCGGCGGCAACACCTACCTCGGCGAGATCCGCCGCTCGACCGGCACCGGCTGCGGCAGCACCGCGGACTGTCCGACCGGCACCGTCTGCGACGGCACCTGCGTGGACGACCGCTGCATGTCCGACACCGACTGCCCGGGCGCGCACGCCTGCCTCGACGCCGGCCCCATCCCGGCGGCGCGGCACTGCGGGCTCACGTGCACGAGCAACACCGACTGCCGCTCGAGCGAGGCGTGCAAGTGGACGCTCAACGGGCGGGGCTGCGCCGCGCGAGGCTCCGGCGCCAACGGGGACCGGTGCTCCGACTTCACCCAGTGCGGCGGGCAGCGCACCTGCGTGCCCTGGATGGGCGGCTACTGCGCGCGCGCCGGCTGCAGCAGCAACGCGGACTGCGAGAGCGGGACCTACTGCGTCGCCGAGGGCGGCATCAACGTCTGCGCGCTGAGCTGCGTCTCGACCCCGTGCCGCGACGCCGAGGGCTACAGCTGCGAGTTCCGCCCGACGCTGGGCGGCACGAGCCGCTTCGTCTGCGTGCCGTGATCAGCGCCGCCGGTCGCGGAGGTAGCTGAGCAGCCACTTGTGGAGCGCCGAGTGCGTCTCCACCGGGATGTCCCAGGGCGGGCCTTTGGCCTCGAAGTCCTCGAAGGTCTGCCGCACCTCGTCGTGGGGGCCGTCCTCGCCCGGGAGGTGGCTCCACGCGTACCAGCGGAGGCCGTCGTCGCCGGTCTCGACGGCGCGGTAGTGGTCGGGGTCGTCGGCGCGCTCCTTCCACCGGAAGGTGCGGTGGGGGGAGTCGACGAAGCGCCGGAGGGCGTCGCGGTCCATGCCTCGGTTGTAGGTCGAGGAGGCTCAGCGCACCATCGGGTTCGAGAACTCGATGTCGAGGCGCAGGGGCAGCAGATCGAGGCTCGGCGCGAGATCGTCGGGCAGGGGAGAGAAGGGCGTGGCCGCCCGGATGGCCGCGAGGGCCGCGCGGTCGAGGTCGTCGTAGCCGCTCGAGCGCACGAGCCGGGGCGCCCGGGCGAGGGTTCCGTCGCGGCGCACCCGCACGTCGTAGATCGAGACGCCCTGGTCCATCGCCAGCGCCCGCTCCCGCGGGAAGCGCAAGGCGTCGTGCACACGGCGGCGGTTGCGCGTGAACCAGTGGCGGTAGCGCGCGTCGCTCGTGTCGAGCGCGGCGTAGCGTCCGTCGCCGGGCCCGTGGCTCGCGGCCCGTCCGCCCTCGCGCTGCCCGCCGCCGACCCCGGCCGCGCCCCCGCCGCCGGTCCCGCCGCTCCCGCTCCCCTCGCGCCGCGCGGTGCGCACCGTCGACTCGACCCAGCTCTGGATCAGGTCGCCGGCGAGCAGCTCGGAGCTCGCGTCGTCGCGCACCCGCGGGCTCTGTCGATCCGACTGCGTGGCCGCGGGCCCCTCGTCGATGGACGGCCGAGCGTGGGCGACGTCCGCGGCCTCGCTGTGACGCGCGCCGCGGCCGCCGAGGATGCCGACGCCGGGGCTCGCCTGGGCGCCCCGCTCGGCGCCGCTCGCCGACGCGCGCGCCGGGACCCGGGGGCGGCTGCCGCCCTCCGCCACGCCGCGCTCCGCCGCGGCCGCGCCGGTCCGGGCCCGGGAGGGCAGGGCGCCCTCGACGCTGGCGGTCGGCGCCTGGCGCGCGCCCTCGGCGGCGTCCGTCCGGCTGACCGGCCGGCGCTCCCGGTGGCGCCCGTCGCCCGAGGCGAGGAAGACGGCGTCGTGCGGGCTCGGGGTGGCGCGGCGTCGCTCGAGGGTGGCCCGGTCCCGCGCGGTCCGGATGCGCTGGCTCTGCATCGCCGCGAGGTTGTTGAGCGGCGAGTCGAACAGGACGATGCCCTCGTCCCGCTGCATCAGAAGGATGCCCTCGGTCGGGCCGGTCGCGTCACCGCCCTCGCCGCGGTCGGCCGCGTCGATGTTCTGGGCGCTCCGGACGCCGCCGGGCGTCGCCCGATCGTGGTCCCGCGCCGACTGCCCTCGGGCCACCGCGCCCGGCGTCCCCTCGGGGTGGCCCACCGGATCGACCTCCACCTCGTAGGGCGGGAGACGCTCGGCGCGCTGCGCGGCCGCGCTCGGGAGGCGGAGCAGCAGGATCGCGACGGCCAGGTGCGCCCCCACCGAGAGGAGCACCGTGGCGACGATCGGTCGCGCGCGCAGCATCCAGAACAAGATACGGCGACGCGGGGCCGCTTCCACCCCCCGCCCCGGAGATTCAGGCTTCCGACTCCGCTGGCGCATCCGGGCTGTCCGACGCGTCCGGGGTCGGGATCGGCTCGGGCCACCTCGCGTCGGCGGCGATGGACGGCTTCGGCCCCTTCAGCACCCGGGCGGCGACGCCGAGCCCGGCGAGCAGGAGCATCACCGCGCCGAAGTGCCCGGGCGTCAGGCCCGCGATCGGGCGCGGGTCGGCGGTCTGGATGTCGGTCGCGCGCAGGAAGTCGAGCCCGAAGCGGACCGGCGCGTAGAGGATCGGGACGAGCGCGAGGTAGAAGCCGTGCCGCCGCTTCTTCCGCCCGAGCCAGAGCACGAGCGGCATCATCGCGAGGCACCAGAACACCTCGTAGAGCCCGAGGTCGTGGCGCACCTGCCAGGGCGGCGTGCCCCCGTACACCTGGTAGCCCTCGACCCCCAGGAAGAAGTCCGTCACCCGGCCCGGGTGGTCGTGCGCGGTGAAGCAGCCGAGGCGGCCGAAGAACCACGCGAAGGGGAAGGCGAAGGCGCCCATGTCTCCGAAGGCGAGGATCGAGTGGCCGCGGCGGAGTTTCCAGATCAGCGCCCCGACCACCGCGCCGACGAACCCGCCGAAGCTCGACAGCCCGTTCGGCAGCTCGAGCAGGAACCACGGGTTCTGCTCGACGACGTCCCAGTGATAGAAGATCGCGTCGAGCACGTGGCCGAGCACGAAGCCGCCGATGAACATGTGGCCGGCCAGCTCGTTCATCACGCTCGGGTGCATGCCGTCGCGTTTGGCCTTCTCGGCCGCGACCCAGGCGCCGATGACGACCCCCAGCGCCACGAGCATGCCGAAGGCGTGCACCGGCACGTGGTCGGCGAGCGACGGGAACCACTCCCGCGCGACGTCCGGCACCGGGATCCGCACCGGCTCGGGCTTCCACCACGGGATGTAGAGAAAGACGGGCACGGCAGGTCTCTACGGCGCCGGTCCCCGCGGCGCCAGGGGCATCAGCCGCAGCCGCCCTCGCCCCACTCGATGCGGATGGGGCGCTCGTCCATGACCGTCGTCTCGTTCCGGTCGGTGACCGTGGCTCTCAGCGTCAGGTCCTCGCCGATCGCGGTGTCCGGCTCCGGGACCACGAGGGTCAGGCCGAACACGTCGACGTACTCCTCGCCGACGTCGTCGAAGCTCACCCGCACCCGGAACACCTGGCTGACCCGCTCGCCGTCCGAGTCGCGGATCAGCTCCACGTCGATGATCGGCCCGCGCCGATCGATGCCCCACGCGCGCATCGCGACCCAGACGTGCTGGGCCCCCTGGCAGCCGCTCACCAGGTCGAGGGTCTCGCCGTCCTCGAAGGTGTCGAAGCGGCCCTCTCCGGTGCCGAGCTCGAGGCGCGGGTCGCCGACATAGACGCCGGAATCGCCTCCCGCGTCGTCTCCGCCCACGCTCCCGTCCGGCGCCGGATCGGGCGGCGGGCAGCCGTGCATCAGGAGCGCGACCAGGACGAAAGCGAACGAGCGGAGGGGCTTCATGCGGAGGGGCTCTCCCGTGCCGGCGTGTGCCAGCTCAGCGTACCTCACGCATCAGCTGCAGCATCCGTTCCGCCTCGACGAAGCTCGTCACCCGGCCCGCCTCCTCGCCGTCCGAGTGATGCAGGACCACGAGCGGCAGGCCGCGCTGATCGTACTCGGCCAGGATCCGGCGCCCGGTCTCGACGTCCTCGCCGGGGCTCAGGTCCACCCGGACCGGCACGAAGCCGTCGGCCGCCGCGACCACCCGCGGGTCGCGGAAGGTGTGGCGCTCGAGCTCCTCGCAGGCCCCGCACCAGCTGGCCCCGAAGTCGACGAGCAGCGGCTTGTTCTCGCTCCGCGCCAGCTCGCGCGCGGCCTCGTAGTCGTTCATCCAGGCGATCTCGGCGCCCTCCGGCGGAGCGTTGACCCAGAGGACGAGGAAGATCGCGCCCGCCGACGCCATCGCGAGGCCGAGGGCCTTGCGGGCGAAGGTCGCCTTGCTCGCGCCGTGGAAGCTCAGGTGCACCGCGCCGATGGCGAGGCCCACCAGCAGGAGGCCGGCGCCGAGCCCGAGCCAGGTGGGCGTCCGGAGCACGAAGTCGCCGAGCGCCGGGAAGGCGTTGTTCACCAGGAAGAAGAGGCCGGTCGCGACCAGGATGATGCCCAGCACGCTCTTGACCGACTCCATCCAGGCGCCCGACTTCGGCAGCGAGACCGCGAAGGTGCCGACCGTCCAGGTGAGGGTTCCGACCCCCAACGCGAACACGAAGAGCGCGAGGCCGCCGAAGGTCGCGTTCCCGGTGGTGGCGATCCAGGTCAGCAGGCCGCCGAGCACCGGGCCGGTGCAGGGGCTCGCGATGAGCGCGCCCACCAGGCCGAGCACGAAGGCCCCCTTCGGGCCGAGGCCGCCCATCTGGGCGAGCTTGTTCTGGACCGAGGGCGGCAGGCTGAGCTCGAACGCGCCGAACATGCCGAGCGACAGCACGAAGAGCATGACCGCGAAGCCGGTCCAGACCCACGGGTTGGTCAGCAGCGCCGGGCCGGCCCAGGCGGCGAGGAACCCGAGGGGCACGAAGAGCGAGGCCATGCCCAGCAGCCACATCGTCGAGAGGCCGGCGGCGTGCATCTTCGTCTTCGCCGAGCTGGCCCCGAAGACGCTCACCGTGATGGCCGTCATCGGGTACACGCAGGGCGTCAGCGAGGTCACGAACCCGGCGGCGTAGACCAGGGCCAGCGCGAGGCCCCAGCTGCCGGACTCCAGCGCGTTCTCGAACGGCGCGGCCAGATCGCTCAGCCAGTCCGCGCGCGCGGGGCGAGTGAAGAGCCACACGAAGCCCGCGCCAGCCAGCGCGGGGACAAAACGGCGAATGGAGCGCGGGTTCATGCTGACCGTTTTAGTGCTGCAACCTCGGGGCCGGTGCAAGCCCTGGGGGAGAAGCCGTCACCGAGCCGCGGGGCGGAGCGTTCGGTGCTCCCCGTCCGAGGTCGGCGGTCCTCGGGCTCGCTTTGGGGGTCGAGGCCCCCATCTCGCCGGATGGAGAGGGGGCCGGGCACCCCGAGAACCGCCCGAAATGCCGCCATTCGCCGCAAAACGTGGCGCCACACCCCATGGATCGATCTCTGCACAGTGCGGGGCCGAGGACCTGTGCTGGAGGCGCGAATGATGCGATGGATTTCAAAGGGTGGGACGGCGTTGCTGGCGGCCGTCACGGCCGCCTTCGGGCTCGCCGGTTGCGGATCGGGCCCGACCGACAGCGTGGTGCCGAACGTGGAGGCGCTGGTGTTCGTCTCCCGGGCGTTCGAGCGCGACGACGGCTCGCACAACGTGCTGGGCGGCAACGGCCAGACGATCGACTACCTCCGCTACCAGCCCGGTGGCGGCCTGATGGTGCTCTCGCCGCCCACCCCGGACGGTGAGCTCCGCGACCTGACGGCCGAGGGCGGCTTCGAGGGGGTCGACATCAACGGCGTCGACATCAGCTTCGACGCCACCCAGGTCGTCTTCTCGATGCGGCACGCGGGCGACAACCGCTACCACGTCTACCTCGCCAACCTCGAGGGCGACGCCGCCATCCGGCAGATCACCTTCGGCGACTACCACGACGTCAAGCCGATGTTCATGCCGGGCGACCGCATCGCCTTCGTGACCAACGAGCCCTACACGCCGATGGGCACCCGGGCCGACGAGTACAACCACAGCCGCGTGGTCACGCAGATCGCGACCGTCAGCATCGCCGCCGGCGACGCCGACCGCCGCCTCTGCTCGCAGAACCTGTCGCACACCGCGACCCCGTTCCTGCTCCAGGACGGCACCATCGGCTTCAGCCGCTGGGAGCACCTCGGGCCGGTCAACGACGTGAAGCTCTTCCGGATGAACCCGGACTGCACCAACATGCAGGCGATCGCGGGCCAGTTCGGCAAGTCCTTCAACAGCATCGTGCAGGCGCAGGAGGTCCCGGGGGAGCCGGGCACCTTCATCACCGTGGCGACCAGCCGCCGCGGCACCATCCAGGCCGGCGCGGTGATGCACGTCGACGCGCGGTCGCAGACGTCGACCAACCCCGACCTCTACATCGACGTCCAGCAGGCGCGCTTCACGAACCTGACCCCCGACGTCCCGACCGGCATGGGCTCGCCGCCCAGCGGCGTCGGCCGCTACCGCACGCCGCGCTCGATCGGCGACGGCTTGCTGCTCGTCTCCTGGGCCGACGGTGACGTCAACGAGCGCAACGAGCTCGCCGACACCGCGCCGAACTTCGGCATCTACCTCTTCGACCCGGAGACCCAGCGCCGCACCCTGGTCTACGACAACCCGGACATGTGGGACGTCTACGCGATCCCGGTTCGCCCGCGCGACGAGCCGCCGGTCATCACCCCGACCGTCGACGCGAACCCGGACCCGAGCGAGCCGGCCATCATCGGCTCGATCGACGTCACCGCCACCTCGCTCCGCGAGAACGTGAACGGCGCGCAGTTCGACGGCGTCCCGCTCGGCGAGGCGCTCGCGCAGGCCACCCGGATGCGCATCATCGAGGGCTTCTCCTCGGAGATCGGCTCGGTCGGCCAGTTCGGCCTCACGATGCACGAGGGCGCCGCCATCCTCGGCGAGACCCCGATCTACGAGGACGGCTCCTGGCGCGCCGCGGTGCCGGCCTACCTGCCGTACCACCTGCAGCCCATCGACCGCTACGGCCTCTCCATCCGGAACCAGATGCTCTGGATCCAGGCGATGCCCGGCGAGACACGGACCTGCGGCGGCTGCCACGAGTCCCGCTCCGACACCGTCGAGCCCCGCATGGGCGCGACCACCATCGCGCAGCAGGTCGGCCCCGACATGAGCACGCACATCGCGATCCCGGATCGCGTCGAGCTGCCCTGGTACGGCGCCGCGAGCCGCGAGAACGTGCAGGACGTCCTGACGCGCAACTGCGCGGGTTGCCACGACGGCGGCGCGATGGACCCCTACGCGGGCCGCTTCTACACGGTCGAGGTCACGACGATGGAGGGCGAGATGCTCACCTTCGAGATCCCCTACCTCGACCTGAGCGACCGCCTCATCGAGGCCTACTACGAGGACGAGGTCGTCAACTACCCCGCCTCCTACGTCTCGCTCATGTACCCGTCGGCGATGATGGGCGACTCGATGGCCCTCGGCGACGTCCCGCCCGAGTGGGTCGTGCCGGGTGAGGCCCGCGCGAGCCGCGTCATCGAGGTCATGAACATGACCGCCGAGGGCGACGCCGGCGACCTCGCCTGGGCCGACCGGCCCCTCCACCCGGAGGACCAGGGCGTCGACGTGTCGCGCGAGGATCGCCTGATCCTCATCCAGGCGGCCGACCTGGGCGGCCAGTACTACTCGAGATGGAACGTCGAGGGCGGCTACGACTGGTCGGCCGCGGCGGACTACTGATGGAACCGCGGAATCACGGGGAGAACGTCATGATGTACTTCAACAAGGCCTTGTTCGCCGCGGCCATCCTCGCGCTGGCCATGCCCCTCGGGGCAGCGGCTCAGGAGAACGACTCGTCCGGGGGTCACGACCGCTCGCGCGGTGAGCTGAGCCCCGGCACCGAGGCGCCGGATCGGGAGGCGCTGATGCAGGCCATCGAGAGTGGCTCGCCGGAGCGCCTCGCCACCCTGCTCGAGTACGGTGAGCGCGTGGAGTGTCACGCCTGCGTGCCGCTGCTCGAGCGCCAGCTCCTCGAGAGCGACGACGCGCTGGTCCGCGAGATGAGCGCGTGGTGGCTCCGCCGCCGCCCGTTCGGCTTCGCCGCCGTGATGCGCGAGATCCGCACCGTGCTCGCCACCGACGCCGACCCGGTCCGCCGGGCCCGCGCGGCGGAGGCCATCGGTGAGTTCATGGACCCGCACGGGGTGCCGCACCTCCGCGACGCGCTCGGCGACGGCGACGCCCGCGTCCGCGAGGCGGCGGTGCGCGGCCTCGGTCGCATCAACTCGCCCTCGGGTAACGAGGCCATCGTGCAGGCGTTCACCGACTCCGAGGCGGCCGTCCGCGAGGCGGCGGTCGGGCAGGTCCTCTACGTGAACTTCTTCCGCGACCACGACTCGCTCATCGGCCTCCTCGCCGACGACGCGCTCGAGGTCCGGCGCCGCGCGGCGCTCGCCCTCGGCACCTTCCGTGTGCCGGAGGCGGTCCCGGCGCTCGACGCCATGCTCCGCAGCGACGAGGAGATGGGACGCCAGGCGGCGGCCTGGGCCCTCGGCCGCATCGGCACCTCCGAGGCGCGGGCCGCGCTCCGCAGCATCACGCAGGCGGACGAGACCAGCCCGCGCGTGTGGGACGCCATCGAGGTGGCCCGCAACATGTGAATTCGCCCCTGGGGAGGGGATGGATGGGGAGAGCCCTCGACGGAGGGCAACACAGAGCGCCCGGGGGACGTCACGTTCCTCGGGCGCTCGCTTTGGACGGTTCGGGCGTGTCCGCGTCGGGAGAACCCGGGGTCGGAGCGCTGGAGAGAGTGGTATGATCCCGCCGCGGCGGGTGGGAGCACCGACCGGGTTGGAGCTCAGATGAAGCAGCGGATCCTTTGCCTCCTCGGCGCGTCGGCGCTGGCCTTCGGCTGCCAGCAGACCGACGACCCCGACTTCTCCTATTACGAAGAGCGGGTGGGCCCCGTGCTGACGAACGGGTGCTCTCGCGGCCCGGCCGGCAGCGGCTGCCACGTCGCGCGGGACGACGGCACCTCGCTCGGCAACCTGGACGTCTCGAGCTTCGACGCCCTGATGCGGCGCGACGACGTGCTCCAGCCCTACGGGCCGTACTCGAGCGCGCTGCTGCTGCTGAAGGCGGGCGATCAGATCGACGTCCGGGTGGAGACCTTCGACGAGACCGAGCGCTTCGTCTCGGTCACCACCGACATCCGCCACAACAACGGCCAGACGATCGACATCGGCTCGAGCGCCTACTCGCAGCTCCGCCAGTGGATCGAGGCGGGGCACACCCGCACCGGGGTGCAGGACGAGAGCCTCGCGGTGAACCTGGGCGAGTGCCTCCCCGAGGCGGGCTCGCACCCGCTCTACGATCGCGGCCTCGCCGACCGCTTCCCCGCGCACTTCGACCGCTTCGTCAGGCAGGTCGAGCCCTTGCTCCGCGAGACCTGCGCGGGCGGCGACTGCCACGGCTCGCCGATCGCCGATCTCTACCTCGGGTGCGGCGACGATGGCGGCGCGCAGAGCCAGTGGAACTTCTGGGTCGCGGTGCAGCACCTGAGCACCCCGGCCTCGACCAGCGGCCTCCTCCGGCGCCCGCTCAGCACCTTCCGCGGCGGCGTCTTCCACGAGGGCGGCAACATCTTCGCCAGCGCCGAGGACCCCGCCTACGTGACCATCCGGGACTGGGCCGACGCGCTGGTCGAGGAGTCGCCCGAGGCGATCGCGCCGCCCGACGGGGTGACGGAAGGGTTGCGGTACTTCGCCAACCGCGTGCAGCCGATGATGGTGCGCAAGGGCTGCATGTTCCTGAACTGCCACAGCCCCTCGATGTTCCACGACCTCCGCCTGCAGGGCGGGGCCCAGGGGCACTTCTCGCGGGTGGCCACCTACCGCAACTGGGACTCCGCGCGGCTGCTGCTCGCGCTCGACGCCTCCAACCCGAACGAGAGCCGCATCATCGCGAAGAACCTCTACCCGCCGGAGCAGGTGGCGGGCATGCCGGGCATCTTCCACCGCGGCGGCTCGCTCTTCGAGGACTTCGGCATGGCGGGGGGCGGCGCGCCGAACGGCGCCACCCCGGACGACTGCGCGGGCGTCGACGCGGACGCGGGCGACCTGAACGAGATCCCGGCGTACTGCGTGATGCTGCGCTGGTGGGAGATCGAGCGTCAGGAGGCGATCGCGGCGGGGGAGATCTTCCCGGACACCGAGATCGTGCGCTCGGTGGCCTGGATCTCCCGCCCGACCGGCGTGGGTGAGCCGCGCGACTTCGACACCTATCGCCCGGGGGCCGACCTCGTCCTGGCGCCGGCCACCGTCGACACGGCGACGAACGAGCTGTCCCTCGGGGCCGAGACCAGCCTGCTCGGCGGCTGCGGGCTCGACCCGTCGACCGCCGACCTGCGCGGCACCGCGGTGAGCTGGGACGGCTCCCGGATCGCCTTCGGCGCGCGCTCGAGCGGCTCGGCGCCGCTGCGGCTCTACTGGATGAACGACGACGGCTCCGGCTGCGAGCCGATCCCGGGCCTGGCCCCGGCGATGGACAGCCAGCACGGGATCCTGACCCACGACTTCGACCCGGCGTTCGCCCCCGACGGGCGCATCGTCTTCGCCTCGGCCCGCGGCAACCTGGACGCCGACATCCTCGGGCAGGACGGCCCGACGCGGACCCCGGCGGCCATGCAGCCGAACGCGAACCTCTACGTCTACGACCCGTCGGACTCGAGCGTGCGGCAGCTGACCTTCCTGCTGAACCAGGAGCTCATGCCGTCGTTCATGACCGACGGGCGGGTGATCTTCACCACCGAGAAGCGCGAGCCCGACTTCCACCAGCTCGCCGGTCGACGGCAGAACCTGGACGGCGGCGACTACCACCCGCTCTTCGCGCAGCGCGGGAGCGTCGGCTACCGCTCGGCGACCGAGATCGTGGAGCTGCTCGACCGGAACCTCGCCGTGGTCGCCGCGCCCCTCGACGCCGCCGACGGCGCCGGGGAGATCGTCCTCGTCAACCGATCGATCGGCCCCGACCAGGACGACCGCGATCCCGGCGACCGCTTCTACATCGCGTCCCAGCGCTTCTTGACCGCGGGCGGCGCCTACCGCTCGCCGGCGGGGCTGCCCACCGGGCGGTTGCTGGTGAGCTGCGACCGCGGCGCGGGCGACCTGACGAGCGGCGGCTACGCCTACCGGCTCTGCGAGCTCGACCCGGACACCGGGAGCCTGCGCGAGATCGGCGGCGCGGCCGGCCGGGCGAACATCTCCGCCGTCCCGATCTTCGCCCGGGCCGACCGCGAGATCTTCCACTCCCGGATCGACGAGGCGAACGGCAACACCATGGTCGTGCCCGGCGACGCGACGGCGGAGGTCGAGGTGCTCGACTTCCCGCTGCTCGACACGCTGCTCTTCCAGAACACGCGCGAGGACCGCGAGATCGACTTCCGGGTCGGGGGCTTCGACGTCTACGCCGAGTACCCGCCTCCCGCGGGCACCGCCGGCTTCGGTGACGCGAGCGGCGGCGACGTGGTCAGCGACGACTTCGGCATGATGTATCTGCGGCGCGAGCGCCTCGGGCACATCGACCTCAACGTCGACGGATCGGCCCGCTTCGCCTTCCGCGGCGGCCTGCCGATCGTGCTCGGGGTCACCGACTCCGAGGGCAACACGCTGATGTTCGAGGAGGGCGATCCCTTCACCGGCGAGCGCATCCAGCGCGAGCAGATGCAGTTCTATCCCGGCGAGCGGTCCCACCAGTCGTTCCGCCGCGAGCTGTTCAACGGCATGTGCGGCGGCTGCCACGGCTCGATCAGCGGCCGGGAGCTCGACGTCGCCGTCGACGTGGACGTGCTGACCCACGCGTCGCGCGCGATGACCGAAGGGCAGGGCCCCGCCGGGTTGTGAGCGACGGTCTTTGACCGCGCGACCCGCGCGCGCTTAGATTCGCGTCGTGCCGCTCCCCGCGCTGGTTGCATTGGCGTTCGTCAGCGGGCTGTCGGCGTCCCTCGCGGGGCGCCAGGAGCTGCGGATGAGCCCGCGTCCGGTCGCCCTGACCCGGAGCTTCCTCGCGTACCTCTCGTACGCGGTGCTCGTGGTCGTGCCGGCGAGCGTGTACTTCTATCTCTTCCACGGCGACTGGTTCCTGCTCTACGCGATCGACGTGCAGCGCATCCCCTCGGCGGTCGCGCTGGTCGGCTTCATGGCTCAGGCCGGCCTCGGGGTGCTGGGCTTCGTGCTCGGCGCGGTGCTGGTGCGGAACCAGCGCGAGCTGATCGTCGGCGTGCTGCTCGGGGTCGCGGTCGTCGCCGCGGCGGCGGCGGTGATGCTCTACGTCGATCGCCTGGGCCAGGTGGGGAGCTACGCCCAGTTCCACGGCCAGTTCGGGCTCGAGGGCTACGCGAGCGGGCCGCTCCTCACGGGCTCGCTCGCGCTCGGCGGCATCGCGCTCGTCGGGCTCGCCGCCCTGCTCGGCCGCCTGTGGACCGCGGGCCGCGCGCGCTGATCCGCCGCGGCTGGATGTTGACCCTCGCGGGTGGGGCTGATAGCGTCGCCGCCAGCATTTCTCCGGGGTTTCCGGGGGGATGGGCTTGTCCTGGGAGGAGCTGAGGCGTGGGTCGGCGCACCAGACGCGTGATGGCGATCGTAGGCTTCGTCGCCGCGCTGGCGCTGCTCGGCGCGTGCGGACCGACGCTCTACACCTTCAACAGCATTCCCGCCTCGCAGGTGGTGGAGCAGGCGCGTCAATCGAACGCCGCCGAGCACGCCCCCTACGAGTACTTCACCGCCCAGTCCTACCTGGACAAGGCGCGCGAAGAGGCGGCGGAGGCGAACTACCAGGACGCGATCCGCTTCGCGGAGCGAGCCAACGAGCTCGGGACCAAGGCGCGCGATCTGGCGCGTCGCCGCATGCGTGAGGCCGGGCGTTGAGGCGTCGGGCGGCCTTCCTGATCCTGCTCGGCGTCACGTCGCTCGGCTGTAGCCGGGCGGCGGTGCTGCAGGGACGCATCGACGGTCTGCGCGACGTCGTGCAGCAGGCGGAGCGCAACGGCGCCTACCGCTGCGCGCCGCGCGAGCTCGCCATGGCGCAGGCCAACATCGACTTCGCCGAGACGGAGCTCGCCCAGGGCGACCTCGATCGCGCGGAGGAGCACTTCCGGCTCGCCGAGCCCAACGGCCGGGCCGCGTTCCGCCTCTCCCCGGCCGCCCGGTGCGCGCCGCGCGGTGTGGTGATCGAGCAGCCCGAGCTGCCGCCGGCCCCCGGCGACGCGGACGGCGACGGCATCCTCGACCCCGACGACGAGTGCCCGAACGACCCCGAGGACTTCGACGCCTACGAGGACGAGGACGGCTGCCCCGAGGACCAGGATCAGGACGGCGACGGCCGCCCGGACACCGTCGACGCCTGCCCGGTCGAGCCGGAGGACGCCGACGGCTACCAGGACGAGGACGGCTGCCCCGAGCTCGACAACGATCTCGACGGGCTGGTCGACTCGGCGGACCGCTGCCCGCTCGAGCCCGAGGACATGGACGGCCACGCGGACGCGGACGGCTGCCCCGACCTCGACAACGACGGCGACACCATCCCGGATCGCACCGACCGGTGCCCGAACGAGCCGGGCCCGGCCGACGAGGGCGGCTGCCCCCGCGTCTACCAGGACGTGGAGGTCACCTCGACCGGCATCGTGATCCACCAGCGGATCTACTTCGAGTTCAACCGCGCGGTGATCCGCGACCGCTCTTTCCCGATCTTGAACACCGTCGCTCAGGTCATGCGCGACTTCCCGGACATCAGCATCGAGATCCAGGGACACACGGACAGCCGCGGCGGTGACGATTACAACATGCGCCTGTCGGGCGAGCGCGCCGAGGCGGTGCGTCAGTACCTCATGCAGCAGGGGATCGCCGCCGGGCGGTTGACCGCGCGTGGGTACGGAGAGACGCGCCCGATCGACACGAACCGCACCGAGGCGGGGCGCGCCAACAACCGACGCGTCGAGTTCGTACGGACCGACGCGGCGGCGCAGCAGTCACGGACCGAAGAGGCGGTGCCCTGAGGGGCCGCCTCCATCAGCCTGGGGTAGTCGAGACCATGAACCGAATGGCCATTTGGGGCGCCGCACTCTGCGCGGCGGGTATCGCGATGGCGAGCACGACCGCGTCCGCGCAGGGCGCGATGCAGCAGGTGCTCGACCTGAACCGTCAGGCGATGGACCAGTACATGAACCTGGAGCTCGAGCAGGCGCAGAGCCTGCTCGAGCGCGCCCTGTCCACCGCCCAGCGCGGCAACGTGACCGGGGCCCCGCTCGCCCGGACCTACCTGAACCTCGGCGTCGTGGCGATCGGCGGCTTCGCCGACAACGGGCGCGGGCTCAACTACTTCGTCCAGGCCCTCGAGGCCGATCGGGGCATCCAGCTCGATCCGCTCACCTCCACGCCGGAGATCCAGACCGTCTTCCAGCTCGCCCAGTCCCGCGTCGGCAGCGGCGGCGGAGGCGGCGGGACCGCGGGCGGCGGTGGCGGGACCGCGGGCGGCGGCGGCGGGACCGCGGGCGGCGGCGGGACCGCGGGCGGCGGCGGCGGCGGCAGCGGGAACGTGCCCCACATGCCGGTCCCCGAGCAGCTCGCCCAGACCGCGGTGCCGGTCTACGTCGAGATCCCCGGCAGCCCGGCCCACGTGTACCTGTTCTACAAGGCGCACGGGATGCGGGAGTTCCGCCGGGTCGAGATGGTGTCGGTGGCGGGGGGCTACGGCTACGAGATCCCCTGCGCCGACGTGTTCCAGCCCGGCGTCGAGTACTACATCGTCGCCTTCGGCCAGGACGGCAGCCCCACCGGCTTCGCCGGCACCCAGACCGACCCCTACGAGGTGAGCATCGTCTCGACGCGGTCCCACCCGGCGCCGGCGCTCCCCGGCCGCGCGCCGCCCCAGACCTGCGGCGACGAGGAGTGCCCGCCCGGCATGGCGGGCTGCAACGCGGGCGGCGGCGGCGGCGGCATGGGCTCGACCTGCCGGATGGACGGCGAGTGCGCGTCCGGGCTCGTCTGCCGTGACGATCTCTGCGTCTCCGACGACAGCGGCGGCGGTGGCGGTGGCGGCGGCGACGACGGCGACATGCCCCGCTTCTTCATCCACGCCGGCGGCACCCTCGGGCTCGGCGTCGCCGGGCCTGGCATGGCGGCCGACGACGTGCGCCCCGGCGAGGCGCGCGGCGACGGCACCACCCGCGAGGCGGGCGCGCACGATCCCAGCGCCTGGGTCGATCCGCAGACCGGCGACTGCAACCTCGACAGCTACTGCGTGCGCCTGGCGCAGGGCGGCATCGTGGCCCACCCCGCCATCCGCGTCGCCGTCGGCTACTACATCCTGCCCTTCTTCGGCGTGGCCGCCTGGGCCCGCTTCGCCCCGATCTCCGGGTACGGCACGATGTCGTTCTTGCTCGTCGGCGCGCGCGGCGAGCTGCAGGTGACGCCCCCGGCCGAGACCGGCTTCCACGCCTCGGTGTTCGCGGGCGGCGGCGCGGGGCAGGTCCAGATCCAGCCCCCGGGCAACGGGTCGAACGCGCCCTACATCATCAGCGGGCTCGGCAACATCTCGGTCGGCGGGTACGCGGGCTACCGCATCGTCCGCAACTTCGGGATCGTGGCCGAGGTCGACTTCCTCTTCCAGGTGCCGACCTTCCTCTTCGACATCGACATCACGGCGAACCTCGCGGTCACGTTCTGAGCCGCTCGTGGGCGAGACCGTCCTGACGCTCTTCGCGGAGCAGGTCGCGCGGGCGCCGCGCCGGACCGCGCTCCGCTACCGCTCGGGCGGCATCTGGCGCGGGCACAGCTGGGCCGACTGGCAGAGCACGAGCGCGGCGGTCGCGGCCGCGCTCGCCGACTGCGGCGTCCAGCCGGGCGACCGGGTCGCCATCCTCGCGCACACCTCGGTGCGCTGGGTGATGGCGGATCTCGGCGTGCTGATGTGCGGCGCGGTGACGGTGCCGATCTATCCGACGCTCCGGGCGGACGCGATCGGCGAGATCCTGCGCGACAGCGGCGCGAAGGTGATCTTCGCCGAGGACCCCGTGCAGCTCGCGAAGGCGGTGGACGCCGAGGCGGGAGAGCTGCCCGCGCTGGAGCGCGCGGTGGTCTTCGAGCGGGTGGCGCGGCTCGACCGACCCGACGAGGCCGGCCGGCTCGACGTGTCGATCGAGGACGCGGACAGCGGGGGCCGCCCGGTCCTCTCCTGGGAGATGCTGCTCGAGCGGGGCGTGCTCACCCGCGAGGCCTCGCCGGAGCTGCTCGGTCAGCGCGCGGCCACCGTCAGCGCCGACTCGCTCGCCGCCCTCTACTACACCTCCGGGACCGACGGCGAGCCGAAGGGCGTGCGGCTCACGCACGACAACTTCGTGTTCGAGACCGCGACGATCCGGCGGGTGATGCCGGTGAGCCCGAGCGACGAGCAGCTGCTCTTCCTCCCGCTCGCGCACATCGTCGCGAAGCTCACCGTGATGCTGCAGATCCGGGTGGGCTTCGTGACCAGCTTCGCGACGTCCATCGAGGAGGCGGCGGAGGAGTGCGGCGAGGTGCGGCCGTCGTTCATCGCCGGCGTGCCCCGGGTGTTCGAGAAGATCCAGGAGGCGATCGAGGCGAACACGGCGCTCCGCGGCGACGTGCAGCAGCGGGTCTACGACTGGGCGATGGGGGTGGGGCGGAAGGTCAGCGCGCTCCGGCAGGAGGGCCGGGAGCCCGGCGCCCTCCTCGCGGTCCAGCACCGCTCGGCCGAGCGGCTCGTGTTCGAGCGCATCAAGCAGCGCCTCGGCGGCCGGCTGCGGTTCATGTTGAGCGGGGCCGCGCCGCTGTCGAAGTCGACGGGCGAGTTCTTCCACGCGTTCGGTCTGCTCATCCTCGAGGGCTACGGCCTGACCGAGACCACCGGCGCCTCCACGCTCAACACCGTCGACGCGTTCCGCTTCGGCACCGTCGGGCGCGCGCTCCCCGGCGTGGACGTGAAGCTCCAGGACGACGGCGAGATCCTGGTGCGCGGCCGGAGCGTCACGTCGGGATACTGGCAGCGCGAGGAGCCCGACGCGTTCGACGACGAGGGCTTCTTCCGCACCGGCGACGTCGGCACGATCGACGCGGACGGCTATCTCACGATCACCGATCGCAAGAAGGACATCATCGTCACCGCCGGCGGCAAGAACGTCGCCCCGGCCCGCGTCGCCCTGCGGCTCACCCGCAGCCCCTACATCGACCGCGCGGTCGTGCTCGGCGATCGTCGCAAGTACCTGGTGGCGCTCCTCGAGGTCGATCGCGAGGCGGTGTTCCGCTGGGCCGACCAGCACGGCCTCGGCGGCGACCGCTCGGTGATCCTCCGCCACCCGCGGGTCTGGCAGCTCCTCTCTACCGAGGTCGAGAGAGCCAACGAGAAGCTCGCCACCTTCGAGCAGATCAAGCGCTTCGAGCTCCTGCCGAGCGCGCTCACCCAGGCGAGCGGCGCGCTCACCCCGACCGGCAAGATCCGGCGGCGCTTCATCGAGCGCACCCACGCCGATCTGATCGAGGTCCTCTACGAGGGCAACACCGCCGAGCTCGAAGACCTCCGCTGACCTTCCTCGCTGAAGGTCGGCTCCCACTCGCAGGAAGGGAGGAAGGTCGGAAGCGAGGAAGAAGAGAGGGGGCGGGGGTTGGGCGCTGGCCGGCGGCGGCCGGATCGCCGCGGGGTTGGCCGCCGCGTTTCAGGGAGGGGGGAGGGGGGAGGCGTGGAGAGATCAGCTCGTGCCCGGCCTCCGGCAGAGGGGGCGCGGCGCGGCGAGCCTCCGTCCCGTTGCCCCCGGGCCCCGTCGCGCAGCGACACTCTCCTCGCCTCTCGTCTCCCGTCTCCCCTGCTTGGAAGGGCTGGTCGAGCGGTGGCGAGTCGCGAGCGCCGAGGAGAGGGCCGCGGTGGGGTACTCTCCGGCGGATGGTGCAGCGGGTGCTCGTGGTCGACGACAGCGCGACGGTTCGCCGGGTGGTGAGCCGGACCCTGCGCAGCGCTGGCTACGAGGTGGCGGTGGCGACCGACGGGCGGGAGGCGCTCGAGCGCGCGCAGCGCGACGTGCCGGACCTGGTGCTGGTCGACTTCGTGATGCCCCAGATGAACGGCTTCCAGCTCGTGCAGGCGCTGCGCGGGGTGTCGAACCTCGCCGACGTGCCGGTGGTGCTCATGAGCGCCAAGGCCGACAAGATCGGCGAGGGCTTCCTCGCCCAGACCGGCGCGCTCGACGCGATCACCAAGCCGTTCTCCCCCGAGGCGCTGCTCGCGGTGACCGGCCACGCGCTCGCTCGCTGGGCCGAGGTCCGCCAGCACGACACCGAGCCGCCGCCGGGTGTGCACGAGAGCGTGCCGCCGCCGCCGCTGGAGTCGACGAGCGGCGCCGAGACGGTGGGCGACTCGTCCGAGTCGCGGCTCCGGGACGCGGCCGATCTGCTCGCCGATCGACTGGCGGAGCTGCTCGCGGAGCTCAGCGGCGGCGACGCCGAGACCCTCCGCGGCGTGATGCACGCCAGGTGGGAGCCGGAGGCGCTCTTCGATCGCGTCGACCAGCTCTCGCGCCTCGTGCCGGGGCGCGACGGCGACGTGGCGCTGAGCGGCCGGGTCGAGCACGTGGCCCTCGGCGAGGTGCTGCAGGTGCTGACGCACACCCGTCAGACCGGCGTCCTCGAGATCGAGAAGGTCCCCTCGGCGAGCGGCCGGTCGGTGGCGCTCTGCCTGAAGGACGGCGCGGTCCAGCTCGCGCTCGGGCGGCAGAGCGAGCAGGAGTTCCGGCTCGGCCGATATCTCCTCAAGGAGGAGCTCATCGATCGCGAGGACCTCGACCGCCTGCTCGAGAACCGGGGCGAGGGCCGCGGCCTGCTCGGCACGAAGCTCGTCAAGCTCGGTTACATCAGCGCGGAGGAGCTCCACCGCGTCCTCGCCCAGCAGACGAGCGAGCTCCTCTACGAGGCGCTCCGTTGGCCGCGCGGTCGCTACCGCTTCGTCCGCTTCGCCCGCCGCCCCGAGGCCGACGACGCCGACCTCGGCCTCCCGCTCGCCTCGATCCTCATGGAGGGCCTCCGTCGCGTGGACGAGTGGCGCCTCATCGAGGAGCAGATCCGCGACTTCGACGCCGTCCCCCGCCGTGACGAAGAGGCGCTCCGCTCCGTCGACCTCGATCGCCTGAGCGCCGACGAGCGCCTCGTGCTCGACGCCGTCGACGGCGCCCGCACCGTCCGCGAGATCGTCGCCGTCACCCGCCTCGGCTCCTTCGAGTGCTGCAAGATCATGTTCTCCATGCTCACCTCCCGCCTCCTCCGCTCCTGATCCCCCCGTCGCCGTCTCGCCCCTCGCCACTCGCGGGAAGGGAGGAAGGTCGGAAACGAGGAAGGGAGCCAGGCCCAACGAGCCAGCGACCACTCGACGGGCGCTTCGAGAAAACGGGGAGAGGGGAGGCGGGAGGCGAGGAGAGTGTCGCTGCGCGACGGGCCAAGGGGCAGCGGGATGGCCGCTCGCCGCCCGCCACCGAGACTCCGCGGCCCCCGCCCCGCCGCCCTCGGCCCTCGCCA
>JAYZQJ010000018.1:0-35906 GCA_036149055.1 Myxococcota bacterium | reverse complement strand
CGCTCGCTGGCCGCCTTTCCCCGACTGGCGTGGTTCCGTCCCTCGTCTCTCGGCCTGCCCCTCTCCGCTCTCGGCTCTCGCCTCTCCTCGGGCTCGGTGTCGGACTCGGTGTCGGGCTCGGGCTCGGACTCGGACTCGGACTCGGTGTCGGACTCGGTGTCGGACTCGGACGCGGACTCGGACTCGGACGCGGTGTCGGGCTCGGTGTCGGGGGTCGGGCTCGGCGCCGACTCGCCTGGGCCATTCCTCCTCGCCTCCCTCCTCCCCTCTCCCTTTTCCCGGCCGAAGACGAGGGCGACGGGAGGGGGGATCGGCGCTATCGTGGGGGCGATGCGGATCTCTCGTTGGCTCATGGTCGCGGTGGCGCTCGTGGCGCTCACCGGTTGCCCGCGCGAGCCGGACGCGCCGGCCCCGGGGATGGGGGTGGCGTGCGAGCAGATCGACGACTGCAACGCGGGTGAGACCTGTGGGCTGCTCACGGTCTGCGTGAACGGGTTCTGCGCGGAGGAGCCGTCGCTCGTCTTGCCCTGCCCGGGCGAGGGCGAGCCGGTGCGGCCGCCGGGGTGACCGGCTAGTCGTCGCCTTCGGTGGCGAAGCGGCGCTCGAGCTCTTCGAAGTAGTCCGCGCCCTCTTTGGCCTTGGTGCGCGGGTGGCTGTCGTCCGCGCGCTCGCGCTTCTTGCGCGCGGAGTCGTCGAGGAGGACCACCGGGCGGTTCTTGCCCGTCTCGTCGGCGCCGCCGAAGCCGTCGAGCATCAGCGAGCCGGAGTCCTCGAGGCTGAGCGAGGGTCCGTCGACGAGCTCGTCGAGGTTCATCGCGTCGTTCGAGTCGCCCGCGAGGTCCAGCGGCGCGGGGGTGTGACCGCCGCGCGGCTCGTCGGGCACGCTCAGGAGCTGGAGGTCGTCGAGGAGCGCGCCCTCGTCGATGTCGGGCAAGACCTCTTCCTCTTGTCCCCAGACGCGGCGCGCCTCGGAGTCCGGCACCACCTCGAGCCGCGGCGGATCGGCCTCGACGATGCCGAGCTCCTCCTCTCGGATGCGCTCCGCCGGCGCCACCGAGCCGAAGTAGCGTGCGATGGCGCGCGGACCGACGAGCATGCCGTTCCGCATCGAGAGCTCTTCGAGGTACATCGCCAGGTGGGCGGCGCTCGGCATCCGGTGGCTGCGATCCCGCTGTAAGGCCGCGAGCACGATCTCTTCCAGGTCCGGCGGGTAGCCCGGCACCACCGTGGAGGGCGGCGCGGCGTCCTGCTCGACCACCTGGGTCATGATCTGGACGTCGCTGCCGCGGAAGAGGCGGGTCCCGGTGGTGAGCTCGTAGAGCACGACCCCGAGGGCGAAGACGTCGGCGCGCTTGTCGAGCGGCTTCCCGCGCACCTGCTCGGGCGCCATGTAGGCGAAGGTCCCGCGCACCGCGCCGGCCTCGGTGTCCTTGCGCGCGCTGGTCGCCGCGACGCCGAAGTCCATCAGCTTCGCCACGCCGTCGCGCGTGAGCATGATGTTGTGCGGGGTGACGTCGCGGTGGACGATGCGGAGCGGCCGCCCGGCGCGATCCCGGCGCTCGTGCGCGTGATGCAGCGCCTCACAGGCCTGCACGACGACGGCGACCGCCACGTTCATCGGCATCACCGCCCCCGCCTTGGCCCCGAGCCGCCAGAGATCGGCGACGGTGAGGCCCTCGACGTACTCCATGGCGATGTACCAGTAGCCGTCGGCGAAGCCGATGTCGTAGACCTGCGGGATGTTCGGGTGGGCCAGCTCGGAGAGGAGCCGCGCCTCGTCCTGGAACATGCGGAGCTGCCGCGAGTGCTCGGCCAGGTGCGGGAACAGCCGCTTGATGACGACGTCGCGGAAGAAGCCGCCCTCGCCCCACTGTCGCGCGAGGAAGATCTCCGCCATGCCGCCGGCGGCGATCTTTCGAACCAGGTCGTAGCTCGCGAGTCTCGTGGTCATTTGAGGATGGGCGTGCGCACCGCTCCCGGGAGCGTACAGGGGAAAGCCCGGGCGGGCACGGAACCGTCACCGATCGCGGTGTATGCTCCCCCGGCGAATGCGACCTCTGCTCCTCTGCATCATGGCGACGCTGGTCGCCCTTGGCTGTGGCGAATCCCACGCCCCCGACGGCGGCGCGTCCACCCTCGGCGCCCCGTGCCCCGACGGGGTCTGCGCGGGCGGCCTCGGCTGCGTGTCCAACGACACGTTCCCCGGCGGCTACTGCACGCTCACCTGCGAGGACGGCACGTGCCCGACCGGCGGGGTCTGCAGCGACGCGACCTCGCCGCCCCTCTGCCTCGCCGCGTGCGCGAGCGACGACGCCTGTCGGGACGGCTACGACTGCTGGCGCGGCGCCTGTCGCCCGGCCTGCACCCGGGACGCGGACTGCGGCGGAGAGGGCGCGACCTGCGCCGACGGGCGCTGCGAGGGCGCGGAGTGCGCCGACGCGAGCGACTGCGCCCCGGGCCAGCTGTGCAGCGGCTTCCGCTGCGTCGCCGCGCCGCCGGACGGCGGGCTGATGCTGCCCCCGGGCGCGCCCTGCGCCGGGGACGGCGAGTGCGAGAGCGGCGTGTGCTTGCCTCCGGCGCTCGGCGGCGCGTGCTCGGTGGAGTGCGCCTCGGCCGACGCGTGCTTCGTGTTCGCGACCGAGTACGGCTGCTCGGTGCGGGTGGACGACCCCTCGCGCAGCGTGTGCGTGCCCTTCCCCGAGGGGGGCCGCCCGGTCGGCGCCGCCTGCACCTCCGACGACCAGTGCGGCGCTCGCATCTGCCAGGAGGGGCAGTGCACCGAGGTGTGCAGCGACGACAGCTACTGCCTCACCGGCCAGGTCTGCACGACGCTGCCGCGGGCGGGGACGAGCGCCACCTTCTCGGGCTGCGGCTACCCGCCGCGGAGCGGCGCCGTGCAGATCGACGAGATCGACCTCGGCGCGGCGACGCTGCGCGCGGGCTTCCTCGAGGACCTCACCTTCGCCGCCCCGCCCGACGCGGTGAGCGTCACGCTGCAGGCCCGCCGCACCGGGGGCGATCCGCTGCCGCTCGGCTTCTCGACGGTGCAGGACCCCGCGGACGCCATGCTCTTCGACGTGCGCGAGATCTTGATGCTCAACGATCAGCCGATCCGCTGGCTGCCCGTCGACACCGGCGAGAGCATCGCGATGCTGATCCCGAACACGACCCCCGACCGGGTCGCGTTCGTGGCCGGGCGCCATCGGGTGAGCGTGAACACGTACCCGCGCTCGATGGGGGACAGCGGCTCGGCCTCGATGCAGATCAGCGCGCTCGTGAAGCGGGCCGCGGGCGGCGCCGTCACCGGCGGGACGCTCGACCTGAACATCTTCCTCGTGGGCGTCGGCGTGACCGCGACCTCCGCGCCCTCGAACAGCCGCGTGCAGACGGCGCTCGGCCGGCTCTCCGATCGGCTCGCGCCGACCGGGGTCAGCCTCGGCGCGGTGCGCTACTTCGACGTGACCGGCGCCGACGCGAGCCGCTACCAGGTCATCGACTCGACCGAGGGAGAGTCGAGCGAGCTGGCCGGGCTCTTCCGGCTGAGCGGCGGCGTCTCGAGCGGGCGGGTGCTGAACATCTTCCTCGTGCGCTCGATCGACTCGCGGGGCGGAGGGTTCGCGGCCCTCGGCGTGGCCGGCGGCATCCCCGGCCCGGTCGGCCTCCACGGGACCCAGCACAGCGGCGTGGTCGCCGCGTTCGACCCGAGCGTCGTCGGCTCCGGCGGGACCGGCGCCCGGCTCGTCGGGCACGTGCTCGCCCACGAGATCGGGCACTACGTGGGCCTCTTCCACAGCACGGAGCAGAGCCGGGCGTGCGGCCCCGGCGAGGACCCGGCGAGCGACGGCTGCGCGCCCTTCGGCGCCGGCGACCAGCTGGCCGACACCGCGCGCGGCGACGACTCGCTCGTCATGTACTGGCGGGTGGTCGGCTCGGGCTCCAACGATCGCTGGAGCGCGGGTCAGGGCTTCGTCTTCCGCGCCAGCGCCCTGATCGAGTGAAGAGTAGAGGAGTGACATGGTGAGTCAGGTGCTCGACGGGAAGGTCGCCGTCGTCGTCGGGGGCGGTCGCGGCGTCGGTCGCGCGCACGCGCGCGCGCTGGCGGCGGCGGGGGCCAAGGTGCTGGTGAACGACCTCGGCTGCGATCTGCGCGGCGAGGGTCACGATCCCGCGGTCGCCGAGGCGGTCGCGGCCGAGCTCCGGGAGGCCGGGGCGGACGCGATCGCGGACGACACCGACGTGGCCACCGGGGCCGCGCAGATCGTCTCCCGCGCGCTCGAGACGTGGGGGCGCGTCGACGCGGTGGTCGGCGCCGCCGGCCTCGCCCTCGACCGCACGGTGATGAAGATGGACGACGCCGGGCTCGACCGGATGATCGACGTGCACGTGAAGGGCAGCTTCGCCCTCGTCCGACACGCCGCGCGCGCGATGATCGACGCCGGCGACGGCGGCTCCATCGTGCTCCACACCGGCCCCGCCGCGTTCTTCGGCGCGGCGCGCCAGTCGGCCCTCGGCGCCACCTCGGCCGCCATCGCCGGCCTCGTCCGGAGCGCCGCGATCGAGCTCCGCAAGCACGCCATCCGGGTCAACGCCATCGCCCCGACCGCGCGCACCCGGAGCACCGAGAAGCTGCCGCTGTTCACCGGGATCGCGCCCGACTCCATGGGGCCCGAGTTCGTGGCTCCGGTGGCGGTGTTCCTCGCCTCGGACCACGCGCGCGAGGTCAGCGGGGAGGTCCTCGGCGTGGCCGGGACCCGCTACTACGCGCTGCACGGGAGGGAGACGCCCGGCTGGTTCGCCGAAGGCGCGCCGCCCACGCCCGAGGCGCTGGCCCAGGCGTGGTCCGAGGTCACCCGAGGGTGACGGGGGCTACGCCCCGAGATCGATGATCACGACCCCGCGCTCGGGCTCGTCGTCACCGCCCGCCGGGCGGTGGTCCCGCGGCATGGGGAGCGGAAGCTCGAGCTCGCGCACCGGCGCGTCCTGTCGCCGTCGCTCGTCGTCTTCTCGCCGTCGAATCTGGTCGATGATGAAAGAAGGCAGCATGGGCTCAGCTCCCCTCCGCTACTCGTCCAACAAGATGGGTCCGACGCCCCCGTTTGAAAACCCCCACCGGAATTCCGTTCGCTTCGAGGATATCCAATCCGGGCTCTCCCCCCAAATCGGAGCTGCGTGAATGGGGGCCACGACGGCGTGCAGGGAGGACCCCTGAAGGGTCCCAATCCTTGGATGGACGCTAACACGAGCGCGCGGCTCTGGAACAGAAAGAGCCGGAGGCCCCGCGCCTGCTATCCTCCGCGCGTGCGCGCGGCATGGGTCACGACTGCGCTCGTCCTCTCGGGCTGGGCTTCTCCCGCCCTCGCGCAGGGCCCCGACTACGCCACCGACTCGGGGGAGTGGAACTCCGTATCGCGTCTGATTCAGATCGCACGCGATCGCCAGATCCCGGTCGAGACCCCCGATCGCCTCGACGTCGGCACGCTCCAGCCCACCGACTCGCTGCTGATACTTCACCCTCGTGAGGCGTTGCCCGCGCCGGCGGTCACCGCGTTCCTGCGCGCGGGGGGACGCGCCGCGCTGGCCGACGACTTCGGCGCCGGCGACGCTCTCCTCGAGGTCTTCCAGATCTCCCGAGCCGCGCCCGACGCCCGGCGCGCCCCGCAGCTGCGCGGCAACCCCGAGCTGCTCCTCGCGCGTCCGCGGGGGCGGCATCGCCTCACCGAGGGGGTCGCGGCGCTCGGGAGCAACCACCCGGCGATGGTGCATCACCGGGAGCTCGCCCCGATCTTCGAGCTGTCCGAGGGCGAGGCCCTGGTGCTCGCGGGGGCCGTGGGCTCGGGCCGGCTGGTGGTGCTCTCCGATCCGAGCGTGCTCATCGACAACATGCTCGAGCTCCGGGACAACCGGCGCTTCGCCGAGAACCTGCTCTCGTACCTGGACGACGGCCGCGGCGGCACCCTCTACGTGATCGGGCCCGAGGCCACCCTGGCCGGGCGCTTCGGCGAGCCGGGCGCCGACCGGCCGCTCCACGATCTCCGGAGCGCGCTCGAGTCGCTCGCCCACCTCGAGCTGCCCCCGCTCGCCCTCCGCATCGCCGCCCTCGCGCTGGCGGCGATCGCGCTGGTGCTCGCGTTCGGCGCCCTGCCCCGCCAGACGCCCTACCGCACCAGCCGCATGTTCGCGCGGGCGCCGTCGGTCGGCGGGTTCGCCGGGCGGGTGGCCTTCTTCGGCCGCAAGAAAGTCAGCTTGCTCGCGCCGCTCTTGGTCTACAAGTTCGAGCTCGAGGCCGCGCTCCTCGAGCACCTCGGGCTCGGCGAGCGGACCCTGCTCCGCGACGTGCTCGACGCGATGCGCGCGCGCGGCGCCGGCGAGGCCGACGTCTCTCGCATGCGAACCCTCCTGCTCGAGCTCGACCGCCTCCGCGCGGCCCAGGATGAGCCTCCCGGCGCGCCCCACATCGGGGCCCGCCGATTCCGTCAGCTCGTGGCGGAGGGTGAGCAGCTACTCTCCACGCTGGAAGTTGGATGACCCCTCAGACGATCGAGCCCGACACCCTCGCGAGCGTCGCGCAGACCAGCGCCGGCGTGATGGCCGAAGTGCAGCGCGTCTACGTCGGCTCCCAGCAGGTGCCGGAGCTGCTCCTGACCTCCCTGCTCGCCCGCGGACACGTGCTCCTCGAGGGCGTGCCCGGGGTGGCGAAGACCACGCTCTGCAAGGCGTTCGCGGCCACCCTCGGGGCGCGCTTCGCGCGGATCCAGTTCACCCCCGATCTGCTGCCCGCCGACATCACCGGCACCTACGTGCTCTCGCCCAAGGAGGGGACCTTCGACCTCCGCGAGGGGCCGATCTTCGCGAACGTGGTGCTCGGCGACGAGATCAACCGCGCGCCGGCCAAGACCCAGAGCGCGCTCCTCGAGGCGATGCAGGAGCAGCAGGTCACGATCGAAGGCGACACCCGCCCGCTGCCCTCCCCCTTCATCGTGCTCGCCACCCAGAACCCGGTGGAGCAGGCCGGCACCTACCCGCTGCCCGAGGCGCAGATCGATCGCTTCCTCGTGCGCCTGATGATCGGCTACCCGAGCCAGCGCGACGAGCGAGGCATCCTCCGGCGCTTCACCGACGGCAGCCCGCGCCCCCAGCAGGTCCTCGCGCCCGAGCAGATCCTGACGATGCAGCACCTCGTCGACCGGGTGCACGTGGAGGACGCGATCCTCGACTACGTGGTCCGGCTCTCGGCCTTCACCCGCGAGCACGCCCGGCTCTTCCTCGGGGCCTCCCCCCGCGCCTCGCTCGCGCTCGTGCGGGCCGCGCGGGCCCGGGCGCTCATCGCGGGCCGCGGGTACGTGCTGCCCGACGACGTGAAGCGCCTCGCGGTGCCCGTCCTCGCCCACCGGCTGGTGCTCACGCCCGAGGCGGAGATGGAGGGCACCCAGACCCAGGCGATCGTGGAGCAGGCCCTGCGCGAGGTGCCCCACCGCCCCGAGGGGCGCTGATGCTCCCGATCCCCACGCGCACCGCGTGGGCGGCCGCGCTCGGGGTGGCCCTGCTCGTCGGCCTCGGCGCCGTCTCCGTGAGCTGGCCGGTGGTCGTGCTCGGCGGCGCGGGGGCGGTCGGGCTCTCGCTCTGTCTGGCGATGACGATGCCGCTCGGGCGGCGGGTGCGCCGTCACCGGCTCGAGTTCGCCTGGTGGCTGGCCCACGCCGAGCCCGGCTCGGGGGGCGGCGCGGTGGTGCCCGGCAAGCCCTTCGACGTGCGCGGCTTCCTCCGTCACCGGGGCGCGATGCGTCTCATGCTCGGCCGGCTCGAGCCGCTGGCCCCCGGCGGCGCGCGGCGGGTGGACGAGGACGGCGACGTGCTCGCGCTCGGCCCCAACGCCCGCACCGAGTTCTCCTTCCGCATCGTCGCCCCGGCCGCGGGGCGCGTCGTGCTGCACGGGCTGGCGGTCACCCTGCCCGGCCCGCTCGGCCTCTTCGAGGTGCCGCTCTACTTCCCGAACCCGCTCGTCATCAAGGTCCTGCCGCGGGCCGCGCTCCGGACCCGCAGCGCGCCGCGCACGATCACCGGGCTGCCGGTCGAGCGGAGCGGCGCGAGCCTCCTGAGCCCGGCCGGCAGCGGCACCGAGCTGCGCGAGCTCCGCGAGCTGCGCCCCGGCGACCCCTACAAGTCGATCGCGTGGAAGGCGAGCGCCCGCCGCGGGCGGCTCATGGTCCGCGAGGTCGAGCAGGAGGTGCAGGAGACGCGCTACGTGATCGTCGACGTGAGCGGCACGATGCGAGGCGGCGAGCCCGGGCGGCGCAAGATCGACTTCGCGGTCGAGGCGGCCGCGGCGGAGGCGCGTCGCACCCTCGACGCCGGCGACCGGGTCGGCCTCGTGACGGTGGACGGCCGGATCCTCACCCACGTGCAGCCGAACGACGGCCGCCCCCAGCTCCTGCGCGCGTTCGAGGCGCTGCTCGACGCGACCGAGGCGGTGGACGAGGACCTCACCGACGTCGACGACGCCGAGGTCACGAGCATCGTCGGCCGCTACGTCCGCCAGCAGGACGGGGTGGACTTCGCGCGGGAGGACGGGCGCGGCTGGAACCTCACCCCGCTCGTGCGGCACGTGACCGAGGCGCTCGAGGACAGCGAGGACCACGCCACGGTGCGCGCGAGCAGTCAGGCGGGGGCGCTCTTCCGGCGCTTCTGTCGCGTCCGCGGCATCCCGCTCCCCTACCGGCCCGACCCGCGGGACGGCGCCAAGGGGCCCGGCCTCGCCGCCGCGCTCCGGGCCGCCGGAGGCACCAGTCGCACGCCGATGAGCGTGGTGCTCATCAGCGATCTCGACGCGGTCGGCGGCCTCGACCCGCTGGTCGGCGCGGCCAAGCTGCTCCGCATGCACGGGCACGCGGTCTCGCTGATCGTGCCGGACGCCTCGACCTTCGTGGATGCGCCGGACGCGCCCCTCGAGCGCGACGTCTACACCGTCTACCAGCGCTCCGAGCGGCGGCGCTTCCGCGAGGCGAAGGCGGCGCTCACCCCGCTCGGCTGCGCGGTGGTCCGGGCCACCGCGGCGGACCGCCCGGGCATCCTGATCGTGCAGGCGCAGCGCGCGACGCGCCGGAGGGCGGCGTGACGGTACCGGACTGGGAAGACCCGCGCCGCGTGCTCGGGCGGCACGGCCTCGCGCCGAAGAAGAAGTTCAGCCAGAGCTTCCTCGTGTCGCGCCACGCGGTCGACGCCATCGCGGCCGCGCTCGCGCCGACGCCGGACGAGCAGACGGTCGAGCTCGGCCCGGGCCTCGGGACGCTCACCGGGGCGCTGCTCCGGCGGGGGGCGAACGTCCTCGCCATCGACGCCGACCCCGAGATGATCGAGGTCCTGCAGGCGGAGCTCGGGCACGTCGAGGCGCTCCGGGTGGAGCGCGGCGACGCGGCCAACGTGGACCTCGAGGCGCTGCGACGGGCGCACGGCCCGATCGCGCTCGCCGGCAACCTGCCCTACGCGATCACCGGCGCGATCCTCGAGAACCTCTGCCAGCACCGCCTCGCCCTCAGCCGGGCGGTCATCATGGTGCAGAAGGAGGTGCGCGACCGGCTGCTCGCCGCGCCGGGGAGCAAGACCTACGGCGCGCTCACCGTCTTCGTGCAAGCCGGCTTCCAGGTGGACCCGGTGGTGAAGGTGCCCTCGGGGGCCTTCTTCCCGCCTCCCAAGGTCGACAGCGCGGTGGTGAAGCTGACCCCGCTGAGCCCGCCGCGCGCGGAGGAGACGGACGACTTCCGGGCGGTCGTGCGCGCGGCCTTCCAGCAGCGGCGCAAGACGCTCCGCAACTCGCTCAAGAAGCTCGGGGTGGACGCCGACGCCTTCGCGCGGGCCGACGTCGACCCCGGCCGCCGCCCCGAGACGCTCAGCGTCGAGGAGCTGGCCGCGCTCACCCGGGCGTGGCGGGCCGGGTCGTCAGCGAGCTGAGCCGATCGGCGGCGAGCCGGGCGGCGACCCGCAGATCGGCCCGCGCGGTCTCGTCGTCGGCGAGCGCGCCGAGGCGAGCCGACGCGTCCACCAGCCCGGCCACGTCGGCCTCGCGCCGGTCGAGCCCGAGCGCGGTGAGATCGCGGGTGATGCGGAGCAGGGACTGGGCGGCGGCGGGCGCGAGCCACGGGTCGCGCCCCGCGGCCACGTCGGCGAGCGTGGGCACGGCCAGCTCGGGCGCCGGCAGCTCCGGCGCAGCCCGGATGGCGGTGATCGACGCGTCCAGCCGCGAGAGCACCGCCGCGTCGCCGGCCCGGCGCGCCGCGCGGGCGAGCTCCATCGGGTCCGGATCGACGGTCGCCGCGAGCGCGTCGTCGGCCTGCGCCCCCGCCGACGCGGCGACGAGGAGCAGGCCGAGCGCGAGCCCGCGCGCCCTCACTCCGACTCCTGCGCGGCCTCTGCCTCCTGCTGCTGCTCGGCCTGGGCCTGCGCCTGCACGACCTCGGCGAGCTGGGCGCGCACGCCGGCGGCGGTGAAGGGGGCGTCGATCACCTCCTGCACGTCGTCCCGCCCCGCCGGGCCGGAGAGCGCCATCAGCGCGCGCGCCACGGCCACGAGGCCCGCCTGGAGCGCCTCCTCACCCTCCGCGTGATAGAGCCAGAGGAAGTCGCGCAGGGGGCGCGCCGCGCTCTGATCCTCGAAGGACGCGAGCGCCTCGGCGAGCGCCGGCACGTCCTCGGCGCGGGTGCCGGGGTCCGAGAGGTGCCCCACCAGCAGCGGCACCGCGTCGCGCAGCTCGAGCCGCGCGGCCACCGTCGCCAGGGGCCCGACCGCCGGCGCGACCGTGTCCTCCAGGAAGGAGGCGTGGCGACGCAGCGCGGCGAGGACCGACGCCGCGCCGCTCGTGCGCTGCCCGAGGGCGGCGCAGCCGGCCTGCCAGATGGCCTCGGGCATCGAGCGGTCGTCGCAGAGCACGATGAGGTGCCCGGTCACCGCCTCGTCCTCGAGGCCGGCCATCGCGCTGACCGCGAACGCGCGCCCCGGCACCAGGCGGGCGTCGGTGCTCTGGGCGACCGAGAGGAGCTGCTCGGCGAGCAGGCTCGCCTCCCCCTCGGGGCTGCCCTGCGGCCGGAAGGCGCCCAGGCGCAGGGCCACCACGGTGGGCTCCTTGCCGGTGTCGACGCTCCAGCGCGGCCTTCCGTCGGTGCCGACGAAGCTCACGCCGCCGCCGGCGTCGGCGACCACGACCCCGCCGTCGATCGCGCGAGCCCCGACCACGTCGCTCGGGTGCTGGTAGGCGAAGCGCGGCGAGAGATCGCCGGGCGTGAGGCCGAAGATCAGCCGGTAGAACGAGAGGTAGAGGGTGTCGTCGCTGAAGCCGACCGCGCCGCCCTCGCCGCGGGGGGCGAAGGAGACCCGGATCTTGTGCTCGGCGCTGCGCGGGCCGGCCGGCGGATCGTAGGCGCTCCGCCAGAGCGGCGGGCTGCCCGGGAGGCGCGTCGTCTCCGGCTGGACCCAGCCCACCTCCTCGGCCGCGCCGCTCGCGCTGGTCGGCGTCAGGCGCCCGACCCCGGCCTGGCCGAAGAAGAGCTCTCCGCCCTCCACGGTGGCGTGGCTGACGACCCCGGCGAGCGAGCGCATGCGCGCGACCTCGGCGCCGGTGACGCCGTCGAGGAACGAGACGTTCTGGCTGCCCCACGGCACGATCACGAGGTCGCCGCGGACCGCCGGCGCGCCGACCGCCACCTCGGCGTCGGCGTGCGCCACGACGCCGCCGCCCCGGACCACGTACACGCGCGACTGCGCGCCGACGCCGCCGGTGGTGGAGAGCACGAACGCCGCGAGGTCGCCCTCGCCGGCCGCGCCGATCAGCGAGAGGCGGGTGTCGTCGACCTGGAAGGCGACGCGTCCGTCGGCGGCCCGCCGCCCGACGACCCGGCCGCCCTCGTGCAGGATCACGAGGTCTCCGGCGACGTGCGGCGCCGACTGCGGCTCGCTCACCGCCTCCTCCCACAGCACCCGGCCGGCCTCGAGATCGTAGGCGTAGAGCCGATGCGGCTCCGCGGTCAGGCCGACCGCGAGCGGACGGTCGGAGGCGGGAGGCGCGGAGGCGAGCCGGGCGGCGATGTCGCCGAGCGCGTCGCTCCGGTTGTCCGGGAAGGTCGGCCGGAACGCGTCCGCGCCACCGCCGCAGCCGACCATCGCGGCCGCGACACACAACATCATCACACGCGTCATTGTCCGATCCTCGGGATGGCGTCCTCGGCCGCGCGCCGCACCTGCGAGCGATCGTCCGGGTCGAGCCCGCTCACGTAGTCCTCGAGGAAGGTCCGGACCTCGGGGGTGGCGAGCTCGGTGAGGCGGTGCACGACCGCGAGCTTGGCCCGCTCGGCGAGGTCGTCGCGGTGCAGGATCTCGCTGAGCGCGGGGGTCACCTGGTCGAAGGGGAGCTGGCCGAGGTAGCCGAGGAAGCGGTCCACCTCCGCCGGGCGCGCAAGCTGGCCGATGGCCATCGCCGCGTTGGGCACGCGACGGTCGAGCGCGTGGAAGAGATCGTCGATCCCCTCGCGCGCGCCCAGGGTGCCGAGGCCCTCCGCGGCGGCCGCCCGCACCGTCTCGTCGGTGTCCGAGAGCGCGGCCACCAGCACGCGGGCCGCGCCCCGGGGGCGGGTGGCGACCACGCCCTGCACCGCCTTGAGGCGGATCCCGGCCCGGCGATGACGCGCGAGCTCGAAGAGGATCGGCCCCGCCTCGGCCCGACCGAGGATGGTCAGGGTGTCGACCGCGATGTCGAGGAGGTCGGGCGGGAGCCCGCGCCGGATGCGCTCCGAGATCGGCGCGACCGCGCCCGGATCCCCCATGAGGCCGAGCGTCTCCAGGCCCGCGCGGACCTGATCTCGGTCGTCGGCGCCAAGCTGCTCCACGGCCGCGTCGAGCTCGGGGTTGCCCCGGCGACGCCGCTGCGCCTCCACGCTCGCGCTGGCCAGCAGCGTACACACGGCCAGCACCCCGGCCGCCATCTTCCAGTGCATCACGGTGGTCCCTCCGGGGCGCAGGCATATCCGCCCGGCGGGCACCGGATCAAGGGGCGCCGAGCTCGATCCGCTCCTCCTCGCAGCCGTAGGTGATCGGCGTCAGGCGGATCACGGTGTGGAGCGGCACCGGGAGATAGGGCACCTCCTTGGGCGGGCGGTCCATCAGATACGCGTAGAGGCCGCGCAGGACCGCCTGGTGAGCGACCACCAGGACCGGCCGGCGCTCCCGCTCCAGCTCGAGGATCACCGGCTCGAGCCGCCGGATCACGTCGACGTACGACTCGCCCCGCGGGTAGCGGTAGGCGAGCTTGTTCTCGCGGCGGGCGGCGTGCTCGCGCGGCAGCTCCTCGCGAATCTCGTCGTAGGTCATGCCGTCGCAGGCGCCGGCGTCGATCTCGTCGAGCGAGCGCCACTCCTCGGTCGGCAGGCCGATGCGCGCCGCGGTCTCGCGGGTGCGGCGCAGGGTCGAGGTCCAGACCCGCATCCCCTGCCGGGACGGGTCGAGGTCGCGCACGTAGCCGCCGAGCGCCTCGGCGAACCGCTCCCCGCGCGGGCTCAGCCCCGGATCGCCGCCGACCCGGTTGTCGACGTTGAAGGTGCTCTCGCCGTGGCGCGTCAGCCAGATGGAGCGCGGGGCGACGTGGAGGTTCATCAGGAAGTGCACGAGGCGCGACGGGAGGTAACCCTGCACCCGATGGGCCTCGACCTTGCGCCCCACGTCGATCACGCGGACGTAGCTGCCCTCGGACTCGCCGACGGTCTCGTAGACCCGCTCGTAGTGCGCGATGCGGGCCCGGAAGTCGGCGACCGCCTCGTCCTCGCTCACCCCGGCGTAGTCGGGCATGCGGAGCTTGGTCTGCCGGATGTTGGAGGCGATGACCGCCTCGTCCTCGCAGACCGACTCCACGAAGACCACGTCCAGCCCGTGCGCCCGCATGCGATCGGCGACGATGCGCCGGCGCTCGGCCGTGGTGTTGGTGGCGTCGTAGAGCCCCACCTCGCCGCCGGAGGCGAACCACGCGAGCATGTCCTCGAGGGCCGCCATCGCCATCTCGCGGCGGGCGGCGCGCCCCTCGGGGTTGTCGGGGTCGAAGAAGTCGTGGCTCTGGTGGCTGCCGAGCCGCTGCCGACGGTAGTTGCCGACGTTGAAGACCCGGGTGCTCACCCCGAGCCAGCGGAGGTAGCGCGCGAGGCGCCGGGCCATGTGGGTCTTGCCGCGCGCCGGCAGGCCGACCATCACCAGCGCGAGGCGCGTGGGGTCGCGCCGACCGTCGAGGAGGCTCACCGCCGGAGCCTGCCGCGCGCCCTCCCCTCTGTCACGATCTTGCCCGCGCTGGCCGCGGGTGGGAAAGACCGTTCATGAGCACCCGTCCGTCTCGCCTCCGTCGCGTCGGCCTCTTCGTCGCGGTCGCCGCCATGGTCACCGTCACCGGGTGCCCGCGCAGCAGCGGGCAGGACGACTTCGGCACGCTCCCGTCGATCACCACCTCGAACCCCGAGGCCGAGGCCGATCTCCGGGCCGCGCGCGACGCCGCGGAGGCGGGCCAGGTCGACGACGCGGAGCGCGGCTACCGGACGTTCCTCGAGCGGCACCCCCGCGACCCCCTCGTGCCGGTCGCGCGCCTCGGGCTCGGCCGGGTGCTGCTCGCCAACGGCGACGTGGAGGCGGCGCTCGCCCTCTTCGCCGAGGTCGCGACCTCCGACGACGAGCGCGCGGCCGAGGCCGGCCGCTTCTACCAGGGCGTCGCCCTCCACCTGTCGCGACGCCACGCCGAGGCCCTCGCGCTGCTCGAGCCCCTGGTGGGGCGCACCACCGACCCGGACGAGACGGTGCTCCTGCTCCGGACCCTCGCGGCGGCCGCCCAGCAGGAGCAGCGCACCGTGCTCGCGCTCGAGGCGCTCGACCGGCTCGGCGCGGCCGAGGAGATCGGCGAGGCGGACCGGAGCGCGGCCCGCGAGGATCTCCGCCGGGTGGTCGCGGAGAGCGACGCGGCGGCGATCGAGGAGGCCTACGACGCCCTCCCCCGCGACGGCGCCGCCTGGCCGGAGGTGGCGATGCGGGCGATCCGGCTCGCGTTCGACGCCGGCGACATGGCCCGGGTCTCGGCCATCGTGACCGAGCTCCGGCAGCGGCAGATCCCGATGAGCGAGGAGCTCGCCGAGCTGGCGGTCCGCGCCGAGCGCACCGAGCGCGCCGATCCGCGGGTCATCGGCGCCATCGTGCCGCTGACCGGACGGGGCCGCGAGGTGGGGCAGCGCACCGTGCGCGGCCTGATGCTCGCCTCGGGCGCGCCGACCCAGGGGCCGCCCGCGCCGGACGCGCCGCAGCTCGTGCTCCGGGACGACGGCGGCGATCCCGAGCGGGCCGCCCGCGCGGTCGAGGACCTGGTCTCCGAGCACCGGGCGATCGCGATCGTCGGACCGCTCGAGGGCGCCGCGGCGCGCGCCGCCGCCCAGCGCGCCCAGGAGCTCGGCGTGCCGATCCTGACCCTGGTGCCGGATCCGCGCGTCACCGACCCCGGGCCGATGGCGTTCCGGCTCTTGACCTCGCCCCAGGGCGAGGTGACCGCGCTCGTGGCGGCGGCGCGGCGGCGCGGCGCCACCAGATTTGCGGTGCTCCGCCCGGACCACGCGTACGGCCGGGCCATGTCGGAGGCCTACGCCGAGGCGGTGCGCGCGGCGGGCGGCGAGCTGGTCGCCGACGAGCGCTACCCGGCGAACGCCACCGCGTTCGGCGAGGTGGTCGGCCGGATCGCCGAGCGGCGCTTCGACGCGCTCTTCGTGCCCGACGCCGCGCGCCAGCTCTCCCTCATCGCGCCCGCGCTCGCGGCCGCCGGGCTCTGGAGCACGCCGGCCGGGCAGGCGGCGCCGCGCGGCGGGCGCGCGATCACCCTGATGGCGCCCTCGGTGGCGATCGACGATCGCGCGGCCGCCGGCGCGTCTCGCTACCTCCAGGGCGCGCTCTTCGCGACCCCCTTCCACGCCGCGACCGCCACCGGGCCCGGGCGCGCCTTCGTCGACGCCTTCACCGCCCGCTTCGACCAGGCGCCCGACGCCTACGCGGCCCAGGCCTACGACGCCTTCCAGCTCATCCGCGCCGCCGTCGTGGCCGGCGAGACGACCCGGGCCGGCGTCGCCGAGTGGCTGACGACCCAGGGCCGCCGCGAGACCGTCTCGGCGAGCGGCGGGCTCGGCCCGTCGCGCACCCCGGCCCGCCCGGCGCGGGTGATCACGTTCTCCGGCGACGCCTTCGCCCCCGCGTCGGCGCCCTCGAGCTGACCCTCAGAGCAGGATCGCGAGCGCGATCGCGAGGCCACCGAGCAGCAGCAGGCCGACCCCGGCGAGCGCGGCGAACAGCAGCATCTTGTTGCCGGAGCCCAGCCCCGGGACCGCCTCGGCGGTCATCGGCGCCGGCGGCGGATCCATCTTCGTCGCCGGCGGAGCTGCCGGGCTGGGGGCAGCAGGGCTGGGCGCAGGGCTGGGCGCGGGGGCGCTCGCCGCCTCCGGGCTCGGCGACGACTCGCTCGGCTCGCTCGAGGACTCGGTCGGCGGCGGCTCGGCCGGCGCGGCGGGTCGAGACGCGGCGGCCAGCAGGGCCTCGGCGAGCTCGCTCTGGGGGCGCTCGGACCACGCGGCGGCGCCACCCTCGATGCCGTACGCGGCGAAGGCCGCGTCCACCAGCTCGGTGGGCGTCGCGTAGCGCTCCTCTTTCTTCTTCGCGATCGCCTTCACCACCACCTGCTCGAGGGCGGCGGGCACCTGCGGAGCCACCGTCGTCAGCGGGTCCGGCATCAGGCGCACGATCTTCATCAGGATCTCGGCGACCGTCGGCGCCTCGAACGCGATCTTGCCGCTCGACAGCTCGTAGAGGATCGCGCCGACCGCGAACACGTCGGTGCGGTTGTCGACGTCGGGCAGGCCCTTCGCCTGCTCCGGCGACATGTAGTACGGCGAGCCGAGCGTGGTCCCGAAGGCAGTGAGCTTCGGGCCGGTCTCCACCTGCAGCTTCACCGAGCCGAAGTCGAGGATGCGCACGTCGTCGCCCGCCTCGGTGCGGACCAGGAAGATGTTGTCCGGCTTCAGATCGCGGTGGATGACGCCGAACGAGTGCGCGTGGTCGAGGGCGTCGGCGACCTGCGCGCAGATGCGCAGCGCCCGCGCCGGGTCCTGCGCGCCGTCGTTCCGGAGCACCTCGCCGAGCTCGATGCCCTCGAGATACTCCATCGTCATGTAGTGCTGGCCGTCCGCGGTCTCGCCGAAGTCGATCACCTTCACGATGTGCGGGTGGTCGAACATGTCGGCGGTCTCGTACTCGCGCTTGAAGCGCTCGACCGCGATCTCGTCCTCCTCCACGTCGGTGTGGAGCACCTTCACCGCCACGCGCTCGCGCGTCTCGGCGTTGCGCGCCTCGTAGACCGCGCCCATCGCGCCGTCGGCGATGTGGGCGGCCACGATGTACTGACCCAGCTTCTCGCCGAGCCGAGGATCCTTCTCCTCGTCCTCCGGCTGCACCTGGATGTTGACGCTCCCGTCGTGACCGCAGAACGCGGTGTCGTCCGGGTACTCGGTCCCGCAGGACGGACAACGTCGGCTCACGGCGCGATGCTAGCACGCCGGCTCCGCTTTTCCGAAGGTCTCGCGACGCGATATGGATGCGCCGATGCTCAGCCAGCTCGGTCACCGCTTCGAGCGCCTCTTCCGCGCGACCACCCCCGACCCCTTCGTGCTCGCGGTCGGCCTGACCCTCGTGGTCTTCGCGCTCGCCGCGATCGTCACCGGCGCCTCGCCCTTCGAGGTGGTCCGCGCCTGGCAGGGGGACTCCGGGTTCTGGAGCCTGCTCGCGTTCTCGATGCAGATGGTGCTGATCCTCGTCACCGGGCACGCCCTCGCGGCCACCCGCCCGGTGCGCGCCTCGATCGCCCGCCTGGCCCGCCTGCCCCGGACCGGCGCCCAGGCCGCGGCCCTCGTCGCGGCCGGCGCGATGGTCGCCGCGCTGCTGAACTGGGGGCTCGGCCTGATCGTCGGGGCCCTGCTCGCCCGCGACGTCGGCCGCGCCTGCCGCGAGCGCGGCGTCGAGGCGCACTACCCGCTCCTCGTGGCCGCGGGGTATGGCGGCTTCATCTGCTGGCACGGCGGCCTCTCGGGCACCGCGCCCCTGAAGATGACGACCCCGCCCGACGTGGAGCGCTTCCTCGGGCCGGAGCTCGCCGCGACCGTCGACCCGGTGCCCTTCACCGACACCGTGCTCGGGGCCGGCAACCTCGTCGTCACCGGGGGGCTGCTCGTGATCGTGCCCCTCCTGTGCGCGCTCCTCGCCCCGCGCGAGGGCGCGGCGCCCATCGACGACTTCGTGCCCGCGCCGGAGCCGGCCCCGCCGGAGCCGCCGGCCGAGACGGTGCCCGAGAAGATCGAGCGGAGCCCGCTCACGATGCTGCTGATCGCCGTGCCGCTCGCCGTCGCGATCGGGCTCTGGTTCGTCGAGGTCGGCATCGGCGCGCTCGACCCGAACGCGATCAACCTCGTGTTCCTGACCCTCGGCCTCCTCCTCCACGGCTCGCTGTCCCGCTACGCGAGCGCGATCTCCGAGGCGACCCGGGGCGCGGCCGGCATCGTGCTGCAGTTCCCGTTCTACGCGGGGATCATGGGCGTGATGCGCAGCACCGGCCTCGCGCGGGAGATCGCCGGCTGGCTCGCGAGCCACGCGAGCGCGGAGACCTACCCGGCCATCACCTTCCTCTCGGCCGGCCTGGTGAACCTCTTCGTGCCGAGCGGCGGCGGCCAGTGGGCGGTCCAGGGCCCGATCGCGGTCGAGGCGGCGCGCGCGTTCGACATCCCGGTCGAGCAGGTGATCATGGCCGTCGCCTACGGCGACCAGTGGACGAACATGCTGCAACCCTTCTGGGCGCTGCCGCTCCTCGCCATCACCGGCATCCGCGCCCGCGACATCCTCGGGTACACCGCGCTCTTCCTGCTCGTCGGCGGCGCCTGGATGGTCGGCTGCCTGCTCTGGATGGCCGCCTGAGCTCACCTCTCCGGTTGGCGCTCCCAGCGATCGGCGGCGCGGTGGTGCACCAGCGTCAGCTCCTCGCCGCCCTCGGTGCGGACCCGGAACGCGACCTTGCTCTTGCGCCCGGTGCCCTCGGTCCAGCGGCCGAGCACGTCGTCGATCGCGATCCGCTCCCCGCGCTCGTCCACGTAGGCGGCGGGGGCGTAGGGCCAGCCGATGGCGCGCCGGACCTCCACGCGCACGCTCCCGGTGACCGTCTCCCAGAGCGGCGCGTCGATGCACGCCTCGCGGCGCAGCTCGGCCACCGTCTGCTCGATCCCGCCCATGAGCCGCCGCGTCATCGCGCGCGGCTTGGTGACGACGACGAGCAGGTAGTCCTCGCTCACCCGGCGGCAGGCGAGCTCGCGCTCCGAGCCCTGGACGTGGATCCACCAGGTCTGCCCCGAGCCCAGCGCCCGCAGCCGCTCCGCCGTCTCCTCCACCGTCACGAGCAGCTGCGCGCCGGTGACCTTGATCTCGAACGGTGACAGCGTCGAGGCGTAGTCGACGCACTCGCCCTCGCCATCCACGAAGCACACCGCGATGACCCCCGTCGTCCGGTGGAGCAGGCGGCGCAGGATGGGTGTGAAGGCGCTCTCGCCCTGGTCGCGCGGCGCCTCCTTGGCCCAGCTGCGCTCGCGCGGCGGCATCAGGGCGCCTCTCCGGCCAGCGCCGGGTTCGAGAGCGCCGCCCGGGCCGCCTCGGGATCCACCTCGATCTCCGACTCCGCCGCCAGCCGCTGCAGCAGCGCGGTGAGCCGGGCGTGCCGCAGGGACGCGAGCCGCTCCTCGCGCAGGGTCTCGAGGGCCTCCTCCCGGGTGGCCTCCCAGCGCGGCTCGATCTCGGTGACCACCACGACGTGCCAGCCGAACGACGTGCGCACCGGGGCGTCGACCAGGCCCTCCGCCTCCGGCGAGAAGAGAGCGCGGAGGTAGGCCGGATCGGCGGCGCCGTCCCGGGGGAGCGCCGGCACCGACTCGGCGAGGACCTCGAAGGCCCGATCGCCCGGAGGGCGGGTCTGGTAGGCGAGCACCGCCGCCTCGGCGTCCGGCGCCTCCGCGATCTCCCGGTGCCGAGCCGCGATCCAGGCCTCGGCCTCCGCCTCGGCCCCGGGGGGCGCGTCCTCGGAAATCCGGGCGAGGAGGTGCACGCTGCTGCGGCGCTCGGGCCGCTCGAAGCGCTCCAGGCTCTCCTCGAAGGCCGCCTCGATCGCGGCCGGATCGACGGCGTCGGGCCCGACCGCGGCCTCCACCTCTTCGGCCAGGAGCCGCTGGACCGCCGCCTGACGGGCCGCGCGCCGCCCCTCCGTCTCCCCGATCCCCGCCCGCGCCGCGGCCGCCGCGAGCAGCTCCTCGTCCTGCAGGCGTTGCAGCGCGACCCGCGGCGAGACCCCGGCCGCCCGGGCCGCGGCCTGCACGTCGGCCACGGTGATGGGGTGGCCGTCCACGGTGGAGATCACCCGCCCCCCGACCGAGGCCCCGCCGCGCGCCCAGTCGCCCTCCGCGGGCGGATCGGCGACGTCGGGCGACCCGCACCCGCAGAGGAGGACGAGCCCGGCGATGAGACCGCGCGTCACTCTCCGACCGTGGGGCGCAGCAGCTCGACCCCGGCCCGCAGGACCGCCAGCCCGGTGAGCAGCATCAGGATGGCCGAGAGGTAGTCGTGGTCTCGGAGCAGGGTCACGCCCCAGCCGACGGCCGCGAGGCCGCACAGCACCGCCAAGAGCCCGGAACCATCCCGTAACGACCGCCCCATGGCGCGCATGCTAACGCCCCGATTTCGAAGCGTCATCATGGCGGCTTGCCGCTTGACCGCACGCCGCCGGAGCCGGCACGCTGCCGGGAGAGGCCACGCGACCATTGGGCGCCCAGCAACCCGTCAAATTCGGCAAATACCTCCTCGTCGAGCGGATCGGCGTCGGGGGCATGGCCGAGGTCTTCAAAGCGAAGATCTTCGGGGCCGAGGGGTTCGAGCGCCTGGTCGCCATCAAGCGCATCCTCCCGCACCTCGTCGAGGACGACGACTTCGTCAAGATGTTCATCGACGAGGCGAAGATCGCGGTCCGCCTCCAGCACCCGAACATCGTGACCATCCACGACCTCGGGAAGGCCGAGGGCACGCTCTACATCGCGATGGAGTTCGTGGCCGGCAAGGACCTGCGCGCCCTCTACGACTACGAGAAGGAGCGCGGCGGGCGCACCCCGGTGGGCATCGCCTGCCACGTCGTGATGAAGATGTGCGAGGCGCTGCACCACGCGCACTTCGCCACCGGGCCGCGCGGCGAGCCGCTCCAGGTCATCCACCGCGACGTCAGCCCGCAGAACGTGCTGCTCGGCTTCGACGGCGAGGTGAAGGTGGCCGACTTCGGGCTCGCCAAGGCCCGCGGCCGCATGGTGCAGACCCAGGCCGGCGTGGTGAAGGGCAAGCTCGCCTACATGTCGCCCGAGCAGCTGCGGGGCGAGGAGATCGACCACCGGGTCGACGTCTTCGGCCTCGGCATCGTGCTCTACGAGATGCTCACCGGCGAGCGCCTCTTCCTCGGGCCGAGCGACATGGACACCCTCCGCCGCGTCTACGAGGCGAAGGTGCCGCCGATGCAGCCGCTCAACCCGGAGGTGGCGCCGGAGCTCGAGGCGATCGTGCGGCGCGCGCTCGCGAAGGACCGCGACGAGCGCTACCCGACCGCGCTCGACCTGCACGACGATCTCCAGGCCTTCGTCTACGGATCCGGCTGCTACGCCGGCATCTCGAGCCTCCGCAAGTACGTGCGCGAGGCGTTCCCCGACGTCGCGCCCGCGCCCGACGCCGATCTCCCGCCGACCGTCTCGGTGCCGCCGGAGGCGCCCACCGCGCCGCCGCCGATGCACACCGTGCAGGCCCGGCCGACCCACCGCCCGCCGCGGATGCGCGAGGAGATCCCGCCGCCGCCCTCCGACTCGGTGCTCCGCCCTCCCCCGCTCGAGGAGATGTCGGAGACCCTCACGCCGCCGTCCTTCGATGACGTCACCACCCACGACGACGTCTTCGAGGTCGACGACATGCCGACCGATCGCCCGCCGGGCCTCGAGGACGTGCTGTCGGCGACCCAGATGCCCGAGCGCGGCGTCGAGGGCTCCGGCGTCGAGGGCTCCGGCGTCGAGAGCTCGGGCACAGTGCGCTCCCTGCCGAGCGTCCCGGTCGGCCTCTACGAAGAGGACTTCCCGACCCAGCAGCTCCACCCGGACGACGAGGAGCACCCCGAGCGGGACACCAACCCGGCGCCCCCCGGCCCCGACATGGAGCCGCCCGAATTCCAGACCGAGGACTGGGAGGACGGGCCCACCACCTACAACCCCACCGGCCGCACCGGGACCAACCCGAAGCCGGAGGCGGCGAGCGAAGTCGACGACTGGGAGGACGACGCCACCGTCGTCATCGACCCGCGCGGCAACCACGGCTGACGGCTACAAGCCGTAGTTCTTCAGCTTCTTGTGCAGGCCCTCGCGGGTGATGCCGAGGGTGCGGGCCGTCTGGCTCTTGTTGTTGTCGTGCTCGCGGAGCGCCTCGAGCAGGATCCACTTCTCCACCTGCTCCATCATCTCCTTCAGGGTGCCCTTCTTCGGGGCGACCTTGTCGATGACGTTCTCGACCTGGCGGATGCGGGGGCTGACGTGCTCGGGCTCGACGAAGCCGCCGTCGTCCAGCTGGATGATGAGGCGCTGCACCTCGTTCTCGAGCTCGCGCACGTTGCCGGGCCACTTGTAGCTGGCGAGCAGCTCCATCGCCTGCTGGCTGAAGCCGCGGACCGTGCGACCGAACTCGTTCGCGTAGCGCTTGAGGAAGTGACCGGCGAGGAGCGGGATGTCCTCGCGGCGCTCGCGGAGCGGCGGGACCGTGATCGGGAAGACCTTCAGGCGGTAGTAGAGATCCTCGCGGAAGCGGCCCTCCGCCACCTCCTTCTCGAGGTCGCGGTTGGTCGCGGCCACGATCCGGGTGTCGACCCGCTTGGTCTGGTTGTGCCCGATGGGCCGGATCTCCCCCTCCTGCAGCACGCGGAGGAGCTTGGCCTGGAGGTTGAGCGGCATCTCGCCCACCTCGTCGAGGAAGAGCGTGCCGCCGTCGGCGAGCTCGAAGAGGCCCTTCTTGTCGTCGGTCGCGCCCGTGAACGAGCCCTTCTTGTGCCCGAACAGCTCGCTCTCGAGCAGGTTCTCGGGCATCGCCGCGCAGTTCTGGGCGATGAAGAGCGCGTCGCGCCGCTCGGACCAGTAGTGCACCGCGCTCGCGATGAGCTCCTTGCCGGTGCCCGTCTCGCCCTCGACCAGCACCGTCACCCGGGTGTCGACCACCTTGCGGAGCTGCTCGAAGAGCTTCTTCATGCCGGCGGCTTCGCCGATGATCCCGTCGAAGCGGCGGCCCTGCTCGCGCTTCTTGAGGTAGACGTTCTCGTTGCGCTGGCTCTCCTCGGCCGCGCGCAGGCGGCTGACCAGGCGGGCGTGCGCGAAGGCCTGGCTGGCCGACTGGCTGAGGAGGGCGAGGATGTCGAGGTCGCGCTCGCGGAAGACGCCGCTGGCGTCGCGGTTGTCGACCTGGAGCACGCCGATCAGCTCCTCGTCGCCGTGCCAGAGCGGGACGCCGATGGTGCTCTCGATCTGCGCGCCCATGATCGAGGCGGTCTCGCCCACGTCGCGCTTGGCGTCCGCCGCGAGCACCGCGGCCCGCTCGGCGACGACCTTCTTGAACACGCTCCGCGTGATCGGGATGGTCTCGGAGTCGGCGCCGCCCCGGACCCGGGTGCCGACCGGCACGTAGCGCGCGGACTTGGTGCGCTTCTTCTGGTCGACCTCGCGCAGCGCCACCGTCACGTGGGTGGCGCGCGGCAGGAAGCGGAAGACCTGCTCGGCCACCACGTCGATGACCTCGTCGAGGTCGATCGCGCTGCCGATGCGCTTCTGCGACTCGTACAGGCTCTGGAGGACCTGCCGGTCGGCGCCGACGGTGGCCTCGACCTCGGCCAGCTCGTCGACCTTGCGGAGCGAGACGATGCGGGCGTCGTCGGGCTCGTCGCCGATGGCGACCTTGATGCGCACCGGGCGCTCGCGGTCGCCGAGGAGGAGGACGTCGCCGTCTCGCAGCTCGCCCTCCCGGCCCTCGTCGTCGGCGAGATCCAGGACCTCGCCCCGCCGCTCGATGCGGGTGCCGTTGGTGCTGTTGTGGTCGCGGACCACGTAGCTCGCCCCGGCGAGCACGATCGACGCGTGCTCCCCGGAGACGTGCCACTCGCTCAGCACGAGCTCGTTGAAGTCGGAGCGCCCGAGTCGAATCATGTCCTCGTTCGACTCGATCCGACGCTCCTGGTCCTGTCCTTCGACGACCTCGAGTCGAATCACCGTGTCCCTGCTTTCGGCCCGCCGGGGGCCTGAAGTTCAGCCGCCGCTGCGGGCTCCGAGGCGCGCGCGCACGGCCATCGCCAGATCCTTGATCTGGTTCCAGCTGGTGCGGCCCTCCTCGGCCTCGCGGATGCGCTCGATCTCGGCCGCCGCCTCGGGGCTCCCCTCGGTGGCGATCCAGTCGATCGCGTAGAGCACGTCGCCGCGGACCGTGACGTCCTCGTGATCGAGGTGCTCGATGAGCTGCGTCACCGCCTCCTGGTTGCCGCGGCCGTAGCGCGCGATCATGTAGGCGGCCTTGCGCACCACCATCGGGTTCTCGTCGGCGAGCTTCCCGAGGTAGCACTGGAGATTGTCACCGCACTCCTCCGCGGTGGCGAGCGCCGGCTCGAACTCCTCGAAGCGGGTGCGCACCGCCGAGCCCTCGGGCTCGCCCTGGGTCGAGGCGCGGAGCCGCGACACCTGCTCGCGCCCGGCGAGCATCGCCTCGGCCATGAAGGCGACCGCGCGGAAGTCGGCGAGCGCCTCGCGGTCACCCGCGATGTCGTGGAGGAAGTCGAGCAGCTCCGCGTCGAAGGAGTGCTGCATCGCCGCGAGCACCTGCAGCCGCGAGGTGTACGGCGCCTCCGGCGGCCAGTCCTCGGGGATGTGCTCGTAGGTGTCGATGAGCGCCTGGCGGAGCCGCGGCGTGTCGCTGTCCTGACGGTTGATCTGGACCATCGAGGTGACGCACGCGAGCGCCTGGCCGATCCGGCCGCGGTGGTCCTCGCCGATGTCGCGCGGGTTCATCTCGGTGAGCGGCGTGACGCGCGACGCGAGCACGTCGAGCCCCTCGCGGAAGCCGAGCTGGCCGAGCGCGTAGCAGCCCTCGCCGACGACGACCGACTCCGGATCCATCTTGCTCGCCGCGTCCTCGTCGCGCTGGCGGATGGCGCCGATGTAGTTGGTGGCGATCCGGGTCGCGAGCTCGTTCTCGCCGCGGGTCAGGGCGACCAGCGGGTCGTAGGCCGGGCGGCCGATCTGCACGAGCGCCTGGGCCGCGACGTCGTTCATGCGCATGTCGGGGCGGTTGGGCGCGAAGAGGAAGAGGCCCTTGATCATGTCGTCGACCGCCGCCGGGTCGCCGAGCCCGCCGACCTCCTCGGCCGCCATGCGGTTGATCAGGAAGTTCTGGTCCTCGTTGATGCGGGTCGCGATCTTGGTGAGCATCGGCGTGGCGCGACGATCCTCCATCGAGCCGAGCGCGCGGATGAAGCCGATGCGCATCCGGTTGTCGATGCCGCGGGCCTGCTGGACCCGGTCGAGCGCCTGCGAGAGCGCCTCGATGACCGGGCCCTTCTGGTCCTCCGGGACGTCCATGCGCTGGAGCGCCTGGGCGGCGGTGATCGCGTGGTCCTCGGTCGTCTCGGCGCGCCACTCGAGCGCCTCGATGAGCGCCGGGATCGCGCGGGTGTCCTGCATCTCCACCAGGAGGTTCAGGATGCGCAGCCCGAGCTGGGTCGCGTCGGGGTTGTTCACGTAGGTCTGGACCAGCGACTCGATCGAGGCGTCGGCGATCGCCTTGGGCCCCGGGCGCTGCCGGCCGTCGTCGCCGGTGAGCGTCTCGACGGTGCGGTCGCCGTCCGCGGCGGCGAGCGCCTGCGTGTACAGGCGGTTGAGGTTGTCGACCGCGTTCTCGCGGCGAACCGGGTCCGACAGCTCCTCCGCTTGCCCGGCGGGATCGTCGGGGCTCGCGTGGCAGCCGATGAGGATGGCCACCGAGATCGAGATCCCGGTGAGCAACAGTGTGATGGTCTTCCTCTTCATGGTTCGCCTCCCCTCCCCGCGCGCAGGCCTCGGCGCGTACCCGAGACGTGGGTCGCGGCTCGTGCCAGCTCGGGGGAGAGTCCGATTGAAATCTCGTCGCCCGGGCGGCCCGAGACGGATCGGCGCCGACGATATCGAGGCGCCCTTCGCGCTGTCAACGGCGCCCGGCCCCGACGTCGACGACCGGGCGCGTCAATCGAGCGCGAGGGGCGCGTCGGCCGACCCGGCGGAGTCCAGCTCCCAGCGGAGGTCCACCCTCCCCTCGGCGCCGGTGAAGCGGAGCACGACGTGGTCGTCGTCGGGCGCGATCACCGGCGTGCCGTCGGGGTGCTGGGTCGGGAAGGCGATCCGGAAGGCCTGGCGATGCACGGTGATCGACGGGAAGTACACCCGCTCCGCCGCCCCGGGGCGCCGGATCCGGGTCACCTCGATCGGCCGGACCTGCCGGCCGTCCTCGTCGACGAGCAGCACTCGCCACGCGCTCCGCTCGTCGGTCAGATCGCTCTCCCGGTACCGGTTGCCGATCATCGTCACGAAGAAGCGGTGCCGCTCCTGCGCGTCGGCCAGGGTCGAGCGGAGCAGCCGGGTGCGCTCCTCCGTGCGCAGCGAGTAGTCGGCCGCGTAGCGCACCACGTAGGCCCAGCGGAACTCCCACGACTCGAAGGTGGCGGTGACGTGGAGGATGTCCTCGAGCCGCCCGAACGCGAACTCGTCCTCCGAGCGCGTCCAGTGCCCGTAGATGTCGTCGTAGTCGTCCGGCGTGAAGGAGCGCGCGGCCGGGCGCATCGAGACCTTCGTCGCGCCGCAGGCGGCGAGGAGGATCGCGGCCGCGATCACCGCGGCGCCGGACGCTCTAGCCCTCATCCGTGAAGTCTTCCCGCCCGTAGAGCGCCACGAAGGGCACGCCGGCGTCGCGGAGGTTCTCGGCCCCGCCCTCGCGGCGGTCGACGAGGGCGACCACGCCCGCGATCGTGTAGCCGGCGTCGCGCAGCCAGCCGAGCGCCTTCAGGGTCGAGCCGCCGGTCGTCACCACGTCCTCGAGGACCGCGATCGCCGCGCCGTCGGCGAGGTGATCGTCGCCTTCGATCTGGCGGCGGCTCCCGTGGTCCTTGACCTCTTTGCGCACGTACACCGCGTCGAGCGGGGTCCCCTTCTGGTGGGACACGAGCGACACCGCCGACGCGAGCGGGCAGCCGCCGAGCGCCACGCCGGCGACCGCGTCGGCCTTCGTCGGCAGCCGCGAGAGCGCGTCGAGCATCGCCTCGCCGACGAGCGCGTGGCCTTCGGCGCGCAGCGCCGTCTGCTTGCAGTCGACGAAGAAGTCGCTCTCCTTGCCGCTGGCGAGCACGACCTTCTTCTTCCGGTAGCTGTGGGTCCGGAGCAGCTCGAGGAGGCGGTCCATCTCGGGGCCCCTCACGACGCCGGGTTGGCGTCGCTCCTGTCCTTGCGCTTGGCCTTCTGACGCCCGACCGTCGGCATGTTCGGCGGCGGCGGCCGGCGCCGCTTCTTCTTCGGCGGCTCGTCGGCCTTCGCCTCGGCCGGCTCCGGCTTCGTCTCGGCCTTCGGCGCGGGCGCCTGCTCCCGCTCGGGGCGGTCGTTCTGGCGGCCGCCGCGTCGTCGGCCCCGGCGACGCTTGCGCGACCGGCGGCCCTCGCCCTCGTCTCCCGCCGCGTCGGCCCGCGGGGTCTCCTCGGGCGCCTCGTCTCCGGCGGGCTTGCGCCCCCGGCTCCGGGTCGTGCGCCGCGGGCGCGGGCTCTCCTCGTCGAGCGCGGCCGGGGCCCCCACCGCGGTCGGCGCCCCCTCGAGCGCGATCGCGTCGTCGTCGTCGTGGGCGAGCTGCGGCGGCACGTGCTCGGTCCGGGTGTGCCCGACCTGCTTGCGCGAGACCGGCTTCCCGGCCGAAGACACTGCCCCGCTGGAAGACACTGCCCCGCTGGAAGACGGGGCGGAGGACCCAGCGGAGGACGCAGCGGAGGACCCAGCGGCAGGCTCCTCGGCCGGGCGGCGCGGGCGGCGCACCGCCTTGGGCACCATCGGCTCGCCGTTCATGCGGACCCGGCCCCGGACCCGTGCGCCGTCGACGATGTGCACCCGGGGCGCCACCGCGTCGCCGACCACCATCGCGCTGCCCTCGAGCCGGATCGTCTCCTGGGCGGAGGCGTCGCCGGAGAGCACGCCGCGCACGATCAGCGTCGTGACGCTGACGTCGCCGTGGATCCGGCCGCCCTCCTCGATGACGAGGCCGCCGTCGAGCTCGATCGGGCCCTCGACCGTGCCGGCGATCACCAGATCGCCCGCGCCTTCGATCGCGCCCACGAGGGTCACGCCGGCGGGGAGCACCGAGGTCCGGCTCACGCTTCACCCTCCGGCAGATCGAAGTCCATCTCGATGCCGCCCTCGAGCGCGCCGCCGTCGTCGATCGCGATGCGCCGAGCGCGGACGTCGCCCACCAGGCGACCCCCGGGGCGAACCGCCACGGCGCCCGCGGCCGTCACGTCGCCGCGAAGCTCCCCCTCGAGCTCGAGGTCGGAGACCGAGACGGGCGCGTGCACCCGGCCCTCCGGCCCGACCACCAGGGCTCCGTCGAGCCTCAGCTCACCGTCGAAGGCGCCGTCGATCCGCAGATCGGACTTGCCGTTGAGGCTCCCGTGAACCACGAGTTCGGGGCCGATGGTGCCGTCCGTGCGTCGGCTGCTCACTCACATCTCCAGGTCCGGACCGCGCCTCGACGCGCGTGGGCCGAGAGCGTATGAGCGGCCGACCCCGTGGTCAACGGCGAGAGGAATGTCCCGACGATGAACGAAGCAAGCCGCCCCCTGAAGGGCCTCGACGACCTGCTCCGCCCCTTCCACGAGGCGGAGAAGCCGCGATCGCGGTGGAGGGTCGGGACCGAGGCCGAGAAGTTCGGGGTCTACGTCTCGGACGGCCGCCCGGTCCCCTTCGAGGGCGAGCGCGGCATCCAGTCGGTGCTGCTCGAGCTGTGCGATCGCCACGGGTGGTTCGCCGAGCGCGAGCACGACGGCGGCGAGGTCATCATGCTGCGTCGGGGCGACGCCTCGATCACGCTCGAGCCGGGCGCCCAGCTCGAGCTCAGCGGCGCGCCGCTCACCTCCACGCACCAGACCTGCGCCGAGTTCCGCGGACACATGGCGGAGCTGCGTGACATCTCGGACGAGCTGGGCATCGGCTGGCTCGGCCTCGGCTTCCACCCCTTCGCGCGCCAGGCGGATCTGCCGTGGGTGCCCAAGCTCCGCTACGGGGTGATGAAGTCCTACCTGCCGACCAAGGGCGCGCTCGCGCTGGACATGATGCGGCGCACCTGCACCGTGCAGGCGAACTTCGACTTCGCCGACGAGGCCGACGCGATCCGCAAGATCCGGGTGTCGCTCGCCCTGTCGCCGGTGGTGACGGCGATGTTCGCCAACAGCCCGTGGATCGAGGGCGCGCCCGCCGGCGAGGTCACCCACCGCGGCCGCGTCTGGCTCGAGGTCGACCCGGACCGGAGCGGCCTCTTGCCCTTCGCCTGGGCCGACGACTTCTCCTACCGCACCTACGTCGAGTGGGCGCTCGACGTGCCGATGTTCCTCGTCAAGCGCGGCGGCAAGATCGTGCAGAACACCGACCAGACCTTCCGGACCTTCATGAACGAGGGCAAGGACGGGCTGACCGCGACCTACGACGACTGGCTGACCCACCTCAACACGCTCTTCCCGGAGGTCCGCCTCAAGAAGACGATCGAGGTGCGCGGCGCCGACGCCCAGCCCACCCCGATGGTCTGCGCCCTCCCCGCCCTGCTCAAGGGCGTGCTCTACGACGACGACGCGCTCACGGCGGCCGAGTCGCTGGTGAGCGGCCTCGACCACGACGTCGTGGAGGCCTCCCGGGCCGGGATCGCGAAGCACGGTCTCCGCGGAGAGCTGGCCGGTCGCCCGGTCGGTGAGTGGGCGCGCGAGCTGCTCGCGATCAGCGAGGCGGGGCTCGAGCGGCTCGGTCACCTCAACCGGCGCGGCGAGGACGAGCGCATCCACCTCTCGAAGCTGAAGGCGCTGATCGAGGCGGGCAAGACCCCGGCCGACGCGATGCTCGAGGGCATCGACGAGGGCGAGCCGCTGCTGCCGCAGGTCCTCGAGAAGGCGCGCGTCTGAAGGTCACTCGCCCGAGGGCGTGTCGAAGCCCTCGTTGACGAGCTCCTTCAGCTCCTTGCCCACCTTGAAGAAGGGCAGTCGCTTCGGCGGCACCGGCACCGTCTCCCCGGTGCGCGGGTTCCGGCCGTCGTACGCCTTGTACTTGCGCACGGTGAAGCTGCCGAAGCCGCGAATCTCGATGCCTTCCCCCCGCTCGAGCGAAGCGGTCATCGTCTCGAAGATGCAGTTGACCACCTGCTCGGCCCGGCTCTTGGTGATCTTCGACCGCCGCGCCACGGCATCGATCAGCTCGGACTTCGTCATCCAGACCCCTCCTGAACCCGGGCGAGCATATCCAAGGGGTTGGGCGGAGTCAAAAGCGATTTCGGGCACTTGCGAGAGCCTCCCGAAGCGGCCTCCCGCGGGCGGCGGAGGCCGCGGGGGCCCGCGTGACCAGAACGTGACCGTGGTCGTTGAAGTCGCGGCGCGGGTTTGGCTATCGTGCGGCGGAATTCGGGCGCTCGGGCTGGCGCGGTCGCCAGGGAGCGGAACCCGAGGGGGAACACGATGGATCCCAATACGAACCTGCAGGACGACGGTCTCGACGAGCACGAAGACCTCCCCGACCTCCCCGGCGACGACGCCTTCGCGGCCGCGGACCTCGGTCCGCCCCTCGGCGACGACGACGCGCTCGCCAAGATGGGCAGCCGCACCCCGATCTGGGGGTGGGCGGTGCTGCTCGTCCTCATCCTCGGCGTGGCTGGGATGGGCGTGGTGTGGTGGCAGCAGAACGAGGCGTACAACGCCCGCTGGACCGCCTACCAGGACGCGCAAGACAACGCGGAGAACCAGGAGGACTTCCTCCGGCGCATCCGCGCGATCCTGCCCGAGACCAAGTACGAAGACGTCAAGATCCGCATCCTCCAGAAGATGGCGGAGTACGAGGACGCCGAGTCGGTCCCGGTCATCATGGAGCAGCTCGACTCCGAGCAGCAGCCCACGGTGGTGACCGCCGCGGCGCGGGCCCTGGCGGCGATCGGGTCGCCGGCCGCGGACCCCGCGAAGCCGCAGCTCCTCGCGGTGCTCCCGAACGCGCCGACCGGCGCGCGCGCCGCGGTCGTCTGGGCGCTCGCGGTGCTCGGCGAGTCGGCGGCGTCGGACGCGATCATCGAGGAGTTCAGCTCGGGCCGCCTCCAGGGGCAGCCGGGCTTCGACCCGCGCGTGATCAGCGACGTGCTCGGCCCCGAGCGGCTCAGCAGCAACGACCTGCTCAACCACGACGAGACCTCGGTCCGCACGCTCACCGCGGCCGCGCTCGCCGAGACCGGCTCGCCGGACGTCATCGACCCGCTCAGCCGCATGACCGACTTCGAGCTCGGTCGCGAGGAGCCGGAGGAGAACGTGCTGCGCTCGATCGCCTCCGGCCTCGGCCGGGCCGGTGACCCGCGCGCCGGGGGGCCGCTCTTCCGCATCCTGGAGAGCCAGCCCCGCATGCGCACCGCGGTGCTCGAGTCGCTCCGCAAGACGGTCGGCGCCCCCGGCGTCGCCGCCCTGCTCCAGAGCGCCGAGGAGATCGAGATCCGCCGCGAGCTGATCGCGATGATCGCCAACAGCCACGACCCGCGCGCGGCCGACACGCTCGCCGAGCACGTCGCGTCGGAGGACGAGGAGATCAAGCAGAGCGCCGCGTTCGGCCTCGCCGAGCTGGGCGACCAGCGGGCGGTCCCCGCGCTCATCGAGCTCGCCCAGGGCCTCGACCTGACGGTGGCTCGTGAGGCGCTCTCGAAGATCCAGCGCCTCGGCGTGGAGAACGCCGCGGACGGCCTGGTGGAGATGCTGCAGGACGAGGAGCGCTACCTCGCCCGTCGCGCGAACATCCTGCGCGCGCTCGGCACCACCGGCGCGACCCACGTGGGCCCGGTCATCGAGCGTCAGCTCGAGGGCGACGACGTCGCGAGCGCCGCGGCGGCCCTGGCCGACCTCGACTACGACCCGGCCTACGACCGGCTCCTGCGCATGATCCCGCGCGGAGACACCGACTTCTCGCAGCCCAGCGTGGCCAACGAGGAGGCGTTCATGAACCGCACCGCGGCGGTCCGCGCGCTGGGCCGCTACGGCCGCCCGGACGCGGCCGAGGCGCTGATGGAGATCATCGAGGATCCCCTCGACGACCGCCGGCTGCGCCAGGACGCGGGCCTCGCGCTCGGCGCGCTCGCCACCCCGGAGGTCCTCACCCAGGTCCTCGAGAAGCTGCGCGACCCCGACCTCGACGAGGTGGCGAAGCGCTACTACGTCGCGACCCTCTGGCAGAACCCGTCGCAGGAGGTCGCCTCCGATCTGATGGAGCTGGTGGCGAGCCCCGACATCCCGCCGGACGTGAAGCGGGCCGCCTCGCTCGCGGTGGGCTACGCGGCGGATCCCGCGCTCGATCAGCGCGTCGCGCAGATGCTCGCGGCCGAGACCACCCAGCGCGAGGCGGCCTTCATGATCGTGCTCGGCGGCAGCGAGGAGAACGCGAACGCGCTCCTCGACGCGCTCGAGGGCAACGCGGAGCTCCAGCAGGTGCTGCTCTTCAGCATCCGCGACGACGAGAGCAACGCCTTCAACCTCGTCACCGAGGGCAACTTCGAGAGCGGCGAGGTCTGGCGGCGCCTGCGGGTGGCTCACATCCTCAACGAGGGTGAGGGCGACAACCGGCACGGCTACGTCTGGAACCACATCATCCAGCGGCTGAAGAGCGGCTGGGACGGCCACGACGGCATGACCCCGCGCGCCATCCGCGAGCGGCTCTGGAACGCCCTCCGCGGGGACGACGAGGATCTCCGCACCCTGGCGGCGGAGGTGCTCGCGGCGATGGACGAGCGCGGCCTGCTGATGTCGGCCCGCGACCAGGGAGGCCCCGGCTCCGACGAGGCGCGTGACAAGCTCCGGGAGCTCAACAACCCGGAGGCGGCGGCGCAGTAGTCGCTCCCCGCTCCTTCCTCGAGGCCCGCCGCGTCCGTTCGCGGCGGGCCTTCTCAATTCCGGACGAGCCGCGCTTTCCAGCGGCCTCCGCATGCGCCACCCTCCCCCCGCGATGACCGACCGCCCGAAGCGAACGATCGACACCCAGGCCGTGCACGCGGGGGAGCCTCGGAGCTACCCCTACGACGCCCTCGCGGCGCCGATCGCGCAGACCGCGACGTACACGTTCCGGAACACGCAGGAGCTGCACGACTACTTCCAGGGGAAGACCGAGCGCGAGGAGTACGGGCGCTACGGCAACCCGACCGTGCGGCTCGTCGAGGAGAAGGTCGCGGCCCTCGAGGGCGCGGATGACGCGGTGGCCTTCGCGAGCGGCATGGCGGCGGTGACCACGACCATCCTCGCGCTGGTGAAGTCGGGCTCGCACGTGATCCTCTTCAGCGACTGCTACCGGCGGACGCGGCAGTTCGTGAAGACCGTGCTCGGCCGCTTCGGCGTGGAGCACACCCTCGTGCCGCCGGCCGATCTCGACGCCCTGAAGGCGGCGATCCGGCCGGAGACGCGGCTCATCGTCAGCGAGGCGCCGACCAACCCGTTCAACACGGTGCTCGACCTGCCGAAGCTCGCCGCCATCGCGAAGGAGCACCGGGTCAAGACGATGATCGACAGCACGTTCGCCACCCCGGTGAACCTCCGGCCCTTCGAGCACGGCATCGACCTCGTCGTGCACTCGGGCACGAAGTACCTCGGCGGACACAACGACGTGCTCGCGGGCGTCGTGGCGGGCAAGCACGGCTTCGTCTCGCTCATCCGCGACCTCCGCCACGTGCTCGGCGCGGTGATGGACCCGCACGCCGCCTACCTCGTGCACCGCGGGCTCAAGACGCTCGCCGTCCGGGTCGCGCGCCAGAACCAGAACGCCCAGGCGCTCGCCGAGGCGCTCGAGGGGCACCCCAAGGTGAAACAGGTCTGGTACCCGGGGCTGCCGAGCCACCCGCAGCACGCCGTCGCCCGGGAGCTCATGGCGCCCGGCTACGGCGGCGTCGTGACCTTCGCGCTCGACGCGACGCTCGAGCAGGGCTCGGCCTTCGTCGACGCGCTCGAGATCCCGCGCATCGCCCCGAGCCTCGGCGGCGTCGAGAGCCTCGTCGAGCAGCCGGCGCTGATGAGCTACTACGAGCTGACCACCGAGCAGCGCCTCGAGATCGGCATCCCCGACGAGCTCATCCGCTACGCCGTCGGCCTCGAGGACCCCGACGAGCTCATCGCCGACGTGCTCCGCGGCCTGGAGCGCCTCTGATGCCCGACGTGAGCGACGACGAGCTCGAGGCCCTCACCGCCCGCATCCGCGACGTGCGCCGCCGCCAGCGCAACGCCAAGCTCGCCGGCGTGGGCGTCGCCTTCCTGGGCCTGGTCATCGGCCTCGCGCTGCAGGTCCTCCTCCAGATGCGCCTGTTCTGGACCTGCGCCATCGCCGGCGCCGCGGCCGGAGCCTTCGTCTACAAGAAGCTCGAGCCGAACGAAGACGTCGCCGACATCGAGTAGGCCGCGCTCGCCTTCGTCCGACTCCGCGCTCGCGGGAAGCGAGGAAGGACGGAAGCGAGACAGAGATGGCCGGCACGCGCCGGCGGGCCGCCGCCTCACGGGCAGCTGCAGCCCGGCTCGGCGCCCGTGTCGGGGGAGACGGCAGAGTGGAGGCGAGGAGGAATGGGCCCCTCGCGTCGCGCCGTCAGAGGTGCTCGGGGCGGTCGCTGACGCGGAGCTTGCCCTCGGGCGGCGGCACGAGGGTGAGGGGCCGCTCGGACCGGTAGCCGGCGCGCGGCGCGGGGCGCTCGGCCCGAGGGCCGACGGCGCCGTGCACGGCGACGCGGGCGCCGACCGCGAGCGTCTCCTCGAGCATGACCATCTCGTTCGTGAACGCGGAGAGCGTCTCGCGGTGCTCCATGCCGTAGCGCTCGGAGAACGCGACGAAGCGCGCGTAGGCCGTCTCGTCGTCGGAGCGCGCCTCGGTGACCGAGAGCGAGTACTCGGACCAGCCCTCCGGCCGGACCAGGACCGTGCCGCCGTCGCACTCGAGCCAGAAGTCCTGGGAGCGCGCCAGCAGCTCGCGACCGGTGGACCCGTCGGTGCGCCCGTTCCAGTGCGGGCCCTCGCGGACGATGAACGAGACACACTCGCCCCCGGTGAACGGCGCGCGCCAGGGCTCGCCCACGGCTCGCACCACCCCGACCAGCTTCACCGTCGCGCCGATCTCGAGCGTCGCCGCGTCGGCCGCCGGCCCCGCGAGCGGATCCGCGGCGAACACACGCTTGAGGTGATCGAGCACCGGGCGGAGCATAGCCCAGCTGGCCCGCGCATCGGCCCATGTCACTCGCGGGAAGCGAGGAAGGGCGGAAGCGAGGAAGAGAGAGCTGGCCGGCACGCGTCGGCGGCTCGCCGGCTGCAGGGCTACTGCCGCCCGGTGTCGGGTTGGGGATGGGGAAGATCGTCCCCTACTCCGGGACCCAGCGCCCGCCTCGCGGCTCGAAACGACGGCAGGCGACGAGCGCAGCGAGGTCGCCGCACGCACCACCCACTCGTCCGATCCCGCGGCAGCGGGCGGCCAGCGAGCGCGAAGCGC
>JAYZQJ010000017.1:0-85582 GCA_036149055.1 Myxococcota bacterium | reverse complement strand
CGACCACCGCGTCGCCGACCTCGCCTGCGAATGCGGACCCGGGGACGATCCTATTCAACTCAGCGATCTCCGAGATCGATGATTCTAATAGGATCGTCCCCGTCGTCATTCGGGGAAGAACCCGCGTGGGCCCTTGCGGCGCACGCGGGCCCCGAGCGCGATGAGGTCCACGCCGGCGCGCAGCGCGCCCTTCGCGCTGAGCTTACTGCCGCCGACGTCCTCCCACTGGGCGAGGGGGATCTCGATCATGTCGCGCGGGCCCATGCCGCCCGCCAGCAGGCGCCCGAGCAGCTCCACGTCGAACGACCAGCGGCTGGAGAAGGGCTGCTCGAGCGCGGCCCGCAGCGCCGCCGAGTCCTTGAAGAGCTTCGCGCCGCACTGGGTGTCGTAGACGGTGAGCCCGAGCACGAAGCTCGCGGTGGTCGCGAACGCCCGGCCCAGGTAGTGCCGCGTGGGCTTGCGCGCGATCGCCGCGCCGAGGCGGGCCACCCGCGAGCCGAGCGCGACCTGAGCGTGGCTCCTGGCCAGCTCGTCCCGCAGCCGCACCACCTCGCTCGGCGGCGTGGCGAAGTCGGCGTCGATGTAGCCGACGATGGTGTCGCCCAGCTTCTCGGCCCGCGCGAGCGCGAGCTGCATGCCGCGCCGCACCGCCTCGGCCTTGCCGCGGTTCTCGGGGAGCACGTCGAAGGTCGCGCGGTAGCCGATCGAGGTGCAGAGCGCGGCGAGGCGGTCGGCGGTCCCGTCGGTCGAGCCGTCGTCGACGAAGAGCACGCGCGTCCCCTCGAACGCGAGCAGGGCCCGGACCTGGGATTCGTCCAGGCGCTCGGCCTCGTTGTAGCAGGGGATGACGACGATCACGGCGGCCAGGGGATAGCACACCCTTGAAGGGGGAGGTCCCCCGCACCATGCTCCGGGCGCCCATGCTGTCCGGACAGGCCCACCTCTATCGCATCGACGAGCTCTATCGCGACGAGCACATGGTCGTCGTGAACAAGCCCGCGGGCGTCTCGGTCCACAAGGGCTGGGACGCGGCGCCGGTCAACCTCGTCAAGCTGGTGCGGAACCTGATGAAGCGTCGGGTCCACCCGGTGCACCGCCTCGACCGCCCCACCAGCGGCGCGCTCGTCTTCGCCTTCGACGGCGAGACCGCCGGCATGCTGCAGGATCACTTCCGCGAGAAGACGATCGAGAAGCGCTACCTCGCGCTCGTGCGCGGCGTGACCGACGAGGACGGCGTCGTCGACCACCCGATCCCGCGCAAGCCGAAGGGCGAGCGGGTCGACGCGGTGACCCGCTACCGCCGCCTCGCGGTGGCCCTCGACCGCTACTCCCTGGTGGAGGCGCGCCCGGAGACCGGCCGCCTGCATCAGATCCGCCGGCACATGAAGCACCTCAGCCACCCGCTGATCTGCGACACCCGCTACGGCGACGGCAAAGAGAACGACCGCTTCCGCCACGAGTTCGGCCTCTGGCGTCTCGCGCTCCACGCCGCCCAGATCCGCTTCCGCCACCCGCACACCGGCGTGCAGCTCGAGATCGCCGCCCCGCTCCCCGACGACCTCCGCGTCCCCCTCGAGCGCATCGGCTTCGATCCCGGCGACTACTCGCTCTGATCGAGGGCGCTTCGGCTTTTTTGGCTCTCGCAAAGGCGCAAAGCCGCAAAGGGGCTGAGCGGGCAGCGGGATGGGGGGCTGGCCGGCGGGGGGCCGAGCCGGTGAGCGTCACTCCAGGGGCTGGGCTTTGCCTTCGATGATCTCGAGCAGGCCCCTCGCCTCCTGCGCGACCTCGACCTCGGGGCCGGTCTCGAGGAAGCGCTTCAGGTAGGCGCCGGAGGCCGCCTCCTCGCCGCGGGCGTAGTGGGTCAGGCCCATGAGGTAGAGGCCGTCGGGGTCGTCCTTGTCGCGGGCGAGGACCTGCTGGCCCATGCGCAGGGCCTGGTCGTAGCGGCCGAGCATGCGCAGCGTGTGGCCGAGGTGGACCATCGCGCCGACGTAGCCGGGGGCCCGCTCGAGCGCGACCACGTAGGCCTTCATCGCCTTGTCGAACGCGCCCTTCTCGAAGTGGGCGGACCCGAGGAAGTAGTAGGCGTACTCGTTGTCGGGCTGCTCGGTGACCAGGCGCTCGAGCCACTCGATCGCGCCGTCCACGTCGCCCTCGCGCAGGCGCTCGGCGCCCTCTTGAGCCGCGTCCCAGCGGTCTCCCTCGTCCCGTCGGTCGGTCATGACGCGGGAACGTGTGCCGCGGCGGCCATGTCCGCAACCCCGGGCGGTGCGTGCGCTTCGCGCCGCCGCGAACCGGAGTTCGCATCCAGGGGTCAGAACGCGGCCGAATCGGGGTATATCCCCCCTGGAACGCATCCCGCAGTAGGCTCGGCCCGAGTGGTGTGCCCGGAGGTCGCATGAGAGTCACGCTCGCCATCATCGTCGTCGCCTGTCTCGGATCGCTGCCGAGCGCCGCGAGCGCTCAGCAGCAGGGATACGGGCAGCCTCAGCAGGGCTACGGACAGCCTCAGCCGTACTACGGGCAGCCCCAGCAGCCCTACGCGCAGCCCCAGCCCTACGCGCAGCAGCCGCAGCCTCAGCCGCGCACCGTCACGCGTCCCCAGATCGGGCTGATCGTGAGCGGCGCGGTGATGCTCGGCGTGAGCTGGCTGATCCACGGCGCGGTCGTCAGCCCGTTCGCCGGCTGGAGCATCGACCGGGGCTATCAGGCCGGCTGGGAGAGCTTCCGCGGCCTCGGGCTCATCCCCGTCGCGGGGCCCTGGATCCAGCTCGCCACCAAGCCCACCGGCTTCAGCGAGGACGGCTGGGCCCCCTACCTCGTGCTCGACGGCCTGCTCCAGACGGCCGGCCTCGTGATGCTCGTGCTCGGCGCCACCATCCAGAGCGAGCACACCGTCTACGCCGCGCTCGAGGAGAGCGGCTTCGCCATCCTGCCGACCGCCGGGGAAGACGGCGCCGGGCTCGCCGCCTTTGGGCGGTTCTGAGGCAGGGAGCGGTTCTGAGACGCGGTCACTCCGCGCGGAAGAGGTCGGCGGGGTCGCGGAAGCTCTTGAGCTCGAGGGCGTTGCCGGACGGGTCGCGCACGAAGAACGTGCCCTGCTCGCCCGGCTGACCCTCGAAGCGGACGCGGGGCGCGATGAGGAAGGCGACGCCGGCCGCCTCGAGCTTCCCGGCCATCGCCTCCCAGGCGTCCCACGGGAGCACGGCGCCGAAGTGGCGGACGGGCACCTGATCGCCGTCTACCTCGTTTGCGTCGACCGCCTCGCTCGCGTCCACCAGATGCGCGCTGATCTGGTGGCCGAAGAAGTCGAAGTCGATCCAGCGCACGTCGCGCCGGCCGACCCGGCAGCCGAGCAGCTCGACGTAGAAGCGCTCGGTGGCCGCGAGATCGGTCACCGGGAAGGCGAGGTGGAAGGGCGGCATCGTCATGGGCGGATCACCGGCGGGACGGTCTCGACCCGGGTCGCGCGGAACGCCGCGCCCCCGTCGCTCTGGCCGGACAGGGCCGAGGTCCCGTCGAGCTCGCCCTCGAGCCGCGGCCCCTCTTCGCCGAGCGTGAAGCCCAGCGTGGTGCCGGTCTGCTCCCACGTGCCCGCGCCCTCGTCGTCCTCGGGCCCGATGGCCACCCGCCCGCCGGCGAGGAAGGCGATGGTGCGCTCCCCCTGACCGTCGAGCGCGAGCCGCCAGCGCGTCCCCGCCACCGTCAGGCACGCGTCCTCGAGCGTCGCCTCGCCGCCCGCGCACGCCGCGCGCCCGAAGAGCCGGTCGGCCCGGAAGCCCCAGCGCTGCCCGCGCACGTTGATCGCCTCGCCGATCAGCACCGTGCCGTTGGTCACCCGGGCGCGGTACTCGACGAAGCGGTCGCCCAGGAAGACGCGCAGCAGCTCGCCGTCCTGGAACCACTCGTCGGTCGCCGGGCTCGCCTCGCCGTGATCGGAGGCGCGCACCCGGCCGGCCGCGAGCAGATCGAGCTCGAAGCGGTAGAGCCCGCCCGGGCCCTCGGCCGTCACCTGCCAGCGCGTCCCGCGGGCGCTCCAGCACGACTCGCCGAGCCGCACCTCGCCGTCGGGGCAGGCCGCCTCCGCGTCGCCGCCCGCGCCGCCCGCGCCTCCACGGCCCCCCGCGGTCGCGCCTCCGCACGCCAGCGTCAGGACCGAGCCGATGATCAGCGCCGCGCGCATCGCGCCGGAGGATAGCCGCTTCAGAGCCACTCGTCCTTGATCGCGTCGAGCTGTCCGCTCTCCTCGAGCGCGAGGAGCTGCACGTTGACCTGGTGAGCCAGCGGGCTGCCGAGCGGGAAGGCGAAGCCGTAGCCCTGCGGCTCGTACTCGTGGGTCGAGAGCGCGAGGCCCAGCGACTGGTTCTCGCGCAGGTGGTACTGCAGCACCGGCCGGTCGTAGACCACCGCGTCGACGCGCTCGTCCACCAGGCGGTCGATGCCCTCCTGCACGCTCTCGACCGCGATGATGTTGCCCTCGTTGCGGCGCACCAGCTCCTCCGCCGTCGTGCCCTGCAGCGTCGCCACCGGGCGGCCGCTCAGCTCTCCGGCGGTCTCGATCGCGGCGTGGTCCAGCTGCGAGAGGGTCAGGGCGGTCGCGATCCCGGCGGTCAGCGACGACACCGTGAGCATCGAGATCACCATCCACACGCCGGTCAGCAGCCGCCCGCCGGTCGTGATCGGCGCCTTGTCGCCGTAGCCCACCGTCGTCATCGTCACGAGCGCCAGCCAGATCCCGACGCCGATCCCCGGCAAGGGCTTCTGTGGGAAGCCGTCGTTGGCCTTGCGCTCGACCACCCACATCAGCGCGCCCACCAGCGTCAAGACGACGAGCAGGAGCGCGAGCGCGCCGAAGAACGCGCGGGTGAGGAAGGGCTCGACGCGCGACCAGACGCCGCTGCTGCCGGGCAGGGTCAGGATCGACAGCGTGGCCTCGTGATAGGGCTGGGTGAAGCCCACCCGCTCGGCGCGCGCGCTGGTGATGCTGATCGGCCCGATCGCGCCGTCGTAGGTGCCCTCGGCCACCCCGTCGATGGCGGCGCCCGCGTTCGGCACCACGGTCAGCTCGTAGTCGATCTCGAGCCGGGCCGCGATCGCGTGCCAGATGTCGACGCTGATGCCCGAGGGCTCTCCGCCGCGCGCGAGGTGGAACGGCGGGTTGCCGAGCACCGCCAGGCGGAGCCTCCGGTCGGGCAGCGCGCCGAGCGGATCGCCCTCCGCCTCCTCCGCGTCGGGAGCCTCCGCGGTCGCGCCATCGGGCGCGCCGGCGTCCATTGGGGTTTCGCTCGACGCCTCTGCTTCCTGCGCGAGCGCTCCCCCCGGAGTCAGCGCGCAGAGCAGGACGGCGAGCGCCTGTGCAGCTCGCATGCGCGCGAGCCTACCACAGCGCCGATCAGACCCCGACGAGCGGGAGCTGCTTCTTGGCGCGCTCCTCCTGCGCCCGCACCGGCACCGGGTAGTCCCCGCTGAAGCACGCGTCGCAGAAGCCCTCGCCGCTGACCGCCTCGCGCAGCCCCTCGATGCTGAGGTAGCCGAGGGAGTCCGCGGTGATGTAGCGGCCGATCTCGTCGACCGAGTGGCTCGACGCGATCAGCTCGCCGCGCGAGGGCGTGTCGATGCCGTAGAAGCAGGGCCACCGGGTGGGCGGCGAGCTGATCCGGAGGTGCACCTCGCGGGCGCCCGCGTCGCGCAGCATCTTCACGATCTTGCGGCTGGTGGTGCCGCGCACGATCGAGTCGTCCACCACCGCCACCTTCTTGCCGGCCAGCAGGTGCGAGACCGGCGAGAGCTTGAGGCGCACGCCGAAGTGGCGGATGGACTGCGCCGGCTCGATGAAGGTGCGGCCGACGTAGTGGCTGCGGATCAGGCCCAGCTCGAAGGGCAGGCCGAGCTCGTTCGCGAAGCCCATCGCCGAGGCGACGCCGCTGTCCGGCACCGGGATCACGAGGTCGGCGTCGGCCGGCTCGTCCCGCGCGAGGATGCGCCCCATGCGCTTGCGCGCCTCGTAGACGCTGACCCCGTTGAGCTCCGAGTCCGGCCGCGCGAAGTAGACGTACTCGAAGATGCACATCTTCGTCGGCCGCTCCTCGAACGGCATGAACGTCCGGAGGCCCGAGCGATCGATCACGATCATCTCGCCCGGCTTCACGTCGCGCAGGTACTCGGCGCCGATGAGGTGGAACGCCACCGGCTCGCTCGCGATCACCTGCGCGTCGTTCAGCATGCCGATGCACAGCGGCCGGAAGCCGTAGGGGTCGCGGACGGCGATCAGCTCGTCCGGGGTCATGAAGACCATCGAGTAGGCGCCCTCGACCTCGCGCAGCGCCTCGACGACGCGGTCGGCAGTGGTCTCCGCCTTGGAGCGCGCGATGAGGTGCACGAGCAGCTCGGTGTCGCTCGTGGTCTGGAAGATGGAGCCGTCGGCCTCGAGACGCTGCCGCACCGGGTGGAAGTTGGTGAGGTTGCCGTTGTGGGCCACCGCGAGGGTGCCGTGCGCGTAGTCGACCGCGATGGGCTGGGCGTTCTTGAGCCCGCCGCCGCCCGCGGTGGAGTAGCGGACGTGCCCGATCGCGTTCGGGCCGGGGAGCTTCTCCAGGATGTCCTGGCCGAAGCCGTCCTGGACCAGCCCGAGGGCCTTGTGCGCGTAGAGGCGCTCGCCGTCGGTCGAGACGATGCCCGCGCTCTCCTGCCCGCGGTGCTGCAGCGAGTGCAGCCCCAGGTAGGTGAGGTTCGACGCTTCTTCCGCTCCGAAGATGCCGAAGACGCCGCATTCGTCGTGGAAGTGGTCGTCGAGGAGGTCCACGGGGCGGGTGTAGCGCTCGCTCCCCGCGATCACAACGGCCCCGGCCCGGGCCGTGCCCGAACGCACGCATTCGCTGTAGAGTCCGCGCCGCATGCGCCGCGCCTCCGTCGCCCTGCTGCTCCTGCTCCTCGCCGCCGTCCCGGCGCGGGCGCACCGTGGCAGCGCCAAGATCGTCACCGTCGAGCGGACCGAGGACGGTGCCCTCGTGGACGTGGACCTCGAGTCCGTGGACGTCGCGGTCTCCCTCGGCATGGACGAGGACACCCCGCCCGACGCGGTGCTGGCCCGCGACGCCGACATCCGGGCCTGGCTCGAGGGCGGCTTCTCGGTGCGCGGGGAGGGCGGCGCCTGCGCGATGGAGGCCGAGGCCCCCGAGGGCGTCGAGGTCGACGGAGAGCCCCGCGTCCGGGTGCGCCTCTGGGCCCGCTGCCCGTCCCCCGCGCGCGACCTCGTGCTCGAGGACGGCACCATCTTCGGCGACGACGCCCAGCACGAGGCCTTCGTCCGGGTGCGCTGGACCGGGGAGGGCGACGCCCACGTGCTCCGCGTCGGCCGCCAGTCACTCCGCCTCGGCGCGCCGCCTTCGGTGTCCGGCCTCTTCGGCCGCTTCCTCTGGGAGGGCGTGCTCCACCTCGCGACCGGCTACGACCACGTCCTCTTCCTGCTCTCGCTCATCCTGACGGCCGGCGGCATGGCGCGCCGCGAGGGCCTCCGGGCCGCGGGCAAGGACGTCGCCTGGATCGTCACCGCCTTCACCCTCGGTCACAGCGTCACCCTCATCGCCGCCGCCCTCGGCTGGGTCGTGCTCCCCTCCCGCCTCGTCGAGTCGGTCATCGCCGGCTCGATCGTCGTCGTCGCCCTCCTGAACCTCGCCCGCCCCGAGCAGCGCGCCTCGATGCCGTGGCTCGCCTTCGCCTTCGGCCTCGTGCACGGCTTCGGCTTCAGCGGCGTGCTCGCCGAGCTCGGGCTCCCCGCCCAGTCCCGGGTCCTGAGCCTCGTCGCCTTCAACCTCGGCATCGAGCTCGCCCAGCTCGCCTTCGTCGCCGCCCTCCTCGTGCCGCTCGAGCGCCTCGCCCGGTGGAGAGGCTACGAGCGCTACGTAGTGCAGGGAGGCTCCGCCGTCATCGCCACCCTCGCCGCCTTCTGGCTCCTGGAGCGATCCCTCTTCTGATCCTCCGACCGCTCCCTCGTTCGTCGCTCTTGCGACACGCCGGTCGGCAGAGCTTCGGGCGAAGAGGGAGACGGGAGGTGGGAGGCGGGGAGGAAGTGTCGCTGCGCGACACGGGAACGAGAGCGGGCGGCGGGACGGCGGGCTCGCCGGCGGCGTCAGGGCCGAGCGGGTCGTGGTCGGACCAGGGCGAGCTGATTCCTCCTCGCCTCCATCCTCCCCTCTCCCTCGTTCGTCGCTCTGGCGACACGCCGGTCGGCAGAGCTTCGGGCGAAGAGGGAGACGGGAGGTGGGAGGCGGGGAGGAAGTGTCGCTGCGCGACACGGGAAGAGAGCGGGCGGCGGGACGGCGGGCTCGCCGGCGGCGTCAGGGCGGAGAGGGCAGGGCCAGGGCGAGCTGATTTCTCCTCGTCTCCATCCTCCCCTCTCCCTCGTTCGTCGCTCTGGCGACCCGCCCAAGGGGGCGGGAGGTCAGAGGGCGCCGGACTGCTGGAGGTAGGCGCTCTCTTCGGGGGTGGACTGGCGGCCGAGGATGGCGTTGCGGGTGGGGAAGCGCTCGAAGCGCTCGACCACGTCGCGGTGCTGCTCGGCGTGGCGGAGGAAGGACTCGGCGAGCTCCTTGTCCTCGCCGGACACCTCGGAGACGAGCTCCTGGAAGGTCTCGACGCAGGCGAGCTGCGCGTCGACGTCCTCCGCGTGCATCATCGGCATGTAGAAGAAGCAGCGCTGGGCCACCGTGAGGGTGCGGTCCATGCCCTCGTCGAGGCCGTCGTAGCAGAGCTCGAGCGCCTTGCCGTCGCCGGCGTAGGCGTCGGGCTGCTCCCGGAAGATGTTCCGCGGGAACTGGTCGAGCAGGAGGATGACCGCGAGGCGGCCCTTGGCGCTGCTGGTCCAGGCGTCGAGCTCCCCGGCCTTGGCCTTCTCGACCAACTTGCCCCAGGTCTTCTCGATGTGGCGGTCGACCCGCGCGCTCTTCTCCCACCAGAGCTCGTGCCCGCTCGGCCGCTCTTCGCCTTCGGCGGGCTGGCCGAACCAGTAACTCAGGATCTGCTCGATGCGCTCGTCCACTGCTCAGTACCTTGGCTAGGAGAAGGGCCTCGAAGGGCTACATGGGCCTCGGGCCCAGCGAGAAGTAGAATTAGCCGCCGCGGGTGGCAAGCACGAATGCCGGCCGCCGGGAAAAAGGGAGGAACCGATGCCCATCTGCCGCGAATGCGAAGACGAGATCGAGGCCGACGAGGTCGTGAAGCTCAAGGTCGGCCGCCGCACCCTCAAGCTCTGCGAGGACTGCGCGGACCGGATGCGCGAGGAGATGGAGATCGCCGAGGCCTCCGAGGGCGTCATCCAGGACATGATGGGGTTCAAGGGCAGACGCTGAGCGCCCATCAGGGCCAGGCGTCGCACACCCCGTACTCGGTGCCGCCGACGATCAGCGGCGTCGTGAACCCGTAGCAGGCCTCGCTCGAGCGGCAGCCGCCGGCCGTGCCGATCGTGCCCACCGAGTCGCAGTACCGGAGGCACGTGCCCGGCGTGCCCGCGCAGGCGTAGCCGCTCGCGCAGTCGGTCAGATCGGTGCAGGACGCGCCCTGGGTGCCGAGGCCGACCGGGCCGGCGCAGTCGAAGAAGTAGCGCATCGCGCCCATCGACTCCCGGAAGATGTGGCAGGCCGCGCCGCTCCGGCAGCCGGTCCGCCCCACCGGGTCGCAGGCCTTGGAGCACACCCGGACGCCCGGCACCGTGCCCCCCATGCCGTCGTTCAGCGTGTAGGTGCAGAGCGATCCCGTCCCCACGCAGTCGGCGTCGGAGTCACAGAAGCGGTTGCACTGGTTGAGCGGCGTCGCGGTGCGGCCGACGTCGATGCAGATCATGCCGGGGGAGCAGCTCGAGACGCCCGAGCAGCTCGCGCCCTCGCCCGCGGTGCCCGCGGTGGCGCAGAGCCGGGAGCTCCCGTTCAGGTAGCAGCCCTGGCCGGCCGGGCAGCCGCACTGGGTCTGCACCAGCCGACACGGCGTCTCGGAGCAGGTCGCGGTGCAGCCGGTCGCGCCGCAGATCTGGCCGGCGCCGCAGAGGGTGTCGTCCGGCGTGTAGTCGCAGCGCGGGGTCGTGCCGGAGGTGGGCTCCAGGCAGCGATCGCGGGTGCAGGCGATCGAGTCGTCGCAGACCGCGGGGCTGCCGGCCACGCAGCTCCCGAGCTCGCAGCGCTCGGCGCCGTTGCAGTAGAGCCCGTCGTCGCACTCGGCCGCGCTCCGGCAGCCGACCACCCCGGAGTCGGGCGGGGTCACGCCGCTGTCCGGGGGCGCCACGCCCGAGTCCTCGGGGGAGACGCCGGAGTCGGTCGTCACGCCGGTGTCGGCGCCGGTCCCCGCGTCGGACGGCGTCACGCCGGAGTCCATGTCGGGCGTCGCCGCGTCCCCGGTCGCGCCCGCGTCCATCGGGGGCGTCACCACGCCCGTGTCCGGGCGATCGTCGTCGCCGCCGCCCTGAGCGCAGGCGGTGAGGGTGAGGAGGAAGAAAGCGAGGAGCGCGCGGGACATTTTCTGGGCCTCCGACCCGGCCAGGGTAGAGGTCCGCCCCACGGCGTTCAAACGGCTGCTATCCTCGCGGCCCTTTCGCGATGAGCGCCCTCGTCCGCCGTATCGAGTCCATCGTCCCCCGCAAGGCCGACGCCTTTGGCGGGAAGGCGAAGAACCTCGCCGCCCTCGCGCGCGCGGGCTTCCCCGTCCCTGCGGCCTACGCCCTCGAGGCCCAGGCGGCGGCGGACTTCTTCGAGGCCGCGCTGCCCGAGGCCGATCAGCCCGGGGCGCTCCTCACCGCGCCGCAGCGCGCCCTGACCGACACGCGCCTCACCGATCTCCGGGCCCAGGCGCTCGCCGCCCCGCTGCCGCCCGCCGTCGTCTCCGCCCTGCGCGAGGCGCTCAGCGCGCTCAAGAGCGAGGGCGCGGTCGCGGTCGCCGTGCGCTCCTCGTCCACCCGCGAGGACCAGGAGGCCTCGAGCGCGGCCGGCCTCCACGAGACGGTGCTCGGCGTCCAGACCGAGGAGGAGCTGTTCGACGCGGTCCGCGCGTGCTGGAGCAGCGTGCTCACCCGGAGCGCGATCTCGTACCTGCGCACCCTGCCGCTCGACGAGGCGCGCCGGGCCGGCATCGGCATCGTCGTGCAGGCGATGGTCCCGGCCGAGGTCGCGGGCGCGCTCTTCACCGTGAATCCGCTCAGCGGCGACCCCGGCGAGATGGTCATCAACGCCAGCTACGGCCTCGGCAACCTGGTGATGGACGGCCGCGTCTCGCCCGACACCTACCGGGTCGACAAGGCCACCGGCTGGGTCCGCGACCGGGTCGTCGGCGAGAAGGCGCTCGCCGCGCGCTGGCTCCCGGGCGGCGTCACCGAGGAGGAGGTGCCGGAGCCGCAGCGCGAGCTCGAGTGCCTCGGCGAAGACCTCCTCGGCGCGCTCGTCGACCTCGGCCGCCGGGTCGAGGGGCACTTCGACGACGCGCGCGACATCGAGTGGGCGGCGGTCGGCGGCACCCTCTTCCTGCTGCAGGCCCGCCCCGTCACCGCGCTCTCGCGCCCGCCCCGCCGCCGCGCGTCCAAGCGCCGGGCCGGCCGCGAGCGGGGCCGCATCGTCTGGTCCAACGTCAACGTCGGCGAGGCGCTCCCCGGCGTCGCCACCCCGATGACCTGGTCGGTGCTCAGCGACTTCTCCGAGCGCGGCTTCCGCCGCGCCTTCGGCAGCCTCGGCTGCAAGGTCCCGCGCGACGCCGAGCTCGTCGGCAGCTTCCGCGGGCGCATCTACCTGAACCTCACCGAGTTCATGGAGATCGCCTCGCAGGTGCCCGGCCTGCGCCCCAAGACGCTGCTCGCGCTCGGCGGGGGCGGGGAGGGCGAGCACCTCGAGATGCAGGTCGAGTCCCGCGGCTCCACCGGCTTCATGATGCGCCTGCCGCTCACCGTCGCGCGCTACGTGCGGCAGAACGCGGGCCTCACCGAGCGGGTGAAGCGCTTCGACGCGTCCTTCTCGGAGGAGCGCGGCCGGCTGCTCGCCATCGACTTCCGGGTGCTGTCGAGCACCGGCCTCGACCGCGTCCTGCACCGGGTCGAGCGCCTCCTGGACGACAGCGGCCTCGTGATGCTCAACGTCTACGGCAACCTCCTGGCCACCGTGCTGCTCATGCGCGGCGTGCTGCAGGTGGTCTTCCGCGAGCGGGCCGAGCGCCTCGAGCGCGAGCTGCTGACCGGGCTGAGCGACGTGGAGAGCGCGGCCCCCGGGCTCACCCTCTGGCACATCGCCGAGACCGCCCGCGCCGAGGACGCGGCCCGCGAGGTCCTGCTCGCCCACGAGGCCGCCGCGCTCCGCGTCGCGCTCCTGCCCGAGGGCCCGACCCGCCGCGCGCTCGAGCGCTTCTTCACCGCCTACGGCTACCGCGGGGCGCGTGAGGCCGAGATCGCCGAGCCCCGCTGGGGCGAGGACCCCACGCTCCCCTTCGCCACCCTGCGCGCGCACCTGCTGCGGAAGAACGGCCACAACCCGCTCGACATCGAGCGCCGCCAGCGCGCCGTCCGCGACCGGGCCGCCGCCGAGCTCGAGCGCCGCATGCCCGGCCCGGCCAAGGTCGCCATGCGGCACCTCCTCTCGCTGGTGCAGCGCTTCACCCGCCTGCGCGAGCGCCTGCGCAGCCACGTCGTCCAGGTCCTCGGCCTCTACCGCGCGGTCGGCCTCGACGCCTCGCGCCGCATGATGGTCCGCGAGCCCGGCATCGGCCCGGGCGCCGCCTTCTACCTCTCGGTCGAGGAGCTGCACGCCTTCTTGCGGGGCGACGTCGAGCGGGTCGAGCCCCTCGTCTCGCGCCGCCGCCTCCAGCTCGAGCGCGACCGCGCGCTGCCCGACCCGCCGGACACCTTCGTCGGCTTCCCGCCCGCGCCCACCGGCGACGGCGCCCCGGCGGACGCGCTCACCGGCCTCGCCGCGTGCAGCGGCCGCGTGGTCGGCAAGGCGCGCGTCCTGATGAGCCCGGCCGACGCCGACACCCTCGAGGCGGGCGAGATCCTCGTCGCGCCCTACGCCGACGTCGGCTGGTCGCCGCTCTTCCTCGTCGCCGGCGCGGTCGTCACCGACCTCGGCGGCCCGCTCAGCCACGCCGCCGTCGTGGCCCGCGAGTACGGCGTGCCCACCGTCGTCAACGTCAAGGGCGGCACCCGCTCCATCCAGACCGGCGACGAGCTCGAGGTCGACGGCGCGGCCGGCACGGTGCGGGTGCTCTCGCGTGCCCATTGAGGTCGTGCACGAGGACGCGCACCTCCTCGTCCTGGTCAAGCCGAGCGGCGTCCCCACCACCTCCCCCGGCGGCGAGGAGTCCTTCACCCTGCGGGCCGAGGCCGAGTGGGGTTGCAAGCTGCACCCCACCTCCCGCCTCGACGCCGAGGTGAGCGGAATGGTCACCTTCGCCCGGACCCGCGAGGGCAACGACGCCCTCCGCGCCGCGCGCCGCGCCGGCACCTACGGCCGCGGCTACCTCGGCCTCGCCGCGCGCGCCCCCGAGCCCGAGCGAGGCGAGTGGACCCGCTCCATCGCCATCGACCCGCGCGACAAGCGCCTCCGCGTCGCCGTCGACCCCGGCGCGAAGGGCGAGCGCGTGCAGGCCGCGAAGACCACCTACCGCGTGCACGAGCGCGGCCGCCACGGCGTCGCCCTCTGGCTCACCCCCCACACCGGCCGCACTCACCAGCTCCGCGTGCACGCCGCCGACGCCGGCCACCCGCTCCTCGGCGACGTCCGCTACGGCGGCGACAAGCGCGTCGTGCTCGCCGACGGCCGCGTCGTCACCGCCCGCCGCGTCATGCTCCACTGCACCTGGCTCCGCCTCCCGTCCCCTACCGGCGAGACCCTCGACCTCACCCTCCCGTGGCCCGCCGACATGGATCGCGCCTGGCAAGCGCTGAGGTGAGCCCATGGATTCGCCGGAATGGTCGGTCGAGCGGTTCGTCGGGGCGGGGCGCGTGCGCTTCGGTGATGAACGCGCCTCCTGCCGACGGCTCCTCGGCGAGCCCAGCGCGGTCTTCGCGAAGGGCGCCGGGGTCCGGAAGGACGCCGACGCGTTCGACGCCATCGGCGCGCACCTCGTATTCGACGAGCGTGAGCGCCTCGAGCTCGTGGAGCTCTTCTTCCCCGCCCTGGTCGTCGTGGATGGCACCCCCATCCGGCCGGGCGTGGACAGCCTGGTCGACGTGGTCTCGCGCCTGGAGCGACGCGGTCATCGCGTCGAGCCCGCCGACGCCGGCGCCAACTCCCCGACGGCCGGCGTGGCCCTCTACGCCGAGGCTGGCCGGGTCGAAGCCGTCAGCGCCTACCGACGCGGGTACTACGATCGATCGCCAATCTCGAAGGTCGACGATGGCACCTGAATCTGCAGCGTGACCGCGCTTGAACGCCCGTGGCAGTGGTAGCTTCTGCGGAGATGAGACGGGCTCGCAGGTGGAGTGCGACCCTTGGCTCGCTACTGGTGCTCGCTGTCGCTGCGCTGTGGATCGGGCTCGACAGGGCCCAGGAGGACCCTCCACTCCTGGGCGACGCCGGTGCGGGTGAGCTCGGGGCACCGGCCGGGCTCCGAGGGTTTGCTCCTCATGCGGTGGAGCTGGCGGGTAGAGGTAGCCGAACGGTCGACCTGGTTGGCAGCAGTCTCGTCGAGCATTGGAACGGAGATTCACGAGGCCTGCGACCCGGGGGCGTCCGCCGGTTGCTCGACTATCGTCCGCCGGGTGGAACCCTGGCCGTATTCGCAGATGAGAATGGGACTACGCGGAGCTCAATGAGGGCTTCGCATCCAGGAGGAACGGGTGGAGTCGACGATCGATCAACGCATGCTGTATCAGGTCGCGGATTGCCCGATCGACTACGGTCCGGTGTTTCCGCTGAAGATGCGGTCGGGTGAGTTCTTCTTCTTCGCGCCATGTTGTGGCGTCGCATGTTCGACTCCCCCGGGCCATACGCTAGACCAAGTCCTAACCCTGTCGGACTTTGCGGTGGGCTACGTCGAGCTTCCAGCGCGTCACGAGGTGCTTGCGGCAGGGTTCGCTGAAGACAGCCTCACCGAGTGGCTCCACCGCTACTGGGCCGAGGACATTCCCATTGGTGCGGGTAGTACCTCGCCACAGGGGAGGTGATCGATCGTCCGCGCGTTTCCCCTCCCGCGCTCGCGCTTTCCGTCCGGGTGCTCCCCTGCCCAGCCCCTCCCGCCGCCGCGGCGGCGACGGATCAGCGCGAACTCGTCCCCCGCGCCGCGCTTTCCGTCCCGGGTGCTCCCCTGCCCAGCTTCCGCCAGATACCGAACGAACTGCTGCAGGGACACGAGATGTCCCACGTAGACCAGCGCTTTCGCGGTGTTGCTGTCCGCCCCGGGATGTGGATCGGTTCCGCAGTAACCGACGAAGTCAGCTCGCTCAACGAAGCCTACACTATCGGCACGCGAGAACACCCTGACCCTCTCGTGGTCTCGGAGAATGACCTGCGAGATCCGTGGCACCAGCTTCACGTTGACCATTGGGGCGAATACTTGCCTACTCCTCACACCGAACTGGGGGACCCTTCGGGGACAAGCAATACTCAACTCGATAGAGAGTTCGATTCGGCTGAGTTCGATGATGCACAGACCTTCCTTACAGCGCAGTAGCCTTCCCACGCCCTTGATCGGCGCTAGTTCTTCATTGAAGTGCTCGCGCCATTTGGACGGACGCAGGTGGATCGTTGTCGCCCTACTCGCTTTCGCCTGCGCCTGCACCGGCTCGGCCGAGAGGAGGCGCTCGTCATGCGCCAGCGTTGCCGCTGTAGATCAAAGTGTTCAGCCGCGGTTCTTCAGGCATCAACTTGATGGCACGACGCCGGGGCTGTTTGTAGCTTGGAACTCTTGGCTCGGCGTGGTGGAAATTGCACCTGGTGTTGATCCGGTATCCGTCCCGTCACGGCTGCGCGATGCGGAGAGATCTGTTGAGCGGTTTTTGGGTTCTGAAGCTGGCTCGGAGTGGGCTTTGGTGGCCGCTCACTATGCTCGCTACTTTCGCCACTATAGAGTTCTCGCGGACGTGGTCGTCCTGCAGTTCCACTGCGTTGCATGGGACGCGTGGTTCGTGGGGGTGATGCCGGACGACGGAGGTGCGTGCTTCGCCAGATTCGAGGCGTCGGAATCTGGAGTGCGGCACGCTGCGATCAACGGTGGTGGGGCATCGTTCGGCGTTGCCGGGGGGACCTTCGGCGGCGCGTCGACCATACCGGACTGGCGCTAGGACTCTCCCGCGCCAGGCGCAAACCGCCCCAGGCCGCTCCTGGCCCGCGCCGCCGTCCGCCGCCTCCGCCCCGCGCGAGGCGCAACCCGCCCCGGGTGCCCCGCGCTTCGCGCATTCCGCCCGCGCTTCGCGCATTCCGTCCCAGGTGCTCCGCCGCAACGGCCCTTCGGCGGACCTCGCGGCGACGGGACAGCGAGCTCTCGGCGGCGTTGGCCACCGGCGGACGTCACTTCGGCCGCACCCCGCAGCCTACTGCCGCCGGTCCGTACGTAGCCAGCGGATCCGTCGCAGCCGACCCCTACGGCGGACGCAGCTGTGCGCGGCTCGAGCCGTCACCGAGCCGCGCCGAGCTTACTTGTCGCCGGTTTGGTCGGGAGGCTCGTCGTCATCCCGCTCGTCGCGCGGGGCCACGCTCGTGTCCTCGCCGGTCTGGACGTCCGGCGGCTCTCCCACCGTCTCGGGCTCCCGCACCCTCAGGTTGCCGCGCAAGGTCACGAGTCGCGCCGGCGTCTCCTCTCCGCCGGTCTCAACCCGCCGCGACTCACGCCGCGTGACCTCGTTCTCGGCCCCGGCGTCGATCCGCGCACCGAGCGCGTCCTCCTGCTGCTCCGGGTCCACGCGCACGCAGAGCTCGCGAAGTCGCTCGCTGATCGCCCGGCACTCCTCCGCACCGAGCCGCGCCGGCAGCTCCTCGTACACGTCGTCCGCCGCGAGCACCGACTCGCGATCTGGCGCCGCCACCTCGACGCCGTGCTGCACCTTCATCAGGTACGTGCCCGCCGGCCACACGACGTTCTCGCCGCGAAGCCGCGCCTCTCGGGCCTCCGCGTAATCCCCGCGGAAGCCCAGCACCTCCATCCGGCAGTGCGCGTCGTGCTCGGGGTCGTCGATCACTCGAAAGCTCGGGATCGGCCCCGGCTCCCACTTCCTCGGTGAGGCGGGCTCTGCCCACGAGTGCTGCTTCACCAGTCGCGCCGCCCCGAGCACGGGCCACCTCCGCTCCTTCGCGTGCGCCCGCCGCGCCCGCGCTTTCCGTCCCGGGTGGCCGCGCTTCGCGTATTCCGTCTCCCCGCGCTTCGCGTATTCCGTCCCAGGTGCTCCGCCGCGCCGCCCCTTCATTTTCGGACCTCGAGGTCGAGCGTGAGGCGCATCTCGATTCTCATGGTTCGCCGAGGGTGATCGCGCCTTCGCTGCGTGCCGGTGACCGTGGCGCCGCTGAGCGCGCCCGACCCTGCGAGGCTGTTCACCCGAATGCGACCTGCGCCGCCGCCCCCGCCTCCGCTGTTCTCGAGCGTGTTGCCCGGCTGTCCAGAGCCGCCGCCCGCGTCGGAGCCGCTACCGCCTCCGCCGCCTCGGTTGTTGTTGCTGCTGCCGCTCACCGAGGTCAACTGCTGGGCGCACGCGCGGAGGTACTTCTTCGAGGCGATGAGCTCGGAGCGCGAGCGGGCTCGTGAGGCGCTCGCGCTCATCAACGCGTTGTTCCGTGTCGAGCGGTCTCCTTCAGCGGGCCTCGTTAAAGGAGAAGTGCGTCTCCAGCGGAGAAGGGCGCTCATCGCGCCTATCCTCTCAACTTGGGTAGCGCGTCGCCGCGAGCGTGCTCTCCGGTCGGCGAGGCGGCGCTGAGGCGAGGGGTGGCACGGCCTCGAGCAGGCGTTTCGACTCAGGCGCCGTCCGCGCCCCTGGCGTGCTAAGAACCGCGCTCACGGGAGGTGGTCCATGAGCGTGGTCTCGACAGGAATCCTCATGTTGGATGAGTTGACCGGCGTCGCGGGATTCCCGAGGGGAGCTCTCGTGCACCTCTACGGCGAGCCAGGTGCCGGAAAGACATCTGTGGCGCTGCACGTGGTGGCGGAGGCGCAGGCGTGCGGCGGCAAAGCCGTCTGGGTGGATGCCGACCACGCGCTCGACCTCCGGATGGCGGAGCAGCGTGGCGTCGACACGTCCGAGCTGGACATCATCCGCCCAGAGAACGGAGAGGCTGCACTCGCACAGGTGGCGTCTAGCTTGCGTGCTCTCGAACCCACCGTCTTGGTCATCGATTCCGTCGCTCAGCTGCTACCGCCGGAGCCGGCTTCGAACTCGCAAGACCCTGTCGAGCTGTTGATTCGGTCCGGACTCCGGCAGTTGGTTCCGCTCGTCGCCAAGGCGAATGCGGTTCTGCTCTGCACCAATCAGACCTATCCGAGGGAGGGGGTCATGTTCGGTAGCTCGGAATGCACCTTTGGTGGTGAGACCTTGCACTATCTCGCGTCGCTGGACATTCGTATCCGTAAGTTGGGCCTGATCAAACATGGGGATTCGAGCATCGGACATCGGGTTCGCGCCCAGCTACGTAAGAGTCGCGTGGGTCCAAGTGGGCGCGACGCCGACTTCGATCTGCTATTTGATGGAGGGATCAATCGCGGTTCCGATGCGTTCGAGGTAGGCCAGCGCCTTGGTCTCGTCGAGTTCGATGGTCGGCAGTATCAGGTCGAGGGGATAGCCTTGGGGGAGCAGCGGAACGACGCGGTCCGCACCCTCAATCAGAGCGCGGAGCTGCTCGATACGCTCGTGGACAAGCTTCGAGGACTGTTGCAGGAGCGGTATCCTCCGCCCGAGGGCCGGTCATGAGGGAATGACGGCTCCGCCTCGCGGTTCGAGCACGTCGGCTCATCCACTTCGGCTGGCTTCGCTGACCCATGCACGGTCTGATGGGGTGCCCGATAGTTGCCTATCCTCCGAGCTTCGCGCGGCCTACTGACGATGGCCACGGTGTTCACGGGCCGGTGCGTCTCGCGGTCGCTACGCGCTCGCATGGAGCCACGTCCCAGTGCCACCGAAGGTGCACCGGGTGGTCAGCGCGTACGTCCCCCGCGCCTGCATGCTCGGCGCGGTCACCGCGGCGGGGCCGGGGAGGCGGGCGCCGACTCGCCGACTGACGGCGTGTCCCGCAGCGGGCTGAGTAGCACCTGCGCGGCCGCGCATGTATGACCTCCATCTCGCTTGCGCTCGACCGGGAGGACTTCGTTGATCACGCGTGAACAGGCCCGCTTCGCCGAGGAGCGACTCCAGACCGGCTCCGCGGCGCGGTTCGTGCCCGTCTCGAAGAAGAAGCCCCATGCGTCGTGGAAGCCGCTGGCGTCGCCCACCACCGACCTGCTGGAGGCGATGGAGACGGCGATCGGGAGCATCGACACCGCGCTGGAGGTCGCTGTCCGCTTGAAGGCGCATCCGGAATACGGCGCTGCCGTGGTCTGGAGGTCGAGCTATCCAGATCTGCTTTTTGACTTGGGTAGTATGGCGTTTTCGAAGCCAGCCGGGCCACCCCCGTCGGTGGAGGAGCTCGAGAGCGCCATCTACTCGGCCGCGACGGGGGCGTTCTCGCAGCTGTTCCGGGAGCACCCGGCCGAGCGCTTCTACTACTGTGCGCTGGTCGTGGACGGCCATGTCGTGGCGCCCATGCTCTCGGCGTGGTCCGAAGAAGCGCTCGCGGCAGCTCACGCCGACGCGGAGGAGCGGGACATGCTGCGCTGGAGCTACGCAGACTCGCCCTACTGTGACTTCGGCGCGGATCACTTTCGCGCCGTACACGAGCTGCTGGCGCGTAGGCCGCCTCTTCACGGGTTCAGAACGGAGGAGGAACTGGAGCGAGAGGCCGAGCTGAGACTCGGCCGCCTGGAGCGCGCCATGGCCCGGCTCGACCGCGACGGCATGTTCGGTCGAGGCGAGCGTCGCAACGACGTCGTGGTGAGCGTCGAGGTCGTCCCTCCCGACGGCTCGAACACCCCGCGACTCCGGAGGCTGAACCCTCCCGAGGCCCTCCGAGCGTGGCTGAGCTCCGTCGAAGAGGACTGAAGCGGCGCGCCCGCGACCCCGGGGCGGGGACGGAGAGCACCGCGAGCTCGGCGAGCGGGCGCTGCAGGTCCACGGGGCGCCTGATGGTTTGCTAGAGACCACGCCTGACGACACGCTTCCGGGAAGCGGAGTACGCTCGAGCATGGGAACACAACCGCACGAGTCGAGCCCCCGGAGAACGGCAGCCTTCCGTTCCTGGATTCGCGTGGTTTGGGAGGGATGAGTGTGGCTCACCTAGCCCGACAAGTCTTCGCGGTACGAGTGGCGTTGCGTCTGCGCCTCGGGAGAGTGGAGGGCCTCAGAATTGCCGGGGAGCGCGGGTATGCATCAGCGTTCAGGTGGGGGGCAGATGAGCGACGCTGAACCTCTTGTGGACGCTCTTCGCGCAGCTGCGCACGGAGGCGCCACAATGATTGAGATGGTAGACTTGGTTCACGAGAGGGAGGCGGCTTCGAAGTACAGTCGCGGAATCGTGATGCACTGGTTCTCGCGGGCTTTCCAACTCACCGCCCGCGACTTCACGAGCATCATCTTCGCCTGCGAGATCTTCGGGGATGGAGCATCGATGGGTGTCGCCGAAGCCGAGCTACGGTTTCAACGGCGCCTCGAGCAGCTCCAGGGTCGACTGGCTGGAGATGACTGCTCGTAGAATATTCGTGGCGCTTGGCCGGAGATGAGGGTGTGAGCCTGGACGAAGTCAGCCGTGTGGCCGAGGTGCTGCGTAGCTATGGGGAGTCGGTCGAAGTCTTGCCTCGTCAGCTCAGCTCGCTGACTGCTGATGGGGGCCTGCGCTACCGGTTCCTCTGGTGTTCCGGCGGGATCGTAGTGTTCGGAAGCGTCGCGGGTGAGGACGCGTGGATGGACGCCATCGACTTCGACGTGGCGGAGTCCGTGATGGACGAGGTGGACGGCGCTCAGCGGGCGTTGGTGGCTACCAGTCGAGTGGGGTTGGAGCCCGTCTGTGGCATCCACGGGCGCCTCCTCTGCCTGTTCTGGGGTAGTCACTTCATGTTCGCGGAGTATCCGCTCGAGCGAGCGTGGAGGCTGGTGCCCGTCCACGAGTCGGAGACCTGGGCGTTCGACGATCTCCGATTGGCGGGTCGATGGTTCGCGCACAATGCGCCCTCCATGAAGAGGCCGTGCTCGCGCGAGATCTTTCCGACTTTGAAGGTCCGGGGCCTCGCCCGCGACGGAGAAGCCACCCACCCTGCGGGACGTCGTATCGCTTCGGATCTGGGATTCGCGACAGGCTTCGCCGAGCGAGTCGTGCTCGAGGAGGGCTGCTGGCTCGAAGCCGAGAACTATCGTCGGGCCGTCCTGACCCTCAGGTCAGTCGGGGACGGCGCCACGTTGCGGGTAGAGTCGGCCGGGCGGGAGCAGTGGCTGATCCACGTCTCGCAGGTCGGGGATGCGCTGTCTTCGTTCGCCGCCGGCACTTCGCCTACCCGCGTGGAGTAGTCTTCGACCCGTGACGTCCCCTTCGCTTCCCCCATCGACCCCCGTGATGAGGAGCCAGCGCGCATGGTCGCGCTGGACCGACTCGTCGCGCTGGTGCCGCCGCGAGCCTCCGCCCACCGCGCGACGGTCGACGACGCGGAGATCGTGCGCGCGTTCGGAACGAGCGTGCCGTCCGACTATCTGAGCCTCGTCGAGGCCGCCGATGGATGGATTCTCCCGTACTTCCGGGCGGTGCGAAGCGGCGGGGCCATCACCTGTCAGGTGCTGGCGCCGCTGCTCGAGGCGACGCGAGCGCGGTTGAACGCCGCAGTTCTCGCGGGGACCTGATCCCTCGCCTCCTCGAAGTGCCGCTCATGAACGAGAACATCTGGAGAGACTGGGCTGATTGGTGGGTCGCGGGCGGCTCTCGCTCGAGGCGCTTCCCCACGCGCTGCGACGTCTTCCCCGTGCTCTGCGACGCGGTGCCGCGGTACGAGAGCCGGTTCGTCGCAGCGGCCACGTCGCTGCTCGAGCAGCGCTTCTCGGCGGAGCGCGACGTCCCTTCGTTCGAGGATCTGTTCGGCGCGCTCGAAGCCACTCGCCAGTCCGAAGTCTGCCGAGCGATCTCGGGCAAGAGCCCCTTGTCGCTCGGCGACAGTCCGCGCGACGGCGTGGGCGCGCTGGCCGTAGAGGCTGGCGCGCTCGCGCTCCATCTCGCGCGGGCTTCCCTGGTCGAGGAACGCCTGCGTTGGCTCTCCGTCGGTCTGGAGTGCGCGGCCTTCGTGCAGCAGGAGGGACCGCCGGTGGCGGACCTGATGCTCTCGGGGCTGGGGCTGACCTGGGACGCCCTGGCGCGCCACCTCGCGAGCGGAAACGCATGGGACGCGCATGCCAGCTTGCTCCGTGCCGGCGAGCGGTGCGTGCAGAGCTCCCTGCTGACGGCGGCCTGGAGTCACTGCCTCCCCGAGAGCCTCGGCGACGGGGAATGTGCCGTGGGGGCGATAGACTGGGCCGTGCTCGAGCGCGTGACCGCGCCCGACAGCATCGCGCTCGCAGCCCAGGTCGTCCCGACGTGCCTGGAGTGGGTACGATCGACCGCGCGCACGTGGCTCGGCGAGCTGGCGCACCTCGACACCGCGGCGTCCATCGTGTGCGCCGATCTCGAGAGCCGTGGCGTCTCGCTGCTCGTGCTCGCAGCCGCGCTGGCTCGGGTGCGGCACGAGGCGCGAGAGCTGGAACCTCCCACCGCGGCGACGCGGCACGAGATTCAGGAGGTCCTCGGCGACACCTCCGAGCTGCGTCTGATGCGGACCCAGGACTCCTCGGACGCCTACCTGCGAAAGGTCGTCGAGCACGACGCCCTGCTCTGTCTCCGGGCGCTCATCCAGAATGACCACCCCCACGCCCTGGCCATCGCGGCGGCCTCCGTGCGGTGCCCCGAGCGCGGGAAGCGCGTGATCGGCGACAGAGTGGTTGGCGTGTCGCCGGGCGCCTGGCGGCGGAAGCTCGACGCCTACGCTGAATGCGTGAGCGGACTCGGGAACCTGGACGGGATCGATCGACTCCTCGCCGGAGCCCCCGCGTATCCGTAGCCGGGTCGACCGAGAACACTCGGCGGCGCGAACCATCGGAAGATCCGAGGCAGGGACGCCCGCACATGTGACGGTGCGCGATGCGGCGCGAGCTCCGTGTAAGATGGGATCGGATGGCGAGGTTCCCGATGCGCCCCAGCGCTCCGAGCGTGAGCTGCCTGCCTTCCTGGGTGATCTTCCTGGTCGGGTGCGTTGGACTCGTCCTGGTCTCGGTCCCGGCCAAGGCTTGCAGTTGCCCTCACGTCTCGGCTCGCGAAGCATGGTCGGGGGCGACCTTCATCTACCGGGTGGTCCTCGTTCGCCCGCACGAAGACCCCCCGGACTCGGGCGCCGATTGGTACGTGGCGCGAGTCGAGGAGGTCCTGAAGGGGCGCCCCGCCGAGCTCGTCTCGGTGGGCTTCGACCATTCGATGTGTCCGGTGAACGCCCCGATGGTCGGAAGCCGCACACTCGTCTTCGCGTACCATCGGGAGGTCGCGTACGTCTCCCTCTGCAATCATGACGTGCGCGAGGGAGCAGCCGACTACGAGCCTACGCTGAGACGCCTGCGACAGTGGCGGGATGTCGGGCCCGAGCTCAGCAGCCCGAGTCGAACATGCGCCGCCTGTTCAGCCGTCGGGAGCCCGGTCGGATCCTTCGAAGGCGTGCCGTTCTCGCTCGTGATCGTGACGCTCGGTGCGTGCTGCCGAGGTGGCCGGCGGCGCAGAAGGAGGGCGAGATGAGAGCAGTGACGGCGGATTCGAGCTCCACCCAAGCGCGGGTCTCCACGCGGCCCACATCGCCAGCAAGGCTCGTCAGGCATGATGATGCTCTGCGACAAACATGCAGGGCGGCGGGCGTCCGGGTTCACCCTCCCGAGGGGAAGGTCATTGTGAACTTCGTCCAGTATTGCCTGTCGCTCTTGGTGGCCCTCGCGCTCTCTGTGCCTGGAGCAGCGTCAGCCCAGGCTTCGGAGTGTGGCTACGGGTCCCCGCCGGCCACGAGGATGGATGAGCTACTGCCCACCGCATGGTCACGCTGGCGGCGCTGGTTCCTCGCTCGTCGGTGCCCCTCGGATTCGCGCGTGCAAGCATCATTCGTCGGTAGCGGCGGTTCGGGATTCCGTCGTGTGCTCCTCATCGTGTTCGCCTCGGTGCTCTGGGTCGGTTGTCAAGGCGGTCGCCATTACTGGAGCTCATGCGGGCTGCGGGCACATCTCAGCACGGAGACAGCGCACTGTGCCTCTGTCACCGTCGCTCGAAGAGAGGGAGGGCGGAGGTTCTGCCTGCCCTGTGACACCACGAGTCTCTACGATGCGATCGTCTACGTGAACGGTGCTTGGCCTGACGGCCTCGCCGTGGTGGTCCTGCGTTCGGTCCGCGGGCAGCGCCGCCGAATACGCATCGGCACGAGGGACCAGGCGCTCCAGTTCTCGTTGGTGGGCGGAGACGTCGTTGCCGTTCTCTGGTAGACCTTTTCTCGCCTGCCGCGCTCGAGGACGACAGCTTGGTCATTTCCGATCACAGCCTGGCGATAGCCGTCCTCGCGGTTGTGGCGGGCTCGCACCTCTCAGCGTGCGGTGCCCCGAGCCGACCTACCCAGGAGCGGGCGAACCCCCCGGGCGCTAGCAGAGTCAGTCTCGACGCGGTCTGGGCTCCCGCGGGAGGTAGTTGCCCAGAAACGGAGATGGAGCAGCACGCGAGCCACATGAGATCCTGTGGCTTCGTATCTGAACAATCGGAATGGCAAGGCCCGAGCGCGCTCCTGGTCTCCGGCGGGGAGGTGACGTTGCAGTTGGCCGGTACTGGCCGGTTTCTTCGGGCCACGACCAGGCTCTGGCCGGGGTACTACACGGTGCCTTTCCGTAGCGGCCCGTTCGGTACCTGCCCTGGTCAGGTGCTTCAGTACCTCAGTCCCCGCTCGCGTCGCTGGGTGCCGTTCATGTGGCAAGTGGATAGTCGAATGCGGGCCGTCGTCTCCGACGACTGTGGTACGGTGATGCAGAGAGTTGCAGGTGACCTGCACTCCGCCTTTCCGCCTGCTCTGTCAGCACCTCCAGACCCGTACTTCGAGACCGGTCGGTTCGAGCCATACCCCGACGATTTTGGTTTCGATGCTCGATAGCTCGGCCGCACCGGGTGAACGGTGACCATCCTGCGAAACGATCGAGGTTTGGCCCTGGTCACGGTGCTGGTCTCCGCGCTGACGGCGTGGCCGGCCGAGGCGCAGCCGACGGATTGTCGAGCTCGCGGTGAGGCCCCCCTCGCTGAGCTAGGTGCGACGCGAGCCGGCAGCGCGTTCGACGTCGAGGAGTAGCGGAGACCAGACGCCAGTTCGCCGCGTGTCCCTCGGATCGAGGTCCGAGAGGAAGCAGTGCGAGGCTTCGACAATCACGGCTGCCTCCCCGGAGTCGGGTCGGACCGAGAATCGCTTCAGATGGGTCCCCTCCACGTTGACGAGGGACGCTGTACCGGTGCCACCAAAGCAGTTCGTGATTCGGAGAAGCCGAACTCCGGAGAAGACGATCTTGAACACGAACTCCGGCGGCTGAAGTCTGGCAGCGCCATCCACCTCGAGAACGCATCCGAACGCGCTACGAACCGCCAGGTGAAGCTCCGAGTCCGTGCCGTCGTAGTCGGCCGGTCGGCACCAGACAGAGCCGAGGGCACCGACGTAGGCGCGAGCGCGCTCGTACACGCCCTCAGCGGATTCAACAGGCACGTTCACCACCGCGAGCAAGGGTCGAGGGGACGTTGGGCTTCGACAGCCGTCGTGAGAGGCTGTGTTCGTGGCGGCGGTGAGTGCATATCCGAGTGTACCCAAGTCGGTCGCGCCGAGAGCAGCACGAATGTCGAACTCCAGTAGCACCTCATCAGGCAAGGTCAGGACGCCATGGGTGACGCGAGCTACCCGCCGATCGAAGACTGCCTCGTCGCGAGCGACGTCAGCGGTCGCGACGGCATCGGGGTGGAGATCTACGCCGACGGCGAGCTCGTGCTCGAGATCTTCCGCGACGACACCGCCAGGACGCGCACGGTCTCCCAGTTCGCGTCGCTCGACTTCGAGCTGCTGGAGCAGGCCCTCGCGGTCTTCCGCGAGAAGATCCCGTGGGACTTCGAGTGACGGGCCGATGCTCCTGATGGCCCGAGCGAGCGCTCGGGCGAGGGGCGTCCGTCGAACGCCGATCTTCGGGCTCGTCCTCCTGTGGTCCGGCTGCGCGAGCGTGGGGGCGCCGGGGGTCGCGAGCCCGGGGACCTCGGCCTGCGTCTCGTCCGACGCGGTCGAGCCGAGGGAGGCGCCGGTCGGCGCTGGGGATGGGGCGCCGGTGGCTGCGTCGCTGGACCTTCGGTGGGCGGTCATGCGAGAGGCGCGAGAGGACACCGATGGCGACGGGCGGGTGCACGTCGGCTGGTACTCGAACGGGCACACCGCGGAGCTGGTCGGTGACGAGCTCGGCACGTATCTGGTGCGCGGCGTCGGGCCCGGGCGACGGATCGACGTGCTCGTGGGTAGCAGCGCGGACGGCCGCTACCTCTACTATGTCGAGGGCGGCGCTCTCATCGGACTGGACGCGTCCGAGGATCGCTCGGAGGTCATCGGTGCCGCGCCCACGCCGCTCCCCGTCCTGGCGCACGGCGCCCTGTGGTCGGGGTACGACGCGGCCTCGGTCGGGCCTCGCGGACGGCTCGCGTTCACCCCCGACCGCCACACGCTGAGGGTGTGGGAGCCCGAGACCCGGCGTGCGTCGGAGCCGATCCCGGTCGAGGGCTTCATCAGCCGCGTTCGCTTCGTCGGTGACTGGGTCGTCGCGGACATCCTGGCCGATCGCGCTGCGGAGAGGACGCTCGCCGAGCTTCCCCATCAAGAGGCCTCGAGTATCCTCTACTCGTGCGGCGGGCTGCGCCGCTGCCAGGGCCCTCCTCGGTCGCTCTTGCTCCTTCACCCGGCGAGTGGGGTCGCAGAGCGAGTGGCCGCCGGCCGAGGCTGGGCGCGCGAGTGGGGCCTGGTGCTAGGGGAGCGCGTGCTCGGGGACCGCGAGTCGCTTCGCATCGTCGAGACCCGCGGAGTGTCGACCGTCCAGCTCGGCTCCGGTCGATGCGAGGTGCGCTTCATCGGGCTGCGCAGCGCGTGGATCCTGCTGCGCTGCGGTGACGCGACGGCAGACCGGACGGACGCCGACGACCCGGTCCGGAGCCTGGCGGTGGCGCGACCGGTCGGAGCGAACGGGACGCGCGCGTGGACGCTGGAGCCGCTCACCGACGCGTCGCTCGACGGGCACCTCGCGGCCCTCGATCCGATGGACCGTCTTCTCCTGGAGGAGACCGACCCGCGCGGGTGGTCCCGGCGTGGCGCGGACACCATCGAAGCGGGCGGGGACGGGGAGGACTTCTGGGCTCAGCTGGTCTGGGCCGATCGAGCGCTCAGCTGGGACGCCGGCCTCGGCGACTGGCGCACGATCCCCCGCGACCGCCCGGCCGGCTGCCTGCGACCTTCGGAGGTCGGCGGCGGGGAGCTCCGGCGGACGGTGTCCGAGCGCTGCGTTCGAGCGGACGTGCGCGACACGTTCCTGCTCGCGTCGGACGGAAGCGCGCTCGTCCGTCGCGCCGTTCCTGGACCCTGCGGCGAGCGCGACGCGCGCCGCTGGTTCTGGGGCCGAGTCCCCGTCGAGCCGCTCCAGCCGAGTCGCACGCGCGAGGAACCCCCGGGTGCACGCGGAGCTCGGTTTCGCAATCCGCGCAGCCCGCACCACGCTGCGGCATCCGCAAACGCCAATGACAGCCGTGGCCAGGAGGAGAACGGTGCCCGTCGCCAGTGAGGAGCTCTTGGAAACTGTTCGCGCGATGCTCTCCCCGGCGAGTCGGGAGCGCTCGAGGGGCGCCGACGAGATCACCGACCTCGCGCGCGCTCTGACCTCATCTCAGGTGGTTCTGGTGACACGATTGCTGGTGGCCCTGCGACTCGGCGAGGACGATGTCGAATGTCAGGAGGCGCAGTTGAACGCGCTCTGTGAGCTGAAAGAATGGTGGGAGCTCGACGGCGAGACCTTGCGCCGACTGTGCAGGCTGCCCGTTCCGTCTCTCGTCGGGTCGCAGCAGGAACACTACCGAGCACTGTTCGCCTAGTTCGTTGCACGCCAGCCTCCGCCGCGAGTCGCAGCGCAACCGCCCTGGGTGCTCCTGGTCCGCGGCCATACTAGCTAGCTCTCCGGTGCCATTGAGGCGAAGATGAAGTATGTCACAGCAAGAGTTTGCCTGATGGCTCCGGAGCAGGGTGGAAAGCAGCATCCGATTGGCAACGGAGGGGACTACGCATGTCCGGTCTTCTTCCAGGATTCGCCAGCACTCTCTGCACACGGCTATGACTGTCGTCTCTTGTTGAGCCGCAATGAGCGGACGCTCTTCCCGGGTGAAACCGCTTCTGATGTGCCTCTCGTGTTCTTGTCTTCGAACGAGGTGCTCGCACACGTCAGGGTCGGAATGCGATTCACGCTCTGGGAGTCAGGAGTCATAGGAGAGGGCGAGATTACCGCCCTCGGCGTAGAGTGATAGTGGGCCAGTCGAATGAGTAGAGCTTTGCATCGCAGGGCTGGGGCGGCGGGGGTTGCTACCCTTCTCTTTGTGACCGCATACGCCGTTTTCGAGGGGGCAGCAGGCGTCGCAGACGATGCTCCATCTGGCGTCGTCTCGACGACCACGCTGGTCGCACTCGCCTTTGCCTACTGTCTAGCGCCTATGGTTCTGTTTGCTGGTCTCGTCAGTCTGCTTGTCGCAGTTGCGCCAACCCATGGGAGCTCGAAGGAAGCTCACGGGGCAGATGGATGATCCGATCGTCAGGGCTCAGCGAGAGTTCGGCGGAACGTGCGGGGCGAGTGCTGGTGGCGGCCGGGCGCCGAGAGCTGTTACACCGCGGGATGCGTAGAGCCTCGATCTCGCTCGCGGTCCTGTTGTGCGCGTGCGGCGCGACCTCCTCTCCGCCGGCAGGTGACGCGACCTCGGCGCCTGGAGGCGGCGCCGCGTCCGACGGCCCGTCGGCCGCAGGGCAGACGAGCTCCTACCCCGCGCTGCGTTACCTCGAGAACGGGGAGCCGCTCGGGGCGCTGGGCACGGACGGCCGGATCACCCTCGAGGGAGGCGAGCACGCGGCGACCCTTCGCGGCGACAGCCAGGTCGTCGACCACGAGGGGGATCCGCTCTTGTCGGTGACCTCGGAGGGCCGCGTCATCCTGTCCTCGGGAGACGATGCGCCGATGCACTTCGTCGACGGCCAGCTCGAGCTCGACGGGCGGAGAATCTCGATCGACGAGGCGGGGCACTTTCGGTACGGCGAGCACCGCCTCGAGCTGTCGGTCGAGGGCTACCAGCCGGGGCTCGCGCGCACCGTGTTTCTGGGATGGATCGCGCTCCGATTCGCGCCGATCGTCGTGCAGCGGCGCCTGCCGGAGGAGGCGCGCCAGAACCTCGAGGCGATCTACACGCAGGTCACGGGGACCGGCACCTTCCCGAGCGCCGCGCCGCGCACGCCGGCGACGATCCCGTGCGGTGAGACCCTGGCGTGGCCCGCCTCGGCGCCGCCCGCGTTCGCGGCGCTCGGGATCGGCTTCGCGGATCCCGTCCGCTACGCCTACTCGATCGAGGTCGACGGGGACGCGTTCGTGCTCCGCGCAGAGGGTGACCTCGACTGCGACGGCGTGACCTCCCGCTTCGAGCTGCACGGTCGCCGGACCGCCGACGGGTTCACCCGCGAGCCCGGGCTGCGCGTCGTCGACGAGCTCGAGTAGCGCCCACCGCTGACACTGCCATTCAGGACGACGACGGGCGGCCACCCAGACCGGACCGGGCGTATCGAGACCTGGCCGCTTGCTGTCCGCGGGGCTTACGCTGCATCGTGCTTCGATGGGCTGGAACCTGTCGATGCTGGTGATCGAGGCGCGGGCGCTCGCGGAGCGGTTGGGGGAGAGAGCCCTCGAGCCGTCGACGGACGTGCGGCGGCACCGGGAGCTGGTGTTCGGCCGCGTGCGGCCAGGCCGGATCGGCGTCGCGACGCGCGGGGAGACCAGCTACGTGATCACCGGCGCGTCGTTGCTCGGCGTCCAGGTAGGCGAGGGCTCGCCGCAGGCGTGGGCCGACTTCGCCGCGGCCGGCGGTGGGCGCCCGCGGTACTTTCTCCTCTCCGGCGCCGGCGGGGAGCACGGGGTCGCGCTCGCCTCGTCCCGAGGGGAGCAGACCGCGGGCTTCTGCAGTGGCGCCCACGGGGAGGTGGTGCACTTCTTCGGTGACGCGGAGCCGTTCGGCGTGGCGCTGCCGGCGCGAGCCGACATCGCGGCGGACCCCGAGGGCGCCGTCCTCCAGATGTCCGACGCGCTGGGCGTGCCGCTGGACGACGTGCTCGACAATGACGCGTTTCATCTCCACGACGCGCCCGGGTTCTGCGGCTGGGTCTGACGCGCCTCTCGATCCCTGCGTAGTTTGGGGCGATGGTACGAGCATGACGGATGCTGCCGGGATCGAGGCCTCGATCCGGACCGATGACGTCACCGAGGTGCAACGCCTGCTGAACGTCCATGGGCCCGAGCTCGCCAACCGCGACCTGCCCGGCGGGCCGCCGCCTCTCTTCCTCGCCGTCGCGTGCGGCTCCCTGCGTGTCGCGGAGGCGTTGCTCGCGGCGGGCGCGGTGGTCGACCCGGCGGGCGACTACGCCGCCATTCACGTCGCGTCAGAGGGAAAGCCGAGGCGCTCGCGCTCCTCCTCAGCTACGGCGCAGACCCCAACCGCGTCCAGTACGACGGCAAGACCCCGCTGCACTGCGCCGCCGAGTGGCCCGACGACCGGCGCTGCATCGAGCTACTCGTCGAGGCGGGCGCCGCCGTGGAGCCCGGCAAGGACTCCATGGCAGGCCTGACGCCCCTCGGGTGGGCGGTGGGCGGAGACAACCCGGAGAACGTGGCGTGTCTCCTCGAACGCGGCGCCGACCTCTTCGCGAAGGACGCCGAGGGGCTCACGCTCTTCGAGATCGCAGAGACCGAAGGCTACCGCGAGGTGTTGGCGCTCCTCGAGCGGGCGCGGCAGAGCCGGTGAGATGACCGACTCGACCGCTCGTCGCCTGTATCGAGCAGTGAGTCCCCCGGAACGCTCCGCGTCGGCGGAGCAGGGTGCCCCTCAGCCGTGCGCCGACACGCCGAGCTTCACTACGTCACAGAGCGCTGCCTTGCGCAGGGTGACCAGCTGCCTCAGCGGACTGGTGTCGAGGATGAGCTTCACGTCTCGTCACGGACCGTTCGGAGGTTCAGCGGTCCGACGTCCTCGACGCTCCAGTCCGGCTCGTCCTCGACGTCTTCGGCCTCCCAGCGCTCGATCATCGCGTCGAACCGACGCGCCTGCTCGCGGAGCCTGTCGGCAGCGCTCGGAGTGACGTCTCCATCGGTATCGGGCGCGCTCACCCCGGAAGCATAGCACCGAGCGCAGGTGACTCCGGTCGGTCAGGGCGTATCGCGGCCGGTGGCTGCGCGGGCGGCGACGGGGATCGAACGGGGGCTCGCCGGCGACCGGGAGCGGCCGAGGATGGCCTGACTCACGCCGAGCTCCGCCCCTGTGGTCGGCGGCGCGAAACGAGTGTTGCGTTGTTCTCGCGACCGGCGGTAGCTTCGGGCGGTGCTGTTCTGGCTGGCTGCGTGGTGTCTCTCGGCGACCGCGTCGGCGATCGTCGTCCCGGCGTACGTGTATCGGCTCCTGCGGCCTCCGCGGCGAGAGCTGTTCTGGGGAGAGCGGGCTCGGCGGGTCACGCCGTTGCGGCACGCCGCCGTGTACGGAGCGGCGGCTGGACCGGTCGCCCTGGCGATGGGCTGGTGGCTCGGCGGGCTCGGCTGGGCGCTGACGTTCTACCTCGCCACTCTCGTCGGTCAGCGGCTCGCGGCGCGCCTGCTCGGGCGGGAGATCATGGCCGCCATGGACTTCCCGCTGGAGGTCACGCGCGGTCAGGCGGCGCGTCGGCTCATGGCGGAGTTGCCCGTTCGCCTCCTCTGGGTGAGCACCCTGCTACTCGTCGCGTCGGAGTGGGCCGAGCCGCTCACGATGCTGTGCGCCGCGCTGATCGCGGCGACCGTCTACCAGCGCTTCGCGCCGCGGTGGCTCGTCGCGGTGGGGTACCTCCGCGGCGCGCCGAGCGAGCTGGACCGGTCGACCCGCGCGCTCGCTCATGAGCTGAAGGTGCGGGTCTATGGCGTGTACGTGGTGGACGAGAGCCTCGCGAACGCGTTCGCGCTGCCCTTCGCGAGGAGCGTCGCGGTTACGCGTGGGGCGCTGCTCGCCCTGGACGAGTCGGAGCTGCGCGCCGTGGTGGCGCACGAGCTCGAGCACCTCGGAGAGCGCGGGCCCATGCGCCTCTCCAGGTTGACCCCGCTGTACGGGAAGCTGGGACTGGCCGCGCTCGCAGGCTACCTGGCTCGCGAGCCGTCCTTGCACGACGCGATGACGACGTTCGTGCCCATCGCCCTGCTGGCGATGGTCCTGCGGGTGGGGCTCGCGCTGTACTGGCGCCGCAGCGAGGATCGGTCGGACGCGGCGGGCTTCGAACACGACGAGTCGACCTACGCGAGCGCGCTCATCCGTCTCTACCACTACAACCTCGCCCAGGTGCACGAGGCCACGGGCGGCGGCCATCGGGCGCTGCGCGAGCGGGTCGCCACGCTCCGGGAGCAGCCGGGCTACGTGCCGTCCCGCCGGCATTCGCAGGCGCCCGAGGTCTGCACGCTCGTCGCGCTGCTCGTCGCGGCGGCCGGTCTTCTGGCGCTTCGCGCGCTGCTCCACTGAGCCGGCGGACTGGATGGGCTGCGTCCGAGCTGACTTGGAATCCGCCGCGTGTTCCGTCAAGCTATGTAGCGTGGGGCACGCGGCGCACTTTCTCCGGCGTCTGGATCGGTTGGCCGATCCGCAGGTCGAGCTCGCGCTGCGGCTCTACAACGACCCGGCGCTGCTCGGGGCGACCTTGCAGCGAGCCAAGCTGCCGGAGGGCGCGGAGCGGGTGGCGCTCGCGCTCGTGGACCCGGTCGAGGGGCCGTATGTGATCGTCACGCGCGAGGGGCGCTTCGTCACCTGCCTCGCGCGCGGGATGCGGGTGGATCTGCCGGTGGTGACGCGGGCGCAGCTGGACGCGGCGGCGCGCGACGTCGAGCGGGCTCGCGAGATGATCGCGCAGCTGGAGTACTGCGCCGAGAACGAGGGGCTGCTCCGCCAGAAGTTCAACCAGCTCTACGAGGCCGGGCCCTACCTCAGCCGGGAGCAGCTCGAGGACATCGCCCGGTGGGAGCCGCTCCTCGGGGACTCGCTCCTGCGGGCGTGCGTCGACGTCAGCTCGGACGTGCTGCTCGCCAAGCGGCGCCTCGTGGGGGTGACGCGGCCCAAGCGAAAGCACGAGCGCGCGCTCCGGCGGTACTGGTCCGATCTCTGGGCGTGCTCGCACCTCTACGTGCTCGCCGCGCTCAGCCAGTCGAGCCGCGAGATGCTCGCCCGGGTGCTCGCCGACGGCAGCTTCACCTGGTCGTGGCCGGGCGTCTCGAGCGGGGTGGGCGCCGTGGTCTACCGCGCGCTGTGGTCGACCGCGCGCGTCGGCAAGGCGCAGCTGCCGGGGCTCAAGGCGCGGCTCCGCGATCCGGTGACGTTCTTCGGGCTGGCGGACGGCTTCCTGGCGACCGCCGCGGTGGGGCTGCACAGCGCCAAGGCCCGGGGCGAGGCGTTCAAGCTCCTGCGCGCCAGGCGCGCGTACGTCGAGATGGATCGCGAGTACCTCCAGGCGATGGACGGCATCCTGCGAGAGCTGACCAAGCTGCTGGCCGATGCGCCGGAGGAGCTGGAGGAGGCCCACGCGCAGGCGTCGCAGGAGGTGATGGTGCACGTGGCCGAGCACCTGCCGGAGGAGTTTCGCTACGAGCGCCGCGAGGACGCACCCCGCGATCTGGCGCGCTCGCTCTCCGCGCAGGACACGAGCGCCGTGCTGCAGCCCGAGCGGCTCGTGGACGTGGCCTGCGCGCTGCCCTGGCTCGCGAGCTGCGAGCCGACCGACCTCTATCTCCCCCAGGTGCTGGTGGACGCGATCCGGCGCCCCTACGACGCGCGCGCCGTCATCGCGACGCTCGAGCTCGAGCGCCAGGAGCACGGCGCGCCCCGGCCGGTCACCGCCAAGGCGCGCCCCGGGCGCAACGATCCGTGCGAGTGCGGGAGCGGCGCCAAGTTCAAGCGCTGCTGCGGCCGGCCCGGCGCTGCCACCCCCAACTGACGGCGGCGGAAGGCCCCAGGGCTCAGCGCGGGCCGCAGTCGGCGCAGTCGGTGCCGAGCGGGCAGAGCGAGTAGTCCGAGTCGGGCCCGCCGTCGTCACACTCGCCGTCCCCGGCGTAGGCGCAGCTGTCCTGACAGACCGACTCGTCGCAGAGGACCAGCGGGCAGGACACCGCGGCCGGCGCGCAGACGAAGCTCCCGCCGCAGGTCTCGCAGGCGCGCTGACCGTCCGGGCACGCCGCGCTCGCCTCGCACTCGGCGGGGGTGGGGCACCGGCCGTCGGGCCCGACGCAGACGAGCTCGCCGTCGCAGCTGGCGCACTCGCGCTCGCCCTCGGCGCACTCGGGGCCGGGGCCGACGCAGGTCACGAGCGGGCACGAGACCTCGGCGGGCGCGCAGAGCACGTCTCCGAAGCAGCCGTCGCAGCGCTGCTCGCCGGGCGCGCACCCTCCGTCGAGGGGCTCGTCGCAGCGGACGAGCGGGCACGAGATGCCGTCCGGCGCGCAGACGTAGGCGCCCCCGCAGGTCTCGCAGGCGCGGCTGCCTTCGGCGCAGCGCTCCTCGGTCACGAGCTCCACGCCACACGCGCCCTCGACGCAGCGCGAGCGGGGGCAGGGGCCGCCCGGCGCGCACATCGGCTGGGGGCAGTCGTCATCGACCGCGCAGCTGCCCTCGCAGTCCGGGTCGGGGCGCTCGCAGAACTCGTCGCAGACGGCGTCGTCGTACCAGCCGTGGAGCGCGCAGAGATCGCTCCCGTCGGCCTTCCCGCTGGAGGCGAGCGCGCGGGCCTCGTCTCGCGAGGGCTCGCCGCGGCTCTCGGCCGTGCATCCGGTCGCGAGCGCGCCGAGGGTGATGAGGGTTGCGATGATCGAGTGTCGGCTCATGAGGTCCTCCCTGCGAGATGTGGTGTCACTGGGAGGGCGGACCGACAATCGGCGGAATCGTACGGTGGTCTGGCGACGTCGCGCGGCGGTCCGCGCTATGGTGCCCAGCGCAGGAGCTCGCCCGTGGCACGCCCGCCCGACGCCGACAGCGCAAAGACCTACGACTCCATCCTCGCCGCCGCGCTCCGCGTGCTCGAGGCGGAGGGAGAGCACGGCTCGCTGTCGCTCCGCGCGGTGGCGCGCGAGGCGGGCTGCAGTCAGGGTACGGTGCAGTACTACTTCGGCTCGCGCGAGGAGCTGCTCGAGGCTTGCCTCGACGGCTACTACGAGCGGCTCGACGCCGCGGTCGGCGCGGTGGTGTCGGAGGTCCGCGTCGATCAGCCCGCGCGCAGCGTCGAGCTCGCGGCCCGCGCGTTCTGGAGCTGGGCGCGGCGCGACCGGGCGCTGGTGCGCTTCCGACTGGGCACCACCATCGTGCGCGGCGAGCTGCACCCGCGGCGGCGTCAGCTGCTCTTCGGCCGGGGGCTCGCGGGCTGGGTCCCGGCGCTCTGCGCGATGTGCGGGATGGAGGAGATCGAGGCGAGGCTCGCGGTGCAGGCGCTCGCTTCCATGATCCTCGGGCTCGCGATCCTCCAGCCCGACGACATGGCGGCCTTCGTCGAGGCCGAGCCGGGGGCGTCGCCGGAGGCGGTGCTCGCGCTGGCCGAGGCGCACGTGGCGCGCACGGCCGTCCGGCTGCTCACGCCGTAGACGCCGCGCCCTTGGGCGAGCCGGGGCGGAGCAGCCGGAGCGCGCACGACGCGAGGTAGCGCTCGGCCGCGTCGCTCGCCGCGTCCACGTCGTCCTCGCCCGTCATGTTGGTCAGCTCCTCGTCGCTCATGAACGCGAAGCGACCGATGGCCATGACGAGCGACTTCACCGTCGCGCCGAGCTCCGCGGGCGGCACGGTCGAGTGCGGCGCGACCACCGCGCCCACGCCGGGGCCGAGCGTCAGCGTGCGGGTCCAGTGCCCGCCGCCCACCTCGTCGGGCGCGGCCGTCTGCAAGCGGAGCTGCAGCAGCGTGCGGTGCTCCCGGCCGAAGCGATAGAGCCGCCGCGCCGCCTCCTGGATGAACGGCGCGCCCGGCTCGAGCCCCGCGCCGCCGAGCGCGACGCCCATCTCCGCGAACGCCTCCTCGAGGTGCGCGAGGCAGCCCTGCACGAGCGCGTCGCGGTCCGGGAAGTAGTGCTGCACGGCGCCTCGGCTGACCCCCGCCGCGCGCGCCACCGCCCGGAAGCTGAGCGACGGCCCGCCCTCCTCGAGCAGCTCCACCGCCGCGGCGATGATCCGCCGCCGCTTGTCCCCGTCCGTCCCACCCACGGCGGCAAAGCCTACACCGAACCGACGCGGGGAGCGCGAAGAGGGGGCCCTTCGGGGTAGGGTGGGCGAGCATGACGCAGACCTGGTTCGAGCAGCTCTTCGGGTTCCCGGAGGGCGACTACGAGGCGACGCGCGCGCGCTTCGCGCTGGACGGAGAGGCGCTGGTGTCGCGCGCCAACGGCCGGCGCTTCGCGGTCGGGCGCTTCGAGACGCCGTCGCTCGCGTCGCTCCGGGAGCGCACCGTTCACGCGCGGCCGGGCGCGCTCCGGGTGACGCACGAGGTGACCGGGGACGTGCTCGAGCTGCACGCGCGGCCCGAGAACGAGGGCGCGCTGTTCCAGGTGGCGTCGCAGCTCAACTGCCTGGAGTTCGCGGACCCTCGTGACGTGCCCGAGGACGGGGTGACGCAGTACGCGATGGACCCGACGCAGGGGCCGGCCTGCTCGCTCGCCGCCGGCGCGGCGACGGTGTACCGCAACTACTTCGCTCCGGTGGATGGGCGCGCCGGTCAGACGCGCGACCGGCAGATCGAGAACCTCGCCGGGGTGCAGGCGGCGCTCGGCGAGGCGGGCGGGCTGGTCGAGGTGCGCAACGGCTACACGTTCTCCACCCCCGAGAAGCTCCGCGCGCTGGGCGAGGCGCTCGAGGCGGCGGACCGGGACGCGCTGATGGGGGCGCTGCGGGTCGGCCTCCAGACCGGCGTCGAGGTCACGTTCGCGACCCGCTTCACGCCCCCCGACGCGCCGCGCCGTGTGTCCCAGGCGTTCTGCTCCGCGCTCTCCTGCGGCTACGCGAGCGGGAGCCTCGCGCTCTGGCGGCCGCTCGCCACCCTCGTGCTCGACGCGGCCTACGAGGCGACCCTGCGCTGCGCGCTGCTCGACGCGGAGGAGCGCGAAGGATCCGGCAAGGTGTGGCTGACCTTCCTCGGCGGCGGCGCCTTCGGCAACGCGCCAGCGTGGATCGCCAGCGCCATCGGCCGCGCCCTCGCACGCTTCCGCGACCGGGACCTCGACGTCCGCATCGCCCACCACCGCGCCCTCGACGCCGACATGGTCCGCGCCATCGACGCGATGCTGTGAGCCGATTCGGCGAAGGGGTGTTCGGTCAGATCAGCGGCGAGGAGCAGTCTTCGACGGTCGTCGGATCGAACGAGATCGACCACTCGAAGATGTACCCGTTGTCGATGCCCCAGAGATCGGTGACCGAGAGGGTCCAGTCGCCGTTGAGAGGGGCGCCGAGCAGTCTCGACCAGTCGTCGGCCGCGGAGTAGTCCCCCGGGGGCAGGCTGTCGACGGCGCCGGAGCCGCTGCAGGAGGGCACGCTGTCCATCGCTCCCATCGCGTTGGCGTAGTCGAGCATCGACTGGCGCGTCGCGGTCGGCGTCCAGCAGTAGCGCGCGCCGGTGCCCGGAGAGGGCGCCCCGTCGTCGTCGCAATCGTTCGCCGTGCCGAGGTAGACCTCGCCGCCCTCCTGCCCGAGGAACTCCTGCAGCCGGACGCGGGCGCCATTGGGCGCCTCGAGGGCGATCTCGAGATCCCGGATCCAGGAGTGCTCCATCACCACGCAGATCGACGTGATGTCGTTCACGGAGTCGAAGGTCGCGCCGCCGAAGCCGATGAAGCTGAGCGTCGAGCGGTAGGACTCGCGGCACTCCTGTGTGGGCCCGAAGATCCCGTCGATCGTGAAGCAGGTCTGCTCGCCGGGGCAGTCCGCGTCGCTCGCGCAGCTCGAGCCTCCCACGCCGTCGGGGAGGGCGAGCGGCGCGCCGAGGGGCGTGTCGACGGTGCCGCAGATCGGGCAGTCGCCGACCCCCGAGCACGCCACGTCCGAGCAGTCCCACTGGAAGTTGCAGTTGTTGTCGAGGCCGTCCGAGCAGGTCTCGGGCGTGTCCTCCGGCGAGGGGACGCACTCACCCGCGTCACTCCCCGGCGCAGGCGCGCCTCCGTCGGCCGTGGGGGCGGCGCCGCCACCATCGCCGAGGCGTCCGGGCGGGCGAGCGCCGAGCGAGCAGGCGACCAGCCCGAAGGAGAAGAAGAGCACGAGCGAACGATTGACCATGTGTGACACCTCGATGGGCGGGGACGTTGCCCGCGGACGGGGACCGGGTCAAATCGCGTCCGGGCCGTCCCAGCGGGCGGGCGCGCCGAGCTAGGGCTCCGGGTCCGGGGGCGCGGCCTCGTCGAGGTGCGGGAAGGTCGCGCGGAGCTCGGCCTCCAGGGCGCGCCGGATCTCGTCGTCGATCTCGAGCACGCCGGCGGCGACGCGCTCGATGTTGCGCTGGTAGAGGAAGACGCGCACGACGCGGGTCGGCGCCTCGGCCTCCTCGGCCGGCACGTCCAGGAGCACCGGGATGCGCGGGTCGACGCCGTCGGCGACGATCTCGGCGCCGGGCAGGTCGGTGACGACGACCAGCGCGCCCTCGAGGACGCGGGTCAGCTCGGCCGGGAGGCCGCCGAAGACCGCCTGCACGCGCTGCTCGAGCTGCTCGCGCGGGAGGCTCCAGGGCATCGGCGGCATGCGCGCGTCGAGCTCGCGGGCCTGGAGGAAGGCGAGCAGGGCGCCGCGCGCGTCGTCGCGCTGCTCGCGGATCAGGCCGTGGTAGTAGAACGCGTCCGAGGTCGGCGGCTGCTGCCCGATGGCCTGCTCGATGAGCGGCTCGGCGCCGTCGAGGTCGCCGGTGTCGAGCTTGGCGCGGCCGACGTGGAGCACGAGGCCCGGGTTCTCGAAGGGGCCGGTCGGCAGGTCGCGGGCCACGCTGGCCGCCGCCTCGCGCTCACCGCGGAAGAGGTGGATGTCGAGCTCGACCAGCATCGCGTCGGTCCGCTCGTCGATCTCGTCGTCCTGCAGCCAGTCGAGCGCCTCGTGCACCATGGCGAGCGCCGCGTCGTGGTCCTGCATGCGCACCAGCACGTCGGCGGCGTTCAGCATCGCGTCCACGTAGCCCTCGTCGAGCTCCAGCGCGTGCTGGTAGTGCTCGAGCGCGTCCTCGTCCTGACCCTCGGCCTGGGCGATGTAGCCGAGCAGGTTGTGGGCCTCGGGGGAGGCCTCATCGAGCTCGAGCGACTTCTCGGCGCTCAGCGCGGCGCGGCGCAGGTCTCCCTTCGCCACGAGGTCCCAGCCCCGGTCGAGGTGCGCGGCCAGCTGGCCCATCGGCTCGAGCTCGTCTTCCATGCGGCCCGGGGATCTACGTGAGTGGCGCCCCGCGTCAAGCCCCGTGTTATCCAGTGGGCATGCTCCGCCGCGCCGCGCCGGTCGTCTTCGCGCTGATGACGGGCTGCCTCGGCTTCGTCCCCGCGCCGGACGAGCCCTTGTCGTTCGGGGTGACGAACCACGGCGTGCTGCGCGACGGGAGGGCGCTGCCGGACCGCGGGGAGGGCTACGTGCGCGCGCGGCCGGGCGAGGCGACGCGCTACGGGACGCCCCGCCTGATCGCCGCGCTCGAGGGCGCCGCGGCCTCGGTCGCGGGGCGCTTCCCGGGCAGCGCGCCGGTGCGGGTCGGAGACCTGTCGTCGCCCTGGGGCGGCCGCCATCACCGCCACGGCAGCCACCGGACCGGGCGCGACGCCGACGTGCTCTTCTACGTCACCGATCCCAGCGGCCGGTCCCGGGAGGCGCGCGGCTGGCTGGCCTACAACCGCTTCGGCTTCGCGGTGGACGCGCGGGAGGGGCAGGCGCCGGCGCTCTTCCTCTTCGACGACGCGCGCAACTGGCACTTCGTGCGCACCCTGCTGCTCGACGAGGACTGGGCGGTGCAGTGGATCTTCGTGAGCCGCGGCGTGAAGGCCCGGCTGCTCCGCTGGGCGCAGGCCCACGAGCCGGACCCCCGCGCCATCGCGCGGGCCGCGTTCGTGCTGCACCAGCCCGCCGACGCGAGCCCCCACGACGACCACTTCCACATCCGGGTGCTCTGCACCGAGCGCGAGCGCGCCCAGGGCTGCCGCAACCGCGGCCCGCACTGGCCCTGGCTGCGCGGCGCGCTCGAGAAGGGCGACCCGGCGACCGAGCCGCTCGACGACGCGGCGCTGGTCCGCGAGCTGATGGCCGAGTAGCCGCCGCTCGCCCCCCCGTCAGAGGTGCTCGTGGAGGGTGGCTTCGATGCGCTCGGCGTCTTCGCGGTGCTTGGCGAGGACGCCGAGGGTGTCGCGGACGAGGGCGGGGTCGAGGGCCTCGGCGCCGAGAAGGACGAGGGAGCGGGCCCAGTCGAGGGTCTCGGCGACGGAAGGGGTCTTGCGAAGGTCGAGAGCACGCACGGACTGGACGAAGGCGACGAGCTGGGCGGCGAGGGCGTCCTGGGCTTCGGGGACGCGGCGGCGCACGATGGCGAGCTCGCGCTTCTCGCTCGGGAAGTCCAGGGTGAGGTGCAGGCAGCGGCGGCGCAGGGCTTCGGTGAGCTCGCGGGTGGCGTTGCTGGTGAGCACGACGTAGGGGCGGCTGCGCGCGGGGAGGGTGCCGAGCTCGGGGACGCTGACGGCGAAGTCGCTGAGGACCTCGAGCAGCAGCGCCTCGAGCTCGGGGTCGCTGCGGTCGACCTCGTCGACGAGCAGGACGACGGGGGCCTCGCTCCGGAGCGCGGCCAGGAGCGGGCGCGGGGCGAGGAAGCGCTCGTGGAAGAAGGCGGCGTCGTGCGCCGCGACGCGCTCGACGGCCTCGCCGAGGTCCCGGGCGCCGGCGACGGTCTCGGCGACGGTGTCCCGGAGGAGCTGGGTGTAGAGCATCTGCTTGCCGTACTCCCACTCGTAGAGCGCCTTGGCCTCGTCGAGGCCCTCGTAGCATTGCAAGCGGACCAGCTCCCGGCCGGTGGCCCGGGCCACGGCCTTGGCGAGCTCGGTCTTGCCGACGCCGGGCGGGCCCTCGAGGAGCAGGGGGCGGCCGAGCTGGCCGGCGAGCCAGGCGACGACGACGGTCTCGCGATCGGCGAGGTAGTCGGCGGCCTCGAGGCCGGCCGCGGCGCTGTCGACGTCGGGGAAGGGCGGGGCGAGCGCGGGCAGCGTCATGCGCCCTCGGGCTACCACGCGCTCACGTGGAGATCACGCGGCACACCGCCGCCACGTCGTCCTGGCGGGCCTCGCGGCCGCAGCGCACCCAGGACGGCGGCAGGCCGACGCCGAGCATGCGGAGCGAGTCGTCGAGGTTGCGCGGCTCGCCCCAGAGCACGACCCGGCTGTCGGGCGGCAGCTCGGGCGAGAGCGCGAGCAGGGTCTCGACCCGCACCACCGGGCGGCGGCAGTCCATGACCACCACCGCGGCGTCGTCGCCCCCGAGGTTCTCGAGGATGGCGAGCGCGTCACGTACCGGCTCGACCGTCGCGTGGCCGGCCAGGGCCAGGCTCAGGGCCTCGACCGCCCCCGGGTCGCCGCTCGCGATCAGCACGATCGGCAGGCTGCTCGGCGCGGGGTCGGTGGCCATCAGGCGGTGACCCGTCGCGCGCGGCCGGTCGGGCAGCGGCGCCGGGGCGCGCTCGAAGTCGGGGAGGGCGGGCGGCGCGGGCACGCTCTTGCGCACGCCCGAGCTCTCGGCGTCGTCGAGCATGCGCACCATCGGCGCGAGCTCGTCCGAGATGGCGGACGCGAGGTCCGCGCCCAGCAGCTCCTCGGTCGCCCGGAGCAGCGGTCCCTCGACGAAGTCGCGCACGTCGGGACCCCACTCGGGGATGTCCCCGCGTCGGGCCCACCGGAGGGCGAGCTCGAGCACCTTCGCCCGCACCCGAGGGGCCGCGAACGCGCCGACGGCTTCCGCCACCGCGCTCGCCACCAGCCCCCCGGCCGACGTCGACTCTCGCATGTTCACCCGTTCCGGAATCATCCTCGGACAGTGTAATCTTCGTACGGTCGCCGATCGAGGTGAAATTCCCGGGGGAATCACGTGTGCGACGCCGGCTTGCCGCGGTTGCGAGAACGATTATCGTTCCTCCGTGAGTGACGAAGGCCCGACCCTCGCCGACCTCTCGGTCGGCGCCGAAGCGACCGTGGTCGACGTCCGCGGCCCCCGCGCGGTGTCGCGCCGGCTGATGGAGATGGGGGTGCTCCCGGGCACCCGGGTGAAGGTCGTGCGGGTCGCGCCGCTCGGCGATCCCATCGAGCTCCGGGTGCGCAGCTACTCGCTCAGCATCCGCCGGCAGGAGGCCGCGGGCATCGCGCTCGCCGACGTGCGAGAGCGGTCATGAGCGCGCGCCGGACCGTCGCCCTCGCGGGCAACCCCAACGCGGGCAAGACCACGCTCTTCAACGCGCTCACCGGCGCCCGCGCGCGGACCGGGAACTACCCGGGCATCACCATCGATCGCCGGAGCGGCCGTTGGAGCGTGGGCGGCGACTCGGTGGAGCTCTTCGACGTCCCGGGCACCTACAGCCTCAGCGCCCGCTCGCCCGAGGAGCAGGTCGCGGTCGACGCGATCCTGCCGCCCGAGGGGCCCGCGCCCGACGCGGTGATCGTGGTGGCCGACGCGACCGCGCTCGAGCGGCACCTCTACCTCGCGCTCCAGATCGTCGAGACCGGCCGGCCGACGGTCATCGCGCTCAACATGATCGACGAGGCCCGCAAGATGGGCGTGGCCGTCGACGAGGAGGCGCTGGCGTCGCGCACCGGCGCGCGCGTGGTCTCGATCTCGGCCGTGCGGCGCGAGGGGCTGGACGCGCTCGGCGCGGCCGTGAAGGAGGCGCTCGCCGACGAAGCCCAGGCGCGCGCGCCGGAGCCGCTCGAGGGGCCGCTCGAGACCGACGTGGTCGAGATCGAGGCGGTGGCGTCGGGGCTGCACCCGGACGAGCCGGCGTCGGCGATCCGGGCGCGCTCGACCTGGGCGCTCCTGTCGCTCGGGGACGACGAGCTGGTCGGCGTGCCGGCGTCGCTCCGGGAGGTCGTGGCCGGGGTCCGGGCGCGGGCCGAGGAGACGGGGCGCGACGTCGACCGCGAGCTGATCGCGGCGCGCTACGCGCGGATCGACGGCTGGGTGCGCGACGCGGTGACGGCGCCCGAGGGCGGGGCCACCCGCGCGCTCACCGCCCGGCTCGACGCGGCGCTGACCCACCCGGTGCTCGGCCTCGCCGCCTTCGCGCTCGTGATGTTCGTGCTCTTCGAGGCGCTCTTCGCGTGGTCGGACCCGCTCATCGGGCTGATCGAGGACGCCGTCGGCGCGGCGCAGGGGCTGACCGTCGCCACGCTGCCGCCCGGCCCGCTGACCGATCTCCTCGTCGAGGGCGTGATCGCGGGCGTGGGCAACGTCGTGGTGTTCGTGCCGCAGATCGCGCTGCTCTTCGTCTTCATCGCGGTGCTCGAGGACAGCGGCTACCTGGCCCGCGTCGCCTTCGTGATCGATCGCGTGATGAGCGGCGTCGGGCTGCACGGGAAGGCGTTCGTCCCGCTCCTCAGCGGCTTCGCCTGCGCGGTGCCCGCGGTGATGGCGACGCGCACCATCGAGAACCGCAAGGACCGCCTGGTCACGATGCTGGCCCTGCCGCTGATGAGCTGCAGCGCCCGCCTGCCGATCTACGCGCTCGTGATCGCGGTGGTGTTCCCGGCGAACGAGCGGGTGGGCGGCGTGATCTCGATGGGCGCGCTCGTGCTCTTCACGATGTATGCGCTCAGCGTGCTCGCGACGCTGAGCGCGGCGGCGGTCATGCGGCGCACGGTGCTCCGCGGTCCCCGCCCCGCGCTGGTCCTCGAGCTGCCGCCCTATCGCGTGCCGGGCGCGCGCAACGTGGGCTCGGCGGTCTGGCGTCGGGTCCAGACCTTCCTCACCGACGCGGGCACGATCATCCTCGCGATCACCATCGTGCTCTGGGGGCTCCTCTCGTACCCCACGAGCGAGCCGGTCACCGCGCGCTTCGACGGCCTGCGGGCCGAGGCGAGCGAGGCGCTGTCCGGCGAGGCGCTCGAGGAGCGGCTCGGGGAGCTCGACGCGCGCGAGGCCGAGGCGCAGCTGCCGCACAGCGCGGCCGGCAAGCTGGGGCACGCGATCGAGCCGCTGATCGAGCCGCTCGGGTTCGACTGGCGCATCGGCGTCGGGCTGATCGGATCGTTCGCCGCCCGCGAGGTGCTCGTCAGCACCCTCGGCGTGGTGTGGGGCATCGGCGCGGAGGAGGACGAGGAGAGCGTGCCGCTCCGGGCCGCCCTCGCCGAGGCGCGCCGCGACGACGGCAGCCTCCTGTTCACCCCGCTGAGCGGCTTCTCGCTGATGGTCTTCTTCGTGCTCGCCGCCCAGTGCATGAGCACCCTGGCGGTCATCAAGCGCGAGAGCGGGACCTGGAAGTGGCCGCTCTTCATGGTCGCCTACATGACGGCGCTCGCCTACGTGGGCGCGCTGCTGACCTATCAGGGCGGGCTGCTGCTCGGGTTCACATGAGCTGGCAGGTCGTCGCCGCGGGGCTCGTGTGGCTGGCGGCGGTCGCGTACCTGGTCTGGAAGATGGCCGGCCGGCGCAAGAAGCCGCGCGTGCTGCAGAAGCCCGACGTGAAGGCGAGCGACCTCGTCCGCGATCAGCGCACCCGGCGCGGCTCGCGCAAGATCAGCAGCGGCGACTGATCGAAGAGCAGGCACTTCGCCGCGTGCCGGTAGCCGCTCGGGGCGTCGTCGCTCGCGCGCTGGCTCTCGCCGCGGCGCGCCAGCCCGACGACCTCGACGCGATCGCCCTCGTCGAGCCGGAGGATGCCGCCGCCCGGGCCGAAGCTCGCGAACGCCGACTCGCACCAGAGGGTGGCCCGGGAGCCGACGACGAGCGCCACGCCGGTCTCGTCGACGATGGCGAGGTTGCCGCAGCCCTGGCGCTCCTCGAAGACGTGCACCGGGCGGCCCGAGCGGCTCAGGCCGTCGAAGCGGCGCTCGATCTCCACGCGGCGGGCCCACCACGCGGCGCAGGGTCCGTCGAGGTGCGCGGGCTCGAGGATCTTCACCCGGCCCTCGACCCGGCGCAGGCCCGGCTGCGCGCGCCCGATCGGCGCCGGCCCGCCCAGCGCGCGGATGCGGCGGCGCATGGCGAAGGTCCGGGCGCCGTCCCGGTGCAGCCAGCGCTTCACCTCCGCGTAGCCGAAGGCGCTCGCCGCGGCCGCGAGGCCGACCAGAGCGCCGACCGGCCCGGCGGCGAGCATGCCCGGCACCCCGAGGGCGCCGCCGAGCACGACCGCGCCCAGCGCCGCGAGCTCCTCGTCGCCCACGGGCTCACGCCGGGTGAGGCGCCCCTCCTCCGGCCACCTCTGTTTCGCCTTCACCCCACGCGCACATCATGAGGTGTTTTCGCGGCTCACTCCAGCTTGAGGTCGATCCCGGCCCGGTTGAGCATGTCGCGGAAGCCGCTCTTGTCGGTCGACTTCATGTAGGCCTCCATCGGCTCCACGAGGTCGTTCTTCACGTGGTGGAAGAGGTGCTCGTTCATCGTCTGCATGCCCTGCTTCTTGCCGGTCTGCATGGTGCTGACGAGCTGGTAGGTCTTGCCCTCGCGGATGAGGTTCTGCACCGCGGCGTTGGCGATCAGCACCTCGTAAGCGGCGACGCGCCCGCCGCCCTTCCGCTTGCAGAGCACCTGCGCGATGACGCCCTTGAGCGACTCGCTGAGCATGGTGCGGATCTGCGCCTGCCGGTCGGCGGGGAACTGGTCGATGATCCGGTCCACGGTCGACGGCGCGGTCGTGGTGTGCAGGGTGCCGAAGACGAGGTGGCCGGTCTCCGCGGTCTCGATCGCGATCGCGATCGTCTCGAGGTCACGCATCTCGCCGACGAGCACGATGTCGGGGTCCTCGCGGAGCGCGGCGCGCAGCGCCTTCTTGAAGCCGTCGGTGTGCGTCCCCACCTCGCGCTGGTTCACGAGGCAGCGCTTGTTGGGGTGCACGAACTCGATCGGATCCTCGATCGTGATGATGTGGTCGGCGCGCTTCTGGTTGATGACGTCGATCAGGGTCGCGAGCGTCGTCGACTTGCCGCTGCCGGTGGGCCCGGTGACGAGGACCAGGCCCTTGGTGAGGTAACAGAGGTCGAGCACCTGCGGCGGGATGCCGAGCTTCTCGGGCGGCAGGATCTCGAAGGGGATCTGGCGGAAGACGCCGCCGACGCCGCGCCGATCCCGGAAGTAGTTGGCGCGGAAGCGCGCGAGCTCCGGGATGGTGTGCGCGAAGTCGGTGTCGTTCGTCTCGTCGAACTCCCCGCGGTTCCGCTCCGGGAGGATCTCGCCGAGGATGCCCTCGAGCTCGTCCGCGGAGAACGGGCCGCGCTCCTCGAGGGGCTGCATCTCGCCGTGGAGGCGCACCATCGGCACGACGCCGGTGCAGAGGTGGAGGTCGGACGCCTCGAGCTCGACCATGAGCCGCAGCATCCGGTTGATCTTCGGCTCGCCCGGGACCGCCTCGACCCGCGGCCGCGCGGGCGCCTGGGGCGGCGGGGGCTCGGGCTGCTGCCGCACCGCCGCGGCCTCGTCCTGCGGGGTCGCGATGCCGACCGCGGCCGCCGGGCGCGCCTTCGCGGCGCCGGCGCCCTTGGGCTCGAGCGTGACGACCCACTGCCTCGGGCCCTTCGCCTCGAGGGAGACCTGCACGGTCGTGCCGCTGCTCGCGGTGTGCTCGAAGGCGCCGCGCCCGCTCGAGCGGAGCGCCTCGATCGCGGTCGGCGGCGCCGCCTCCTGCACCAGCTGCGAGACCTGGGCGTGCTCGATCGGGGTGTTGGACTTCCGCTCCCCGGTCGGGAACTGGAAGAGCACCGGCTCCCCGGAGGTCAGGACGACGCCGGTGGCGTTGTGGCGGACGAGGTGTTGGACGTAGAAATCGATTCGCTTCATGGGCCCCGCACTTTTCCCGTCGGAGGGTACCTGGTACGGCGGCGGCCGCGAAGCGTGAAGATGCGCTCGCGTCACGTGTTAGAAGACCTCGTGGCGTCTTCCGAGGGGGTCCGGTTCCCGCGCTGGCTGCTCGCGCTGATCGCGATCGCCGGGGTGGGGCTCGCGGTCTACGCGCTCCGCGGCGTGCTCACGCCGATCTTCTTCGCGTTCCTCATCGCCTACCTGCTCGATCCGCTGGTGGATCGCTTCGAGGAGCGAGGCCTGCCCCGCGCGGTCGGCATCGTGATCCTCCTGGCGCTGACCCTCGGCGCGATGACGCTGGGCGCGCTGGTGCTCGTTCCGATGGTGGTCCGGGAGGTGGCGCTCTTCGCGAGCGAGCTGCCCGAGAAGCTCGAGGGGATCCGCCGCACGGTGGAGCCGTGGCTCGCCACCTACGGCGTGGAGGTGCCGCACTCGTTCGACGACCTCCGCGCGCTGGTGGAGGACGGCGGCGAGGGCGGCGATCTGGCGCCGACCGATCTCGCCGGGCGCGCGGCCACGGTGATGGGCACGATCGCGGGCTGGATCTGGGGCCGCACGACCTCGCTCCTGGCGGTGGTGACGAGCCTGCTCATCGTGCCGGTGATCGCCTTCTATCTGCTCCACGACTTCGACCGCATGACCGCGGGCATCCGGGACCTGGTGCCGCTCCGCTACCGCCCGTTCGTGGTCGACGTGGCCCGCGAGGTCGACGAGGTCCTCGGCCAGTTCATCCGCGGGCAGGTGCTGGTGATGCTGGCCCTCGCGGTGCTCTACGCGGTCGCCTACTCCATCGCCGGGGTGCGCCTCGCGATCCCGATCGGCATCGTCGCCGGCCTGGTCTCGTTCATCCCCTACGTGGGCGGCGCCACCGCGCTCGTCCTGGCCCTGCTGATGTGCCTCCTCAGCTGGCAGGGCTGGGGTCAGATCATCGGCGTGGTGGCCGCGTACACGATCATCCAGGTGCTCGAGGGCTTCGTGATCACGCCCCGCATCGTCGGCGACAAGGTCGGTCTCCCGGCGATCTGGGTGCTCATCGCGCTCATGGTCGGCGGCGAGCTCTTCGGCTTCCTCGGCGTGCTCCTCTCGGTCCCGGCGGCCGCGGTGGCGAAGATCTTCGTGATGCGCCTGCTCGCCTGGTACCGCAAGAGTCACCTCTACTTGCACCCCGGTCGCCCCCTCTCCGGCATGCTCGCCGAGGAGGGGCTGCCGGACTCGGCGGAGATGGCCGCCGCCAAGGCGAGGGCCACGGCGGGGGAGGATCTGGACGAGGTCGCGCCGGAGGTGGAGTCGGTCTCGGAGCCGGTCGCGGGCTCGGAATCGGAGCCGGTCGCGGGCTCGGAATCGGTCTCGGATTCGGTCCCGGATTCGGATTCGGTCTCGGATTCGGATTCGGTCTCGGATTCGGAGTCGGTCTCGGATTCGGTCTCGGACGCAGAACCGGAATCGGAATCAGAATCGGAGCTCGCGGGCATGGGCACGGGCACGGGCAGGGGCACGGGAAGTGGGCAGGGGCATTCGTGATCAAAGTTCTCTACGACGCTGACGCCGGGGCCGCCCGGCGAGGGATCGCGGCCGCGCTCGAGCGAGCGCTGGGTGAGGGCGACGAGGGCGAGGCGGAGGGCAGCGGGATCGCGCTGCCGGTGCCCGAGACCACGTCGCTCGAGGACGCCCGGGTGGCGGTCGCGCTGGACGCCGGGTCGCTGGAGCGGGCGGCCGAGGCGAGGGTCCCGCTGCGGGTGGCGGTGCTGCCGTTCCTGCGCTCGGAGTGGCGCGGCGAGCTCGACGCCGACCTCGTCATCGTGCCGCACGAGGCGCTCGTGCCGGAGGTGATCGCGCTCGGGGCGCGCCGGGATCGGGTGCGGGTGGCGGGGCCGATCGCGCCCGACGGGTGGAGCCCGGCCGAGGATCGCGACGCGCTGCGCGCGGCCCGCGAGGTCGAGGGGCGCTGCGTGGTGGTGCGGGGGCACGCGCTCGAGCAGGGCGACCTCGCGCCCGGGCTCGTGCAGCTCTCGCTCGTGCGCGAGGACGTGCGCTGGCTCTTCGACGTCGGCAGCGATCCCGAGCTCGCCCGGCGGCTCCGCCAGCAGGTGCCCGGCTACGGGCTCGACGCGATGATGTTCGCCGACGGAGCGGACGCGCTCGACGCCTACCAGATCGCCGACGCGGTGCTCGGCCGGGTCGGCGGCGCCGAGACGATCCGAGGGATGGCGACCGGGGCCGCGCTGATCTTCGTGCCGCCGCGCCGGAGCGAGCTGCGGCTCGCCCACGTGATCGAGGAGGCCGAGCTCGCGCGCTTCGCCGACTCCACCGCGACCCTCGCCGTCACCCTCGACGCGGCGCTCGCCGACGAGGCGCTGACCCAGGGCCGGGAGGCCTCCCTCGGCCTCGAGGCGGCTCAGGGCGCGGCGCGGGCCGCCGAGATCGTGCAGGGGCTCGCGCGGGGCGAGCTCGAGGGCGCGCGCCCGACCGGGCTCCCGGTGGGCTTCGAGCGCCTCGGCGATCCGGACCAGCCCGCCGCGCCCCGGGCGGACGAGCCGGAGCGGGATCCGAGCGTCGACGAGGAGCTCGCCGCGCTCCGCGAGAAGCTGGGGCTGTAGACGCGGGGCCGGCCGGGGCTCATGCTCGCGGCGTGCGCCTCGGACAGATCTGGGTCTACCCCGTCAAGAGCCTCGCCGGCGTCCAGGTCGACGCGGCCGAGGTCGACGACCGCGGCCTCGTGCACGACCGCCGCTTCATGGTCGTGAAGCCGAGCGGGCACTTCCTCACCCAGCGCACGCTGCCCCGGATGGCGCTCCTCGCGCCGCACGTGGAGGACGGGGAGCTCGTGATCGCGCACGGCGAGGCCTCGGTGCGGATCTCCCGCGAGGTCGAGGGGCCGCCCCTCTCGGTCACCGTGTGGGAGGACGACGTCGAGGCGGTCGACGCGGGGGACGAGCCGGCTCGCTTCCTCTCGGACGCGCTCGGGCAAGAGGTCCGGCTGGTGCGCATGCCCCGCCGGACTCGGCGGCAGGTGGACCTCGAGCACGCGCGCGAGGGCGACCTCGTGTCCTTCGCCGACGGCTTCCCGTTCCTGGTGGTGAGCGACGGCAGCCTCGCGGCGTTCGCCGGCGCGCTCGGCGCCGAGGCGGACGTGCGCCGCTTCCGACCGAACCTCGTGGTGGAGGGCGCGTCGGCTTTTGCGGAGGACGACTGGGGGCGCTTCCGCATCGGCCCGGTGACCTTCCACGGCACGAAGGCTTGCGCGCGCTGCGCGGTGATCGACGTCGATCCGGACCGCGGAGAGTCGACCCGGGACCATCTCTCCGCGCTCGCCAACATCCGCAAGCGGGATCGCAGCGTCTACTTCGGGCAGAACTGCGTGCACGATGGGAGCGGAACCTTGCGGGTCGGAGACGCCGTCGAGCCGCTCTCCGACTGACGCATCTCGTCACCGCAGCGCGAGGAGTTGACGTTCTGCGGCACCTCCGCGCGCTCCGGCGCTGCAAACCTCGGTGGCGCATGTCTTGCGTTCTCGCGGTGGCTGGAGGAACCATGCTTCGAATCGCGACGTGCGCGCTCGCGGCGATGATCGCCGCCGCCTGCAACCAGAGCCACTGCCCCGACCCCGAGGACGCCGGCGTCGGGCACCCGGACGTGTCCGTGCCTCCTCCTCCTCCGCCGCCTCCTCCGCCGCCCCCGGTCGACTGCGCCGTGCCGATGGACCCGGGGCTCGACTCCGGCGCGCCCCCGCCCGACTCCGGCCCCGACTCCGGCCCCGACTCCGGCCCCGATGGAGGAGTCGCGCCCGAGCCGGTCGAGGGCCGCACGATCCCCTGGGCCGGGGTGTCGCTGCGCCACCTGGGCGTGGAGCCGTTGGGGCTGAATCGCCTCGAGGCCCGGTGGCGGCTCACTCATCCGTCCGGCTCGCGATGGGCGTTCACTCCCATCACACACGCTGGGACGATGCACCACCCGCCGCAGGAGCTGACCATGCGCGTCGCGCGCGGGGAGACGGAGACCGAGGTGACCCTCACCGCGAGCTACCCCGACCTGATCGGAGCCGTGGCGGCGACCGCCCTGGGGCTCCGGTTCACGCCGATCGACGAGGTCGGAGACGGGTGGTCGAGCGCGCCGCAGGAGACCTGGATCAACGGCCCTCGCTCGACGCTGACCCCCGGCGAGATCGAGCTCCGGCTCGAGGCCAACCCGTTCTCGATCGGGCTCGACCACGCGAGCCTGGGCGAGGTCGGGCGCCCGCATCGGCTGACGCACCGGATCGTCAACCACGGCGCGGAGACGCGCACGCTCGACTGGACCGCGGGGAGTGTCGACGACCTGACGGTGAACGGGGTCGCCCTCGCCACCGGGACGATCACGCTCGCCCCCGGCGCCGATCACCTCCTGACGCTGGACGTGGCCTCGGCGAGCGCCGCCGCCGGTACTCTCTCCGTGACGGTGAACGTGCCGGGCGACGTCTACGACATCGCCCGGGTCGCGTACGGCGTCGAGATGCGCTGACGTTGGCCCTCGGGCCGGCTCTGCTATCTTCCGCCGCCCATGGCGAGCGAGGCACAGCCGGTCCGGGCGAGCGACGTGGAGCGCGCGGTCGCCGCCGTGCGCGAGGCGGGGGAGGCCCAGGCCCCCCTCGCGGCGCTCGCGTTCGATCTCCTCTCGCGTCAGGCCGAGGGGCGCACCTTCTACGCGGGTGAGAAGCTCGTGTCCGCGCGGGCCGAGGCGCACTCGGTCACCCGGGAGGGCGCGGCCACCGAGGCCGGCAACCTCCTGTCGATCCTGGAGCGGGGCCCGGACTCGGCGCTGGAGCGCGCCCTCGTGGCCGCCTTCGCGGTGGCCGGCCTCGGCCGGACGGAGGGCGCCGACCGGAAGGAGCGGGTCTGGCGCTTCGTCCGGCACGCCGACTGGCTGGAGCTCGGCACCGACTACGCGGTCTACCCGTTCGTCGACCGGCTCCTCGACGAGGCGCGCGCGGCGGAGGTGTGGGCCGAGGTCGCGCAGGCGGTGGTGGACGAGGCGGCCGGCCGCGACGGCGAGCGCCCCGAGGTCCGGGCCCGGAACGCCGGTCGGCTCACCGCGCTCTCGGACTCCAGCTCCGCCGCGGCCAAGGACGCCCTGCGCGACGTCATCCGCTCGGCCGCGCTCGACGAGCCGACGCGGCTCCTCGCCAGCACCCTCGCGGGCGACGGCGCGGACGAGCTGAGCGTCGGCCCGACCCGGGTGGAGGGCGCGCTCGGCCGCGCCCCGCGGGGCTCGGCGGTGGAGGTGCTGCGCTGGGTCAGCGGCTGGGCGCTCCTCACCTGGCTGGTCCGCGGGCTCGGGTTCTTGCTCGGGGTGCGTCGGAGCGCCGCGCTGGAGCTGAGCGGCGGCGCGGTCACCGTGCGCACCGAGATCTCGATGCTCGGCCGGGTGGTCCGGGACGGCGAGGAGCGCTGGCGCCTCGACGCGCTCGAGGGCGCGGGGCGGCGGGTCCGCTACCCGGCGCTGCATCTGCTGGTGGGCGTGGTCGCGCTCGCGGTCGGGGTCCTGCTCGGCGGCGTGGTGCTCTTCGACGGCGCCCGGAGCGGCGAGCTGATCCTCCTGCTGGTGGCCGCGGGGCTCATCCTCGGCGGGGCCGCGCTCGACCTCGCGCTCGACGTGCTCGTCCCCGGCGCTCGCGGCCGGGTCACGATGGACCTGAGCGCGCGCGCCCGGCGGCCGCTACGGCTGACCCGCGTGCCCCTCGAGCAGGCCGACGCCTTCCTCCGCGCGCTGCGCGGCCGGGCCTGACATGGAGCTCTGGCGTCGCTCCCGCTGGCTGGTGCTGACCGCCGTCGTGATCCTCGGCGGCGGGATCGCGATGAGCCTGGTGGGCGAAGACGACGTGCCCGCCGATCCGCTCGCGGTGGCGCCGGCGGACGCCCGGGTCGTCGCCCGCGTGGACGTCGACGCGCTGCTCGACTCCGCGATCTGGCGGCTGGCGATGGACCAGGAGGAGGCGACCGGCGCCCGCCGCATCGAGCGCGTCTGCGGCTACGACCCGCTCGCCCTGGTCGACGACGTGGTGATCTTCGCGAGCGGCCCCGACGAGGACCCGTTCGAGTACGCCGGCTTCGTCGCCCGGGGCGAGGTGGCGCGCGGCCGATCCCGCCGCGAGCAGCTCGTCCGCTGCGTCGAGGCGGTGCTGAACGAGCGCGGCGGCGGGGTCGAGCCGGTCGAGATCGAGGGCGAGACGGCGATCGCCTCGGCCCACGGCGAGAGCCACGCCGCCTTCCTCGGCGCCGACGGCGTGGTCGGCGGCGATCGCGAGAGCGTGTCGCAAGCGATCCGCGTCCACCGCGGCGCCGCGTCCTCGGCCCGCGCGACCGGCACCCTCGGCGCCCTCTGGGCCGAGGTCGCCGCCGGACGCGACGTGGTGCTCGCCGGCGAGCTCCCCGAGCGCTGGCTCCCGACCCTCCGCCGCGCCGCCCGCGGCGCCGAGGGCGACCTCGCGGTCCTCGCCACCGTGCGCGCCCTGGCCATCGGCGTCGGCGTGCGCGACGGCCTGACCCTCAGCGCCGCCCTCCGCACGGCCACCGCCGCCGACGCCGAGCGCCTCCGCGACGCCATCCAGGCCCGCATCGACGGAGCCCTCGAGACCCCCGGCGCCGGCTTCACCGTCGTCGGCCGCGTCCTCCGCGCCATCCGCATGAGCGTCCGAGGCGCCGAGCTGCGCCTGGTGGCCCAGGCCTCGACCGACCAGCTCGAGGGCATGCTCGAGATGTGGAGAGAGCTCCGCAGCTCCGCCTCCGAAGCCGAAGCCCCCTCCGACTCCGCCCCCGAGCCCGAGCCCGAGCCCGACTCCGCCCCCGAGCCCGCGACCGAGTCCGAGCCCGAGCCCGAGGCCGAGGCCGAGGCCGAGCCCGCGACCGAGTCCTCGTCCGACTCCGAGTCCTGACCGCGATGGGGAAATGGGGAAGATCGTCCCCGACCCTCACTCGCTCCGGGTCGATCGGGTGACAGATAATTTCGCGCAAAGGCGCGAAGGCGCAGAGGCGCAGAGGGCGAGCAGGCCCGTGGGAGGGCGCGCACCTCGCTTGGCGTCGCCCCGCGGAGCCGCCGAGCCGGAGCCCGCGAGGATCCTCCAGTGCGCGCCCAGCGCGACGACCGCAATCCACCCCCAACGCCCCATCTCTGCGCCTCTGCGCCTCTGCGAGAGACAATTCGAATTCAAGCAGACTCCCCGAACGAGCAGCGGTCCGAGCGCCGGCGAGCCCCCATGTCGCCGCCCGCCAAGCCCCTTTGCGGCTTCGCGCCTTTGCGAGAGTAAAAAGTCCCCGACGAAGCCAGCCTAAGGCGAAGGCACGAGCTCGACGTCGACCGCGTAGGGCTCGTCCTCCGAAGGCGCCTCGACCGAAGAAGGCGGGGGCGGAGAGGCGTCGAGCTGGTCGCCGACGCGGAGCCACGCGATCACGCCGGCGACGATCACCGCGATCAAGAGCAGGACGCGGGTGCGCCAGCTGGACCGGACTCGGTACCGCATGGCCCCGATCTACCGCTCCTGGGGGCCGCACGCCGCTCGTCTTTGAATGCCCCGGGGCGGCCTGCGTCGATCCGTTCGGTGCAAGGAACGAACATGACGGCCAACCTCACGAAACTTCTCGCTTTCGCCCTCTTCGCCGGACTGGCCCTGAGCGGCTCGGCCGCCGACGCCCAGTACACCCTGCGGACCTTCCGGTACAGCCCCCAGGCCACACCGTACACGGTGCAGCCGAGGCAGGTCGCGCCGCCCGCGCAGCAGTGGCGGCCGATGACCCGGGGGCCCAGCCACGCGATGACCCGGACCCAGCCCGAGCCCACGCCGGCGCCCGCCGAGCGCGGCCGGATCGCCTGCGGCATCACCGACAACGGCGGCTACGCGCCGGGCACGATCGAGCTCCGCCAGGGTGGCGCCGTGCTCGCCAGCGGCGACTGCACCGTGCCCCTCGAGCTGCCCGTCGGCACCTACGACGCCACGCTCACCCTGACCTCGGCGCTCGACCGCCCGCAGCAGACGGTGCGCGTGACGGTGACCCGAGACGGGCTCGCCACCGCGCGCGCCGCCTTCGAGACCTCGATCCTCGAGGTGCGCTTCACCGCGAACGGCCAGCACGCCCCGGGCATCGCCTACGTGAAGCGTGACGGCCGGGTCGTCGGCACCCTGGGCAGCGGCGTCGCCGGCCGCGTCTCGAGCGGCAGCTACGAGGTGCTCGCCCGCTACCGCACCACCGACCAGGTCCTCCAGGTCGACCTCGCCCCGGGCCAGCGCCGGGCCCTCCGCGCGGCGTTCTGAATCGATAGCCGGTGCCCATGGCTCCCATGGAGCCGGTCCATTTTCGGCCCCCGCGAGGCGGCGTCATCCTCTCCTGGATGACCCGCCTCGCTTGCTTCGCGTTCCTCGCCCTCCAGGGCTGCTACCTGTCCAATGGCCTCGACCCCGCGCCCATCGACCCCGCGCCCATCGACGCCGGGCGGCTCGATGACGCAGGGCTCGATGACGCAGGGTCGGTCGAAGACGCTGGCCCGCCCGAGCCGGCGCGCGTCGACGTCTGCATGGCCACCGACTTCGCCTGGCTGAACCCCGACGCCCGGCCGGCGTCGCCGGGCTTCGTGCGGCTCTTCGCCAACTACCCGCGCGAGAGCCCCGACTACGTGCTCGACCGGTTCGGCGAGGAGATCGAGGTCGTCGTCGACGCGGTCCTCGAGCGGCGGCTCGGGACCGCCGCCTCCGGGCTCGAGGGCATCGAGCGGGTCGTCTTCGCGCGCGACGCCGACGAGACCCACTGGCGCATCGTCGAGGACCCGGACGCCGTCTGCCCCCCGCTGCCCGAGGGCGACACCTGGTTCAGGAGCTGAGATCAGGAGCTGACGGCGTCGAGGAAGGCGAACAGATCCTCCCAGCTGCGGCGGCCCTGCGCGGTCCAGTAGAGCGCCTGGAAGGCGTGGATCTCGCGGCTGTAGTAGCGCACCTCGTGGGGCACGCCGCGGCGCTCGAGCGCGCGGTGGAGGCGGCGGGTGTCGTCGAGGATCGGGTCGCCGGTGCCGACCGAGGCGAAGAAGGGCGGGAGCGGGCGCGCCGGCTCGAGCGGGCTCTCGAGCACGCGGAGCGGATCGGCGAAGAACAGGCGCTCCTCGTCGCCTTCGTCACCGAGGTAGGCGCGGCACACCTGCTGGATGCGGGCGCGGACCACGGGGGGCAGCCGCTCGTCCCGCAGGTACCGCTCGCCGTTCGAGACCTCGAGGATGCCGCACAGCGGCGCCACCGCGCGGGGCACGACGCCGTGCGCGTGCACCTTCTTCGCCCAGGGCTCCGGCCGCTCGAAGGTGGTCGCGAGCGCGAGGGCGGTGACGAGGTTGCCGCCCGCCGACTCGCCGATGAGGAGCAGCTCGTTCGGGTCGGCGCCGTAGCGGGCGCCGTTCCGGATCACCCAGTCGAGCGCGGCGCACGCGTCCTCGATCGCGGCGGGGAAGGGGTTCTGCGGCGCGAGGCGGTAGTCGGCGTTGAACACGGTCCAGCCGGAGCGGGCCAGCATCTTGGCCATCATCCAGTGGGTGTCCTTGCTCAGGATCCGGAAGCCGCCGCCGTGCAGGTAGAGCGCGGCGCGGCCGGTCGCGCTCGCCGGGCGGTACACGTCGAGGCGCTCGTGGCGCGCCGGCCCGTAGGGCACGTCGTAGTCGACCTCGATGCCGTACCGATCGAGGCGGGCGTCGGGGCGGAGCTTGCCGGCGGCGGCGGCGGCGCGGAGGCCGTAGTGGAGGGCGGCGCCGACCAGGCGGGCGCGAATGGGCATGGCCCGTCTCGTATGAGGGGTGCCCGCGGGGCTCGCAAGTGGTAGGAGTCGCGCGATGCCGTGGAAGCCGATGCTGTTGCGCGGGGCCAAGGTGCTCGCGCGCGTCGACGCCGCCGGAGAGCCCGTCGCCGAAGGGGGCCGGGTCGAGATCCGGTACAAGCCGAACGACGGACGCGCCTACCGGGCCGGCGTTCGCAACCTGACGCCGGTGGACGGCGCGGCGATCCTGCCCGACGCGCACTGCGCGGAGGCCGAGGTCCCGGAGAGCCAGCCGAGCGCGAAGGGCGGGGCCAGGAAGCCCAAGAAGAAGAGCTCGAAGAAGAGCGCGGCGCCGCCGCCCCACGAGGAGGGCGCGATCATCGTCTACGCGGACGGCGCCTGCAGCGGCAACCCCGGGCCGGCCGGCCTGGGCGTCCTCATCCTCGACGGCGACGACTCGCGGGAGCTGAGCGAGTACCTCGGCGAGGGCACCAACAACGTGGGGGAGCTGACCGCGATCCTGCGCGCGGCCTCCGAGCTCGCCGGCACCGACAAGCCGGTGCGCATCTACACCGACAGCCAGTACTCGATCGGGGTGCTGACCAAGGGCTGGAAGCCGAAGAAGAACAAGGAGCTGATCCGCGACGTGAAGGCCGCGCTGGCCCAGATCGACGACGTGGTCCTCCACTACGTGCCCGGCCACGCGGGCCACGACTTCAACGAGAAGGCCGATCAGCTCGCGCGCGAGGCGGTCGAGACGCGCGGCAAGCGCGGCTGGGAGCCGGTCACGCCCTTCGCGTGATCAGGTCGACGGTCATCGTCGTCGCGCTCTTCGGCGGCGGGCCCGACGAGCGGCGCGAGGTGAGGGCGGGGCCGTGCGCCTCCCACCAGAGCTGCGCCTTGCGCTGCGTCCACCGGGGCACGTCGCACTGCTCGAGCCGACGGCGCAGCTCGGAGGCGGTCTGCGGCCGGTCGTCGGGCCTCTTGGCGAGGCAGTCGAGGATGAGCCGCTCGAGGTCCTCCGGCACCTGATCGCCGAGCCGCACCGACGGCGGCAGCGGCTCGCTGTGCATGTGGTGGCCGAGGATCTCGATCACCGTCTTGCCCTCGAAGACGTGCTCGCCGGTGAGCATGTAGTAGCCGACCGCGCCGAGCGCGTAGAGGTCGCTCCGGGGGCTGCCCGCGTCGGGCTCGGTGAGGATCTCGGGCGCCATGTAGAGCGGGGTCCCGCTGATGGTGCCCTCGCGGCTCACGGTCGCGCCGACCCGTCGCTCGATCTCCTTCACCAGCCCGAAGTCGACGACCTTCGCGACGTCGTGCTCGCCGCCCTGCCGCGCGAGCACGATGTTGGCCGGCTTCACGTCGCGGTGGATGAGCCCGATGGCGTGCGCCTCGCCGAGCGCCCCCGCGACCTGCTCCATCACCCGGACCACCCGGGCCGGCGGCTGCGGGCCGTCGATCTCGACCACCTCCTCGACCGTGGCTCCGTCGAGCAGCTCCATCGCGTAGTAGAGGACGCCGTCGGCGGTGCGGCCGTAGTCGAAGATCGTGACCGTGTTCGGGTGGGTGAGCTGGGAGGTCAGCTGCACCTCGCGCTCGAAGCGCTCGAGCGACTCGCGGCCGGCGCGCTCGGGGGCGAGCAGCTTGATCGCGGTCGGGCGCCGGAGCATCGCGTGGGACGCGCGGTAGACCATGCCCATCCCGCCCTCGCCGATGAGGCCCTCGAGGGTGTACTGGCCGAGCCGCTGCGCCTCGCGCACCTCCTCGCGCAGGCCGTAGATGACCTTCGAGATCATCGTGCAGACCAGGGTGGTGACGACCCACTGCGCGGCGCCGCCGAGCGCGAGGGAGCTCGAGGAGAAGAACTCGAGGCGCGCGCCGTCCACCCCGCTGCCGGCCAGCCAGCCGATGACCACCAGCGGCGAGCCGACCGCGAGGGTGAGGATCGCGGTGTGCTTGGCCGAGGTCGGCACGAACGCCGCGCGCATGACCAGCGCGTAGGTGAGCACGAAGGACGCGCCGACCATCGGCATCAGCAGGGCGAACAGCCCGAAGAGCTGGGTGGTCGGATCCTGGAGCAGGCGGTCGAGCTGCCCGGCCCAGAGCAGCCGCTCGGTCATCCCGTAGGCGACGACCTCGAGGCAGGCGCCCGCGCCGAGCAGCCCGGTGGCCTCCACCACCCGGACGAAGCGCGCGCTCCGCGGCCGGCCGCGGGTGAGCAGGTAGATGGCGAGGAGACACGCGGTCGCGCCGAACTGGAAGACCATCGTGGTCGCGGGGACGAAGGAGAGCTGCTCCGGGTAGCTCAGCACCGCGACCGTGCGCGCGAGGACGCCGACGAGCATGATGCCGCCGAAGCTCGCCGCGAACGCGGCCACCCGCTTCTGGAGCAGCTCGCGTCCGCCTGCGCTCGTCGTCGTGCCCGCCCCCTCCATCGCGCCGCCTCAACCGGCGAAGGCCTCCGCGGCTTCCCCCAGCGTGACGAAGCGGTAGCCCGCCTCCCGGAGGGTCGCGATCGCGCTGCGCAGCGCGCGCTCCTTCTCCGCCGCGGTCCGCCGCAGGTCGGGCTGGTGCGGCCTCAGCCAGGTCAGGCCGTCCTCGTCGGCGTCGGCCAGATCGATGCCGTGCAGCTCGAGGTTTACGAGCGGCCGGCCGACGATGGCGCGCGACAGGAGCCGCGCGCCGGTCTCCCCCGAGAGCACCACGCTGGTTCCGATGTAGGGCAGGCGGGGCCCGCGGGAAACCCCGATGGGCAGCTCCATCACCCCGTCGCCGCGGCGCCAGTAGGGCCTGCCCACCCGGTAGGGGTCGGCGGGCGCGGTCAGCACCCGCGGATCGTCGACCACGCTCTGGCTCCGGCGGCCGCGGGCGCGGATGGCGCCGATCGCGCCGGTCTTCGCCAGGTAGTAGGCCGGGCAGGGGAAGACGCTCGAGTCGTAGGCCACGCCGAGCTCGCCGAGCACCGAGAAGACGTCGTCGGTGATCGTGTAGCCGGGGGCCCGGAAGCCGAGCGGGACCACGCCGACCGCGCGCTCGATCGCCTCCATCCCGCCGGCGATCTGCGCGGTGATCGTGCGCCGGTCGCGCCGCGTGAGGTCGTAGAGATGATCGAGCGAGTGGTTGCCGATCTCGTGACCCTCCTCGGCGAGCATGCGCAGGCGCGCGCCGTTGTCCCCGTCGAGGTCGCGCCCGATCGCGAAGAAGGTGCACGGCACGCCCTCGTCGGCGAAGAGCGCGCGCAGGCGGGGGAGGGCGCGCTCGTAGATCGCGCGGCCCGACCGGCCGGGCGCGTCGAGCCCGTGGATCGCCGCGTAGCAGCCGATCTCGTCCAGATCGACGCTGAGGGCGGCGAGGCGCATCGGCTTCAACCCTTGATGCGGATCGCCACGAAGAGCTTCGTCAGGTTCTTCATGACGTTCGGCACGCGGCGGAAGAGGTGGATGGAGGGCTGGCGCTTCTCGAGGACACGCACGGGGATCTCGACCACGCGCACGCCGCCGCGCTCGGCCCGGATGACGAGCTCGCTCGCGAACAGGTCCTTGTCGACCAGGCAGGCCCGGGCGACGTCGACGACCGCGGCGCGGCGGAAGGCCTTGAGGCCGTGGGTGTCGGTGCCCTTGAAGCCCAGGGACACCCGCAGCATGCCGTTGATGACGTGGGTGCCGAGCCGGCGGAGGAACGGCCGCTCGTCGCTCGCGCCGGGCATGACCTTGCTGCCGACGACGAAGTCCGCCTCGTTGGTCTCGAGCAGCGCCATCGCGCGCTCGTAGAAGTCCGTGTCGCAGAGATCGATCTCGTCGCAGATCACGAACTCGCCGCGCGCCTCGAGGATGCCGCGCTTCAGCGCGCCCCCGTAGTTGGGCTGGCCGAAGGAGAAGGTGCGCACCGCGGGGAAGCGCTCGGCCAGCTCCTCGGCGATCTGCACCGTCGCGTCCTTCGAGCCGTTCTCGGCGAGGACCAGCTCGTAGGGCCACCCGAGCGGCTCGAGGCGATCGATGAGGTCCACGACGGCCGCGTGGAGGATCGCCTCCTCGCTGTAGATCGGAATGACGATCGAGACGCGCGGGGTGGGGAGGTTCGGCTCGCTCGACATCGCGCGCGGACTCTTGTCTACGCTCCCTTCCCCGTCAAGGGACGGGGCCGAGAGGCCCCCTGCGGGCAGCAGCCGGGCACGCAGTGGAAGGGCCGCGGAGGCAGCGCGCCCACCGCCGGGCGGTCGTCCCAGCCCTCGACGTACTCGGCGATCAGCTCCCGGGCCATGCGCACGAACCGGGGGTGGTCGTTCGCGGCGGGGGCCCGGGCGAAGGTCAGCCCGAGCGCCTCGGCGCGCTCCTTCGCCTCGTGATCGAGGTCCCAGACCACCTCCATGTGGTCGGCGACGAAGCCGAAGGGCGCGATCACCACCGCGCCGCCCGGCCGGCGCGCGGCGAAGGCGTCGAGCGCGTCGAGCACGTCCGGCTCGAGCCACGGCACCTGCGGCGGGCCCGAGCGGCTCTGGTAGATGCGCTCCCAGCTCGCCACCCCGACCTCCTCGGAGACCAGCCGGGCCAGCTCCTCGAGCTGCTGCGCGTAGTCGCACCCGGCGGCCATGCTCACCGGGATCGAGTGGGCGCTGAACATCACGTGGGCGTCGGCCCGCGCCGCCTCCGGGAGCCGCGCCAGGCCCTCCCGCAGCCGCGCCGCGCAGGTCTCGACGTAGCCCGGGTGGTTGAAGAACGGGCGGATCTTCACGACCTCCGGGGCGCCCTCGCCGATCGCCTCGCGGGCCTTCGCGACGTCCTCCTGGTAGGCGCGGCAGCCCGACCAGCTCGAGAACGCGCTCGTCGCGAACGCCACCGCGCGCTTCACGCCGTCGTCCTTCATCTGGCGGAGCGTGTCCTCGAGCATCGGGTGCCAGAAGCGGTTGCCCCAGTAGATGGGCAGCGCGGGCCCGTGCGCCGCGAGCTCCGCCTCGAGCGCCGCGATCAGCTCGCGGGTGCGGTCGTTGATCGGGCTCTTGCCGCCCATGTGCAGGTAGTGCTCGGCCACCGCCTCCAGCCGCTCGCGGGGCACCGGGCGGCCGCGCACCACGTTCTCGAGGAAGGGCATGACGTCCTCGGCGGTCTCGGGGCCGCCGAACGAGAAGACGAGGATGGCGTCGAAGTCCATGGCGGCTCCTTGGTGTCGTCAGGGGGTCGCGGCCAAGATCGCGTGCGCCTGCTTCAGGGTGGCCTGCCGGGGCCGCCAGCGCGCGGGGAGGGCGGCGCTCCGGCCCGCGGGCACGACCCGGTCGCCCAGCGTCACCTCGCCGGAGAGCACGGTCAGCCCGGCGAGCCGATCCCAGTCGGGCAGCGTCACCACGCCGGTGCCGGCCACCCGCGCCACCGCCAGCGCGTCGGAGCGGAGCGGCGCGCCCTCGCCGGAGAGCAGCTCCACCGTGGCCTCGGTGGGCGGGGGCCCGGCGCGGTGCCGGACCCGCGACAGGAGCGCCTCGCCGCGCGGCAGGTCCCAGCGCGTGACCCCGAGCGCCTCCTCGCGATGCAGCGCGCGGGGCTCGCCGTCCGGGTCGCGGCGCCCGGCCTCGTCGTAGCGCCGGTTCCAGTCCCAGTAGCGGTAGGTGACGCCGCGGCGCCCGGGCAGGACCCGCTGCGGCTCGACCAGGAGCACCCCGGCGCCGATGCAGTGCGGGGTGCCGGCCTCGATGACGAAGAAGTCGCCGGGCGCCACCGGCACGAAGGGCAGCAGGGCCGACAAATCATCGCCCGCGTCGAGCGCGGCCCGGACGCGCGCCTCGGTCGCGCCCTCCGAGAGCCCCAGGTAGAGCCCCGCGCCCGGCGCGTGGTCCACGACGTACCAGCTCTCGGGCTTGCCGGACTCGTCCGGCGCGAGCCCGGGCGCGTCGTCGCTCGGGTGGATCTGCACCGAGAGCGCGTCGTCGGTGTCGAGCAGCTTCACGAGCAGCGCGGTGCCCCCGCGGGCCCGCTCGCCCCCGAGCCAGCCCTCGTCCACCCGCTCCGAGAGCGGCCGGCCGTCGCCGTCCACGCTCGGGAAGCTCGGCCCGACCGAGACCTCCCAGGACTCGCCCACCGGCTCGCCGGGCGGCATGCCCTTGAGCGCGCGGATCCGGCGGCCGCCCCACGGGGTGCGGGACGGCGGGGTGAAGTTGTCCCCCCGGAGGAGGATCGGTTCGTCGCTTTTTTGGTGCCCCATTGTCCTACATGTAGGTTCCGGGTTGGACGCACGGCTCAGGGAGGTGTCCGATGGGATTCAAGGGCAAGGATCGGCGCATTCACAAGGTCTTCGTGACGCGGAACACCGAGTACCACGTCCGGCGTGACCTCTGCGTGGCCGTCAAGGATCGCCGGAGCGGCGAGTGGCTCCGCGCGCACCTGGCGCTGAAGAACCGCGTGCACGGCGGGATCCGCTTCAACCGGAGCGGCGGCATCATGCCCAACCCGGGCCAGCCGAAGGTCGGCGAGTCGCTCTTCTTCCACGCGGCGGGCCGTGACCTGGTCACCAGCCCCATCCTCAGCGTGGACCGGCCGGAGCGTGACGTGGTCGGCCGCTACCCGCGGGGGTAGTGACGGCGCGGCCTCCGGCTGCTATGAGTCCGCCTTCGTGTCGGACGATCGCAAGACCATCCGGGTCGTGGGGGCCGTCGTCGAAGAGGACGGCCGTTACCTCATCACCCAGCGGCGCCCCAACGCGGTGCTGCCCCTGCTCTGGGAGTTCCCGGGCGGCCGGGTCGAGGAGGGCGAGAGCGACGTCGAGGCGCTCGCGCGCGAGATCATGGAGCGGCTCGGCGTCGCGGTGAGCGTGCAGCAGCCGTGGATCTGCTTCCGCACCCACCCGTACGAGCACTACACGGTCGATCTCTACCTCTACGAGTGCACCCTCGAGTCCGACGCGCTCGAGGCCCGGGCGGTGAACGACTTCCGCTGGGTCACGAGCGACGAGTTCGACCAGTACCCGTTCACCCCGGTGGACGAGGCGTCGATGAGCAAGCTGCTCGGGGAGGACGCGTGACGCGCCCGCTCCTGGGCCTCGCGGCGCTCCTCGCGCTGGGCTGCCAGTCCTCGCCCGAGCCCTCCGGACGGCTCGAGGCGCCCGAGGCCGTCGAGACCGCGGAGGTCGAGGCCCCCGCGGCGGCGGAGGCGCCCGAGGGCGCGGACACGTTCGGCGGCGCGATCGACGAGGGCATGCCCGTCACCGCGCTGAGCGACATCCTCGCCGAGCCCTCGCGCTTCGAGGGCCAGGTCGTGAAGACCGAGGGCGAGGTCGCGCGGGTGTGCCAGCGCATGGGCTGCTGGATGGAGCTCCGCCAGGACGCGGACAGCCCGGGTGTCCGGGTGCCGATGGCCGGCCACTCCTTCTTCCTGCCCCGCGACTGCGCCGGCCGCCGGGCCACCATGCAGGGCCGGGTCGTCATCCGCGAGCTGTCGCCCGAGACCCGCGCCCACCTCGAGTCCGAGGGCGCGGTCGCCACCGCGTCCGCCCTCTCGATCGAGGCGACCGGCGTGGTCCTCAACTGACGGGGGCCGGGTGAGCGAGACGCCCGAGCGCTGCCCGACCTGCAACACCGCGGTGCCCGAGGGCGCCAAGCGGTGCCCCGGGTGCGGGCGGGTCTTCGGCGAGGCCAACCGCTGCCCCCACTGCCACGCCATCGCCGCCGTGCGCCGGGTGGGCGACAAGACGGTATGCGCCGCTTGCGGCAAGCCGCGGGTGGGCACGGTGGTGCTCGGCAGCGACGCCGACGACGGCGCCGCGATGGTGCCCGCGTCGCGCGAGGGCCGCGAGGCGTCGCGCGAGGCGATGATGCTGCGGGCTCGGGGCCGCACCCAGCGCGGCTTCGGCATCGTCTCGGTCGCCGGCGGGGTGCTGATGGCGGTCGCGATGGCGGTCCTCTTCTCCGGCGCCCTCGGGCTCGGCCTCGCGGCGGCCGCGGCGCTGATCGCGGTGGGCCTCGGCGCCCTCTCGGTCCGCGCGGGCGCCCGCAACATGCAGAAGGCGGTCGCCGAGGACGCGCGCGCCCGGGAGCTGGCGGTGCTGGAGCTGGCCGAGAAGGAGGGCGGGGTCCTCACCGCCACCCAGGTCGCGCAGGCCTTCGGCATGACGGCGAAGGAGGCGGACGCGATGCTGACCGAGATGGTGGGCGACGGCTCGCGCATCAGCGTCGACGTCGACGAAGAGGGCGTGCTCACCTACGTGTTCCGCGAGCTCCGTCGCTCGGTCCCGAAGGTCCGCGTGGCCCCCGAGGACGAGCCGGCGCTCGCCGAGGCCGAGGTCGAGGACCGGGAAGAGGCGCCCGGAGCTCGCCGCGAGAGCGGCGACTGACCGGGAATTTCTCGCGGACCCGCCGGCCCCGCGGCATCATCCGTGAGGGATGACGGAAAAGGACGGCGCGCCCGGTGACGGCGAGGGCTCCGGCCCGGCCACCAAGAAGCGACGGCGGCCGCGGCAGGCCACGCTGATCGGCATGGCGGCGCCGGCCGAGCCCGGCGAGGCGCCGAAGATCGTGACCGGGCCGGCGATCCCCGCGCCGAAGCCGCCGTCGGGGGCGCTGCCGAAGCGGCCGCCGTCGGGGGCGCTGCCGAAGAAGCCGCCGTCGGGGGCGCTGCCGAAGCGGCCGTTCCCGGGCGCCGGCGCGCTGCCGCCGAAGCGCCCCTCCACGCCCGACGCCCCGCCGAAGCCGCCAGCCGCCGAGCCGGTCGCCAAGCCGGTCTCCACGCCCGCCGAGCGCTGGGCCTCGGCGCCCCCGCCGTCGGCGCCGCTCGAGGGCGAGAGCACGAACGTGACCGAGCTGGCCGGCGAGTCGACCGCGGTCACCTCGGATCTGCCCTACGAGGCGACCCAGACCGACGCGCGCGCCCCGGCGGACGACGCGAGCACCGAGCCCAAGATCGAGGCGCCGGCGGAGCTGGCCCCCGAGCCCACCCAGCCGGCGGCGCCCGCGCCCTCCGCGCCGCCGCCGGACGAGCTGGTGTCGGTGCCGACCGTGGTGGTCGACCCGAACGCGGTGGCCGATCCCGCGCCGACCTACGCGATGGACATGCAGTCCGGGCAGGTCAGCCTGGCCCACGAGGCGACCGAGCAGGTGGTCCTGCCGGAGGCGCGGCCGAAGAGCCGGGCCGGGCTGTTCGTGGGGATCGCGGCGGTCGCGCTTCTGCTCGTCGCGGCGGGGGGAGGGGCGGCGTGGTGGCTGCTCGGGCCGGGGGCGTCCGAGCCCGTCGCCGTGGCCGAGACCGGTGCCGAGGCCGAGACCGGTGCCGAGGCCGAGACCGTCGCCGAGGCCGAGACCGTCGCCGAGACCGAGACCGAGACCGAGACCGAGACCGAGACCGAGACCGAGACCGAGACCGAGTCCGAGACCGAGACCGAGACCGATACCGAAGCCGGGCCCGAGACCGAAGCCGAAGCCGTCGCCGAGGGCGAAGGGGAGGGCGACGACGACGCCGTGGGGGCGGTGGCGGCGCCGGAGGGGCTGACGCGGGAGGCGATGCTGGGGTTCGAGCTGGACCGGCCGCGGGAGAGTCGGCGGGCGCGGCGGATGAGCCAGGCGGAGCGCCGGCGGCAGGCGGATCGGCTGAAGAGCCGGGCGCTCCGGGCCTATCGGGACGAAGCGTATCCCGAGGCGGAGCGGCTCTACCGGGAGGCGCTCGAGTACAACTCGTGGGACGTGGCCGCGGTCGAGGGGCTGGCCCGGGCGGCGGCGCAGCAGGGGCGCTTCCCGGAGGCGCGCGCCTGGGCGCAGCTCGCGGTCGACCGCAACCCGCGCAGCGCCGCGACCTACCGGATCCTCGGCGACGTGTGGCGGCAGGCCGGCTTCCCCGACGACGCGCGCGACGCCTACCGCCGCGGGCTCCGCCGGGCGCCCGGCGATCGCTGGCTCCGGCAGCGCCTGCGCGAGCTGTGAGCTGCGATCAGGCCATCGCGTCGTGCGCGGAGCCGCTCGGGGAGCGGACCGCGTGGCTCAGCGCGATCACCTCGACGAGGATCGCGCGGTAGACCGCGTCGAAGGCGTCGAGATCGGCGGCGCCCTCGGACTGCGAGAGCGCCTCGTCGAAGTGGTGCTGCACGTAGTTCACGAGGGCGGGCTGGCCCATCGCCACCACGTCGTCGCTCTCGAGCACCTCGGTGGGGTCGTTGCGCCGGAGCTCCTCGTCGACGTCCAGGGTCGAGAGCGCGAGCTGCAGGGAGGCCTCGTCCACCGTGCCCAGCCGGGTCGGGAACGCCTCCTTGAACGCCAGGTAGACGGTCACCGCGAGGAAGTAACCCACCGACTGCGCGAGCTCGTCGCTGCGGCTCGACACCTGGCCGGCGAGGTACTCCGCGAGCTCCGGCTGGAGCCGGTCCATCTCGCGGTACCCGCCGTCGAGGGTGCGTTGCAGGTCCTCTTCCGCTTCTCCGAGAGCCTCCTCGAGGGCGTCGATGGCCATGTCGTCCACCACGGCCCAGCGCGGGACGGGTCTCAGGGCTGCCTTGCGAAGGAACACCACCCGAGCATACAAGGCGGCAACGCCCTGCACAGCCTCGGTGTGAGCATCCGCCGGGGGGCGGCTACTCGTCGTAGAAGATCGGGGCCCGGGCCTGCAGGAAGGCGGTGATCGCCTCCTCGTCCTCGGGGAGCAGCTCCCGGAACTGGACGCCCATCCCGGGGCGGATCTCCGGGTCGTCGTCGCGGAGCTCGCGGAGCCAGCGCACCTCGCCGATCGTCTTGACGATGTGGCCGGTGGGCAAGGTGAACTCGATGTCCATCTTGGTTCCGACCGGCTGCAGGTCGTAGGTCGCGACGAAGAGGCCGCCGTCGCTCAGGTCTTCGGAGAAGCCCTGGTAGAAGTTGCTCTCCGAGGTGAAGCTCACCTCGGTCTCCACCTCGCGGCGCGGCGAGGCGCGGCGATCGGCCCAGGGATCGGGCAGCCCGCTCTCGCGCTGCTGGACCGGGACGGGGAGGGGAGGCGGCGCGTCGATGCCGTGGTCCTTGGCCACCGGGTAGAGGATGCGCTGGGCGTTGGCGAGGCCCTCGAGGCACTGCTCGCCGCGGGGCTCGAGCGTGTCCTGGATGGCCCGGCCGATGGCCAGCGCGTGGGCCAGCGCGTGATGCACCGTCCCGACCGCGGTGTCGAAGCCCTCGGGCGAGTGGTCGATCGAGAGCGCGCGCGCCACCCGACCGAGCCGCTCGACGGCTCGCGCCATCGCGCCGTCCGCGGCGACCTCCTCGCGAAGAACCGCGACCGCGGTCTCGATGAGCTCGCCCGCGCGGCGCGCCTGGCGGACCTCTTCCGTCTCGGGCTGGATGACTGCTGCCGTCGCTCCCATGAAGCCTCCTGTGTGGAGGTCCAACGGACGGCGGGCGTCCGGGCTTTAGGGGAGGCGTCAATCTCCGTAGTGAAAGGCGGGGCGCTCCTCGAGGTAGTGGGCGATGGCCCGCTCGTCCTCGGGGCCCAGGCCCTCGAACTGGATCCCCATGCCGGCCGGCAGCTCGTGGGGCCGGTAGCGCGGCACCCGCACCCAGGCGACGGCCGCGCGCGCGCTGACGCGGTAGCCGTCGGGCAGCACGAACGAGAGCCGCAGCTCGGTGCCGACCTGGAGGGGATCGTCGGTCGCGACGAAGAGCCCGCCGCGGGAGAGATCGTCGGTGGTGCCGGTGAAGAAGCGGTTGTCGCCCTCGAGGCCGATCGGCACCTCGAGCTCCATGCGGCTGGCGTCGCGCTGCTCCGGCTCGCCCGCCGGCGGCTGGCTCGGCTTCACCCGGGTCGAGGTGAGCAAGAAGGGCGCCGTGCCCTCGCCGCGCGCCTCGAGCCCCAGCGCGCGGGCGAGCACCGTGCGCGCCGGGTGGAGCTGCGCCATCGCCCGGCTCAGCGCCTTGGCGGCGGTGGGCCGGGTCTGGACCGCGTGGCTCTCGAGCAGGCCGCGCATCGACTTCATCGCGTCGTCGAGCACGCCGTGCAGCGCCTTCGCGTCGGCCAGCTCGGCCGCGAACAGCGCCCCGACCACCGGGGTCACGGAGCCGGCGAGCGGGTCCCCGTCGAGGTGCTCGACCAGCGACGCCAGCAGCGCGCGCGCCTCCCGCGCCGCGTCCTTGCCGGATCGCTCGAGCTCTCGCGGGGTGCTCACGGCGCCCCGGCTACTCGTCGTAGAACATCGGCGGGCGCTTGCGGATGAAGCGCAGGATCAGCTCGCGCGACTCCTTGGGAAGCCCGTCGAACGCCACGCCCATGCCGGGCTCGCTGTCCGAGCTCATGTCCATCGGGTCGCGCACGAAGCGCACGTGGCCGTCGACCTCGGTCGAGAGGTTGCCCGGCAGCGTCACGAAGAGCCGGACGCGGCTGCCCTTCGGCAGGATGTTGTAGGTGGCGATGAAGACGCCGCCCTGGCTGATCTCGCCGCTGAAGCCCACGTAGAAGTTCGACTCGGTGGTCGCGCCGAGGTTCGCCTCGACCTGCTCGCGCTCACCGCCGCTCCGGTAGGGCCCGTCGTCGGGCACGGTCTTGTCGGCCTCGGGCGGCTCGGGCGCGGCGGGCGGCGGCTTCACGCTCGCGGGCTTGCTCTCGGCGGGGGCCTTCGGGGCCTTGGGCACGCTGAGCGGCATCGGCGCCTCCGACTGCGGCGGAGGGTGCCGCGTCGGCTGGGTGGTCAGCGGGAAGAGCAGGCTCATCGCCTTGGCGAGGGTCTCGGTCGCGGTCTGGATCCCGGCGTGCTGCTCGCGCACGTCCTGGAGCAGCGCCATCGTCTGGCTGAGCGACCCGAGCGCGTTCTTCACGCAGCTCTTTCCGTCCGGCTCCGAGCTCGCGCGCTCGGCCTCGAAGAGCGCACCCACCGCCTGGGCGATGTTCTGCGCCACCGCCAGGACGTCCGACGGGATGTTCGGATCCTCCTGCAGGGCGGCGAGCGCCTTGCCGAGGCTCTCGCGTGCTTCCTTCGCCTTCGCTGCGCCCGAGTAACTCATGAGTGAATCGATCCTCTCCGGTTGCTCCGCACCGCCAGCGGTCGCGCCACCACCTTCGGGTCGACCGCGCGCCGCATCATAAGTCCTTCGTGAAGACGACACGAGAGCGGCGCGGGCCGGCGTAGTGCTCGACCTCTTCGACCCCGAAGCCGAGCGCCTCGTGGAAACGGATCGAGCCGTCGTTCCCCACGGTCGTGATCGCCTTGATCCGCGCCGCGCCGCCCGACTTCGCGCGCTCGATGAAGCGCTCGTAGAGCTTCTTGCCGACGCCCCGGCGGCGGTGCTCGGGGTGGATGCCGACGAGGTGCACGTAGGCGACCGGCGGCTCCTGCGGCGTCACGAAGCCGAGGAGGAAGCCGATGACCTCGCCCTCCTCCTCCGCGATCAGCGCTTGCTCGCCGAGCTCGTGGAAGAACACCGGGTGCGCGCGCTCGCTGGACGGGCCTCCCCACCAGCGGTCGAGCACCGACACGATGTAGTCGAAGTCGCTCTTTTCGATGCCCCGGATCTGCATGGCTCCCGCTCGCGGGGCCGGACCATAGCATCAGACAGGGGCCCTGCGTCGAGGGGGAGCGTGGTTGTCCGCGAATCGGGACGTCAGGGCCGCGGATCGCCGCCCAGGACGACGTTGTCGATCAGCCGGGTCCCGCCGAGGTGCGCGGCCGCGGCGAGCAGCGCGCGCGCGGGCAGCGGGCCCTCGAGCGGGGCGAGCGAGTCGGGGTCGGCGAGCGCGACGTAGTCGACGCGATCGAAGGCGGCGGCGACCCCGTCGCGGGCCAGCGGCAGGAGCCTCGCCGGATCGCGCTCGCCGGCGTCGAACGCGTCCCAGGCGGCCCGCAGGCCGGACACGATCGCGAGCGCGCGCTCCCGCTGCCCCGGGTCGAGGTAGCGGTTGCGGGAGCTGAGCGCGAGCCCGTCCGGCTCCCGCACGATCGGCGCGCCGACCACCTCGATGGGCATGTCGAGATCCCGCGCCATGCGCGCGAGCGTGCGCCACTGCTGGTAGTCCTTGCGGCCGAAGACGGCGACGCTCGGGCCGGTCAGCATGAAGAGCTTGGTGACCACGGTGGTCACGCCGCGGAAGTGCCCGGGCCGGTGCTGGCCCTCGAGCGGCGAGGTGACCCCCTCGACCTCCACGTGGGTGGAGAAGCCGTCCGGGTACATCGCGTCCATCGCCGGCGCGAAGACCGTGTCGACCCCGGCCTCGCGGCAGCGGGCCACGTCGTCCTGGAGCGTGCGCGGGTAGCGGTCGAAGTCCTCCGCCGGCCCGAACTGGAGCGGGTTGACGAAGACGGTGACCGCGACGTGATCGGCGCCCCGGGCGCGCGCCGCCTCGACGAGGCTCAGGTGGCCGGCGTGGAGCGCGCCCATCGTCGGCACCAGCCCGACCCGCCGCCCGTCCGCGCGCGCCGCGTCGCAGCGAGCCCGGAAGGCGGCCTTGTCGTGAACGACCTCGGTCAACGCGTCACTCGGCCGGGCCGTACACCGGCCGGAGCGGGACCACGTTGGTGCCGGAGGCGCTCGCCGGCTCGGGCGCGCCGGCCTGCTTCTTCAGGCCGAAGCTGTGCTCGACCGCGGGGAACGCGCCGCCGCGGACCTCGTCGGCGTAGCGCCGCGCCGCGCCCACGCCCTGCTCGAACATCTCCGCGTAGCGCTTGACGAACTTCGGCCGGAGGTCCGGCGTGAGGCCGAGGAGGTCGTAGCAGACGAGCACCTGACCGTCGCAGTCGACGCCGGCGCCGATGCCGATGGTGGGGATCTCGAGCGCCTCGGTGATGCGGGCCGCGAGCGGGGCCGGGATGCCCTCGAGCACGAGCGCGAAGGCGCCCGCCTCCTGCACCGCGATCGCGTCGCGGAGGATGCGGTCGGCCTGCTCCTCGGTCTTGCCCTGGACGCGGAAGCCGCCCATGGCGTGCACGCTCTGCGGCGTGAGGCCGACGTGGGCCATCACCGGGATGCCGGCGTCGACGATGCGGCGAATGGTCGGCGCGACGGACTCGCCGCCCTCGAGCTTCACCGCGTGCGCGCCGCCCTCGCTGAGGAAGCGGCCGGCGTTGCGCAGCGCCTCGGTGGCGTCGACCTGGTAGCTCATGAACGGCATGTCGCCGACGATGAGGCAGGTCTGGCAGCCGCGGGCGACCGCGCGGCAGTGGTAGATGATCTCGTCCACCGTGACCGGCAGCGTCGAGTCCTGGCCCTGGACCACCATGCCGAGCGAGTCGCCCACGAGGAGGAGGTCGATGTCGGCCTCCTCGAACATGCGGGCGAACGTCGCGTCGTAGGCGGTCAGCATCGTGATGCGCTCGCCGCGCTCCTTCATCTTCTGGAGCTTCGGGACGGTGACGCGGGCGGTGCGCTTCGATCCGCTCGGGGGCGTGCCCCCCTGACGATGGTCGGTCATGGCTGTCGCGTCTTCTCGGGGTCGCGGCCAGGTCCACTCCCGGTCCACGCCCGTCCAGACGCCCGCGGTATAGCACCGCGGAAGCGATCGTGAAACCTCGTCGAAACCCGCGCGTGGTCGCGCGAGGCGTCCGGCCCCAGGTCTCGGCGGTGACGCTCTCTCTGCACCGCCGGGGCGGCGACTGGTTCATCGCGCGCGAGGGGGACGCGTACGGTCCGCTCGCGCCCCGCAAGGTGCTCCGGCTCGCCCGCGTGGCGCCGGAGCGGGGCCTCGGGGACCTCGCGGCCGCGCCGCTGCCGCCCGACGCGGTGGAGGTGCCGATCGCCCAGGCGCCCCCGAGCGTGACCCGCTACGAGCTGCACGGCGCGCCCGAGTCGATCCCGGTCGACTGGACCGAGCTCCCCGCCGAGCGCCGCCGCGAGGTCTGCCGCCTCGCGGGCTTCGACGAGGACGACGTCGGCCTGCCCACCGGCCGGCTGGAGCGCGACTGGAACCTCCACCCGGCCGGCAGCCCGGTCGTGGCGACCTTCGTGGTCCAGGGCCACGGCTTCGCGGTGATCGACGTGCCTTGAGGCATGCTCTGCGGTGTGGAGGAGATCGTCATCCGAGTGGGCGCCGAGCGCTTCGTGGCCCTGACGGCGGGGGAGGGGCCGGTGGCGCTCCTGCTGCACGGCTTCCCCGACGTGCCGCGGTCGTGGGCGCCGGTGATGGAGACGCTGGCGCCGCGCTTCCGGTGCGTGGCGCCGTGGATGCGGGGGTACGCGCCGTCGACGACGGAGGGGCCGTTCGACGCCGACCGGCTGGCCGCGGACGTGATCGGGTTCGCCGACGCGCTCTCGCCGGACGCGCCGGTGCTCCTGGTCGGCCACGACTGGGGCGCGGCCGCCGCCTACGTCGCGTGCATGCGGGCGCCCTCGCGCTTCCTCGGCTGCGTGCCGATCAGCGTGCCGCACCCGCTCGCCTTCCTGCGTCACCTCGGGCGCGACGCCGGGCAGCTCCGGCGGAGCTGGTACATGGGCTTCTTCCAGCTGCCCGGGCTGCCCGAGCGGGCGATCCGACGGACCGATCTCGTGGCGCGGCTCTGGCGTCGGTGGTCGCCGGGCCTCGAGCCGCCGCCGGGCCACCTGGACGAGGTCGTGGACACGGTGCGGCGCAGCCTACCGGGGCCGATCGCCTACTACCGCGGCATGACCCGGCCGCTCGCGGAGGCGCCTCTTCGGGTGAAGGACGCGCGGAACGAGCGCATCGAGGTGCCGACGTTCTACCTGCACGGCGCGGACGACGGCTGCGTGACCCCCGAGGCGGCGGCGGGGCAGGGCCGCTTCTTCGCGGCGCCCTTCGAGGCCGAGGTGGTCGAGGGCGCGGGGCACTTCCTGCCGCTCGAGCGCCCGGAGGCGGTGGCGCGCGCCGTCCACGCGCTGACGACCGCCGAGCCCTACCGCTGACGCCGGCGGAGCCAGAGGACCGCGAGCCCGCCCGGGACCGCGAGCGCGGCGACGACCCAGCGGGGCACGACGAGGGCGCGGGCGAGCTCCACCCGCTCGAGCTCGGCCCGGTCCGCGTGGGACGCCATCTCGTCGAGCCCGGTCCAGGTCAGCGGCACGGTCAGGGCGAGGAAGCCGAGCGTGAAGCCGAGGGCGAAGCGGAAGAAGCTCGCGAGCCCGTCGCCGTCCCGCTCGAAGACCGTGCCGACCGAGAGGATCAGCGACAGGACCACGAAGCCGAGCGCGCCGCCCCAGGTCATCAGCCACGGCCCGGTCGCGATCGCGACCGCCGCGCCGAGGCCGATGCCGAACCCCCAGGCCAGCGGGACGAGCGTCTTGCGCGTCACGCCTCGAGCTCGGCCAGCTGCGCTTCGATCTCGGCCTTCTGCGCCGCGTCGTCCTCGGCGAGCGCGAGGGCCCGGGTCAGCATGCGGCGCGCCTCGTCCTCCAGGCCGAGCTCCAGCACCAGCCGCGCGGTCTCGCGGTGATAGACGAGGTGGTTCGCCTTGTCGCCGCCCGAGGCGAGCCCGCGCCACAGATCGGCCGCCTTCTCGAGCCGGCCCTGGGCCTCGTAGATCTCGGCCCGCGCGACCGCGGTGGCCGGCGGGTAGTCGATGGTCTGGTCCCCGCGGCGCCGCGAGACGAAGAACGAGATCACCTGGTCGAGGTAGACCGCGGCCTCGTCGTCCCGCTCCGCCTCGTGCAGGGCGAGCCCGAGCGCCTCGAGGAAGGTCCAGTCCGGCCGGTCTTCGTCCAGCAGCGGCAGCGCCGCCTCCAGCACCTCCGCGGCCTCCGCCGCGGCGCCGGTCTCGCGCAGGTAGCGCCCCATCAGCAGGAACGGGCGCGGGTCGTCGGGGAAGGCCTCCATCGCGGCGGAGTACTCCTCCATCGCGCCCTCCTCGTCGTCGTCGCGATCGCGCAGCATGGCCACGTTCGCGTGCGCCGCGAGCCGGGACTCCCCGCCCTGGTCCTCCTCCAGCTCGTCGAGGAAGGTGCGCAGCGCGTCCTCCGCGCTCTCCCACTGCTCGCAGAGCATCCGGGCGCGCCCGACCTCCAGCCACAGGTAGAGCGGGTCGTCGGCGTCGGCGAGGATCGCCTCGAGCTTCTCGCGCCCGGCCTCGGCCTCGCCGTCGTGCAGGGTGAGCAGCGCCTCCCGCATCGGCTCGCCGTACGCGTCGTACTCGTCGAGCTGCTCGTCCTCCCAGGTCCCGGCGAGGATGGCCCAGCGATCGTCGTCGCTCAGCTCCTCGGGCGCCTCGGCCTGGCGGACCGCGTCCTCCTTCTCGAGGGTCTCGAGGCGGCGCCGGGCCCGCTTGACCACGTCGTCGCTCCGGCCGAGCTCCATCGCGTGGCGGAGCTCCTCCTCGGCGAGATCGAGGTCGCCCAGCTCCACGAGGCGCTCGGCCTCCTCGATGTGCGCCTCGGCCATGCCGTCGAGGCAGCGGCCCATGCGCTCCTCGCAGTGCGCGACGTCATCGGGGCTCGCGCCCTTCTTCCGGTCGAGCGCGCGCTCGTAGGCGGCGCGCGCGGTCGGGAAGTCGCCGGCGTCGAAGGCGCGATCGGCGTCGGCGCGCTCGTCGGCGAAGGAGCTGCCTCCGAACATCTTCTTGAAGAAGCCCATGGTGGTTCAGGCCCGCTTTTTCTTGTTGAGCCGCTGGGTGGCGGCGGTGCGCAGCGAGGCGGGGATGCCCTTGCTGCGGGAGAGCGACTTGAGATCGTTCGCGCGCAGGTGCGAGAGGAACTTCATCGAGACGCCCATCGGCGTCTTCGGGTTGAAGACGAGGTTGCGCTTGACCTCGTAGTTGCCCAGCCAGTCGCGGCGGTTGCCGATGTAGCGGAGCACGTCGTCCGAGATCTGCTTGCTGATCGCGATCCGCGCCGCCTCGCCGTCGGTCATCGCCGGGGAGCTGATGGCGGCCATGCAGACGGTCTTGTTGGGGTCGCGGACGAGCAGGCTCCGCGCGGCCGCGTTGCCGACCAGGGTCATCCGGATCTTCTTCGCGATCGGCCAGTTGCGGATCTTCTGGGCGAGCGGGAGGTGGGAGTCCTTGATCTCCTCGCTCCCGTCGACCTTGTCCCGCTCGACCGCGTCGTCGTCCGCGTCGAGCTCCACCGCCTCCCGGAAGTCGATGTCGTCGGGGAGCGGCTCGTCGAGGGGCTCGTCGATGATGAGCTGGCCCTGGATCGCCTGGACGTGCGCCTCGAAGGTCGCGACGCCGTCGAGCTGGACGTCGTTCCGCGCGGCGAGCTCGACCAGCCGGTCGACGGTGCTCATCCGCGTGTTCTTGTTCATGTAGAGCGCCTCGATGATGGTCGGGTGCTCCAGGAGGCGGACCTGATCGGTCGCGATGCGCTCGCAGGTCCGCTCGTCCGCCCAGCGCGCGACCCGGGCCACCGTCTCGGGCGGGGTGGCCCGGTTGGCGACCAGCTCCTCCAGGATCGCGCGCTTGCCGCGGACGTGCTCGACCAGCCCGTCGAGGATGAGCGGGTGCAGGGCCTCGCCGGCCGCCGCCGTCAGCACGCCCTCCGGGACCTTGGAGAGGGTCTCCTTCGCCGCGCCCGAGACCTGGTCGTTCGCGTCGGCCGAGAGCTGGACGAGCAGGGTCACCAGGTCGCCGCCCTTGACCGGGACGAGCCCCTTGGCCGCCATCGTCTTGGCGGGCACGGGCGCGGCGGGGTCGGCGAAGCGGGCGATCTTCTCCGGCAGCTCTTCCTTCGGCAGCGGCAGCGACATGCGGTCCCTGGCTATCGATTCGGCGCGCCGCCGTCAATGGCGTCAGGCGGCCGGCGGCCACCTGGACATGGCGTGTGGGAAGGGGTAGGGCACAATGTCATGAGAGGCCGGGGGGCGTCGCCGGCCCGAGAGGATGGTCCGCTTCGATGACTTCGCTTCGTTCGCTCACGGTGAGCCTCTTCGTGCTCGCGTGCCTGTGCTTCGCCGGATGTGACGGCGGAGGCGGGGACGACGCCGGCCTCGACGGCGCGGTGATGGACGCGGGCCGCGACGCCCGGGTCCCGCCGACCGACGCGATGGCCGAGTGCGAGACCGACGAGCAGTGCGACGACGGCGTCCCCTGCACCCGTGACTCCTGCGGCGCCAACGGCCGCTGCCGCAACCAGGTCGACATCGCGAGCTGCGACGACGGCATCTTCTGCAACGGCGTCGAGCAGTGCGACCCCGAGCTCGGCTGCGTGCCCGGGACGCGCCAGACCTGCAACGACGAGGACGTCTGCACCGTCGACCGCTGCAACGAAGAGGAGAAGCTCTGCGAGTACTTCGAGCGCGACCTCGACGAGGACGGCGACGCGGACTGGTTCTGCTCCGGCGGCGGCGACTGCGACGATCGCAACCCGCTCGTCAGCTCGATGATCAACGAGGTCTGCGAGGACGGCATCGACAACGACTGCGACTCGGTCGTCGACGAGTCCGAGTGCGGCCGGCCCCGCTACGACGAGTGCACCGATCCCCTCGACGTCTCGGCCGGCGGCTTCTTCGAGCTGAACACCGACGGCGCCTCGCCGGACTACTCGCTCGGCTGCCGCAGCACGACCCGCGACCTGGTGGCCACCTTCACGCTCACCGAGGCGCGCTCGGTGACCATCCAGGCCGAGGGAGACTTCTTCACCGTCGCCGCCTCGCTCCGGACCGACTGCACCGACCGGACGAGCGAGATCGCGTGCGAGAGCGGCTTCCCGGGCCTGATCCGTCGCCGCTCCCTCGAGCCGGGCACCTACTTCGTCATCGTCGCGGCGAGCTCCACCGGCGCCATCGGGCTCGACGTCGAGTTCGGCCCGCCGATCGCGGCCGCGCCCAACCCCACCTGCGCCACGGCGACCGACGTCAGCGCGGGCGGGCGCTTCATGGGCAGCTTCGTCGAGGTGACCGACGACGTGATGATGACCGGCTGCGGCTTCACCGGCTCGCCCGACCTCGTCTACACGTTCACCACCACGATGGAGCAGGACGTCACGATCAGCGCGCAGGCGGTGACCGGCGAGAGCCTCTCCTACGCGGTGCGCAGCGCCTGCGAGATGGCCGACACCCAGGTCCGCTGCGACTACGGCAACCCGGCGGCCGGCGTGCTCCATCAGCTCCCGGCCGGCACCTACTTCGTGATCGTCGAGGGGCCGACCTTCCGCGACGTGGACTTCACGCTCGACGTGGCCTTCGGTCCGCCGACGCCGCCCGCGGCCGGCGACACCTGCGGCAACCCGATCGTCCTGGTCGACGGCACGCCCGCGATGGGCACCTTCCTCGACAAGCAGAACGACATCGACGTCTCCTGCGGCTTCCGCTACCGGGACGCGGTCTACGAGTTCACCCTGACCGAGGCGCGCGACGTCCTGCTCGAGCTCGACGCGGGCTCCTTCGCGAACGCCTCGATCCGGCCGACCTGTGACGACGGCGCGACCCAGATCCGCTGCACGAGCGGCAACCCGGTGCGCCAGCGCATCCGCAACCTCGCCGCCGGCACCTACTACGTCATCGCCGAGTCCTCGCGCGGCGGGGGCTTCGACCTGAGCCTGACGACCACCGCCCCGACGGTGGCGATGGCGGTGACCGGGAACGACAACTGCTCGTCGGCGCACGTCGTGCCGGCGACCGGCGGCCTCTTCACCGGCGACACGAGCACGCTCTTGCCGGATCTCGGCGCGCGCTGCGGCAGCGGCGCCACGTCGAACGACGCGGTCTACCAGCTCACCCTCACGAGCCGGAGCCGGGTCATCGCCTCGACCGACGGATCGAGCTTCGACACCGTGCTCCACCTGCACACGGCGACCTGCACCGACCGCGGCGAGTCCTTCTGCGACGACGACGGCGGCGAGGGCTCGGCGAGCTTGATCGACCAGATGCTCGACCCGGGCACCTACTACATCGTCGTCGACGGCTTCGGCGCGTCGTCGTCGGGCAGCTACACGCTCGAGGTCACGGTCACGCCCTGAGGAGGTCCGATGCGTCGCTTCGCCGCGCTCGCGCTGGTGGTGCTCGCCGGCGGCTGCACCATCGAGACGATCCCGATGACGCCGGACGCGGGGTCGCCCGACGCCGGCGCCCCGGACGCGGCCGCGGTCGACGCGTTCATGTTCCCGCGCCCGACCGAGGACACCTGCACCGAGGCGTCGCGGGACTCCACCCTCGGTGAGGCGTGCGGCGGGGACGCGGCCTGCGACGACGGCTGCTTCTGCAACGGCGTCGAGCGCTGCGAGGAGGGCGTCTGCGTCGCGGGCGACGATCCCTGCCCGGACGAGATCGACTGCACGGCCGACGTCTGCCTCGAGGAGACGAACCGCTGCTTCCACGACCCGCAGCCCGAGCTGTGCAGCGACGGCGACGCCTGCAACGGGGCCGAGATCTGCGATCTGGTGCTCGGCTGCACCGCCGCCGCGCCGCTCTACTGCAACGACGAGAGCAGCTGCACGGTCGACTCCTGTGACCCCGCGATCGGCTGCGTCTTCAGCCCGCGCGACCTCGACGGCGACGGCTTCACCGACGGCCGCTGCGGCGGGCTGGACTGCGACGACGACCCGCGCTTCGGGAGCGCCATCTACCCGGGCGCGCCCGAGGACTGCGAGAACCGCCGCGACGACGACTGCGACGGCTCGCGCGACTACAACGACGAAGACTGCGTCCCCACCAACGACACCTGCGACGCGCCCACGCCGATCGCCGGCCCGGGGACCTACAGCGGGGCGACCCGCGGCCTCGCCGCCGACTACACGCTCGGCTGCCGGACGAGCACCGGCGCCGACGCGGTCTTCCGGCTGACCCTCACCGAGGCCGCGAACGCCACCCTCACCGTCGCCGGCGGGGGCAGCGGCGCGGGCGTGACCCTGCGGCGCTGGGCCGAGTGCGCGACCGGCCCCGAGCTCCGCTGCAACGCGGGCTCGCCCCCGATGATCATCGCGCGCGAGCTGCCCGCCGGCGACTACGCGATCATCGTGCAGTCCACCACGCCGGGCGCGTTCGACCTGACGGTGCGGCTCGATCCGCCCACGCCGGATCCTCCGGGCGACACCTGCACGAGCGCCATCGACGTCACCACGATGCCCGGCGCGGCGGTGACCGCGGACATGCTCCAGGACACCCTGCCGAGCTGCACGAGCACCTTCGGCAGCTTCGTCGACGCCTTCTACTACTTCGACCTCGCGGCGACCCAGGACGTCACCGTGACCACCAGCGACGGCGCCTTCCACCACGCGTCGCTCTCGACGACCTGCGGCGACCTGGCGACCGAGCTCCGCTGCTGGAGCGGCAGCGGCATGCACATGGAGACCTGGCGGAGCCTGCCGCCCGGTCGCTACTACGTCGCGATCGGGTCCCAGACGCGCAGCGCGACGATCGACGCGAGCGTGGAGATCCGCCCGCCGACGCCCATCCCGCCGAACGACCGCTGCTCGGGCGCGATCGTGCTGACCGACGGGACGAGCCGGCGCGACACCACGGTCGGGTTCGCGGACGACGAGCGCGGCGGCAGCTGCGCGGGCTTCTCCCAGCCGGACGCCTTCTACACGTTCACCCTCGCGAGCCGGCAGCGCATCATCGCCAGCGTCACCGACGGCGACGGCGGCACCACGCGCTTCTCGCTCACCCTGCGCGAGGGCTGCGGCGGCCCCGAGGTCCAGTGCACGACCGCGAGCGGCTTCCCGGCCCCGTCGAGCGCGACCATCGCCCGCAACCTCGACCCCGGCACCTACGTCCTCATGGTCGAGACCGACACCAGCGACACCAGCGACTTCTTCATCGACTTCTCGGTCCGCCCCGCGATCTGACCGCGTCGGCGGCTTGAAAAGGGTCGGCCGACGACGCAGCCTCCGCCCTCGCGATGCGTTGGCTGTGGTGCGTGCTCCTCCTGGCGGTGGCCTCTTCGGCGTCCGCGCAGCATCGGCTCCCCCCGGGGACCGACGGCTGGCGCGACGCGGGCTACGAGGGGGTCCGGGGGATCACGATCGGTCCCATCGAGAGCTCGCTCTTCCCGGGCCGCGGCTACGGCACCGAGCACACGGCGGCGCTCCTCGACTTCCTCGCGCGCCGGGGCACGAACTGGGTCTCGATCACGCCCTTCGGTCGGATCTGGAGCCTGCAGAGCACCGACATCGCGATGGACTTCGAGGCGCCCTACGAGGACAACCGGGCGGCGGTGCGGGAGGTGGTCCGCCAGGCTCACGCCCGCGGGATCCGGGTCCTCATCATCCCTCACCTCTGGGTCGAGACGACGGGGTGGCGCGGCGAGATCGACCCGGGCAGCCCCGAGGGCTGGGCCGACTACCAGGAGAGCTACCGGCGCTTCGTCACCGCCTGGGCCGAGGACGCGGCGGCGGCCGGCGCGGACGCGTTCAGCATCGGCGTGGAGTGCAAGAGCTGGTCGGGGCGCTTCGGCGGCTTCTGGACCTCGCTCATCGCCGACGTCCGGGCGCGCTTCGACGGCATCCTCACCTACAGCGCCAACTGGGACGAGGCCGAGGACGTGCTGTTCTGGGATCAGCTCGACCTCATCGGCATCAACGCCTTCTACCCGCTCGCCGACCACGACGGCGCGAGCTTCGAGGCGTACGTCGAGGGCGCGATGCGGGCGCGGGACGCGGTGGCGGACCTGGCCGGCGTGCTCGACATGCCGGTGCTCTTCGTCGAGGTGGGCTACACGACCCGGGCCAACGCGGCGGTGCAGCCCTGGCTCTGGCCGGACGACATGGAGGAGGTCGTCATCGACGAGCGGGAGCAGGCGAGGGCGCTCCTCGCGTCGTTCCGCGCGTTCCTCCCCGAGCCCTGGTTCGTCGGCTTCTTCGTGTGGCGCTACTACGCCGATCTCGACGACGTCAGCCAGGAGGCCATCTGGGGCTTCAGCCCGCACGGCAAGCGCGCCGAGGCGCTCCTCGAGCGCGTCTTCGCCCAGCCCTGGGGCGTCGACCCCGACCGGCCCGCGCCCCGGGACGGCAGCTGGGCCAGCGTGCTGGCGGAGACCGAGCTGCTGATCCGCTCCACCGTCGTCCCCCGCTAGCGCGCGCCGAAAAGTTGCCCCCTCCGCGCCGGGCGGGTTAGCGGGGTGATATGGCGAAGCGCGATCCTGGTGGAAAGATCGTTCGGCCGTTCGCGTTCTTTCGAGCGGGCAACCAGGCCCACGCGAACCCGAACCATCGGCCGATCCTCGTCCTGGAGGACGTCTACAAGTACTTCCGTCCGGACGTACCGACCCTCCGCGGCGTGAACCTGACCGTCGAGCGGGGCGAGTTCCTGTTCGTCACGGGGCCGAGCGGCGCCGGCAAGAGCACCCTGCTCCAGCTGATCTACCGGGCCCAGACGGTCGACGAGGGGCGGCTGCTCTTCTGCGGGCGGGACATCGCGCGGCTGACCTCGCGGTCGGTCCCGTTCCTGCGTCGGAACCTCGGGATCGTCTTCCAGGACTTCAAGATCATCCCCCACTGGACGGTCTACGAGAACGTCGCCGTCGCGCTCGAGATCCTCTCGATGCCCAAGCGCCTGGTGCGCTCCCGGGTGAGCGAGGCGCTCGAGCGGGTGGGGCTCGCCGGTCGCGGCGGGGAGCTGACCGGGAACCTCTCCGGCGGCGAGCAGCAGCGGGTCGCGGTGGCGCGCGCGATCGTGCCCGAGCCGGCGCTCATCCTCGCCGACGAGCCGACCGGGAACCTCGACCCGACCCTCGCGCTCGACATCCTGACCCTCTTCGAAGAGATCCACGAGACGGGCACCACGGTGCTCTTCGCGACCCACGACCACTCGCTCCTCGAGGCGCGCAGCCACCGCATCGTCTACATCGACGAGGGCCGCGTGGTGGAGGCCCGCAAGGGCCTCGGCGCCTGGGCCGAGCGACAGACGGCTTGACGGGAGAGACGCATGCATCTGAAGACGGCCTTCACCCGGGCGGCGCGGGCGATGCGCGAGGACGCGAAGCTGCACCTCGTCGCGGTCTCGAGCCTCACCGTCGCCTTCCTCTGCCTGGCGACCGCGCTCCTCGGCATGGCCAACCTCGGTGAGGTGGCCGAGGCCTGGGGGCGCACCGCGCGCATGAGCATCTACCTCGAGGACGGCGCCAGCGCCGACGACGTGGCGCAGCTCCGGCTGCTGCTCGAGGGGCTCCCCGAGGTCACCCGGGTCGAGCACCGGACCGGCGCGGACGCCCGGGACGAGCTGGCCCGCGAGGACATGGCGGAGCTCTCGTCGCTGCCGGCGGAGGTCTTCCCCGCGTCGCTCGAGGTCGAGCTCGGCGGCGGCACGGCGGCGGCGCGCACCGCGGCGATCGCGGAGCGCATCGCCCGCTTCGAGGTGGTCGAGGACGTCGAGACCTACCAGGGCTGGTTCGAGCAGCTCGCGACGCTGGTCTCCGCGGGCGAGATCACGGCCCTCGCGCTGGCGGGGCTCGTGCTCCTCTGCGTGCTCTTCGTGGTGGGCAACACCATCCGGCTCGCCATCGCGGGTCGCCAGGGGGAGATCGAGGTGCTCAAGCTCTGCGGCGCCAGCGACGGATTCGTGCGCGGGCCCTTCCTCGTGGAGGGGGCGGTGCAAGGCTTCGTCGGCGCGTTGATGGCGGTGCTGCTCCTCTTCATCGCCTTCCTGGCGCTGCGCACGCACGTGGACGCGACCATCGCCGGCCTCGCCGGGGTGCGGACCGTGTTCCTCCAGCCGGCGGTGTCCCTGAGCCTGATCCTGGGCGGCACCCTGATCGGGGCGGCGGGGAGCGCGATCTCCCTGCGCCGGTACCTGGCGGTCTGAGATGCGGACGCTGCCCATCGCGCTGAGCGCGCTGCTCTGTCTGCCCGGCGCCGCCCTGGCGCAGGACGTCCTCTCGCACGATTCGTTGTCGGACGCCATCGGCGAGGTCGAGCGCGCCAGCGCCGAGCGGGCGCGCGCGCAGGCCGAGCTCGAGACGCTCGTCGAGCAGCGCGGCGCCGTCCGGCGTCGGCTCCGCGAGCGGGTCCGGGCGCTGCACCGCATGCGCCGCGCCGGGGCGCTCCCCCTCTCCGAGGGCTTCGACGCCCTGCTGCGCCACCAGTCCCGGCTCAACCGGCTCGAGCAGCTCCTCCGGCGTGACGTCGAGGGCCTGCGCACGCTCGAGCGCCGCGTGGCCGGTCTGCGCGAGGAGAGCGTGCGCCTCGCCGCGCAGGTGGAGGAGAGCGAGCAGCGCGCGGCCGAGCTCCGGCAGGCCGAGGAGTCGCAGCTCGCGCTGCTCTCGCAGCTGGTCGAGGATCCCGTCGCGCACCCCGACGCCTTCGGCCTCCGGCCGAGCGACGGCGCGGGGCCGGCCGGGCTGTCGAGCCAGCACGGCAACCTCCCGCTCCCGGTCGGCGGCTCGGCGCGCCTCGCCGACGCCGAGCGCGAGGGCGGCGCCGGGCTCGAGCTCGCGGCCACGCCTGGCGTCTCCGTGCGAGCGGTGCACCCGGGGCGCGTGGCCTACGCGGCGGCGCACCCGGCGTACGGCAACCTCGTGATCCTCGATCACGGCGACGGGCACTACACCGTGTACGGCGGGCTCGGGGTCGTGGCGGCGCGGGTCGGGCAGTCGGTGCCGGCGGACGCGGCGATCGGGGCGGTGGGGGCGCAGCCTCTCTTCTTCCAGGTCCGTCGGGGTACCCGGGCGCTCGACGCTCGTCGCTGGCTCGGGCTCTAGTTGGCTGGGAGGGGCTTTCAGCCCCTCCCCCCCACTGCGCCGTCAGACCTGTGTCCGCTCCGGGTGCATCCGCACCCTCCGCAGACACAGGTCAGCCGGCTCCGTGGGGCCCCCCCACCCAATTGCCGGCGACCTCGCTTCGCTCGTCGCCGGTGTCCCGCGCTCCGCGCGTGAGCCACGCGGCTCGCGCTCGCGCTGCGCGCGAGCTGGCCGCCCGCTGCCGCGGGATCGAACCGGCGCGGTGGTGCGTGCGGCGACGTCGCTGCGCTCGTCGCCTTCCGTGTTCGTGCGTGCGGCGACCTCGCTTCGCTCGGCGCCGTCCGTGTTCGTGCGGCGTGCGGCGACTTCGCTGCGCTCGTCGGCCGCCCCCGGGCTCATGCGGCGTGCGGCGACCTCGCTTCGCTCGTCGGCCGCCCCCGGGCTCGTGCGGCGGCGTGCGGCGACTTCGCTTCGCTCGTCGGCCGCCCCGGGCTCGTGCGGCGGCTGGCGGAACGAGCTCTTCGACGATCTTCCCCATCCCGAATCGAGCCGAGGCGACCGCGCCGCGCCTCGTCGTCGCGGTCCCCGACCGGCCGGCCGTCGTCTCCCGCGGCGGGCATCCCCGTGGTGCGCGCTGCGTCGGAGCTCCGCGCGGCCGGTCGCGAGCCCGGAGCCCACCTCGTGCTCGAGCGCGGCCGCCCGCGAAACTGTGCGGGCGCAGTTGGGAACGCTGGCCGCGGCGTTCGAGCTGTGCGGGCGCAGTTGGAAACACCATTCGCGACGTTCGAGCTGTGCCGCGCACAGTCCAGTTGCGAACGGCAATCACCTGAAGATGCGGCAAATATTGCCGCAGCTTCCACGCGCGTGAGCGCGGGAGAGGGGGTGGGAGCCCGAGCCGGCTTTGCCGGTCGGGCGGGCGGGGGCGCAAGCCCCCACCCGAAACTTATCGCCACCCCCGTGGGGTTCTGGTCGGCGCGCGATCGGGGCGCGCTCGAGACGAACTGCGCGCGGGCGGGCGCGGCCGGCGGCATACAGAAGACGGGC
>JAYZQJ010000016.1:0-10295 GCA_036149055.1 Myxococcota bacterium | reverse complement strand
TTGCGGAGGGCGAAGCCCGGAGCGAACATCGTTGTGCCGCCGCAGCGGGGGGGCGGGGGCGGACCCGCCCCTGCCCAACAAGAACAGGCGGCCAGCTCGCGCGGTAGCGCGAGCGCGAGCCGCAGGGGACCCAGCGCCCCGCGCTGGGGTCGGGGCCGAGCGGAGCGAGGCCCCGGAGTGGGTTGGGGGGGCCCCGCGGAGCCGGCACAGCGATGTGTGCGGAGGGTGCGGAGCACCCGCAGCGCACATCGTTGTGACGGCGCAGCGGGGGGGAGGGGTCGGACCCGACCCCGCCCAAAGACTCAGATCTCCATGATGTCCTTCTCTTTGGCCGACACGATCTCGTCGGTCTTCGAGTTGGCATCCTGGACGACGGCCTCGACCTTCTTCAGGCCACGATCCGCCTCGTCCTCGCCCACGTCGCCGTCCTTCTTGAGCCCCTCGATGAAGTCGCGGGCGTCGTGACGCGCGGAGCGGATGGCGATCTTGCACTGCTCGCCGTAGTCGCGCGCGACCTTGGTGAGGCTCTTGCGGCGCTCCTCGGTCAGGGCCGGGATCGGGATCCGGATGATCTCGCCGTCGTTCTGCGGGTTGAGGTCGACCGGCGAGGTCTGGATCGCCTTCTCGATCAGCTGGATCGTGGACTTGTCCCACGGCTTGATGAGGAGGCTGCGGGCCTCCGGCACCGTGACGCTCGCCATCTGGTGGATGGGGGTCGGGGTGCCGTAGTAGTCGACCTTGATCGACTCGAGCAGCTCGGGGCTGGCGCGGCCGGTCCGAAGCTTCGACAGCTCACGCTTGAGGGCCTGGTGGGCCTTGCTGATGGCGTCCTCGAGCTCCGAGATGGCGTCGTTGATCATGCTCTCCTCCCAAGCGATTTCCGGGGGCGGACTGTAGCGCCGGCCGGCGCGGGAGTCAGCCCTCTTCCTGGACGAGCGTGCCCACGTCCTCGCCGAGGACCACCCGCTTCACCGTGCCGCGCCGCTTCAGCGAGCAGACGCGGATCGGGAGGCGGTTGTCGCGGCAGAGCGTGATGGCCGTCGAGTCCATCACCGCGAGCCGGTCGGCCAGCACGCGGTCGTAGCTGATGCGACGCATGAGCTCCGCGTCGTCGTGCTTCTCGGGGTCCTTGTCGTAGACGCCGTCGACCTTGGTCGCCTTCACCAGCACCTCGGCCCCGATCTCCATCGCCCGCAGCGCGGCCGCCGTGTCGGTGCTGAAGAACGGGTTGCCGGTCCCCGCCGCGAAGATGACCACGCGGCCCTTCTCGAGGTGACGCATGGCCCGCCGCCGGATGTAGGGCTCGGCGACCTGCCGGATCTCGAGCGCGCTCAGCACGCGGGTGGGGACCTTGAGCTTCTCGAGGGCGTCCTGGAGCGCGAGGGCGTTGATGACCGTGGCGAGCATGCCCATGTAGTCGGCGCTCGCGCGGTCCATGCCCTGGGCGCTGCCCCGCAGGCCGCGGAAGATGTTGCCGCCGCCGATCACCAGCGCCATCTGGGCGCCGAGCGCGCGGACCTCGGCGATCTCACCGCTGATGCTCCGCAGGGTGTCGGGATCGACGCCGTAGCCGGTGTCGCCACAGAGGGCCTCGCCGGAGAGCTTGAGCATGAGGCGGCGGATGCGCAGGTCGGGGGAGGCGTCGGTCATCGGGTCAGGCCTGGGGGATTCGGGGTTTGGATACGACGAAGGCAGGGCCGTGGGATCACGACCCTGCCTTCCGGGATCACGTAGTCGCCTCAGCTGCCCTTGGCGAGGGTCTCGGCGACGTCGGCGGCGAGGTCCTTCTTCTGGACCTCGATGCCCTCACCGAGCTCGTACCGGGTGAAGCGGCGGACGGCGATCTTCTCACCGAGCTTCACGGTGAGGTTCTCGCTCGCCTTGGCGACGGTGGTCTTGTCCTCGCGGGTGACCAGCTCCTGGTCCTCGAGGCAGACCTCCTTCTTCCACTTGGCGAGCTTGCCTTCGATGATCTTCGCGACGGCCTGCTCGGGGCGCTTCTTGCCGGTCTGCTTCTCTTCTTCCTCGAGCTGACCCTTGAAGATGTTCGTCTGCTTCGAGACGTCCTCTTCCGGGATCTCCGTCTCGCGGACGTAGAGCGGCGACGACGACGCGATCTGGAGACCGATCTCGTCGACGAAGGCCTTGAACTCCTCGTTGCGCGCCACGAAGTCGGTCTGGCAGTTGACCTCGACGAGCACGCCGATGCGGCTCCCCGCGTGGATGTACGCGTGGATGACGCCCTCGGCCGCGATCGCGCCGGCCTTCTTGGCCGCCTTCGCGAGGCCCTTCTTCTGGATGATCTCGAGCGCCTTCTCCTGGTCGCCTTCGGCTTCCACGAGCGCGTTCTTGCAGTCCATCATCCCAGCGCCGGTGCGGTCACGCAGCGCCTTCACATCCTGAGCAGTGACGTTCGCCATGTTCCTCTTTCCTGGTTGGCGTTCGTGGGTCGGTTCGAAAATCGGGGTCAGCGGCGCGGACGGCCACCACCGCCGCCACGGCCGCCGCGGCGACCACGCGAGAACTCGACCTGGACGTCGCCGCCCTGGCCCTGCACGCCGTAGCCCTGCTGACCGTAGTCACGGCGGCGCTGCTGGCCGGCGACGCACGCGTCGGCGATGCGCGAGGTGAAGAGCTTGATCGAGCGGATGGCGTCGTCGTTGCCCGGCACCACGAAGTCGATCAGGTCGGGGTCACAGTTGGTGTCCGTGATCGCGACGATCGGGATGTGGAGCTTGCGGGCCTCGCGGATGGCGATGTGCTCGTGGTGCGGGTCGATGACGAAGAGCACCGACGGGAGCGTGTTCATCATCTTGATGCCGCCGATGAACTTCTCGAGGCGCTCCATCTCGCGACGCATGCGGAGCTGCTCCTTCTTCACGAAGGCCTCCGCGGTGCCGTCGTCGAACATGCGCTCGAGCTCACGGAGGCGCTCGATGGCGCCCTTCACGGTGCGGAAGTTGGTCAGCGTGCCGCCGAGCCAGCGGCCGGTGACGTAGAACTGACCGGCGCGCTCCGCCTCTTCGCGGATGGTGTCCACGGCCTGGCGCTTGGTGCCGACGAAGAGCACGTGGCCGCCGCGCGCCACCGCCTCGACGCAGAAGTCGTACGCGCGCTTGAAGAGCACGGCCGTCTGGTCGAGGTCGATGATGTGGATGCCGTTGCGGGCGCCGAAGATGAACGGGCGCATCTTCGGGTTCCAGCGGCGGGTCTGGTGACCGAAGTGCACGCCGGCGTCGATCAGCGCGCGCAGCCCGATCGGGAGGTCGCCGCTGGCCGCGGGGTGATCGTCCTGCACCTGCTGCTGGGGCTGGGCCTCCGCCTGGGGAGCGGCGGCGGGCGCCTCGGCCTGGGGAGCGGCGTTCTGGTCCTGGGCAGACGTGTCCGTCTGCGTCTCGGTCTCACTCATGGCTCTGTCCTTTCCGGTTGCGCCTCCACCCCCTCGGCCGACCACCTCCCGGGAGGGAGGCACCGGAGTCGGTCCGTTTCGAGCAGGGGGTGTGTGTGATTTCGGTGATTTACACCGGCTCCGGGAGTCGGAGCGCGCGGGGTATATCACGTGGGCCCGGCCGCGCCAACCGACGCCTCGTGCCGTTTTGTTGACCCATTCCGGGGTGCGGGCGTAGGCGTATATGTGTGGGCAGGTATTACATGATCCTCAGCGCTGCGCTGTGGCTGCTCGCGAGCCCCGCCAGCGCCCAGCGCGTGACGACGGTGTGGTTCGGTGGCCCACCCGCTCCTGTGGCCCCGGCTGATCCGGACTCGGCGCCGGCCTCGGCTGCGGTCTCGGACTCGGCTGCGGTCTCGGACGCGGCTGCGGTCCCGGACGCGGCTGCGGACTCGGAACCGGCTGCCGAAGAGCCCCCGATCGAGGTGACCGTGGTCCGCCTCATGGGCGGCGAGCGCGAGCGGATCACCCTGCCGCTGCTCGACGCCTCCGGCTCCCCCTCCCCCGAGGCGCTGCGGGCCGTGTCCATCCTCGCCCGCCCCCGGCAGCTCGAGGCGCCCCCCACCGAGGCCGAGATGGCGGCCTGGCGGGACTCGGACGGGGACCCGGCCTTCCTCGCGGCCGACGTCCGGCTCCTCCACCCCGAGCTGCTCGTCCGGCTCCAGCGGATCGGCGAGGCGTTCCCCGGCCGGCCCATCGAGCTGATCAGCGGCTATCGCCCGCACTCGCCCAGCACCAGCCGCCATCACCACGGGCGCGCGCTCGACCTCCGGGTGCGCGGGGTGGACCGGGCCCAGCTCCGCGACCTGGCGGTGACCTTCCCCGAGACGGGCGTGGGCTGGTACCCGAACAGCGTCTTCGTGCACGTCGACGTTCGCCGGGAGCCCGCCTACTGGGTGGACCTGAGCGGGCCGGGCGAGCCCCCGCGCTACGTGCGAGGCGCACGGCCGCCCGAGATCACGACGCCGCCCTCCGAGCCGGCCCCGCCGGACCTCGAGCCGACCCTCGAACTCATCCGCCGCGGCCTCCACGTAGGCCTGCCCGACGCCCCCGCCGAGCCCAGCGAGCCGGCGGAGGAGACCCTGACCGAGGACGAGCTCCGCGCCCTCCATCTCGAGATGGAGGAGGCGCTCTCCGGGATTCGCGTCGGCGGCGGCTGAGGGTCGCTACGGTCGCGAGACCTCGACGTCCATCGTGAAGCTGCCCTGGCTGTTGTTCGCGAAGCCGTCGACGAAGACGTAGTAGGTGCCCGCGTCGAGCGTGGTCTCCACGCGCGAGTGGCGGTTGTCGCCCTCGTCGTCGTTGCAGGCCACCTCGGTGGTCATGTCCGTGCAGTCGCGCCGGATGTAGATCGCGCCGTCGTACTGCTGCTCGCTCGTGATCACCACGCGGCTCCGGCGGGTGAGCTGCAGGCGGTAGACGAGGTCGTTGCTCTGCGCGTTGCCGGCGCAGGTCGCCTGGAAGCGGTCGCTCGAGGTGCCGGTGTCGCCGGTGATGGTGCGGCCCGGGCGGATGCGCGGGGCGCTGCGGCACGCCTGCTCGAGCGCCTGCAGGTTCTCGAGCTGCACCTCGAGGCGGGCGGCCCCGAAGGCGTCCTGGGTCGCGCCGTCGACCACGAGGAAGTAGGTGCCCGGCTGCACGTTGGTGTCGAGCATCGCCTGGCCCTGGCCGCCGATCGCCGCGCAGGCGACCTCCGAGCTCTGCTGCCCGCAGGTGGACTGGAGGTAGAGCACGGCCGGGAACTCGCTCTGCTGCACGGTGGCCCGCAGCCGCGATCGCTCCTGCACGTCGAGGCGGTAGACCACGTCGGGCGCGCCCGCGCCGCCGCAGCTCGCCTGGTAGTCGTCGGCGGCCCCGAAGGTGTCGAGCTCGACGTCCTGGCCCGCGGCCACGGTGCCCGGCGCCGCGCAGCGGTCGCCCTGCGCGGTGCCGCCCGCGACCGGCGCGAGGTCGGCGCGCATCGAGAAGTCACCCTGCTCGTTCGACCCGTAGCCGTCGGCGAACACGTAGTAGCGGCCGGGGTCGAGGGTCGCGACGACCATCGAGTGTCGGGTGTCGATGTGATCGTCGTTGCAGGCGAGCTCCGACGACGGGTTGGCGCAGTCGCTGCGGACGTGGAGCGCGCCGTCGTAGGTGCTCTGCATGCGCAGGCGCATCCGCGAGCGGCTCGGCACGTCGAGCGCGTAGACCCGGTCGGGCGAGCCGGCGCCGCCGGCGCAGGTCGCGGTGAAGTAGTTCGGCTGCCCCGCCGTGCTCCCGGTCACCGCCACGCCCGGCCGCAGCGGGGTCGCGCCGCCGCAGACCTGGGCGAGGCTCTGGAGGTCCTGGGTCTGCACGACCAGCTCGAAGTCGCCGGCGTCGTTGCCGTAGCCGTCGACCACGACGAAGTAGGTGCCCGCGTCGAGGGTGGTGTCGATGTGCGAGCGCGACGTGTTCGGGTCGTCGTCGTTGCAGGCGATCTCGGAGCGCAGCTCACCGCAGGTGCCGAGCAGGTAGAGGGCGCCGTCGTAGCTGGAGTTGATGGTCACGCTGACCTGCGCGCGGCGCTCGATGGTCATCTGGTAGACCACCTCGGGCGCCTCGCCGCCGCGGATGCAGCTGCCGGTCATCGACGAGGAGGCGCCGACCGTGCTGCCGCGCACCGGGGTGCCGATCGCGAGGGGGAGCGGGCTGCCGCAGGTGCCGCTGCTCCGCCCACCGCCGCCGCCGCCCGCGACCGGACCGGAGCCGCCCCCGCGCGGCATGCCCGACCAGCTCGTCACGACGTAGCCGCCGTTGCCCTGGGTCATGCGGACGGCGATCTGGTAGTCGCCCTCCGCCTCCGGGCAGAGCTGGGCCGCCGCCTGGGCGTCGGTCGTCCGGTCGGTCGCGACCTCGGTGCCGGTGTCGTCCATCACGACCACGTCGAGATCGCGCACCCCCTCGCCGCCGAACGCGACGATGGTGTAGCAGTCGCCGGCCCGCATGTGGCTGGTGACCCGGGCGACGCCGCCCTCGGCCAGCGAGCCCTCGCTGATCTCGCCGCTCTGGACGAGGCCCATCGCGCTCATCGTGTTGTGGACCGCCACGTAGCTCGGAGCGAGCCGCACCGAGCCGCCCCCGCAGCTGACGAGGAGGACGGACAGGGTCACGGAGAGAGCGGACCATCGCGCGTGCTGAGTCATCGACACCTTCGGCTGAATCCTTCCTTGGACTCGGAGCCCCCATCGGGGATTGGGCCCGAGCTTACTGACCGGTCCGCGGGACCACAAACCGGTCAGAGCAGCTTTCTGAAGAGATAGAAGAAGCTCTCGAGCAGGCGCTCGGAGAGGGGGCGGAACCCCCAGTCATGGGGGTCGACTCGCTGCGAGCGCGAGAGATCCGCGCGGAACCGGCGCGTCATCGCGCTCGCGACGCCCTCGTCCTCGACCGCGACGTTCACCTCGAGGTTCGTGCGCCAGGAGCGGTAATCCATGTTGTAGGTGCCGACCGTGCACCAGCGGTCGTCGATCACCGCCGTCTTGGCGTGCAGCACCGTGCCCTTCCACTCCCAGAGCTCGATGCCGCGCTTCATCAGCCAGCCGAAGAGGCGCCGCGCCGCGAAGTGGACCGCGGGCACGTCGCTCTCGCCGGGCACGAGCACCTTCACGTCCACCCCGCGCTTCACCGCGCGGGCGAGGGCGCGCCGGATCACGCCGTCGGGCACGAAGTAGCTGTTGGAGATGTAGATGTGTTTGGTCGCGCGCCGGATCTCGCGCAGGTACGAGCGGCGGATGGCGGCCCGCGCGACGCGGAAGTCGTTGGAGAGCACCCGCACCGGGCTGCCGGAGTCGGGCTCGGGGATGCGCACGCCGGAGTCGTAGAGCTCCGCCCGGCTCATCGTCGGCGAGGGGTCCGAGCCGCCGAGGTCGCGCCAGGTGGTCAGGAAGACGTCTCGCAGGGCGAGCGCCGAGACGCCCTCGATGCGGATCATGTCGTCCCGCCAGCCCTCGCCGCCCTCGCTCTCGGGCGCCCACGGGTCGCCGACGTTGACCCCGCCGGTGAGCGCGACGTGCTGGTCGACGACGATGATCTTCCGGTGGTCGCGGTTGTTGACGAGGCCGATGTGGAAGCGGTGCCGCCACGGCGCGATCGGGTTGTACTCGCGGACGTCGCAGCCCGCCTCGCGCATGCCGCGGAACATCTCGTCCTCGGCCTCGAGGCTGCCGACGGCGTCGTAGATCACGCAGACCTTCACGCCCTGGCGCGCCTTCTCGGACAGCGCGTCCGCGAAGCGCCGGCCGGTGCGGTCGGAGCCGAACCAGTACATCTCGAACAGGATCTCCGACCGCGCCTCCGCGATGGCCTCGAGCATCGCCGGCAGACACGCCGCGCCGTCGTGGAGCAGCGTCACCCGGTTGCCCTGGACGAGCGCCTCGAAGCGATCCGGCCTCCGGCGGAGGAGTCTGAAGCGGGGCATCCGCATGGTGAGGGGAGCGGCTCAGAGCCACTTCTTGCGGCGGAAGTACCACAGCATGGCGAGCGAGATGGCGAGCATGAGGCCGAGCGCCCACGGGTAGCCGAGGCGCCAGCTCAGCTCGGGCATGTTGTAGGGCGAGCTCTGGTCGAAGTTCATGCCGTAGAGGCCGGCGACGAAGCTCAGCGGGATGAAGATGGTGGCGATGATCGTCAGCACCTTCATCACCTCGTTCATCCGGTTGCTGACGCTCGAGAGGTAGACGTCGAGCAGCCCCGAGGCGATGTCGCGCTGGCTCTCGACGAGCTCCACGAGCTGGATGGTGTGGTCGTAGACGTCGCGCAGGAAGACGCGGGTCTCCTCGCTGACGAGCTCGCGCTCCTCGCGCAGCAGGATCCCGACCGCCTCCCGGAGCGGCCAGACCGCGCGGCGGATGGCGGTGAGGTCGCGCTTGACGGCGTGGATCTCGCTGACGAGCGACTCCTCCGGGTCCTCGAGCACCCGATCCTCGAGCCGCTCGAGCCGATCCCCGTAGCGCTCGATGAGCGGGAAGTAGGCGTCGACCACCGCGTCCATCAGCGCGTAGGCGAGGTAGTCCGGCCCGCGGGATCGGATGCGCCCCCGGCCCTGGCGGATCCGGTTGCGCACCGGCTCGAAGCAGTCGCCCTCGCGCTCCTGGAAGGTCAGCACGAAGTTGTCGCCGAAGAAGAGGCTGACCTGCTCGAGGTCGAGCGAGCCGTCCTCGTGAATCGACGGCATGCGGAGCACGACGAAGGTGCGCTTCTCGTACTCCTCGACCTTGGCGCGCTGGTGCGGGTTGACGACGTCCTCGAGCGCGAGCGGGTGCAGCTCGAACGTCTCGCCGACCGCGCGGATCAGCTCGACGTCGGCGAGGCCGACCACGTCGAGCCAGCCGACCGCCCGGGCGCTCATGTCCTTCTTCGCCCGGGACGGCTTCTCGGCGACGCGCTCGAGGATGTCCTCGGGGCCGTAGGCGATGACGCTCGCCCGCGACGGCTGCGCGTCCGGGTGGGCGCTGAGGGTGCCGGGCGGCGCGCCGATCGGCCCCCGGGTCGACTTGCGGCGGCGCGCGCCGAGGCGGCTCTTCCGTTTCGCCATGGTGGTACCCTCATACAACCATGCCCGCTTGTCCTGTATGCAAGTCCGAAGCGCCCCCCGAGGGCGACCACGCGCCCTTCTGCTCCCGCCGCTGCAAGCTCATCGACCTCGGCCAGTGGCTCGACGAGGGCTACCGGATCCCGGACGACGCCCCCGGCGTGCCCGCGCCGACGCCTCGGACCAACGGGAGGCAGCCGTGAGGGCCCTCGGCGTCGCGCTGGCCCTGTGCCTGCTCACCTCCCCCGCGCTCGCCCAGGAGGAGGAGGACCCGGGGAGTGACCCGGCGGCGGTCGACGAGGCACCCGAGAGCGAGGAGGCCCCCGAGACGGACGAGCCCGACGTCGACGAGATGGCGCCGGGCCCGACGGCCAGCCCCGAGCGGCCTCCGACCGCCAGCCCCGAGCCGCCCCCGGCGGAGACGTCCCCGCCGCCCCGGACGGAAGACCCGCGCCCCGAGCCGGCCTCCACCCGAGGCGGCGAGCCCACTCCCGCCGCCGGCGCCGACGGCGCCGACACCCCCGCGTACGCGCAGGTGATCATTCGCGAGGAGGAGGAAGAGGAGGAGGACGAGGGCGACCCCTACGACTTCCTCTGGATCGAGCTGATGGGCGGCGTGAGCTACGTCGACCTCCGCGCGATCGACCAGAACAACTACTACCCGACCTTCGTGAAGCTGAGCGGCGTCGGCCCGATGGGCGGCCTCGCCCTCGGCTTCCGGATCGAGTTCCTGAGCTTCGGCATCCGCGGCGCGCTCGCCCACTACGACGACGGCTTCGACGTCGGCACCGCGGTCGCCGAGGTCACCCTCGCGCTGCCCATCCCCATCGTGAAGCCCTACGTGCGCGTCGGCTTCGGCATGGGCTGGCACGGCGACAGCGACGTCGAGAACAGCCTCGGCGGGATGGGCGTGAGCTACCCGAACGACGTGCAGACCACCGTCTTCGGCTTCGCGTTCAGCGGCGCCGCCGGCCTCGACATCTACCTCGCCCACTGGTTCAGCATCGGCGCCGCCGCCACCGTCGACATCCTGAACATGAACCGCCAGTCCACCGACGAGCCGGTCGAGGGCTCCGACGACGTGACCGACGTCCGCTTCGAGGAGACCGGCGACGCCGTCGGCATCCAGGCCCGCGGCCAGGCCGTCATCACCTTCCATCTGTGAGTTTTTGGAGGGTTTGGTGCAAACCCTCCCCCCATTGGGCAAAGCGCCAATGGGGCCCCCCTCCCGCTGCTTCTTGCTGGAGGGTTTGGGGCAAACCCTCCCCCCATTGGGCAAAGCGCCAATGGGGCCCC
>JAYZQJ010000015.1:0-3122 GCA_036149055.1 Myxococcota bacterium | reverse complement strand
CGCAGAGGGACGGGCAGGCAACGGGATGGACGCTCGCCACCGCTCGGCCGCCTGCTTGGTTGGCGTATCTGCGTGGAATCGAATTTGTCTCTCGCCAAGCCGCCAAGCCGCAAAGGGGACGGGCAGGCGACGGGATGGACCCTCGCCACCGCTCGGACCGCTGCTTGGTTGGCGTATCTGCGTGGAATCGAATTTGTCTCACGCAGAGGCGCAGAGGCGCAGTGCCAGTTTGCACCCTCATGGGACCACCTCTCGGGCCGAATTTTCAGGCTCATGGGACCACCTGATTTTCAGCCTGAAGGGACCACCCGTGGGGGATGCGCCTGAGATTTTCAGGCTCATGGGACCACCCGGTTTTCAGCCTGAAGGGACCACCTGAGGGCTCCCTCGATCCGGTGACCGGACCCCGTCCGGGGTCGTGCACGAGCGGGCGTGCGACGACTCCGGATGGCCTACCGGGAGCTGAACATGATCGAGGTGAAGGAAGTGCTGAGGCGTCGCGCCGACGGGCAGTCGCTGCGGAGGATCGCGCGGGAGACGGGCTTGGATCGGAAGACGGTCCGGCGGTACGTGGAGGCGGCGCAGAGCATCGAGGGCGACCCGGAAGAGCGCGTTCAGCGCGCCGTTCAGGAGGTCCAGGTCCGGCCGCCGACGCCGCCGAGCGAGCCCCGTCGCGTGCTGTCGGCGCACGAGGCTCGGATCCGTCAGTGGCTTTTCCCCGAGAAGTCGGGGCAGCGCGCGCTGCGGCTGACCCGGGTGCACGTCCTGCTCGCGCGCCGCGGGGTCGACGTGACCTACACGACGCTGTGGCGCTGGGCGCATGACGTGCTCGGCTGGCGGGAGCGGCAGCCGACCGTGCGGGTCGACGACCCGCCTGCCGGCGAGGAGGCGCAGGCGGACTTCGGCAAGATGGGCATGCTCTTCGACCCGGCGGCCGGTAAGCCGCGGGCGCTGTGGTGCCTGATCGTCACGCTGACGTGCAGCCGGATGCAGTTCGTATGGCCGACGTTCGACCAGACGACGGAGGCCGTCTGCGAGGGGCTCGACGCGGCGTGGGCGTTCTTCGGCGGGGTCACAGAGCGACTCGTCATCGACAACACAAAGGCGATGGTCGTGACCGCCCACGCGACGGCGCCGAGGATCAACGACGCCTTCGCCGAGTACGCGCAGGCACGCGGGCTGTTCATCGACCCGGCGCGCGTGCGGCGTCCGAAGGACAAGCCGCGGGTCGAGAACCAGGTGCCCTTCGTCCGCGAGAGCTGGTTCGACGGCGAGGAGCTCGTCCATCTCGAGGACGCCCGGCGGAGCGCCCGCGAGTGGTGCCGTCACGTCGCCGAGCGCGAGCACGGCACGACCCGTCGCGTCGTCCGGGAGCACTTCGAGGCGGAGGAGAAGCCGAAGCTCCAGCCGCCGCCGACGAGCCCGTTCGACGTGCCCCGGTGGACCGAGGCCAAGGTGCATCCCGACCACCACGTCCAGGTCAGCAAGGCGCTCTACTCGGTGCCGACGCGGTACATCGGGACGACGCTCCGAGTCCGTGAGGATCGACGAATCGTGCGTCTCTATCACGGCGCCGAGCTGATCAAGACCCACCCCCGCCAGCGCCCGGGCCAGCGCTCTACGGACCCGTCCGACTATCCGCCGGGCAAGGACGGCTACGCGACGCGCAACCTCGACCGCCTGATCGCGCAGGGCCACAAGAAGGGGCCTACGATCGGCGCGTACCTCGAGCGCCTGCTCGACGGCCCGTTGCCCTGGGCGAGGATGAGACAGGGCTACCAGCTCGTGAGGCTCTGCGATCGGTACGGGACCTCGCGGGTCGAGGCCGCCTGCGCTCGCGCGCTCGAGTTCGACGTCCTCGACGTCCCGCGGCTGGGCCGCCTCCTCAAGCGCGACTTCGAGCGGGAGGTGCTCGCCGAGGAGCAGGGCGCGCTCGCCCAGCTCTCGCAGCACCCGCGCTTCGGTCGCGACCGGGACGAGTTCCGGACCCGCAGCGGCCAGAAGGGAGAGGAGCAGTGACGGCGCGCCGACTCGACCCCGACCTCGAGGCCGCGCTCAAGAAGCTCCGCCTCGGGAAGATGATCCCCACCATGCCCGAGCGCATCGCCCTCGCCGAGAAGAGCAAGATGGCGTTCGAGGAGCTGCTCCTGCTGCTCCTTCGCGACGAGATCGACCGCCGGGCGAGCACCGCGACGGCACGCCGCGCCAAGGAGGCCGGCCTCGATCCGGACATGAGGATCGAGCGCTGGGACGAGAGCGCGAAGGTCTCGTTCGACCAGCGGGTCCTGCAGGAGCTCCTCTGCCTCCGCTTCATCCCGGAGGGGCGCAACGCGCTGATCCTCGGCCCCGTCGGCGTGGGCAAGACCTTCCTCGCCACCGCCATCGCGCACGCTGCCTGTAGACACCGCTTCCAGGTCATGATGACCCGCGCCGACGACATGCTCCGCACCCTCAAGCAGAGCCGCATGGACAACTCCAGGGACACCCTGATGATCGAGCTCACCTCGGTCGACCTGCTCGTGATCGACGACTTCGCGCTCGAGCCGATGACGCGCGAGGAGAGCCGGGACGTCTACCAGCTCTTCGTCGAGCGCAACGGGCGAGCGGCCACGATCATCACGAGCAACCGCGACACGAGCGAGTGGATCGCCACCTTCGACGACGTCCTGCTCGCCCAGAGCGCCGTCGACCGCTTCATCAACAACGCCTACGACCTCGTCGTCGAGGGCGAGTCCTACCGCGCAAGGCTCAAGCCCAACGTCGACGACGCGAGCCCACCGCCGACGACCCCGGTCACCAAGCCCGATCGCCCGATCCGAAAGCGCAGGCGGTAGCGGGAACGTCGGGGCGGTGCCCCTCCGGGAACGTCGGGGCGATGCCCCTCCGGGGATGACAGCGAAGCCTCAGACGGGCACCCTCGGGTCAGCGTCATTGGACCGACCCCCGGTCCCTACTGGTAGAAAATCAGGCGGTCCCTTGGGGGTGCAAAGCGGCACGCAGAGGGACGGGCAGGCAACGGGATGGACGCTCGCCACCGCTCGGCCGCCTGCTTGGTTGGCGTATCTGCGTGGAATCGAATTTGTCTCTCGCCAAGCCGCCAAGCCGCAAAGGGGACGGGCAGG
>JAYZQJ010000014.1:0-151928 GCA_036149055.1 Myxococcota bacterium | reverse complement strand
ACGGCGGGCTCGGGGGGGACGGCGGCCGGGGGCTCGACGGGGGCCTGCCGGTCGACGGCGCGGTGGACGGCGGGCTCGAGGGCGAGGACGCGGCCACCCCGGACGCCGGCGCCGGCCCGAGCTGGCTGCTGCCCGACGGGCACTTCGAGGGGCACTTCCCGCTCCACGTCGTCTACCCCCGGCCCGACGGCGAGACGCAGGCCTACGCCCGCCACCGGCACGCCCACCCCGGCGTGCGCTACGAGATCCCGATCGGGGTCCAGTTCGGCAAGTGGCCCTACCGCTACGAGCTCGTCGAGGGGCCCCCGGGCGCGCGCGTCGTGCACGAGACGCTGGAGTGGAACGGGCGCGACGCCTTCGACATCCCGGAGGGCTACGGGGTGGTCGCGTGGGACGTGCCGGCGGGGGCCTCGGGCGGTCACGCGTTCCGGGTCCGCGTCTACGACCAGGATCACGGCCGCGCCGGCGACTCCTTCGTCGACGTCGCGTGGACCACCACGGTCGGCACGTCGCAGTTCATCTTCCTCGACACGGTCCGCGGCGACGACGCGACGGCGGACGGAAGCATCGGTCGGCCGTTCCGGGAGCTCGCCGCCCTCCAGGGCTCGGGCATGGCCGGCGACAAGATCTGCTACATCCGGGAGACCGAGCGGTTCGACCCGGACAGCTCGCGGTTCGCGGGCGGCTACACGCCCGACCCGCCGCGGCAGCTCACCTTCGGGGACCCATCCGACCCCAAGGCCTACGTCGCCTTCCCGGACGAGACCGTGCACGTGAACACCGCGGGGCAGATCGGCTTCGCGCAGTCGACCGAGATCAACGACGACGTCTTCTTCGCCGGGATCGTGGCCGGCTTCACCAACCAGCGCCGTCGCGACCGCGACAACGTGCGGGTCGTCATGCACTGGGACCGGTCCCGCCGCTCGACCTTCTGGCGCATGGGGTGCCTCCGCGCGTTCGGCGGGACCCGCAAGAACGACAACCACGGGTTCATCTGGTACTGGAACGCGGGCGGTGACGTCGGCGACGCCAGCGGGCACACGTACCTGTACTCCGCCGACTGCTGGATGGATCAGATGAACGTCGACGGCGACGCCGGGTCGAACGGCCCGCATCTGTGGGAGACCTACACGACCAACCGCACCCTGGCGGAGCGGCACCGGGTCACCCACAGCCACATCGTCAACAACGGCTTCGTGGTGGTGAAGGGCTCCGGCCGGGACGCCGAGATCCGCGCGTGCGACACGGCGACCGGGAACCGCGGCGTCTACCACGTGCGCTGCGTCGGGGTGAGCTCGCAGGGCGAGACCCGGCGCGTCGCCCTCTGCTTCAACCGGACGGGCGGCGAGGACGGAGGGCGCGTGGCCCTCGGGCAGGCAGGTAGCAACCCGCCTTACCAGGACGTCATCGCCTACCGGAACTCGTGCACCGGCCCGATCTCGGCCGCGAGCAGCCCCGCCGCCATCAGCCACGCCTACAACAACGTGGTCCGCGCGGTCGCGGGCGAGGTGAAGGTGGCCTCCGGCAACATCGAGCACGGCGGGGACGGGAGCAGCGTCTTCGACGCCGCGCTGAGCCTCACCGGGGCGGCCCGCGAGATGTACCTCGGCACCAAGGGCGCCGACGTCGCCTGACGAGCCCGGGGAGCGCTCGACGACCGCGCGTGGCAGACCTCCCCTCGTGAACGCGCTTCGGCTCCTCCTCGTCTCGCTCCTGCTGTGCGGATGCACCGAGCGCAGCCTCCTCGTGGTCGAGCTCCTGTCGGACCTGGTGCCCGGCGAAGAGGTCGTCCGCGCCGACCTGCAGGTGACGCGCGCGGACGGCGGCCCGGTGCATCGCGCCGAGACCGCGCTGACCGGCGGCTCGACCGGCCGCGCGCCCATCGACGGCCTGCGGCTCGCGGAGATCGCCGATCTTCCGGTCGGCGCCTATCGCCTCCACGTCGATCTGATCGGGCCGGACGGCGCGGTGGTGCTCGAGCGCGACGTCGCGGTGCGGCTCTCGAGCGGCAGCCTCGCGGTGACGGTGGTGATGACGCGCGACTGCGTCGGCGTGACCTGCGACGACACCTCGCCCTCCGCGAGCACCTGCGTCGCGGGGCGCTGCGCGAGCCCGGAGTGCACGCCGGAGACGCCCGAATTCTGCGAGCCGGAGTGCTCCGCCTCGAGCTGCCCCGCGCCGCCCGGCGGGTGCGCCGTCGCGATGTGCGTGGAGGGCGCCTGCCTGAGCGCGCCCGACGACTCCTGCGGCGACACCCACTACTGCGATCCCGAGGTCGGCTGCCTGCCGCGGACGCGCCGGGACGCGGGCGTGCCGGACGCCGGCGTCCTGGACGCGGGGCGGGTCGACTCCGGCCTGGCGGACGCGGGGCTGCCGGACTCCGGGCTGGCCGACTCCGGGCCGCCCGCGCCGATGTGTCCGCTCGGCTACGTCGGGGTGCGCGGCGACTCCGACCTCGGCTCGACCGACTTCTGCGTCATGCGCTTCGAGGCGCGCGCCTGGCGCGACGGGGACGGCGACGGCGTCGTGCAGCCGGCGGAGCTCCAGGCGGAGGGCTGCGGCGTACCCTGCTCGCCGGGTTGGGGAGACGCGACGCACACGCCGGTCGCCGATCACCGGGCGCTCCCCTGGCGGAACATCTCGGCCCACGCCGCGAGCGAGCGCTGCCGCAGCCTCGGGCCCGGCTACGACCTGATCTCCAACCTCGAGGCGATCACCATCGCGCGCGCCGCCGAGTCCGAGCCGGTCAACTGGATGGGCCTCGCGGTCGGGGTGGGCGGCATGGTCGAGGGCAACACCGACGGCTCGGCCGGCTACGCGGGCTACGTCGACCCCTCGGATCCGTACGACTCGACCGGCAACGGCCCGGGCGACGAGCCGGGCATGGGCCGCGAGCAGCGCCGCGTGTTCCTCTTGCCCGACGGCGCGTCGATCTACGACTTCTCCGGCAACGTGCAGGAGTGGACGGACGCCGATCCGACCACGCCGGGCTTCGACACCGTCCCGTTCTCCTGCCCCAGCGGGGGTTACGACTTCGAGGAGATCGACACCGTCTGCCCCGCCATGCCGCGCGCGCTCTTCGCGCCTGCCACCGGCGTCTACGACCGGACCGACGGCGTCGGCGCCTGGATCGGCGGCTCCGCCGGCGCCCTCCGCCGTGGCGGCCAGTCCAGCGACGGCCCCGCCGGACTCGCCGGCGCCTTCGCCTTCAACCTCAACCGCGGCCCCGACTTCACCGCCACCGGCACCGGCTTCCGCTGCGTCTTCCGCCCCTGACCCGCGTTCGGTAACCCGCTGTAACCCGACGTCCGTCGAGGGGGACGGCGGCGGTGGCCACGCTCGGGGCATGCATCTTCGTCATCTCACGCTGACCACGATCTTCGTCCTGGCCGGGTGCGGGGGGGACCCCGATCCGGTCTCCGACGCCTCCATCGCCGACGACGCCGGCACCGAACGCGTCGACTCCGGCGGCGGAGGGACCGACGCGGGCCGGGACACCGACGGCGGGACCGACCCGGGAGACGCCGGGATCCCGAGCGGCGCGGTGGTGCGCGCGCACCCGTGCCCGGGCGTCAACCGGACCGACGCGCTCTGGGTCGACGCCGACGGCACGATGTTCATCGGCTGCGGCAGCGGCGCCGAGGGCTCCGGCCTCTACATGAGCGTCGACGAGGGTCGGACCTGGGAGATCCCCGCGACCAGCCCGTCGAGCGTCCTCGAGTCGTTCCGGGTCCTGTCGATCCACCGCGGCTACGGCGACCTGCTCTACGTGGCCGGGCAGGGGCCGGCGATGAGCATGGTCGTCAGCCTCGACACCGCCGCCTCTCCCTTCGCCGCCGCCTCGGTGCTGACCCGCGGCGGGACGGTGGGCACGTCGTTCCTCGCCTCGCCCTTCGTCACCACCCCGAGCGGCGCGGCGTTCGCCGACTCCTTCAACGGGCACGACGCGCTCTACCGCAGCGACGACGGAGTCGGTGACGCGGCGGCGATGTGGACGCCGGCGAGCGCGTGGGAGGGAGGCGGCGCGAGCCACCAGATCCTCGACCTCGTCGCCGTCGGCGAGCGCTTCGTGGGGTGCGGCAGCACCATCGCCGAGCCGCCCTACGTCTTCCTCCCGTCCCAGGCCGCCACCGCGGAGCCCTGGCAGATGACCCCGGTCGCCCTCGTCGAGGGCCTCGGCGCCTACGACGGCGAGATGTGGGGCGTGGCGGCGAGCGAGGCGCGGGTGGTGGTCGTCGGCGTCGACCAGGACAACGACGTCGGCAAGATCTTCGTGTCCGGCGCCGATCGCTACGCCGCCGCCGACTACACGCAGCTCGACGTCGACCCGCTGCTCCCGAGCCGGGTGAGCGGCGCCGACTCGACCTGGGCGCGCGGCGTCTGCATGGCCGGAGACCGCGTGATCGTGGTCGGTGAGGTCCAGCCGCTCGGCGTGGGCGACAACACCGGCTTCGTGCTGGAGTCGACCGACGGCGGCGCGACCTTCGCCGACGTGACGCCCGAGGGCTCGCCCGACACGTGGAGCAAGTGTCAGCTCATGGCCAGCGGCCGGGTCGTGGTGGCTGGCGCGGGGGCCGTCGCCCTGATCGATTGAACGGAAGAGAGCCGCGTGGCGGCGGCGCCGCGCCTCCGAGCGTCCAAGGTCGGAGGCGTGGTGGTAGTCTGCCGCCACGTGCGAGCCACGCAGACATCGGGCGCGGCGGCCGGAGGGCTGCTGCGGAGGGTCCCGAATCCACCGCTCTGCTTCGTCGGGCGCACGGACGAGGCGCGGCGCCTGGCGACGCTCCTCTCCCACGCGCCGGTCGCCCTCGTCTGCGGGGAGGGCGGCGTCGGCAAGAGCGCCCTCGTGCAGCGCGTCGTACACGACCAGCGCGAGCGGGCGCCGTCGCTGGTCCGGGTCCGACCGAACGACGACTTCGGCCTGCTGGCGGCGGAGCTCGTGCTCGCGGTCGGCCGCCCCGCGGAGGGCTCGCCGGAGGCGCTCGCCGCCAGCGCGCTCAGCGCGGTCGAGGACGACGCGCGGCTGATGGTGGTGGAGGATCTGCATCTCCTCCCGCCTGCCGACGCCGCGCGCTGGCTCGCGCTCCTCACCGGCTACGCGCGCCGCTCGCGCTGGGTGCTCACCTCGCGCGTCCGCCCGAGCCTCCCGGAGGTGCAGGAGCACGTCGTCCAGCTCGGCCCGCTCCCCCGCGCCGCCGCCCAGGCGCTCGCTCGCGCGTGCCGCCCCGAGGCCGACGAGGAGACGCTGGCCGCGATCGTCGACGCCGCGGGCGGCTCCCCGCTCTGGATCCGGCAGCTCGCCGCCGACCCGAGCGCGAGCGACCTGCGCGAGGGCCTGCGGGCCGAGGTCTCGCGGGCGCTGGCGATGCTCAGCGTGCTGCACGAGGCGGTCCCGGGCGCGCCCGACGATCCGGCCGCCCGGCTCTGGTCGTCGGCCCTCGAGTCGCTGCGCGCGCGCGGGCTGATCGGCGAGGGCGAGGCCGACGGCCGCGTGCACGACGCGATCGCCGAGCGCGTCCTCGGCCGGCTCTCGCCCGACGAGCTGACCCGGGCCCGGCAGGACGCCGCGCGGGCGCTCCAGACCACGACCGACGCGCGCGAGCAGCTCGAGCGGCTCCGCCTGCAGCTCGAGGCGGGCGACGTGGAGGCGGCCCTCTCGACCCTCTCGGCTCACCGCGCGTGGATCGCCCAGGGCCACGGCCCGCGGCTGTGGTCGCTGCTCGCCGGCGCCCTCGATCCGCGGCTCGAGACCACGCGCATGCAGGTCGCCCTCGCGGTCGGGACCCACACGTCGCTCGGCTGGCTGACGTCGCAGCCCCGGCCGACCCGCCCCGCGGCGCTCGAGGCGTGGGTGGAGGGCCTCATCCGCAGCGGCCGGGCCCGCCGCGCGGTCGAGGAGCTCCAGGCGAGCCCCGCGGACGATGTGGCCCTCGCGCTCCTCCTCGGGCGAGCCCTCTCCGACGCCGGCTACCCCGAGCGCGCCGTGCGCCACCTCCGCGCGCTCCGGCCGGAGGGGGACGGGCCGCGCGCGCGCCGCGACCTCGCCCTCGCGCGGGCCCATCACCACGCCGGTCACGAGCGCGAGGCGGTCGAGCTCGCGCGGCGGCTGCGGGCCGCGTTCTCCGCGCTCCCCGAGAGCCTGGTGGCCGAGTGTCAGGAGGTCTTGTCCATGATCGGCCTCGAGCCGGACGAAGGGCGCCGGCCGCGCAGCACCGAGGGGCTCATCTACCGCGGCATCCGCCTGGCGACCTCCGGCCGGCTCGCGCGCTCGTCGGAGCTCTTCACCCGGGTGCTCGGCGGCTTCGACCTGCCGGCGGGCAGCGGGGTGCTCGCGTCGGTCGCGTCCGAGATCCTCAGCGTGGCCCGCGGCCGCTACGAGGGGCTGGAGGGGCGGGCCCGCCACCGCGTGCACGAGGCCGAGCGCCTCGGCAACGCCACCCTCTACCACGCCGCCTACATCCTCGAGCGGGTCGCGAGCCTCGGGCGCGCCTGGGCGTTCGACGAGATCCCCTGGGCGCCGTCGATCCCGCCGCCGACCGGCGCCCCCGCGCGCTACCTCGCCCTGGCGCGGGTCTGCCATCGGGCCCGCCGCGGCGAGCCGATCGACGAGGCGTCCGTCCCGCGCATCGAGGCCTCGGACGGCCCCCTGCTCGCGTGTCTGACCCAGCTGGCGGAGGCCCACGTGCGCCTCCTCGGGGGCGACGCCGAGCGCGCGTGTTTCCTGGCCGCGCAGGCCGCGCAGGCGACGACCCGCTCGGGCCTCGGGCTCTTCCAGGGCGAGGCGGTCCTGACCCGCGTCTACGCCGAGCTCGCCCTCGGGCGCCGCGTGGAGGTGCGCCGCGGCGCGGCCGAGCTGACCCGCGTCGCCGAGTCGCTCGGCTCCAAGCGCTACCGGGTGCTCGCGGAGCTCGTGCGCCTCGCGGTCGAGACCGAGCCCGACGTGCCCGCGCTCTTCCGCATCGCCGGGCAGGCCGACGCCTCTCCCACCGCGGCCCGCGTCGCCTCCTCCCTCCTCGGCGAGGCGCCGACCCCGGACCGCCTCGACCATCTCCTGACGAGCGCGCTCGCGGCGAGCTGGACGACGCGGGTGGAGCCGCTCCGCCCGGGCCAGGCGGCCGCGTGGGTCTTCGACGCCGAGGCGCGGCGCGTCCACCTCCCGCGCGGCACCCTCGAGATGAGCCCGCAGGCCTGTCGCCTCCTCGACGGCATGTTCGCGCTCGGCGGCCGCGCCTCGCTCGCCGACCTGGCGGAGGTCGCCTGGGCGCTCGACGCCTTCCACCCGCTGCGCGACAGCAAGCGCATCCACGTCGCCATCCGCCGCCTCCGGCGCCAGCTCGAGGACGACGCGTCCTCCCCCACCCGGGTGCTCACCGACCCCGACGGCTACGCGCTCGGCGCCCCCGTCGGCCGCCTGGTCCCCGCGGCGGCACAGCGGACCTGAGCGCAGATCAGCGGCGCGATCGGCGCGGAGCGGGGAGAGTGTGAGCATGACCGACGGCGCCGCCGGCCGCACCGACTTCTGGATCGACGAGGTCATCGTCGCCTCCGACGCCCCCGGCTACGACCCGCCGACCGGCGTCGACTCCGAGGGCCACCCCTACATCGCGCCCTGCACCCGCGTCGCCGACCTCTGACCCGTGCAAGGCCGGGCCCGGGTTGCCTCGGCAGGCAGGGACGCGATGATCCCTCGATGGCGGCGGGAAGGTGAGCACGATCGTCGGGGCGGATCTGACGGGGGCCTACTACGCGGCGGTCTGCACCGTCTTGCTCCGGACAGGGTTGTCTCGGACGGAGCTCCTGGAGACGGGAGCGCCGTGGGGGCTGCCCCAATTGCCGGCCCGTCAGGCGCTGGCCCTGCGGGAGCTCGACGCGCGCGTGGTGGAGCTCTTTCCCCTCCCCGCGTTCGTCGCGCGCAAGGGGCAGCCGCCGTGGGATCCTCGGTCGGGCTACGATCTCACGGCCATCCTCCTCGAGGTGTCGCTCTTCGCCGAAACGCCGATCGACGACACGCTCGGGCCGCGGGCGGGGTGGGAGGCGCTGGACGCCGCGCTGGCGTCCCGCGTCGAGGGCGTGGTCGAGGCCGGCGGCGCCGCCCTGTTCCTGCTCGGCGTCTCGCCCGACGAGGCGTTGGCGAGGCTCGACCGCTGCTGGTCCTCGATCGACGCGGTCGTGCCCGAGGCGCGGTGGCGCTCGCTGGGCGAGCCGACGTGTCGAGACGATCTGCGCTCGCTCTCCCGGCGGTCGCTCGTGCAGCGCGTCCCCGAGATCGCCGAGGACCCACGGACGTCGCCCGCGTACGGTCGATGGCTGCAGAGGGTGCGCCGAGCGCTCGAGGCGTGATCGGAGGCGGCCGAGCCGGTCAGCGGAGGCGCGCGCGGGCGCAGTCGTAGACGGGGAGGGCGGCGCGCTCGGTGTCGCCGTACATGAAGAGGAGCGAGGGCGTGGTGGCGTGCGGGCCCATCCAGGGGGTGAAGCCGCCGAGGCTGCCTCCGTCCTCCGCCGGCCAGGTGACGCCGCCGAGGAAGGCGAGGGAGTAGAGGCGCGCGCTCCAGCCGTGGCCGGCGTAGGGCGGCGCGGTGGTGAAGTCGTAGGCGGGCGTGCCGGCGCGGGTCCGCAGGTAGCCGGTCCGGATGCCTTCGTCTTCCCACACGCGGTTCACCGGCGCGGCGATCGCGTCCCACACGAGGGCCACCGGGGCCGGGCTCTCGTCGGTGACCGGGAAGACGCCGTAGTCGACGATGGAGTCGAGGCGGAAGGCGTCGTCGCCGTGGCGGCCCCAGTAGGTCTCCTCCTCGTGGGCGAACAGCCGGAAGAGGTGCTCGGTCATCGAGCGGAGGGACTTCGGCGCGTCGCCGTCCGCGCAGCGGGTGGCCGGGGTGCCCTCGCAGGTCTCGAAGGCGAGCAGCTCGACGTCGCCGCGGCGCGCGAGCCCGTCGGCCAAGAGATGCCCGAGCCACAGGTTGCTCATGCCGTAGAGCACGCCCTGCGCGGGGTTGCAGTAGTTGCCGTTGCGGGCCAGCTCGCCCTCGGCGCCGTCGGGCGCGGCCGAGAGCGCGAGCCACTCCTCGACGTACCGCTTCGCGCCCTCGAGCGCGGCGAGGGGGGAGACCCAGGCCTCGTCGAGGCCGGGAGGCGCGAGGCCGTCGTCGTAGTCTCGCTGGAGCACGAGCGCGGCGGTGACCACGAGCTCCCAGCGCATCGAGAGGCGGTTGTTGTAGTGGCCGGAGATGGCGAGCAGCGGGTCGGCGCGAGTGCCGTCCGCGAGCGCTCGCCCGTAGCACTCGAACGAAGGGACCCCCGGATCCCAGTCGCCGAAGGGCACGCACTCCGAGGGCGCGTAGGCCTCGACCGCGTTGCGCCCCGGGCACGTGAGCGGCCGCAGGCACCACTCCGGGATCGCGCTCACGTCGAGCCGGCCCTCGACGTAGGTCGCCTCCGAGACGCACGAGGTCATCGCCTCGTTGCCCCGGTAGTACCAGTCCATCACGCGCCGGAGGCCGACGTGGATCGCGGCGCGCTCGTCGTCGGTGTAGAGCCCGGGGAAGCCACGGGTGTAGTCGTAGGCGCGGAGCACGCGGGTCAGCGGCAGCGTCTCCGCGAACACGCCCTGCTGCTGCGAGTTGCAGCCGACCGGGGGGAGGCCCGGATCGGCCTCGAGGCACGCCGCGTCGTCGCAGCACTCGCTGAGCGCGTCGGGGTGCGCGAGCATCGCGTGCGGCCGGCCGACCTGCGCCATCACCCCTCGCTTGGCGGCCTCGGCGAGGGCTCGATCGCCGCGGACCAGGGCCGCGTAGGCGGTCATCATCGTGTGGATGCCGCACACGAAGCTGCTGCCGCACGCGCTGCTGCCCCCGTTGCGGCCCGGCCACACGTCGCGCTCGGCCGCCTCGGGGTCGGCGAGGTAGGCGCGCGCCATCGCGTCGATCGCCTCCCAGCTCGCCGGCGCGCCCGCCGAGAGGCCGCGCGCGTCGTTGTCCTCGCGGCTGAGGTAGGGCCCCGCCTCGCTGCGCTCGCGCCAGAGGGCGACCTCCTCCGCGGAGTGCTGAAGGCCGGTCGCGCGGGCCCGCAGGACCTCGGGCTCGCACGGATCGACCACTCCGGCGTCCCCCGCGGCCGCGTCCATGGCCTCGCCGGCGTCCTCCACGCGGCCGTCGTGCGGCGCGTCGCTCGCGTCGAGGGGCGCGACCTCGCCGGGATCGCAGCTCGCCGAGAGGAGCAGGAGGGCGAAGGCGAGCGCGACGCGGTGGGTCATGCGCGCAGCCTAGCCGTGGCCCCGCGCCGGGCGGCGGGCTCGAATCGCACGGTGATCGACGGCCGCTCTCGGTCACCGTGCGACGAGAGCCCGGCCGAGGCGCTCGCGCTCTTCGAGGCGTCGGACTTCCTGCGCCCGAGGCACGACGGACCGCTCGTCCATGCCGGTGAGGACGCCGGGGACGCCTTCGAGGGCGCCGCGCCCGATCTGGGGGCGTTCGAGGTTCGTCGAGGGCGCGGTGAATCGATCGGGCGGCGGGCGCGTCGGTGCGCCGGGGGAGCCACGTCCGGGCCTTTTCACGTCGTGATGGTCACGATTCCGCTATCCTGGCTCCCGTCATCCGGGGAGGTCTCATGAGGGAGCTTGGAATTCGCCTCGCGTTCGTCGCGGCGACGGTGTTCGGCGTCACGACGCTCTCGGCGCAGGTCGCCGAGGCGCAGTACTGCCAGAGCAACGTGGAGTGTGGCTCGGGCTTCGCCTGTCAGGGCGGGCAGTGCGTCCAGGTGGGCGCGCAGGTGCAGGTGCAGGTGCAAGGGCAGGGCGGCTATCAGCAGCAGCCCGCGCCGCCGCCGCCCCAGGGAGGCTACGCGCAGCCGCAGCCGTACGCGCAGCCGCAGGCGGTCTACCAGCAGCAGCAGCGCCCGACCCACACCGTCACCCGCCCGACCTGGGGCCTGCTCGGCCCGGGCATCGGTCTGCTCGTGGGCGGCTACGTGGCCGAGATCTTCGTCGGCCTCTTCGGCGGCCTGGCGATGGGCTTCGACAGCGCGGTGACCGGCTCGAGCTACGACGGCAACGCGTTCTTCTACTCGAGCCTCATCCCGGTCGCCGGGCCGATCGCCCAGATGGCGGTGGTCGACTTCGACGACGGCTGGATGCCCTGGCTCCTGCTCGACACCATCCTCCAGGTCGGCGGGCTGACGATGATCATCCTCGGCGCCGCCATCCAGCAGGAGGTCGAGGTCTACGCCGAGCTCGACGACGGCGTCGATCTCGCGGTGCTGCCGACCTTCGGCACCGACGGCGCCGGCCTGTCCGCGACTCTCCGGTACTGACTCAGAAAGGGTTGCCGGGGACCGGGCGGGCCTCGGCGACCCGGCGATCCCGGTACGGGCTCTCGGGCACGGTCACGTAGGGGCTGGCCGGGACGGAGCGGGCGGCGGGCGCGCGCGGCGAGCCGAGGCGGCGCGCGGCGCCGTCGCTGCGTGCGCTCCGCTCCGGGCGAGGCTCCTCGCGCATGGTCAGCTCGGGGTTGCGCTCGAGGGCGCGGTCGATGGCCTGGTTCACCTCGGAGAGGCTGACCCCCTCGGGCGCCGGCTCGGGATCGCTCATCGCGCGGCGAGCGCGCAGGTGGCGGCGCCGGCTCGAGGCGAAGGACACGGTGGTCGAGGGCTCGTCGCGCTCCCGCGTCTCGGTCGCCTCCGGCAGCTCGAGCTCGGGCTCGTCGGCCAGGTCCGACGCGGCCAGGGGGCGCGACGGGGGCGAGAGCCGGGGCGGGCGCAGGTTGGCGACCGCGATCTCGGCCGCCGAGGGCTGACGCTCGGCGCGCGGCGGCTCGACCTCGGCCTCGATGGCGAGGGGCTCGTCGTCGGGCGCCGACGCGCCGGCCGGCCCCACATCCACCCAGAGGTAGCCGAAGAGGCCCACCGCGGCGGCGGCGGCGACCCCGAGGGCCGCGCGCCCGAGGCCTCGGCCGACCATCGGCAGGGCCGCGGCCTTCACGCGCGGGACCGCCCGGGTCGGCCGCGGCGCCTTGGCGGCGAGGCGCTCGAGCTGCTCGCGCAGCACGGTGGCCGAGCGCGGGCGCGCCTCCGGATCCTTCTCGAGGGTCTTCAGGATGAGCGTGTCGAGCTCGAGCGGGACGTCGTCGCGCTTGGCCCGGAGGCTCTCCACCGGATCGCGGGTCACCGCCATCGCCACCACGTGCGCGTTGGCGCCGGGCCGCTCGAAGGGCGAGTAGCCGATGAGCATCTCGTGCAGGACGGTGCCGGCGGCGAAGACGTCCGAGCGGGGGTCGAGCGGGAGGCCGCGCGCCTGCTCGGGCGACATGTGCTCCGGGGTGCCGACCGTCTGCCCGTTCAGGGTGAGGCCGGCGTCCTTCTCCTTGGCGACCGGCGTGCAGACGCCGAAGTCGCAGAGCTTGAGCACCTGGCGGCCGTCGCTCTCCTCGTGCAGCACGAGGTTGCTGGGCTTCACGTCGCGGTGGATCCAGCCGGCGAGGTGGGTCGCCTCGAGCGCGGCGGCGAGCTGCACGCCGAGGTCGAGGGCCTCGTCCACCGCCAGCCGCCCGTGCTCCTGGATGTGCTCGGCGAGCGTCTGCCCGTGGAGCCGCTCCATCACCACGTAGGGCGTCCCGTTCGGGAGCGTGCCGACGTCGTGCACCTGCGGCACGTGACGCGAATGGATCGCGGCCAGCGCGCGGGTCTCCCGGTCGAAGCGACCCTGAATCTTGGCCACCATGACCGGGCGCAGCACCTTGATCGCCACGACGTGGCCGAGGCGCTCGTGCTCGGCTTCGTACACGTGGGCCGTGGCGCCGTTGCCGATCCGCTCACGGACGACGTACTTGCCGATCTGATCACCGGGCTTCAGCGGGCTGGACGAGCTCATGTCCCCCCTGAAGCGCAACCATCGTGCCGGCCCGTTTCCGCCTCTTCAGGCCGGCGCCGAAGACGCATCCCTTGCACGCCGTGGCAGCTCGCCCCGCGGCGATCTGGTGACGCACACCCGAGAGCGCAGCGGGCGGCCAGCTCGCGCGGAGCGCGAGCGCGAGCCGCGTGGCTCACGCGCCCTGTTCGAGGGTGAAGAGCGCGGGACACGCGCGCCGCAGGCGCGCGACTTGGGTGGGGGGCCCCGCGGAGCCGGTGCAGCGAAGTGTGCGGAGGCGCAGCCGGAGCGCACTTCGTTGTGCCGGCGCAGCGGGGGGGAGGGGCTTGAAAAGCCCCTCCCAGCAAGCCTCAGAAGTGCCAGGGGAACTTCGTGAAGTCCTTGTCCCGCTTTTCCAGGAAAGAGTCGCGGCCCTCCTGGGCCTCGTCCGTCATGTAGCCGAGGCGGGTGGCCTCGCCGGCGAAGATCTGCTGACCGACCAGGCCGTCGTCGATCATGTTCATCGCGAACTTGAGCATCCGGATCGCGGTCGGGCTCTTGGTCACGATCTCCTTCGCCCAGTCGAGCGCGAAGGTCTCCAGCTCGGCGTGGGGCACGACCGCGTTGACCATGCCCATGTCGGCCGCCTGCTGCGCGGTGTAGTTGCCGCCGACGAAGAAGATCTCGCGCGCCTTCTTCTGGCCGACCATGCGGGCGAGGTAGGCGCTGCCGTAGCCGGCGTCGTAGCTCGCGACGTCGGCGTCGGTCTGCTTGAAGATCGCGTGCTCCTCGCTGGCGACGGTGAGGTCGCAGACCACGTGCAGGCTGTGCCCGCCGCCGACCGCCCAGCCGGGCGCGACGCACATCACGACCTTGGGCATGAAGCGGATGAGCCGCTGCACCTCGAGGATGTGGAGCCGGCCGAGGCGCGCCGGGTCGACGCCGCCCTCGCCCTCGTACTTGTAGCCGTCCTTGCCGCGGATGCGCTGGTCGCCGCCCGAGCAGAAGGCCCAGCCGCCGTCCTTGGGGGAGGGGCCGTTGCCGGTGAGGATCACGCAGCCGACGTCGCTCCACATGCGGGCGTGGTCGAGCGCCCGGTAGAGCTCGTCCACCGTGTGGGGGCGGAACGCGTTGCGCACCTCGGGGCGGTCGAACGCGATGCGCACGCAGCCCAGGTCCTTCGCCCGGTGGTAGGTGATGTCGGTGAAGTCGAAGCCCTCGACCTCGGTCCAGCGCGCGGGGTCGAAGATGTCGGAGACCTTGCGGGTGTCGCCCATGGCGCCCTCATAGATCGGTTCGCGGCCGCGTGCAGCCTGCGGTAGATCAGCCCCATGAGCGAAGACCGCGTCCTGACCCGCCGCGACGGCGCCGTGGCCCACGTCACCCTGAACCGCCCCGAGAAGCGCAACGGGCTCGACCTCGCGATGTTCGAGGCCATCGTCGACGCCGGCAAGGCGCTGAAGGCCGACCCGAGCGTGCGCGCGGTGGTGCTCTCCGGCGAGGGCCCCGCGTTCTGCGCCGGCCTCGACTTCCAGGCGTTCATGAGCTCGCCCGACGTGGGCCAGCGGCTCCTCGAGCGGCCGGACGACAGCCCCGCCAACCTCGCCCAGCGGGTCGCGTGGATCTGGCAGGAGGTGCCGGTCCCGGTCTTCGCCGCGCTGCACGGCTTCGTGTTCGGCGGCGGCCTCCAGATCGCGCTCGGCGCGGACGTCCGCTACGTGCACCCGGAGACCCAGCTCAGCGTGATGGAGATCCGCTGGGGGCTCATCCCGGACATGAGCATCACCAAGACGCTGCCCGGCCTGGTGCGCCCGGACGTCGCCCGCGAGCTGACCTTCACCGGCCGCCGGGTCTCGGGCGAGGAGGCGGTCCGGATCGGGCTCGCCACCCGCCTGAGCGACGACCCGGTGAAGGACGCGCTCGAGGCGGCGCATCAGGTCGCCGCCCAGAGCCCGCACGCGGTGCGGAACGGCAAGCGCCTCTGGCAGCAGGCGCCGTCGCTGCCGGTCTCGGAGGCCTTCGCGCTCGAGACCGCGCTCCAGCTCGAGCTGCTCGGCAGCCCGAACCAGATGGAGGCGGTGGCCGCCGGCTTCGCCAAGCGCCCGCCGTCCTTCGTCGACCCCGAATGACTGCCGATCTGTAGGAATCAGCGACCGGCGAGGCGGTCGAGCTGCTCCTGCACCCGGCCCTGCACGAGGGCGTCGAACGCCTCGACCTGGTCGTCGGTGACCTCGCCGTCGCCGGTCACGCCGACCTGGTGCGGGTAGACCGCGGGGCCGAAGCGGTAGCGGAGCTTGGCCGGCGTCGGGATGTGGGGCAGCGGACCGAAGGCGAGGCCCCAGGGGAGCGAGAGGTGCACCGGCCAGATGTGGGCCCGGGCGATCTGGGGCAGCCGCAGCGCCTCGGCGAAGCGGCGGCCGTCGCTGAGCACCATCAGGGTCTCGTGGGCCCCGGCGTTGGCCACCGGGATCACCGGCACGTTCGACTCCAGCGCGAGCCGCGCGTAGCCCTTGCGGCCGGCGAACTGCACGTCGTAGCGGTTCTTGTAGGGGCGCCAGACGTCGAGGTCTCCGCCGGGCATCACCAGGAGGTCCTGCTTCCAGGTCGTGAGCACCCGGTTGGCGAGCTTCTTGTCGGCCCGGATCACGCCGCGCGAGGAGAAGAACTCGCCGGTCACCCGGTTGCTGAAGAGCATCTCGTGGGCGGCCGGGTGGATGGGCCGCACGGTGCCGAAGTGCGTGTACCAGGCCCAGAGCAGGCCCCAGCTGTCGAGGAAGAGGGTGCCGCCGCTGTGGTTGCTGACCACCATCGCCGGCGCGTCCGGCACGTGCTGCCAGCCTGCGACCTCGACCCGGAAGTAGCGCCGCCGCGGCCCGAAGACGGTGCTCAGCCATCGCCGCAGGCCCTCGACCCGCACCGGGTCGTAGTCGGAGATGTTCGCGCCCCACTCGTGGCCGTCGGGGTGGAGCCACCGGAGCAGCCACGCCTTCTCGCGCCGCCGTCGCCGCGGGGGCGCCGCCTTCGGGGGCTCGGCCGGAGGGTCGGGCGTGCTGGCGGCGGCCGGCGTGGGAGCCGGCGTGGGAGGGGGCGCAGAGGGGGGCTCGGTGTCCGTCGGATCGGCCTCGTTCACCACGGCGCTGGTTCCCTCCCGCATCGCCCACCGATCTAAGGCCGGTCTGGCGTGTAGCAACGCCGTTTGGTGGTGACCCGACCGATGGTGCTTAATGCAGGGACGATGGATCGTGAGGTCGAGACGTTCGAGGGGTTCGTCGCGCGGCAGCGAGCCGAGGCGAAGCGGGCGTCCAAGGGCATGCGGCGGACGCCGGTGCTGCACCACCTGCCGCGCCTCGCCGACCGGCTGATCCTCGGCGGGATGCGGGTGCGCGGCTACGAGAGCCGGCGGCTGCCGACCTCGGTGGGCATGCTTCACGCGATCGAGGCCAAGGGGACGGGCGCCCTGCCGCCGGTGCTCGTGCTGCACGGGCTCAGCGCGTCCGGGCAGTACTACGACAGCATCCTGCGCCGGGTCCGGCCGCACGTGCGCCGGGTCATCGCGCCCGACATGCCGGGCCACGGCTACAGCGAGCTGCCGCCCGAGGGGCTGAACCACGACACCCTCGGCATCGGGCTGCGCGAGGGGCTCGACCAGATCCTCGACGAGCCGGTGGTGGTCTTCGGCAACTCGCTCGGCGGCGCGGCGGCGGTGCGCTACGCGGTCGAGCGGCCCGAGCGGGTGCTCGGCCTCTTCCTGGCCGCGCCGGGCGGGGCGCCGATGGACGAGGAGGACCTCGGCGACTTCGTCGAGGACTTCATGCTCTCCGACCACGGCAAGGCGCTCGACTTCGTCGACCGGCTCTTCCACCGGCGGCACCCGATGCGGCACGTGCTCGCCTGGGGTGTGCGCCAGCAGTTCGGCCGCACCGGCATCGAGGACCTGCTCCGCAGCGTGACCCCGGAGACCCTGCTGCGGCCCGAGGAGCTGGAGCAGCTCCGCATGCCGGTCTTCGTGGTCTGGGGCGAGGCCGACCGCATCCTGCGGCCCGAGCACCGCAAGTTCTTCGAGGAGCACCTGCCGCCCCACGCGGAGGTGCACCGCATCGAGGAGTACGGGCACGCGCCGCACATGAGCCACCCCGACTGCCTCGCGCAGCGGCTGATCGAATTCACGCGCGCGGTCGCCCGGCGGTGAACCGGCTCGAGCGCGAGGCCGGCGTCCACCTCGCGTGGGCGGTCGACGGCGAGGGCCCGGAGGTCCTGATGATCCAGGGCGTCGGGGTCCCGGCGTGCGGCTGGGATCCGCAGGTGGCGGGCCTCTCGGATCGCTACCGGATCGCGCGCTACGACAACCGCGGCATCGGCGACAGCTCCCCGATCGCCGGCGAGACGAGCGTGGAGGAGCTCGCGGCGGACGCGCTCGCGCTGCTCGACGCGCTCGGCTGGGAGCGCGCCCACGTGGTCGGCCACTCGCTCGGCGGGGTCATCGCGCAGCAGCTCGCGCTCGACGCGCCCGCGCGGGTGCGCAGCCTGTCGCTGCTCTGCACCTTCTTCCGCGGGCGCGACGGAGCGCGGCCTCGCGGGCGCATGCTCTGGGTGGGGATGCGCACCTCGATCGGCACCCGCGCGATGCGGCGGCGGGCGTTCGTCGAGATGATCGTGCCGCGCTCCAAGCTCGGCGAGATCGATCGCGACGCCTACGCCCGCGAGGTGGAGCCGGTGTTCGGGCGCGACCTGGGCGTGCGCCCGCCGGGCGTGATGAAGCAGCTCCGCGCGCTCGGCCGCCACGACGCGAGCGAGCGGCTCGGCGCGCTCTCCGGCATCCCGACCCTGGTGGTCAGCGGCGAGGAGGACATCGTGGCCCCGCCTGCCCAGGGGCGGGCGCTCGCGGCGGCGATCGACGGAGCCCGCTACGTCGAGCTCGAGGGCGCGGCCCACGGGCTCACGATCACCCGGACCGACGAGCTGCACGCGCTCCTCGACGCGCACTTCAGCCAGGGATGAGCGCGGCGACCGCCCGGGCCTCGACCTCGTAGGGGATCGAGAGATAGGCGCGCTCGTCCCCCCAGCCGCGCGCCCGGGCCGCGAGGTAGGAGGCGGCGTAGCGCGCGTAGAAGGTCGCCGTGCCCTCGCGGAGGATCTGGGCGACGTGCGTGACCTCGTGCGCGATCAGGCGGAGCGGGACGCGCCCGTCGGGATCGGTGCGGCGCACGAAGCAGCGGCGGCCGAGCGCGATTCCGTCGGCCCGCGAGGCGAGGGCGACGTGGGCCACGAGCGAGATCGGCCCGCGCACCTCGCTCCAGCGCGGCTGCCGCAGCACCAGCCGCGCCTCCTCGACCGCGCGGCGGCAGACCTCGGGCCCCGCGACGCGGCAGCGGAGGAGCGCGTCGAGCACCCGCTCGCGCTGATGAGGCTCGAGTCGCCGCTCCGACGCCTGGCTCGCGCTGGTCTCCACCGCTTGCTCCCGCACCCCCTTGATGCCACACCCTCGGCCACCGGCGCACCTCGACCGGGCCGAAGCGATGTCCAAAGAGCACCTACGACGGCGCACGTTCGCCATCATCAGTCACCCCGACGCGGGCAAGACCACCTTGACCGAGAAGCTCCTCCTGTACGGAGGCGCGATCCACAGCGCGGGGGCGGTGAAGGCGCGGCGCGCGCAGCGCTCGGCGACCAGCGACTGGATGGAGCTCGAGAAGAAGCGCGGCATCTCGGTGACCTCCTCGGTGCTGCAGTTCGACTTCGGCGGCATCCGCTACAACCTGCTCGACACCCCGGGCCACCAGGACTTCTCCGAGGACACCTACCGGACGCTGACCGCGGCCGACTGCGCGATCATGCTGATCGACGCGGCGAAGGGCGTGGAGGCGCAGACCAAGAAGCTCTTCCACGTCTGCCGCATGCGCGGCACGCCGATCGTCACCTTCGTGAACAAGCTCGACCGCCCGGCTCGCGATCCCTTCGAGCTGATGAGCGAGGTCGAGGAGGTGCTCGGCCTGCAGACGGTGCCGATCACGTGGCCGGTGGGCAGCGGCGAGCTGTTCAAGGGCGTCTACGACATGCAGGGCAAGCGGGTGCTCACCTTCGAGCGCACCGCGAAGAACGCGCGCAAGGCGCCGGTGAAGGTCGGCGGCATCGACGACCCGAAGCTCGGCGAGATCCTCGGCGAGGAGAACGCGGAGGAGCTGCACGGCGCGGTCGAGCTGCTCGACGGCGCGGGCGACGACTACGACCAGGCGCGCTTCCTCGCCGGCGAGATCAGCCCGGTGTTCTTCGGCTCGGCGCTGACCAACTTCGGGGTGGAGCCCTTCCTCGAGGACTTCGCGGACATGTGCCCGCCGCCCGGCCCGCGCGAGACCAGCGAGGGCGCGATCTCGCCTTCCGCCGATCGCTTCAGCGCCTTCGTCTTCAAGGTGCAGGCGAACATGGACCCGTCGCACCGCGACCGCATCGCCTTCATGCGCATCGTCAGCGGCAAGTTCGAGAGCGGCATGCGGGTCTTCCACTACCGCATGGGCAAGAAGATCCGGCTCGCGCGCGCCGAGCAGCTCTTCGCCGACGAGCGCCAGACGGTGCACGAGGCGTGGGCCGGCGACGTGGTCGGCCTGCACGACCCGGGGCTCTTCCGCATCGGCGACACGCTCGCGACCGAGGCCCCGCTCACCTTCGACGCGGTGCCGCGCTTCAGCCCCGAGCACTTCGCGCGGCTCGAGCTGGTCGACCCGCTCAAGCGCAAGCAGCTCCAGAAGGGCCTCGCCCAGCTCGGCGAGGAGGGCACCGTGCAGCTCTTCTTCGAGCCCGGGCGCGAGAAGGATCCGATCTGCGGCGTGGTCGGCCAGCTGCAGTTCGACGTGCTCGCCTATCGCCTCGAGCACGAGTACGGCGCCGAGGTCCGCCTCGACCGGCTCGGCTACTCCTTCGCCCGCTGGGTGCTCGAGGCCGAGAGCCCCGACGCGCTCAAGGCCGCCCGGGTCCCGCTCGCGGTGACCGACGTCGACGGCCTCCCGGTCGCGCTCATCCGCGATCAGTGGGAGCTCGGCCGCCTCGAGCGCGACAACGCCGAGTGGAAGTTCCGCGAGACCGCGCCGATCCGCCAGGGCCAGTCCTGATCGCGCACGCCCCCGATCGCTCGAATCTCGCGAGGGCTCAATTGCTCTCGCAAAGACGCGAAGGCGCAACGGGGCTGGGGGGCGGCGGGACGGGGGACTCGCCGGCGCGTCGTGGTCGCCTCTCGAGATCGACGCTTCGATCTGGTGATTGATTACGCGGCGACGTCGTGGGCGTGGCGCTTGGCCTGCTCGTAGATGCGGGCGAGGCGCTGCTGGGTCTGGGCGCTGAAGAGGAAATGCGCGGCGGGGAAGAGGCGCTCCTGCTCCCAGCGGAAGTGGTGCTCGAGGCACTGGGAGAGCTCCTGGAGGCAGATGTCCCGGTCGGGGCTCTCGGGGGGCATCGCGACGAGGTCGCTCATCAGGCGCTCGATCTCGTGGTGCTTGTCGGTCGCCTCCCGGCCGAGCTCGCGGCCGCGCTCGTGGGAGAGCAGAGCGGTGTAGATGGAGCTCCGCTCGGCGTCGTCGTGGATGCGCAGGGCGCGGGTCATGCGCCCGAGGCTCGCGACCTTGTCGTCGGGGTTCCGGGCCTCCTTGGCCTCGCGGATCGCGCGACGGAGGCGCTCGTGGTCGCGGCGGATCGTCTCGAAGATCGTGGTCATGCCCGACTTCGTTTCAAGCCGCGTACCGGCGCCTCGCGTCGGGGCTCACCCTCCCGGAGCCTGGACCCTGCACCGTGACGAGTCGCCACGGTGTGACCGGGATGTTGTCGGGCGAATCCCCCTGGAGGCCGATTCGGTCGGGGTTTCATTCTGAGAGAGTGGAACGCGCTGTGGGTGCCCTCGAGGTTCGTGTGCGCCCCCGAAGAGAAGCCCAGACCGACCGATTGCGTGAGACAGAGCCGGAGCTCGTGATGCCGCAGGCGGACGCCGACGCGGAAGCGCGAGGCGTATTCGCTCCGCTGTGCGCCGATCACGACGTGAAGCGCTGCCTGCTCCGCGCGTTCTCCATCTCCAGCGCGTCGGGGGCGCGGCAGCGGGCGCTCGAGCGCTTGCAACGTTTCGTGCGAATGCACGATCGGGCCGAGCACACGACGGTCTACGGCGCGCTCCTGGCGAACGCGCGCACCCGGGCCCTCGCGCAGCAGGCCATCGACGAGCACCACGGCCTCGACGCCAAGCTCAGCGACCTGGCGGAGGCGACGTCACGCGGCGCCGAGCACGCCATCCAGGAGCGCCTCGGCGCCTACCGCTCGCTGCTCACGGTGCACCTGCTGCGAGAGGAGCAGGAGCTCTTCCCGCACGCCTACCGCGCCCTCGGCCCCGAGCGCTGCCGCCGCATCGTCCGTCGCTTCCAGGACGTCCGCACGGCGGCGGGGGCCTTCGAAATCTAGGCTGCGGCTGCCCGCAGCCGCAGCCTCCCGTGCCGCGCGCGCAGCGCGCATGCCCGTGCCCCTGCCCGTGCCCGCGAGGAAACGTCCGGGGGCGCGCAGCGCCGGCTGGAGAGAGTCGAGGTCAACGAGAGCGCGGCCGTATCAGCCTCACCAGCATGGCCACCACCCGCTCGAGATACCCGAGCGCCGCGCCGAGGAGGGCCTGGGGCGCCTCGCCTCTGCGTTCGATGACCTCGAGCCACGCCACCGCTTCGATCGCGGAGCGGCGGGCGATGCGATAGAAGCGCGCCTTCTCCCGGGGCGTGAACTCGCCTGCCCCCTCCGCGATGTTGGCCACGATCGAGCCGCTGGCTCGGTCGAGCTGGTCCCGGATGTGTCCGCGCCCTTTGGGCAGCTGCGCCGTCACCCGGTCGCAGGCGTCGAGCGCGTCCAGCGCGCACTGGTACACGTCGAGCTTGTGGTGGTCGAAGGCCATGCCCGCGCATCGGGTGGCGACGGCGCGGGTTGCCTACCTTCGGGCGACGCTGTCGGGCAGGGGCACGGGAGCAGGGCGCCTGCGGCGCCCTCCTTCAAGGAGTACAGACCCCAGCAGTACAGCTGCCCGTCTGGCAGCGGTTCTCGACCTCGGCGGGGTCGCACGCCTCGCCGGTGGCGAGGACCGGCTTGAGGACCGCGACGATCTCGTGCGGCGCCTCGCCCTCGTCCATCACGCCGACCTGCTCGACGACGAGGGCGTAGGTGCCCGCGCCGATCTCGCTGACGTCGATGCGGCTCCGGATGTTGCCGTCCGAGATGTCGTTGTCGCAGGCGAGCTCGCTGCCCGAGTCGAAGCAGTTGGTGCGGAGGTAGAGCAGGGTGTCGGTCTCACCGGTGCCCGACGCGTCGGTGGTGACCGTGAGGTCCCAGAGGCCGTCGGGGATGGTCATCAGGTAGACCTTCTCGATGCCGATGCTGTCCTCGAGCGGGATGCAGTCGAGGGTGGGGCGGAGCACGCCCTCGCCCGAGCCGGTCGTGCCGGTGACGCGCTGGCTGACGGTGCTGCTGCCCATCGGCTCGAAGAACGGGAACTCCTCGGCGAGGCTGCAGACGTTGTTCGCGTCGGGCGTCGGCGCGCAGCGGCCGTCGGTGCACATCATCTCGCGGCGGCACACGCGCTCGGCGCCGCACTCCTCGTTCCAGCCGACCAGGGTCGCCTCCTCCGGCGTCACGCTGATGGGATCGCTGAGGAGGTAGCCGCGGTCGTAGGTGCGGAAGTCGACCCGATCGACGCCGTTGGCGCGGATGAAGGGCGCGAGGTTCACCGCGGTCTCGCGCACGAGCGCGTAGCCGTCGAAGTCCTGCGTCTCGACCACCGGGTCGAAGCGGAAGATCACCACGTCGCGGTCGAGGGCGGCCGGGTTGCCGTCCATCGTGATCTTGAGCAGCTCGCCGCCGCGGTAGAAGTTCATGGCGACGCCGGCCACGTTGGCGTCCATGTCGGTGCCGCTCGCGAAGATGTGGGCCTCGTCCTCGGCGAGGTAGAGCTCGCCGCTCGAGATGGTCGGCGCGCGGTTGGCCTCCACCGTCACGTCGATGCGCATCGGGCCGCGGTCCATCAGGCGCGACATGTCCGGGGGCTCGGCGACGCCGCCGACGATGGCCCAGACGGTCGTGCCGCCGTCGACCGTGATCGAGCCGCGCGAGCGGACCTCGAGGCGGGACTCCAGGTCGAAGCAGCGCGGCGGCATGATCGAGACCTCGGGGGTCTCGCAGCTGCCGGTGCGGAACTGGATGAAGGTGTTGAAGAGCGGGTTGGTCTCCGCGTTCACCACGTCGACGGTGACCCGCTGCGGGCCCTCGCCGGGCACCGCGATCTCGAGGATCTGCTGCGGCGTCATCGTCGTCGCCTCGGGGTTGCCGCATGGGATCGGCACGCCGAAGGGCTCGATGGTGATCGGGCTGCCCAGGCCCTCGGGATCGGTGGTGAGCTTCGAGGTGTCCACCCGCTCGCTGATCACCCGGCTCGGGTCGGCCTCCACGCGGATCGCCGCGCCGCACGCGGTCTGGGGGCCGGCGTCCGGGAGCTCCACGCCGGTGTCGGCGGGGCCCGCGTCGAGGGGACCGGCGTCGACGGGCGCCGGGTCGCCGTCACAGCCGGCGAGCGCGAGGAGGAGCGAGAGCGAGAGGATTCGATGATTCATGGCAAGTCTCGGAGGCGAAGAAAGTGGGGGACTCAGCGGCAGACGCCGCTCACGCACGCGCCCTCGCGGCAGCGGTTCTCGAGGCCGGCGTCGTCGCAGCTCTCGCCGATCTCGCGGACCGGGCGGAGGGTGGCCTGGAGCTCGAACGGCAGCGAGCCGCTCATCAGGCCGCCGTAGCGCTCGACGACCGCGTAGTAGGTGCCGGCCTCGAGCGCGTCGTCGCGCACCTCGATCGAGCTGCGGGTGTTGCCCGCGCGGATGTCGTCGTTGCAGGCGAGCACGGTGCCCGAGTCGGCGCAGGCGCCGCGCAGGTAAAGCAGCGTGTCCGTCTCCATCGTGCCGTCGAGGTCGGTGGTGAGGAGCAGGTCGTAGCTGCCCTCGGGCACGGTCACCTCGAAGACGCGCTCGGCGCCGGCGAAGGCGCGCGAGTCCCCGGTGCAGCCGCTGACCGGCTGGAAGGTGCCGGCGCCGGCGGCGACGGTGCTCGCGAGGGTCTGCGAGGCCGACGTGTCGCCCATCGGCATCAGCATGTCGAAGGGCACCGCCGCGTCGCAGACGGCGGCCGCGCTCGGGGTGGGCTCGCAGAGGCCGTCGACGCAGCGCATCTCCTGGCGGCACACCGCCTCGGTGCCGCAGGCCTCGCCGAGGCCGACCTCGACCGCGTCGGCGACGTCGACCATCAGCATGTCGCTGATCGCCCAGCCGCCGTCGTACACGCGCAGGCCGACCCGCGGGATCATGTTGGCCCGGATGAACGGGCCGAGGTTGACCGCGCTCGAGGGCACGAAGCCGCGGCCGTCGAAGTCGGCCATCATCGGGGGCGGGTCGAAGGGGATGAGGAAGGCGTCGCCGTCGACGGTGGCGACGCCGTCGCCGTAGATGTCGATGAGCGCGCCAGCGCGGTCATAGAAGTTGACGGCCACGCCGCGCGGGTCGGCCTCGGGGTCGTTGCCCTGCGCGACCACGAGCACGTCGTCGCCGGCGAGGAGCAGCGCGCCGCTCGTGAGGGTCGGCGCCTGGTTCTGAGTGACGGTCACGTCGACGCGGACCGGGCCCTCGTCCACCTGCATCGCCGCCGCGGGCGGCTCGCTGTAGCCGGTGACGATGACGTAGATCGTCGAGCCGCCCTCGACGGTGATGGCGCCGCGCGCGCGGGCCTCCTCGCGGCTCTGATCGTCGAAGCAGCTCGGCGGGATGATGCCGCTCGGCACCGCCTCGCACGTGTCGCGGAACTGGAGGACGGTGTTGAACGAGAAGTCGGTCTCGGCGAACGCGGTGTTCACCTCGACCTGCACCGGGCCGCTGCCCGGCACCACGATCTCGAGGACCTCCTGCGGCGCCCAGCGCAGCTCGGGGTCGTCGTTGCCGCAGCCGACGCCGAGGTCGCGCGGGCGCGTCTCGGTCATCGTCGTGTCGAACATGACGGACTCGGTGGCGCCCATCGCGGGCTCGATCCGCGTGAGGTCCGAGCAGGCGAGCGGCGGGCCCGCGTCGTACCCGGAGTCGGGCAGGCCCGTGTCCGCCATCACGCCGGCGTCGGGGTCCACGGGCATCTCGCCATCACAGCCCGCGAGGGCGAGCACACACAGGGAAGCAAAGAAGGGTCGCGTCATGATCGCTCCTCGGGGCCGTCGAGCCGGCAGATCCAGATAGCACATTGACTCGGGGCTCGCTTCGACCAACGCTCCTGCGACCCGCACGCGCGATGGGACTTTCGATGCGACTCACGATCTCGGCCCTCGGGGCCGCTTGCCTTCTGCTCTCCGCCTGCGACGGAGGCACCCCGGAGCTGGACGCCGGCCCGGAGTCGGACGCCGGCCTTCCGCTCGAGCCGAGCACGCTCTTCGGCCCCTGCCGCGAGGACTGGCAGTGCCCGGGGGAGGGCGCGGTCTGCCGCCCGCCGTCGGACGGCTACCCGGACGGCTTCTGCACCGTGCCCTGTGAGGACCGCACGCCCTGTGACGTCGACGGCGTCTACCACCACTGCGCCACCCGCCAGGGTGAGGAGCAGTCGTTCTGCGAGCGCCGCTGCCTCAACGGCATCGACTGCCGGCGCGAGGGCTACAGCTGCACCGGCGAGCTCCCGCCGAGCGGCGGCATCTGTGTGGCGTCTTGCACCGACGACGCGCAGTGCGGCTTCGGGCTCGTCTGCGACCCCTACACCAAGCAGTGCACCGACGCGCCCGCCGAGGGCTCGGTGACCGGCGAGGGCTGCGCGGACGCCGAGGGCTGCCGGAGCGGCAGCTGCGTGCCCGAGGTGAACGAGATGGGGGCGCCCACCGGATGGGTCGGCGGCTACTGCGTCGGCAGCTGCGTCCTGCCCTCCGGCTTCAACAACAACGACTTCTTCGCCGGCGACGCGCTCCCCGCGGGCAGCTGCGAGGGTGAGGCGGTGTGCATCCCCGCCGGTGACGGCCAGTCGCGCGGCGACCTCGGGCGCTGCTACGCGTCGTGCGCCGGAGACGGTGACTGCCGCGAGGGCTACACCTGCCTGCAGGAGTTCCAGCTCGCCAGCGGCGGCACCTCCAGCTATTCCAATGGCATCTGCGTCCCTGGCAACTGCCAGACGGACGGCTGTCCGAGCGGCTACAGCTGTGTCACCGTGACCGGGAGCGACGGCAACCCCCGCGCCGTCTGCGCCCCCTGAAGAGGAAACCCATGCGATTCGTTCTCTGCCTCACCGCGCTCTCCTTCGGTCTCCTCGGCTGTGACGGCGGCGACCCGCCCGCCGACGACGACGCGGGCATCGTGCTCCAGGACTCGGGCGCCGAGCAGCCGGCCTGCGCCGCCCCGACCAGCGGCTTCGGCTCGTCCGAGGGCAGCAAGTTCTCGCCGTTCACGCTCGACCGCTGCGACGGCAGCGCCTACGAGTTCTACGGCGAGGCCGAGGGCTACTGCGACGCGAGCTTCACCGTCGTGTCCATCGCCGCCGGCTGGTGTGGCCCCTGCATCCGCGAGGCGCAGGTCATGGAGGCGCAGCTGACCCAGGCGTACGCCGACCAGAACGTGCGCGTGGTCGTCGCCGTCATCCAGGACGAGGACTACGCGGCGCCGGACGCCGCCTTCTGCCAGAACTGGGTCGACACCTACGGCCTGACCAACCCGGTCGTCATGGACCCGACCCAGGAGACCGGCATCTACTTCCCGGCCGGCTCGCTCCCCGCCGCCCTCATCGTCGACTCCGAGGGCACGATCCGGTACCGCGAGTACGGCTACACCGAGGCGCTCGCCGGGCTGACCAACACGCTCGACATGCTCCTCGCGGAGTGATCCTTTGCGCGCGACTGCCGTCGTCGCGCTCGCCGTCTGTCTGACCCTGGCCGCCGCCTCTCCCGCGGTGGCCCAGGCGCCGAGCTTCGAGCTGCCGCTGTTCGGCGAGACCACGTTCTCGCTCACGAACACGAGCATCCTGCGTTATCGGGGCAACGACTACGAGCTCGGCGACCCGTACGACGAGGACTTCGGCTCGCTCTACCAGCGCTTCGACCTCGCGCTGCAGGGGGACGAGCTCCGGGTCGAGAGCCGCATCGACGCCTTCGTCCCCACCACGGTCTTCCAGGAGAGCCCCTGCACGGTGGCGGGCGACTCCCGGTGCTACCTCGCCTGGGACCTCCGCCCCGAGCGGCTGACGCTGCGCTGGGAGCCGCGGGACTGGACCATCGAGGCCGGCGACACCCAGATCGTCTTCGGGCGCGGCATCGCGCTCTCGTTCCGCAAGGTGGACCTGCTCGGCGTCGACACCGCGCTCCGCGGCGGGCACGTGCGCTACCAGGGCGAGAACTTCCGGTTCGGCATCCACGGCGGCGTCGCCAACCCGCAGAATCAGGACCCGCTCGACCTCAGCATCATTCGCGAGTTCACCGACGTGGTCACCGGCGCCAACGCCGCGGTGACGATCCCCGGCGAGCTGCCGATCACGGTGGGCGCGCACGCGGTCCGGGTCTGGTTCGAGGACGAGGAGTTCAGCGCCTTCACCAACCGCGCGGTCGACGTGGCCGGCTGGAGCGTGGAGGCGCCGGCGCTCGCCGACGGGCAGCTGGCGCTCTACGCCGAGGCCAACGGCATGCGCCGCACCCAGAACCTCTTCGAGGAGGAGTCGGTGCGCGGCGGTCGCGCGGTCTACGGCTCGGCGCAGCTCCAGCTCTCCGAGCTCACGCTGCTCGTCGAGTGGAAGGACTACGCGGACTTCCTGGTGGCGCCCTCGACCCTCGAGAGCCGCACCTGGCGCATCTACAACGCCGCGCCGCCGGTGGAGTTCGACGGGCCGCAGCGGCTCCGCGCCATCGGCAACCAGCGCGGCGGCGGCGTGCGCATGGACTACGCGTTCCTGCCAGGGCCCTGGAGCTTCTCGGTCAACAGCGTCGCCTACGGCTTCAACGAGGAGGTCCGGGGCGACGCCTGGGACGGCGTCTTCGTCACCCACAGCTGGGTCGGCCTGAAGAAGCGTCAGGAGTACGGCGAGGGCCTGCAGTACAGCCTCGACTTCATCCTCGGCTCGCGCTTCGAGGTCCTGCTCCACGACATCCCGCTGACCGAGTTCCAGGCCGGCGACATGGACCGCTGGATGATCCACGGGCGCGGCGAGCTGACCCTGGCTGACGGGGATCACTCGGTGGACATCGTCGTCGACCACCGCCACGAGCGGGAGCTGCTCGGCAACTCGGTGCACGAGTTCCAGATCGGCGGGGTCTCGGCGACCTACAGCTTCGGGGTGCCGTTCACCGTGACGCTCTCGCTCCGCTGGACCGACTTCCAGGCCGGCGTCGTGCAGCGCCGCCAGATGGTCGACTACAATTTGCTCGGCGGCGAGTTCTACCCGGCGCTCGAGGGGCGCTACACCTTCGAGCCCGGCACCTACCTCGGCCTCTTCGTCGGGCAGACCCCCGGCGGGCAGATCTGCTCGGGCGGGGTGTGCCGCGATGTCCCCACCTTTGAAGGAATCCGGCTCGAGTTCGTCGGACGCATCTGACCCCCGGAGAATTGCTCATGCGCACGCGCACCCTCCTGATCGGCTTCGGCGCCCTGCTGGCCCTGGCCCTGCTCGTCCCGGCCTCCTTCGGCCCCTCGCTCGCGTCGGCCCGCGTCGGCGGCCGGCCCCCGCCCTTCCAGCTCCCGGCGGCCACCGGCGGCCCGACCTCGCGGCCCTTCCGCATGTCGCAGCACCTGGGCGACGACCCGGTCGTCATCCTGTTCTGGGCGACGTGGTGCCAGCCCTGCCAGCAGGAGCTGCCGTTCTACCAGGCGATGTACGAGCGCTACCGCGAGCGTGGCCTGAAGATCGTGGCCATCAGCATGGACTCGCAGGCGACGGTGATGCGCGCGGGCCCGGCGGCGCGCCGCCTCGGGGTGACCTTCGACGTGGTGACCGACCTCGACACCCGCGTCACCACCCAGCTCAACCCGCGCCGCGCGGCGCCCTTCAGCGTGTGGGTGGACCGCAACGGCCGCATCGTGCGCGAGAGCGAGGGCTTCTCCCCCGCCGAGCAGGGCGCCCTCGCCCGCGGCCTCGCCGAGCTCGTCGGGAACTGACCTTGGCCGGCTACAGCGGCACCCCGCTCCCGAAGAAGCTCGGGGTGAAGGCGGGGCACCGCGTGGCGTTGCTCGACGCGCCCGACGGCTTCGCCCTCGAGGGGCTGCCGGAGAGCGTGACCGTGAAGCGCGACCTGCGCGGCAAGGCGCCCATCGACGTGGCCCTGCTCTTCGCCCTCTCCGAGCGGGCGCTCCGGGCGCGCTTCCCGAAGGCCCAGGCCCGCATCGCCAAGGACGGCGGGCTCTGGGTCTGCTGGCCGAAGAAGGCGAGCGGCGTGGCCACCGATCTCGGCGACGCGGGGGTCCGCGCCTACGGCCTCGCCCAGGGCCTCGTGGACAACAAGGTCTGCGCCGTCGACGAGACCTGGTCCGGCCTCCGCTTCGTCTGGCGCGTCACCGACCGCTGAGCGGCGGAGGGGCGGGTCAGGTGGCCGCGCCGAGCCGCCGCACCAGGGACGCGCTCGCCTCGTTCATGCCGTGCAGCTCGACCTCGACGTCGAGGGCGCGGAAGCGCGTGACGATCTTGTCGATCGCGGCCACCGCGGAGTCGTCCCACACGTGCGCGTCGCGCAGATCGAGCACGACCTTCGGCTGCGACCGGTCGAAGCGCATCGCGCCGAGCAGGTCCTCGACCGACACGAAGAAGAGCTGCCCGTCGATCCGGTAGGTGCAGAGGCCGCGGGCCTCGTCGACCTCGCGCTCGACGGTGACGAGCTTGCCCACCACGCGGGCGAAGAAGAGCGCGCTGAGCAGCACGCCGGCGATGACGCCCTTGGACAGGTCGTGGGTGGTCACCACCACCGCCACAGTTACCACGAGCACGATCGCCTCGCTGCGCGGCATCACCGCGAGCCGGCGGATCGACGACCAGTCGAAGGTGCTCAGCGAGACCATGACCATCACCGCGACGAGCGCGGGCATCGGGATGCGCGCGACCCACTCGCCGAGCCCGACCACGAGCACGAGGAGCAGCACGCCGGCGAAGAGGGTCGAGAGGCGGCTGCGGCCGCCGGACTTCACGTTGATCACCGACTGCCCGATCATCGCGCAGCCGGCCATGCCGCCGAAGAAGCCGGCGACGATGTTCGCCACGCCCTGGCCGCGCGACTCGACGTGCTTGTCGCTCTCGGTCTCGGTCGCCTCGTCCACCAGGCGCGCGGTCAGCAGGCTCTCGATGAGCCCGACCAGCGCGAGCGCGAAGGAGTAGGGCGCGATGATGGCGAGCGTCTCCAGGGTCGCGGGGACCGCGGGGAGCGCGAACGCGGGCAGCCCGCTCGGGAGCGCCCCGAGGTCGCCCACCGTGCGCACGTCCCAGCCGAACGACCAGGTCAGCGCGGTGAGCACGAGGATGGCCACCATCGGCGAGGGCACGGCGCGGGTGAGGCGCGGCAGGCCATAGATGATGGCCAGGCCGGCGCCGACCATCGCGTAGGTGGTCAGGCCGCCGCCCTCGAGCTGCGGGAGCTGCGCGAGGAAGATCAGGATCGCGAGCGAGTTGACGAAGCCGGTCATCACCGCGCGCGGCACGAAGCGCATGTAGCGGGCCAGCTTGAGGTAGCCGAAGACGATCTGGATCACGCCGGTGAGGATCGTCGCCGCGAGCAGGTAGGGGAGGCCGTGCTCGCGCACGAGCGGGACCACCACGAGGGCCATCGCGCCGGTGGCGGCGGAGATCATCGCCGGGCGCCCTCCGGCGAAGGCGATCACGACGGCGATGCAGAACGAGGCGTAGAGCCCCACCTGCGGGTCGACGCCGGCGATGAGCGAGAAGGCGATCGCCTCGGGGATGAGGGCGAGGGCGACGACGGCGCCGGCGAGGAGATCGGCGCGGGGACTCTGGAGCCACTGCTCCCGGAGACGGTGAAGCACGGGTACTGCTTTCGTGGCGCCCACGCGGCCGAGCGGATGCGCGCACCCGGAGGGGTGGCGCGCGACGGCGGGGGGCGACTCGAGGATTGAAGAGGCGGGCGCGCGGAGCGTCGCCCTGGGAAGGGGTCGCCCCTTCTAGCGCCTCCGAACGTGGACGCAAGCCGTCAGCGGATCTCGGTGCCGTGCGTGCCGAGGTAGCGGTCGCGCGCGTCCCCGACGAGCGCGCCGCTGGCGTCGTCGAAGGGGCTCTCCTCGCCCTCGGCCACGATGTGGTTGTCGCCGTCCTGCACCGCCCGCGCGCGCTCCACGTCGCCCTGCACGACGTTGCCCTCGGCCGCGATCTCGTAGATGGACTCGGTCCAGAACGCGACGCCGCCCTGGATGGAGTTCCGGTAGACCCAGATCGGGCCGCGGCTGTCGTCCCCGATGGCGCTCCGGCCGATGGAGACCGCGTAGCGGGCCGGGCCGGCGCTGTCGGACATGCGCACCCGGTTGTAGGCGAGCTCGACGTGGCCCGGGACGTGGCTCGGGTCGTAGCTGTCCGCCATGCCGGCCGAGAGCGCGTAGCCGGGGCCGTCCACCGTGCGGGCCACCTCCCAGAGATCGTTGTCGCGCTGGGTCTCGTGGTCGACGTTCGCCTTGTCGCCGAAGGTGTGGGTGCCGTGCCAGTCGAAGACGGTGTTGCCCTCGTAGACGACGTAGCTGACGCAGGAGATCGAGACCGGCCGCGGCCCGTTGCTCGAGCGCGGGCCGCCCGGGCCGAAGCGGTTGTTCACGAACGCCCAGTACTGACCACGGTTCGAGCCGCTCGAGGGGCGCCACACGAAGGCCGGGTTGTCGTTGCCGACCGCGCCGGGCGCGATGTCCTCGGCGGTCATCTCGAAGAAGGTGATCCGGTCGTGGTTGCGCGCGCCGTAGAAGGAGATGTTGCGCGCGTTGTTCACCTCGCCGCCGTCGGGGTTCACCACCTTGCTCCCGACGAAGCGCAGGCCGGCGAAGAACACGTCGGTGGTGCCGGCCCAGAAGGTCCAGCTCGCGCGGGTGGCGTCGAGGGTCGGGGTCTCGCCGGGGAAGCCGATGTAGCTCATCGGCTTGGAGCCGATCTCCATGCGGAGGTTCTCGTTGCCGTCCTGCCCGATCGGCAGGTAGTCGCCGCCTCGGAAGACCACGATCCGGTCGGCGAAGGTCGAGTCGTCCGGGTCGCCGCGGTACCAGTCGGCCACGTCGCGCATCGGCGCGTCGATCGTGCCCGGGTTGGCGGCGTCACCGTCGGGGCTCAGGAAGAGGAAGCGCGCGCTGTCGACGGTGACCGTCCAGCGCGCCTCGGTGGTGGCGCCCTCCTGGTCGGTCACGCGCACCGAGAAGGTGAAGGTCTCCCCCTCGTCCTCGGGCCGCGGGGTCCAGCGGAGCACGCCGTAGTCGGGCCCGGAGACCTGCGTGTCGCCGACGTGGTCGAGCTGCGCGCCGACCCGGGCGCCCTCGGGCCCCTCGACGAGCTCGTAGAAGAACGGCCAGGCGCCGCCCTGGATGACCGCCGCCGGGATCCGGTACTCCATGCCCGGGTGGGCCCAGCGGTGCCGCGCGTGGGCCGCCGTCTCGTCGTCCCCGCGCGGGTAGACCAGCGTCATCGGCATCACCGCGGGGTGGAAGTGCCCCGGCTCGAGCTGCCACTCCCGGGGCTCGACCCCCGCGTCCGTGGGGCCGGCGTCCTCCGGCGTCGCGGCGTCCCCGCCGTCGGCGACGGGGGAGCTGGCGTCGGGCTCCACCCCGGCGTCGGTGGGCGTGGATCCGCCGCAGGCGGAGAGGAGGAGGGCGAAAAATACAGCGCGGCGCATCTCGCGAGGCTAGCGCGGGGGTCCGACGCCCACCGCTAATCTCGGCTGATCGCCGGCCTCACGTCACCCGAGGCTGCTCCAGTCCTCCTCGAACTTGCGGAGGTAGGGCTTCACGAGGCGGGGGTCGTCGCTGACCAGGAGGTTCTCTCGGTTGTGCTGGGCGGCGGAGCGCGTCCAGTTGTAGCTGCCGGTGACCAGGAGGTCGCGGTCGAACACCGCGTACTTGTGGTGCATGTGGTGCTCGGAGCGGTCGGTGCGCACCGGGACGCCCGCCGCCTCGAGGCGCTCGATGTCCGAGCCGCGGTCGAAGGACTTGTCGTCGTCGGTCAGCAGCCGGAGCCGCACGCCGCGCCCGTGCGCCGCCAGGATCGCGCTCGCCAGCCGGTCGTCGGTGATGGTGAAGACGCAGATGTCGACCGCCTCCCGGGCCTCGTCGAGGCAGCGGGTGATCGCGTTCAGGCAGCCCGGCCCGGGGCTGAACTGGACCTCGGCGCGGTGCGGCCCCTTCTCTTCGCGCGGGGTCAGGATCTTCACGACGTCCTCGAGCCACTCGAGCACCTGACGCCCGCTCGTGAGCCGCTCCTTGGCCAGCGCGAACGCGCGGTGACGCACGAAGGCGAGCTGCTCGTCGGTGAGCCCTTCGTCGAGGATCAGCTCCTTCAGGGCGTGGCGCTCGCCGCGCGAGACCCGCTCGTCTTCGAGCGTGGCGGCGAGGATTCCGTCGATCTCTTCCGGCTTCATGCGGCGAGGATACGGCGCTACTCGCGCAGCGTCGCGGTCGTCGCGCCGGAGGGGTGCCCGCGCAGGATCGGGGTGAGCCCGCCGGGGTCGCCCTGGAGGTGGTGAGCGAAGTACGCGGCGGCGATCCCTGCGGCGATGTCGCGCGCGGTCCCGTTGTCGAGGTAGCTGAAGGGCTCGCCCGGCCGGGTCTGTCGCTCGCCCTCGCCGCAGCCGGCGGAGAACAGGTCGATGAGCCCGGCGTGGTCCGAGAAGCTCCAGTGGCCGGCGTCGGCCACCTCGACCAGCAGGCTGGGCGCGCCGAGCCGCCGGTGCTCGTCGCGGATGAGGCGGTTGCCGACCTCGGTGATGCTGTTGTCCTCCTGGGCGAGCAGGAAGGCGAAGGGGGTGGCGACGTCGCCGGCCCGGACGCCTCCGCCGAGCGCGGTGATCGGCGCGGCCACCGCGAGCCCGGCCCGGAAGCGATCGTCTCGCGCCGCCGCGACCCCCGCCGTCGCCGCCCCGAAGCTGTGTCCCATCACGCCGACCCGCTCCGGGTCGAAGCGCCCGCCGAGCCCCGCGAGCTCGCCGTCTTCGGCGGCCAGCACCGCGTCGAGCACGAAGCGCGCGTCGGCCACCCGGACCTCGAGGAACTCGCTCCCCACCTCGGCGGCGTCGCCCGCGAGCTGATCCCAGAGCGTGTTGTCCTCGTGGTCGGGCGCGACCACCGCGACGCCGAAGCTGGCGAGGCGCTCGGCGACCTCGGCGAGGTCCCAGCGCGTGCACACGTGGCAGTGCGAGAAGACCACCAGCGGCCAGCGCGCGGGCGAGGCGGCGGGCTCGGGCGCGGCGGCCGACCGGGTCGTCTCCCGCAGGCAGCGCGCGTCGGCCTCGGCGACGAGCGTCGCGAGCTGTCCCGCGCGCGGCTCGACCTCGAACGCCCCGAGCGGCTGCCCGCGCTCCGCGTCGGCCCGCGCCGACTCCGCGGCCGGGTACCAGATCTCGGTCGGCAGCGCGCGCCCGCGCTCCTCGTCGGTGAGCGTCACCCGCACGTTCCCGACCGGGTGCGGCCCGCGCGCGAAGTAGTCCGCGGCGGGCTCGGGCGGCGGCGGCCCCGCGTCGTCCGCCGCGTCGCCAGCGTCCGGCGCGGAGGCGTCGAGGTCGATCGCGGGCGAGGCGCAGGCGGCGGCGAGGAAGAGCCAGGGCAGGGCGGCGCGGGTCACGCGCGGAGGGTGCCGAATCCAGGGCGCGAAGGCCAGGCGTGCCCGATGACGCGATAGGCGCCGTCGATGCCGCAGATTCCGCCGCTCGCGTGCGGGGGCGTGTCGCTCTGGCGCAGGCTCGCCCGAGGAGGTCGTGAGATGAGCGGGAAGGCGGTCGACGAGGGCGAGCGACGCACGCTGGAGGCCATGGCGAGCCCGCCCGGGTTCGACGGCGCCCCCGAGGCGTTCCTCGTGTTCGGCGTCACCGTCGAGCTAGCCCACGCAGACGCGCACCGATTGGCGGAGCGCGTCATGGCCGAGCTACCCGACCTGGCGCTCATCCCGGAAGGAGGCCGCACCCGCCGCGGCCCGGAGGAGAGCGTCCTGGGGTGCCTGGGGATCGTGGTCGCGCGGGCCAGAGTCGACGCGAGCGTCGGGGAGGAGGTCGCGGTCAGCGAAGACGACATCGAGGCCGCGCGCGTCCGGTGGGTCGCGCTCGAGACGAAGGCGCGCGCCCTGGTCGACCGCGGCAGGCTCGACCCGGAAGCGGAGACCTGGCTGATCCCCTCGGGGCCGCTCGCCCGCGCATCTCTCGCCGCTACGGATGGCGGAAGAGTAGAGCTGCCTCTCACCTTGCGGGGCTCCTCCTTCACCCTCCGCGCCGCGTTCGACTGACGTCGCTGCCTGAGCGAGGATGGAGCGCCGATGCAGGTGAGAACACGATGGGCCGCGCCGTGGGCGCTCGCGCTGGTGACGTTGCTGGCCGGCTGCGACGGCGAGGCGAGCGGGGACGCGGGCGCGACCTCGGATGCGGGGCTCGTCGATGGGTCGGTCACGGAGTGGGACGGGGGACGACTGGACGCGGGCGGCCGGGACGCGAGCGCGGTCGACTCCGGGGCCGTGGACTCCGGGGCTGTCGACGCCGGGGCCGTCGACGGCGGAGCGAGCGACTCGGGGGGCATCGACGCTGGGGCAGGCGACTCCGGGGCGGTCGACGCCGGGGTCGATGCGGGGCCGATGTTCGCCTACCCCTGCGACCTGGTCGTGCCCGACGATCACGCCACGATCCCGGACGCGGTCGCGGCGGCGCCGAGCCCGGGCGTCGTGTGCGTGCGCGCCGGGACGCACGACGCCGCCTTCTCGCTTCGCCCTCACGTCGCGGTCGTCGGGGAGGGCCCGGCGACGATCGTGCGCGGCGAGATCAGCGTCCGCGACCTCGACGACCCCGACCCCACCGCGACGCGGCTCGCCGACTTCACGCTCGAGGGGACGCGGAACGAGGGCATCCACACCTGCCCGCTCGGGGGCGGGAGCTGCGCGGGTCGCCAGATCAACATCGCGAGCGACTGGTCGCTGCACCTCTCGCGTCTGGACATTCGCATGCCGGGGGGCTCCTCGTACTGTCTGCACACCAGCCTGGCGTGGCGCGGCGGCAGCCTGACGATGGAAGACTCGCGCTGCGTCTCCGGGCGCGGCATCCGCTTCCTCGGCGGCGTCCGGCAGACCGCCCCCGCGTCCACCTACGCGGTGACGGTCGAGCGCAACCGGTTCGAGCCACGGGGTGGGAGCGCGCTGACGGAACCGATCGAGCTGCTGATCGGCTCCGGCGGGTTCTGCGGCACCACGCCCGCCGCGCGCGGCACCCGGGTCACCGCGCTGGTCCGCAACAACGAGCTGTTCTCGGTCGCCGGCGCCGCGGTCTACCTGATCCAGTGCCTCGACCTCGAGCGCGACGACGCCCGGAACAGCTTCTATCGCTTCACCTACAACACGATCACCGGGGCGCCGTCTGCCCGCCGCGCCTACGCGTTCTGGAACAACAGCTCCGACGGCCACGACCCTCGCTGGAGCGTGGTGAACAACCTCTACTACGGCTTCGTCGGCGCCACCTACGACGGCCCGACGCCCGACGAGGAGGCGCACAACCTCCGGCTCGACGTCTCCCCCTTCGTCGACGTCGTGGCCGGCGACCTGCGCCTGCGCTCCGGCGTCGCCCCCGTCGACGCGGCCGACACGGGCTACGTGGTCGCGGTCGACGTCTCCGGCGATCCCCGCCCCATCGACGGGGACGGGGACGGCGTGGCCGTGCACGACATCGGCGCCCGCGAGCACGCGCCTTGAGCGTGATGGCAGGTACGCAGCGACTCTCCGGGGTGGCGCTCTTCTCGGCAGCCATCATCGGTGCGATGGGTTGTGGGGCCGACAGCGTCGTGGACGGCGGGGGCGCTGACGCGGACCTCGATTCCGGGAGGCGGGCACCGGTGGACGCCGAGCTGCTGGACTCGGGGCCCCGCGTCTATCCGGACCCGCCCCCCGCCCCGACCTGGATACCCGACGGGATCGAGCTGGAGGACGGGGTGGGCTGGAGGGAGAGCACGGCGCCGGCTTGCTCCGCCTACGCCGGGATCCCGAGCGCCGACGCCCCCGTGCGGCTCGTCGCCGGCGAGGCCGGGGTGTTCCTGCTGCTCTCGGTCCACAACGACACCTTCGGAGGATTCTCGCCCTTCCGTGACGGGGCCAGCGTGCTCCACAACGACGGGACCGGCTGGGTGACGTGGTTCGCTTCGCCCCGGGAGCCGGGGAGCGAGCCCCCGCGCGGGCTGGCGGCGCCCGTGGGCGACGCGCTCTGGGCGGTGGACTCCACGGCGTGTCCGTTGCTGGATCTCGACGGCGCGTCCACCCCGCGCTGCCTCTTCGACCAGGAGCGTGTGCACTCGGCGGCCATCGCCGAGGATGGGGTGACGGGTTGGCTCCTGCTGGGAGAGGAGCTGCGGCGGCTGGAGGCTGACGGGTCCACGCGAGTCGTCCAGGCGCTCGAGGTGCCGGAGCAGCCGATCGAGGTCGTGCGCGAAGGCGACCGCGTCTACGCGTTGACCACCCACAGCCTCTACGAAGGCCAGGTCGATGGATCGTTCTCGCGGGTGCTCTCGGCCGGTGGCCAGACCTACCTCGGGATGGCCACCGAGCCAGGAGGCGCTGTTTGGGTTGCGTCCTCCGATGGGATCACCCGGTACGTCGAGGGCGTGGCAGAGGTCACGGCCGAGTTCCCGGAGGGCGCGCCGATCCGGCTATGGCACGACGGCGATGCGCTCTACTACATCCGGGTGTACGAGCTCGGCCGGGTGCACGCGGATGGTCGGATCGAGGTCATCGCCACCGTCGGTGGTGAGCGTCGAGATCATCGGTTCGAGGACATCGCGGGTGACCGGGAGACCGGCGAGGTCTACCTGGCGCTCCTCGACGTCCGCTTCACCGAGTACGAGTGCGGTCCCGCCATGGTGATCTGGTTCGATGGCACACGCTTCCGCCGGTTCTGAGCGGCGAGCTCGCGGCTTCCCAGTGCTGCTGTCTCTGCTGGCGGCGTGCTCGAGCAGCCACGGATCCGTCGACGCCTCCCTGCTCGACGCGGCGAGCGCGTGGGAGTCCCCGCTTCCCGGTGTCGACCGTGGAGGAGCCTACTGCGGCCTGCCCGGCATCGCCCAGGCGGTCGGTCTCAGCTCGGACGGCGACCAGGTTGCGGTGCTGACCCGGGCGGAGCGCGAAGGGCGTACGACGACGGAGCTCGCCGTTCGTCGAGGCGGTCGCTGGGAAACGCGCCTCACGTCCGGGGACATCGGCCCCGACGTGCGAAGCGTCCGTCAGGTGGAGGGTGGCCACCTGCTCTGGCCCACCGAGTGCGGTGTCACGAGGGTCGAGGAGGCCGGCAACACGGTTTGCTTGGGCACCTGGCCGCCGAGGACCCGTCGGCGAGGCGCGGCGGTCATGCAGTCCGGGCGCGGGGAGCTGTGGCTGCTCGCTGTCGGGGACGGCCGGTCGCCCTTCGCGATGGAGGGCATTCTCATGGACGAGCGCGGCGGCGCCGTGACCGACGACGAGGGCCGGCTCTACCGCTTCTCGGTCGAGGGCCCAGCCCCCCGCGTCGTGCTCGGGCTGTGGGGAGACCGAACGCTGCAGTACGTAGTGACCGACGCTGCGGTGCTGGCGAGCGCGGGTGGCGTGGGCCTCCTCGCGCCGCGCTCGGACGTCCCGGTCTCTCCGCCAATCTCGGCCATGTGGATGTCGGGTCGAGACTCTCTGGTTCTCGGGAGTGCCGACGGCAGAGTCGCCACCCACGATGGATGGGGAGGGTGGCAGAGCGTCCGCGTCGGAGCGGGGTCAGTCGTCTCGGTCGCAGCCACGGAAGGTGGTCGAGTTTTCTATGCGCTCGAGCACTCGCTGGGCGAGCTCCGCGCCGGCCGCGCGGAAGCGCTCGCCGACTGGAGCTCGGTGCGCCCCGACCTCCATGTGGCCGCGCTGCAGCCTCATGGAGAGGGCTTCGTGGTGGCCTTGATCTCAGAGGGTGAGCGGGGCGGCTGCGGAGCCGTCGACGTCATCTCGTACGAAGGCGGGACGTTTCGCGCGCTCTGATGTCCATGAGAAAGCTCGAACGACGAGAGCCACGGTCGACGCAGGCGCTGACAGGTTCCCTTCTCGAATGCAGGTCGAAGTGACGGGCCCGCTGGCGCCGTGGGCGACGGAGCGCTGGTGAGGAAGGGGCAGGTCGGAGTCTCCGAATGCGAGACGAGGCGCCCCGCTCGCTCGGCTCGGCCGGGTCACGGGGCTTGGCGCCGCGGCGCTCGGCCACGCGCTCGGCCTCGCGGAATCACCTGCGAGCCTTCGCGAAGGCTTCGTCGGTAGTTGGGACCACATCGGAGCCTACGGGAAGGCCCCGCGGGTCGTTCGGGATCACTTGGGAGCCTACGGGAAGACCGAAGCGGTAGTCCCGGACCGCCCGGGAGGCACCGGGACACCATCTGAGGGCAGTCGCGGCTCTCAGCCCACCGCGTACGCCGTCGCTCCCGTGCGCGCCGCGCCCTCACCGACCCGGACGAACCCCCACGTGGGGGCTGTTCTCTGGCTCCACCCCTCGCCGTATCGGGCTGTCGGCTCCCTCACCCCGCCGGCGAGCGGGACCGACCGGAGCGCGATCCGCAGCGCCTGCTCGGCCGTCGTCTCGGCCCCCACGTGAGGGCGCGCCTGGTCCACCAGCCGGCGGGCCTCCTTCTCCCGGAAGCTCAGCGCCCGGAGCATCTGGAACACCTCGGCCAGCACGCGGACCTTCTTCGGCTCCACCTTCGGCGAGCCGTACGCGGTCCCATCCGCGTGCTCGAAGCCGAAGCCCTCGGACCAGGTGCCGCGGACCACCAGCTTGCCGTCGTGGACGAGCCCGTGGTGCGTCCCGCAGAGGAAGATCAGCCGCTCGGGATCGTGGTCGCCGCCCTCCGACTTCGGGTCGCAGTGGTGCACGTCGCAGCTCGTGTGCCGGCAGCCGGGCACCGCGCAGACCCCGTGGTGGCGGCGCACGACCGCGCGGCGCACCGCCGGCGGGATCACCTGGCTCGCGCGCTCGTAGTCGCCCGCCCCGTCGACGCGGCCGATGATCTGCGCGTCGCACTCGGCCCGCGCGACCACCTCGGGGCCGACCGGCACCTGCTCCCCGTTGGCGTCCTGGGTGGCGGCCTTGCAGCACTCGCACACCGTCAGCGCGATCTGGTGCCGACTCCGCGACGCGTCGGCCTCGCCCCCGCCGGAGAGCGCCCCCGACGCGAGCAGCTCCACGAACGCGTCGTCGTCGAGGTGGGCGCCGCCGCTCTCCTTGCGTAGTACGTCGCGCGCCTGCCGCAGCAGCGCGTAGGCCGAGGGCGAGAGGTTCAGCGTCACCCGCTTGCGCTGCAGCTCCGGCCGCGCCGGCTCGCTCGGCCGGTCCCCGGGGCGCCTGCCCGAGGTCATGCGCTCGATCTGCGACGCGGTCTTGCCGTCCGCGACCTCGAGCCACTCGGCCTCGGTCTCCGGGTCGGCCACCCGCGTCAGCTCGCGCACCGCGGAGAAGACCAGCTCGCCCGCCGCGAAGGCGGCGCTGAGCTTCGGCAGGTCCTCGAGCCGCTCCGCGACCCGCACCCGCTCCTCGGTCGCGCGGCCCGGGCAGCCGAACCAGCGCTCGGCGTACTCCCGGAAGCTGGCGAAGCCGTAGAGGTCGTGGACCCGCAGCCGGAAGCCGCAGAGGAACCACTGACAGAGCTCGAAGTCGCTCGCCGCCCGCAGGCGCCCGAGCCTCCGCAAGGTGTCGTCCGCCTCGTGCCGCGAGGTGTCGGCCGACGGACCGTGATCGATGAATGCCCCCATGCAACTCGCATAGCATGAACGGGTGTTCACGCAAGGCGTTTGTTGGGTGTGCTTCGCTCGCTCAGGCCGCGGATTCGCCGCGTCGACGTCGGACGCGCGCCACGCCGATCGCGCCGGCGACGCCCATCAGCGCGAGGCCAGCGGCCAGCCAGGGGAGCCACGCCCAGAGCCAGCTCGGCTCCGCCCGGGCTCGGATGAGGGTCGGCAGCGCTCGGCCGCCGGGCGCCGCGCGGTGGGTGGGCGGGTCGCAGCGTGGGGTCGTGTCGCAGCGCTGGCCGGACGCGCAGTCGGCGTCCGTCTCGCACGGCCCATGCGCGCGTCCATCGCGGACGGGCTCCGCGTCGAACGGGCCCGGCACCAGGCCGTCGGCGACGCAGAGGCTCGCCGGCCGACACTGGAAGGAGCCGCACACGGCGGGGTCTTCGTCGCACGGGGTGAGGAGCACGCAGATCGGGCGGTCGGGGCCGGTGCTGTGGGCCTGCGATCCCGTCGGGCACGGGGAGGCCGGCGGCGGCTCGCAGTAGGCGACGTCGCGCACCACGCGGGGCTCGTATCCCTCCGGGCAGTCGTCCGGGAGCGCAGGCTCGCAGAAGGCTCCGCCCTTGAAGGCGACCGGCTCGCTGCCGGGCGGGCAGCCGTCCGGCGCGGGCGGCAGGACGTCGGCGCTGGCCGGCCGAGGTAGGAGGCCCACCGCGAGGACCGCGGTGAGCGCGAGTGAGAGCACCCGGTGGTCGTCGTGCATCGGCAGCGCCTCCGTCAGAAGATCAGCTGTCAGCGTTACGTGCCATATGCCGGCGGCGGCGCCACCAGAGGAGGGCCGAGGCGAGCAGCGCGCCGGCGCCGAAGGCGGCGAGGACCTGAGCCCAGGCGGCGGTGAGCGTCACCTCGTTGATCAACGCGTTGTGCGCGCTCGCGGTCTCGGGGAGCCGGCCGGTCATCTCGGCGACGTGATGCAGGGCGCTGACCGCGAGGCTCGCCTCGGGGATCTCCTGGTGGCAGCCGACGCAGACGCCGCGGCGGTCGAGGATGGCGCGCTGCCGCGCGTCGAGCGGGCCCGAGCCTCGCCAGTGATGGCCGACCGTCTGGAGCTGCTCGCCGTCCCGGGTGACCACCGCGCTCCAGTCGCGCAGGCCCGCGATCGGCTCGATCTGCCGCCGCGCCGATCGGGGGAGCACCCGGCCGTCGGCGGTGGTGAGGTCGACGACCGCGCCGTCCTCCCAGGGGCGCGTGCCGCCGATGCCGTAGCCCGCGGCGCGATCGGAGGCGTGGCAGCTCTCGCAGGGGCGCGCCGGGCCGACGGTGTGCGGGTGCACCGGGCTCATGTCGATGCCGAGCTGGCCCTCCTCGCCGGCGCCCTCGGTGTGGGCGGGGCTGCGGAAGATGTGGTTGCGGATCACGTCCTCGCCGTCCGGGCCGATCACCGTGACCGTGGTCTGGCAGCCGGGGATGAGCGGGGTGACGCGGCCCTCGCCGTTGAGGCCGAGGGGAGGGTCCTCCCAGCGCATGAAGGAGCGCATCTCGGTGACCTCGCCCGCGAGGAAGGTGCCGAAGTCCCGCTCGTCGGGCGCGGTCCGGAGGTCCGCCTCGAGATGTCGGTTCCCGGCGGCCACCCAGTCGAAGGACCGGTTGCCGCCCGAGTAGTCGATCTCGATGTGGCACCCGTAGCACTGCGGCGCCCACTGCGTGTGGCACGCGTAGCACTCCATCGTGCGCACGTGCTGGTCGACGTGCACCATCGCGACGCGGGCGTCGGCCTCGAGCGCGTCCGCGTCGGCGATGGCGCGGAGCGGACGGAGTCGGAGGTCGCGACCGCCCGCGGTGCGCACGATCACCTCGCGGCCGTCGCGCACGACGTCGGGCATCGGGTTGCCGCGCGCGCTCAACAGGAAGCCGTCCTGCGCCGGGCCCACGTCGCCCCGCCGCCACATCTCGGGGATGTCGGTGGCGACGCCGCGCGCCGGGCCCTCCGCCTCGCCGCGCTCGTTCTCGTCGCCCCAGCCGAGGGGCAGCTCCCACGGGTAGGCGTCGGGCGTGCCGTGGCAGTCGCTGCACTCGATCTCGACCGCCGCGAGGTTCGTGCCCGCGAGGTGCCCGTCGCCGTGCACGTCGAGGCTCGTGTGGCAGTCCTGGCAGAGCATGCCGCGCTGGAAGTGGATGTCCGCCTCCATCGCGATGTAGTGCTTGCTGTGCAGGTCGAGCTGCCCGCCGCCACCCTCGGTGTAGGGGGATCCCCAGGCGCTCTCCATCAGGCCCTGGTAGCTCACGCCGATGCGCTTGCCGCGGTTGTGGCAGGTGGTGCAGGTCTCGACCGGGATGCCGGTGTAGCGCTCGCCGTGCACGGTCACGACCGCGTCGCGGGTGGCCTGCAGGCTGTGCACGAGCGGGTGACCCTCCTCGGCGCCGTCGATGGTCTCGTCGCCGCCTTCGTAGAGGCCCTCGTTGCCGTAGGGCACGTGGCAGGCGCCGCAGCCCATGCCGCGGAAGTCGCCGCGCCGGAATCGACCGCGCACGCCGAGGTGACAGCGCTGGCACTCGGCGCGCAGGTAGGTGAAGGCGGCGCGCTCGGGGTGGGCCGCGGCCTCCTCGGCGGTGGGGGCCTCGGGGAGGCGCGTCTGCGCGTCGGGGAAGACGTTCGGGTGCGCCTCGCGCTTGACCTGCATGTAGGCGCGATAGGCCTCGGTGCCGAGCGACAAGTGCGGGTCGACCTCGCGATCGTAGTTGCCCCACGTGTGGTCGTAGCCCTCGAGCCCGCCGAAGCCCCAGGCCGTGCCCTGGATCTTGCCGGCCTCGGTCATCATCAGGCTCGTCCACTGCGCGCGCACGTGCTCGGCGTGGCACGGGCCGCAGCTCCGGCCGTTGACCCAGGGGGAGGCGGGGTCGGCGAAGAAGTCGTCCGGGCCCCCGTCCGCGGCCAGCGCCTCCGGCGTGCCGGCGTGCGCCTCGTCGGCGGTCTCCGCGCCGGGCGTCCCGCCGTGGCAGACCACGCAGCCGTCGTCGTCCCCGACCTCGGCGCCGCGAGCGAAGATCTGCTGCATCATCTCGGTCTGCGGCTCGCGGATCGGCTCGATCCCGAGGTGACACCCGCTCCGCGTGCACCCGACCCCCGACCACGCGTGCGGCTCCGCGGCCGCCTCGGGGCGCGCCTCGGGAGAAGTCGCGGCGTCCACGTGAGGCGGAGACGGCGGCGGCGACCCACACGCCGTCAGGACCACCAGGCACAGCGCGTGTCCGAACCGCACGACCCGCCCCGAGTAGCACGCCGCCGGGGCCCGCGTCAGCGGGCGGCGAGGCGGGGCGCGGTACGGGGGCCGAACGTGGCATACTCGTCCGTCAGCTCTTCATGAGTACTGTGATGGGAGACCTGTCGAAGCTCGAGACCGCGCTCGGAGCCGAGTTGCTCCGAGCCGGGCTCGTACCCGGCCGGCCCTCTCCGTCCATCGGCCGGTATCGGGTCGAGTCGTTCCTGGGTCGCGGCGCCTCGGGCTTGGTGGTCGCCGCGCGAGACGAACGGCTGGACCGAGCGGTGGCGCTGAAGCTGTCATACACCGATGCGTCAGGTGGGGGCGCGCTCAGCGAGGCTCGCGCACTCGCTCGGCTCGAGCACCCCAACATCGTGCGTGTGTTCGATGTGGACGACGTCCACGTGCGGCTCGACGGCGTCGCCTTCCGATTGCGCGTGCTCGCGATGCAGCGCGTGGGGGGAGGGACACTGCGGGCCTGGGTTCGCGAGCGACGACGTACGCCAGCGGACATCGTCGAGATGTTCTTGCAGGCAGGCGCGGGGCTCGCGGCCGCGCACGCGTGCAAGATCGTCCATCGGGACTTCAAGCCCGACAATGTCCTCATCGGGGAGGACGGCGTCCCGCAGGTGATCGATTTCGGTTTCGCGATCCCGGCGCTGTCTTCGAGGTCGAGCGCGGCCGCGCCAGTCGCCGAGGTCGCCGGGACCGACGCGTATTTGGCGCCGGAGGCGCGTGAGGGCAGGGCCACGGCGAAGAGCGACCAGTTCGCGTTCGCCATTGCCTTGATCGAGGCGCTCACCGGGGCGGCGGCGCCGCCGCCAAGGGACCCTCCACCTGGCGTCGAGGAGAGGCTCTGGGCGGTATTGCGTCGGGCGAGTCACCCGAAGGCGAAGCGTCGGTACCGCGACATGAATGCGCTTCTTTCGGCGTTGCGAGCGACGCAGCCGCGCGGCGCCGGGCTCGGATGCGTCGCGGTCGCGTTGGTGGCGCTCGGCATCTTCGCCTGGCCGCACGCCCGCGCCGCCTACGCCAACCACCGCTGCGCGCCGATCTCGGGCGAGTGGGGCTTCGAGACGGTCGTCGAGCGGTCCAGCGGGGCGATCCCGGTGGGAACACGGGGCCAGTACACCGCGACGCTGACCCACCGCAGCGATTGCGAGTTCGACGTCTCGCTCGTGCACACGGGCGACACGGGGCCTCGCGGCGAGCATCACTATCGGCGCGTGGCACGTACGGACGAGCCCATCGCGGCCAGCTTCGGGCTGGGCGGCCCGGTGCGCCTGGCGGTCCAGCTCGAGGACGGGAGGGGCTACGTGCTCCGCTTCCACTCGGCGCGCCGAATGAGCGGGCAGTTCACCGCGCCGCGGTACGAGGGAATTATCGCGCCGGTGAGCCGTTTTGGAGCCCCCGCCGGACATGACGCGCGGAGGCGATGATGACGACGACGCGAGACGCGCTGCTCGAGCAGCTGATTCGGGACGAGTGGCCGCGGCTGCGCCGCTTCTTCCACACCAAGGTCCCCGACAGCGACGTGCTCGACCTGGTGCAGGCGACCATGCTCGCCTTCGTCGACGGGCGTGCTCGGGCGACGCACGGCGAGCGCGCCTACCTCTGGGGAATTGCCCGGTTTCAGGTCCTCAAGTTCTACGACCGCCAGCGTCCGACCACGCCATTCGACAGCACCGTTCACACCGCGATGGACGTGGGGCGCTCGCTCAGCAGTCGACTCGATGGGCGCAACCGCCTGGTGCGGGGTCTCCAGGCGCTGCCCACCGACCACCAGATCGCGTTCGAGCTGCGACACGGTGAGGGCATGTCCCTCGAAGAGGTGGCCGCCGCCATCGGGGTCAGCCTCGCGACCGTGAAGCGCTACCTCACCGCCGCCCGGGAGAAACTCCGTCGAGAGCTCTCCGCCGACGCGGACGTGGTGGGCGCTGCGTACGCGCGCCTCTGAAGGTCCGACGAGCAGCGCCGCAGCCTCCACGCCCGTGAGATGGGGCGAACGCCCCTGCGGGACCCCGAGGCTTCCCCTCCTTCTTCTCTCCATCCCTCCGACTCGGTCGCGCTCGTGCGCCCGAGCTCTGTCCACCTGCACCCAACGAAAGGCAACGACCGTGAACACCACCCTCTCTGTCAGCCCTGCGCCCGCTCCGCATCCGGAGGTACGCGACGACGCCGGCCTCGAGCTCGGCGTGGATCTCGTCGCCGCGAGCTACCGCTCATCGACGTTTCCGCGAGACTGGAGCCACGAGAAGCGCGTGCTCGAGGCTCGCCGCTACGAAATGTTCCTGAGCCTGGCCGCGAAGCATCCGGGGGTGCGCGCCACCCCGACGCTGGAGATCGACGAGCTCTGGCACCTGCACATGCTGCATCCGGTCGCGTACTACGCGGATTGCATGCGCCTCTTCGGCCGGATCTTCGACCACGACGGGGGCTTTGGTCTGGGTCCCGGGGAGCTTCCGGTGCTGAAGCGGGCCTTCCGTGATTTCGCGCGGCGCTGGGAGCTCGAGTACGGTGAGCCCTACGTGGAGCGGATGCCGGACCAGGCGTCGAGCGCCACGAGCTGCTGGCACGACTGCTCGAACCGCTGCTGGCACGCGTGCAAGTCCTGAACGAGCGTTGCTGCCCGGGCGCGCGTCACGTCGTTCGCGGCGTGCGCGCGTCCGGGGTCGCGTGGCTGCGGGGCTACCACTCCGACGCTCAGCTGCTGGCGATTGCGCGGGATCTCGGACGGATCGTCGGCGACACGTCCGTACGCGTGCGACCTGGGAGCCGTACCTACCTCGCGAGCCCCGGCCCCATCCCGGTCCACACGGATCACTCGCGGGCGGACCTCATCGGCTGGCGATGCGAGGCGCAGGATGACCACGTCGGGGCCTCGCGGCTGGTCGATGGTCACGAGGTGCTCGGCCGCCTCTCGGCCGAGACGATCGCTCAGCTGGAGCGGACGAGGCTGCCCGCCATGGTCCGGCTCGGTGACCCCGCTACGCTCACCCCGGTCGTCTCGCGCCGCGGCGGTTGCCTGGCGCTCTTCCATGCGCCCTGGCTGGCGCCGGTCGATGCGACTCCCGAAGGGCGTCGCGCGCTCCGGTCGCTGCGCGCGGCGCTTGGCGAGGCCGAGCGTCGAGCGCTCGAGATCAGGCTCGCGCCAGGTGAGCTGCTGTTCGTCGACAATCGCCGGATCTTGCACGGACGCGCTGCGCTGAGCGACTGCAGCCCACGCCGGCTCCGCCGGCTCTGGATCGAGACGACGCGCGAGCCTGGCCTCGAGGGGTGAACGCTGCCTTCTCGGTTGAAGGGACGAGCGCGGGGCTCTCCTCTTCGTCACCGCAGCAGCAGCGCGCACCACGGGAGGACGAGGGCCAGCCCGGCGACGACGTAGGCGGTGATGACGGGGCCGCGTCGCCGCGTGGCCGCGAGGCCGACGCCGAGGAGCAGCGGTCCGGCCGAGACGCAGGCGGCGAGCCCGATCAGCGCCGCCCCTTGCGCGGCGTAGTGCGCGCCGCCGCCGCCCCGCCCGAAGAGCGCCCCGGCCTCCATGAGACCGCCCATCACGGTCAGCAGCACGGCCCAGAGCACTCCGACGAGCCCGACGATCACGCTGAGCACGAGCGCCGTCACCCACGCTCGCTTGCCGACTCGCTCACCCACCTGCACCGCCAATCTGGATCACGGTGCCGCGTCCGGGCGACGCCGTCACCCCCTCGACGGCCGCGACCTCCGCCGCCTCCGCACCCCGCAGGCCCCCAACAGCGCGACCAGCGCGAGCGCCGCCCCGCGGCTCCCCGGCGAGCGCCCCGCGCTGCAGAGCCCTCCCGCCCGGTTGCTCCCCGCCGGCGCCACCGGCCGCGGCCCCCCGACCGGCGCCACGGGCTCGGCCACGGGCTCGGCTTCGGGCTCGGCTTCGGACTCGGACTCGGCCTCGGCCTCGGACTCGGCCTCGACCTCGGACTCGGCCTCGGCTTCGGGCTCGGCTTCGGGCTCGGCTTCGGACTCGGACTCGGCCTCGGACTCGGACTCGGACTCGGACTCGGACTCGGACTCGGACTCAGGCTCGGATACGGGTTCGGGCTCGGCCTCATCCGGGGCGTCGGCGTCGCCTTCACTCTCCTCCGCCCCGAGCAACCGCCGCACCACCCGCTCGACCCTCCTCTCGTCTCCCGGCTCGTAGCCTCCTTGCACGTGCCGCACGACGCCCCGCGCGTCGACGACCCACAGCATCGGGATCGTGCGCGCCCCCCACCGCCGCGCGAAGCGCCGCTCGGGGTCGTGCACCTGCGGGAAGCGCACGCCGAGCTCGCGCGCCGCGCGCTCCATCGTGTCGACGTCGCGGTCGACGTTGACGCCGAGGACGCGGAGGCCGCGGCGGTAGTGGCGGGCGTAGAGGCGCTGGAGCGACGGCAGCTCGTCCATGCACGGGTGGCACCACGAGGCCCAGGTGCTCACCACCAGGACGCGGCCGCGGTAGCGCTGCCAGGTGACGCGGCGGCCGTTGTCGTCGACGAGGTCCAGCCCCGGCGCTCGCTCGCCTTCGCGCACGGCGAGGGCCGGCGACGGAGCCAGGAGCGCGGCCATCAGGGCGAGCGAGACGAGGCGACCCACGATCGGGCAGGTAGCTCCGGACGGCGCCGATGCTACGAAGGCGCATGAGTGACCGTGAGAGCGACGCGCAGGCCCGCGTCTACCTGGAGCGCGCGGACGAGTACGACGCGCTGATCTCGGCCGAGGACGCCGACGGACGGCTGCGGGACGCGTTCCTCGCCGCGGCGCCCTTCGACGGAGCGCGGGTGGTCGACGTGGGGGCGGGCACCGGCCGGCTCTCGCGCTGGCTCGTCGATCGCGCGGCCCGGCTGGAGCTCGTCGAGCGCGCGGCCCCGATGCTCGACGTCGCCCGGCGGCGGCTCGAGGGCGCCGGCGATCGCGCGCGCTTCCACGTGGCCGACGCGCGGGCCTTGCCGCTCGAGGACGCGTCGGTGGATCACGCGGTCGCCGGGTGGGTCTTCGGCCACTTCCGGCACTGGATGCCGGACGGCTGGCGCGAGGAGGTCGACCAGGCCATCGCCGAGATGCGGCGGGTCGTGAAGCCCGGCGGCGCGGTGGTGATCCTGGAGACCCTCGGCACGGGGCACGAGGTGCCCCGCACCGGCTCGGCCCTCGACGTCTACTTCGAGCACCTCGAGGCGGCGCACGGCTTCACGCGCGCCTGGCACCGGAGCGACTACGTCTTCGACGACGTCGAGGCGGCGGCGCGGGTCATGGGCGGCTTCTTCGGCGAGCCGCTCGTCGCGCGGATCCGCGAGGAGGGCTGGACCCGGGTCCCGGAGTGCACGGCGCTGCTCGTCGGGTGACTGCTCAGACTACCCGGACCTCGGCGCCTTCGCGGAGGCCCAGCGCCTCGCGGGCGGAGCCCTCGCGCACGCTCAGCTCGATCAGCCCGCTCGAGCCGCGCAGGGCCAGCGCCTCTCCGGGCTGCACCGACGCGTAGGTCTCGGCCCAGGGCACGCGCCGGCCGGCGACCGTGACCGCGTCGGGCGCGGCGCTCGGCGCGAGCATGGTGGTCAGCGCGTTGCCGAAGTGGTCGAAGGTCCAGATCTCTCCGTAGCCGGCGTCGCGGGGGAGCACGCCGAGGGTCGCGAGCGACTCCACCTCGTCGCCGAAGCGCTCGGGGCGCTCGCCCTGGCTGAGGTGGGCGGCGGCGGGGCCGAACACGTCGCGGCCGTGGAAGGTGTTCGAGACCTCGTCGAGCCGGTAGGCGGGGTTCGTGAGCGCGCGCGCGGTCTTCACCGTCTCTCGCGCGAGCGTCGCCTCGAGCAGGCCGTTGTCGGGCGCGACGTAGATCCGGCGATCGGTCTCGACGACGACCGCGTGGCGCGCCGAGCCGACGCCCGGGTCGATGACCGCGAGCACCACCGAGCCCTCCGGCAGGTGCGGCGCCGCCGCCCACAGCTGCCAGCTCGCGTTGCGGAGGTCCTGCGGCGGGATGCCGTGACCGAGGTGGATCACCCGGGCGTCGGGCGCGACGCGGTGGATCACCGCCTCCACCACGCCCACGTACACGTCGCGGGTGCCGAAGTCGCTCAGGAAGAAGATCGTGCGCGGCGTCACAGGAAGATCATCACATAGGCCACCGCGAGGATCAGCTGCACCGCGGCGAAGGGGAGGGCCCTTCGCACGAAGCCGCCGAAGCTCACGCCGAGCCGGTGCTTGTTCATCAGCGTCACCGCGACCACCGTCGAGGCCGAGCCGATCGGGGTGAGGTTGCCGCCGAGGTTCGCGCCGAAGACCACCGACCACCAGAGCGGCGAGTCGCCGGCGGTGCCGAGGCCGCGGAGGATGTTCGCGAGCATCGCCGCCAGCGGGATGTTGTCGGTCACGCTCGAGGCGGCGGCCGCGCTCACCAGCAGCGTCCCGCTCTCGCCGGGCAGCTCGAGGATCTTCGCGAGCCCGACCCCGATGGCCTCGAGCACGTGGGCGTGCTCCATCACGTTGATGACGATGAAGAGCGCGGCGAAGAAGCCGATGAGGTCCCAGTCGACCGCCTGGTAGAAGCGGTCGACCTCGCTCTTGAAGCGCAGCAGCATCGCGGCCGCGAAGGCGAGGGCGACGAAGCCCATGCCGAGCTCGCTCACCACCGGGGTGACGCTCGCGGTGGCGATGGCGACGATGAAGAGCACGCTCATCACCGCGCCGTAGGTGAAGAAGCCGCGGCTCTCGATGCTCTCGTTCTCGTCGAAGGTGTCGACCAGGGCCTGGGCCTCCTCGCGCTCGTCGTCGGTCAGGCGCCGGATGCCGAAGAGGCGCGCGCCGAGGAGCAGCGTGACCGCCGTGCCGACCACGACGTAGGGGCTGGCGACGAGGAAGAAGTCCACGAAGCTGATGCCCGCCGTCTGGCCGACGATGATGTTGGGCACCGAGCTGATCAGGGTCAGGAGGCCGCCGATGTTCGTCAGCAGCCCCTCGACCATCAGGAAGCCGAGCAGCAGCTCGGTGCGCTTCAGCTTCTTCAGCGACACGCCGGAGAGCGAGCCGACGATGATCATCGAGGTGACGTTGTTCAGCATCGCGCTGAACACCACCGTCATCAGGCCGTAGTAGACGAGCAGCCAGAAGGGATCGCCCTTGCTGGCGCGGGTCAGCCGGATCGCGATCCACGCGAAGAGCCCCGACTTGCTGGTGACGTCGACGAAGATGCTCGAGCCGAGGATGATCGCGATGACGCCCCAGTCGATCGCGGCGATGTAGACCGGCATCTCCACGTGCTCGTGGAGCGAGTTGGTCAGGTCGTCGGTGGGCAGCAGGTGCAGCGCCTCGGCGAGCGCGAGGCTGACCACCGCGGCGACGCCGGTGATGAAGGACTTCTTGGCGTGCAGCTTCTCCTCGAGCGCGAGCGCGAGGACCATCAGCACCAGGATCGCGCCGAAGAGCGCGGTGACCCAGGTGGGCACGTGGGGGTCGACGATCGTCTCGGCGACGGCTTCGGGCATCACAGCATGAGGATCGGCACGTCGCGCAGGCGGACGGCGAGCGAGTAGGCCTTGCCGTGCAGCGCGAGGTCGTCCTCCTCCTTGGTGTGGAAGACGAGCAGATCCACGTCGTGCTCCTCGATGAGCTTCACGTAGTCGCCGAGGCGGTGGCCCCAGCGCACGACGGGGACGAGCTCGTGGGTCAGGTGGCCTTGCTCGGCCAGCACCTCACCGATGCTCTCGATGTAGTCGCGCGGCTCCTTCACGAGCCGCTCGCGGATGTCCTCGCGGGCCACCTCGGTGTCGATGCTCGGCAGCTTCGCGATGACGTCGACGTAGCGCTCGAAGACGGCGTCGTCCTCGACGTGGGCGAGGAAGAGCTTGCCCTCGGGCCGCACGAAGCGGACGCCCCAGTTCACCAGCGCGTCGTCGCCGGTGAGGTGATCGGCGAGCACCATCACCGCCTCGGTCTCGCCGCCCGTCCAGTCGGGCAGCTCGTGCGGGTTCGGCATCACGAGCACCGGGTAGTGGGTCTCGCGGGTCAGCACGTTGAGGTAGACGCCGAGGCTGTAGGGCCAGCGCCACGTCTTGTAGCGGACGTTCCGGTAGCTGACGATCAAGTCCGGCTGCGCCTCGGCGACCGCGTCTCGCAGCGCGTCCACGTCGCCGTAGTCGTCGTTGTCGAGGGTCACCCACTCGGCGCCCTCGAGCTCCACGAGGAACGCCTTCGTCTTCGCGAGGAACGCCGCCGCCGCCTCGGCGTCGAGGTCGGTCACCAGCACCACCTTCTTCACGTCGATGGCGCTGAACCGGTAGCGGCTGCGCTCGGCGGAGCGGAAGACGCTCTCGAACTGGTCGACCAGGGTCATCGCGCCCCGGGTTACACCAGAGACGCGCGGTCCGGGTCAAGGCGCGGGCAGGTGACGCGCCTGACGGGCGGGCAGGTTCGTGCAGCCCGGCGGCGGCGCGGCGGCGAGCACGTCGAAGCGGGCGTCCGCGCCCTCGCCGACCTGCTGGAAGCGCAAGACGCCTTCCTCCACGCTCGGCCACCACAGCTCCCCGGTCCCGGGCGAGAAGTCTCCCTCGCCGAGCGCGCCGCCCCACCTCTCCGAGCGGTCCTCCTCCCAGAGGATCGCGCCCGCGTCGCTCGTGAGGTCGACCGCGATCAGCGCGTCCGCGCGCTCCTCGTCGCCGGCCGAGAGGTAGGCCACCCAGCTCCCGGCGAGCGCGACGAGGGCGCCGGTCGGCGGGTGGTCGACGAAGAGCTCGGCCTGCGCGCGGGTGACGGCGACGCGCGGCGGGAGCGCCGGGGCCGCCTCGAGGAGCACGAGCCCGGCGCCGTCTCGCGCCGCGCTCGACGGATCGCCGACGCAGAGCACGGCCACCCGCGCCACGTCGCCGGCCGGCGCGAGCGGCGCGGCGTCCACGCAGCCCGACACCCCGGGCAGCTCGAAGCGGCTGAGGTCGTCGTCGCCGGGGGTGATCAGCGCGACCGCGCCGGCCGCCGGCTCGTCCTCCAGCCCGACCGTCAGGATCGCGCGGCCCACCCCCGCCGGCGCGCCCCGGCCCGGCGTGACCCGGCCGCTCGAGAGCCCGTCGAGCGCGAAGACGTCCCGCGGCTCGCCGTCGCGCTCGTCCGCGTCGATCCAGAGGACGCCGGCCGGCGAGGCGTCGGTGCGGCGGCGCGACAGGAGCACGGTGCCGTCGCCGAGATCGATCTGGGCCACCAGCTCGCCGCCCGCGGCCGGGGTCGCGCCCCAGGTGTCGCGCTGGCCGAGGAGGAGCCCGCTGGACGTCTCGAAGCGCACCCGCGCGCGCGGCCCGTCGGCGAGCAGCAGGGTGAGCGCGCCCGGCCGCATGCGCGCCGGCAGGACGGAGGCGGCGTCGACCACGCCGGTCGCGCCCTCCCAGACGGTCACGGTGTCGAGCCAGCGCTCGGCGATCGGGCGGCCGTCGGCGGCGTAGAGCGCGTGCAGGGCGTACTCGCCCGCGCCGATCGGCGGCAGGATCCGGTCGACGCCCGGCACCCCCGGCTCGGGCGGCGTCAGGCGGTCGTGCAATCGCACCACGAAGGCCGGCGGCTCGCTCGGCCGGGCGAGCGGCTCGTCGGGGCAGGGCACCACGCAGGCGGGCAGCAGGGCGCAGAGAGCGGTGAGCACGGTCCAGCGCATCGCGCGCATCATACGGCGTTTGACCGCGGCGCGAGCGGGGGATAAGGAGGGCCGTCGCTCCCAGGGTGGGGGCGTCGCCTGACAATCGACGAACGTGCACGCGGTCCGCGATTCGCGCGGAGTGAAAGGGAAGCCGGTGAGAAGCCGGCGCGGCCCCCGCCACTGTGACCGGGGACGGTCCGGGCGCTGACGCCACTGACGAGCGATCGTCGGGAAGGCAGCCCGGCCGGACGATCCGGCGAGCCAGGAGACCTGCCGCGCGCACGAGCTGGTGAGCCTTCACGGGGTGTGGAGGCGTCGAGCCTCTCGCCCTCCGCGAGCGCTCACCCGCTCGAACGGCCTCGCGGGGAGCGGGGCGAGAGGAGCAGCAGTGAGCATTCGACGTTTCCGCATTCTTGGCGCCCTCCTTCTGGCGCTGTCCCTGAGCGCCTGTGACGGCGAGATGGACCCGGTCGACGGCGGCCCGGACCTCGGCGACGCCGGCCTCGGCGACGGGGGCCAGGACCCCGACACCGGCGTGATGGACCCCGACACCGGCGTCATGGACCCGGACTCCGGCGTGATGGACCCGGACTCCGGCGTGGGCTGCGGCGCCGACGAGGTCGAGCTCCGCGGCGCCTGCGTGCCCACCTGCGGCGCCGACGCCAGCACCTGGAACGACGAGCTCGGCGCGAGCCTGAGCGTGGTCGGCGGGCACTGCACCGACGCGGACGCGCTCGGCACCCGCGTGAGCGGCGACGCCGCCACCGTGTACGAGCTGAGCACCAGCGCCACCCCGGGCGGCACGCTGCTCGAGATCCGGGAGTGGGACTGGAGCGCCGGTCGCGCCGCGCCGCCCGTCTCTCGCTCCTACCCCGTGACCCACGACGCCGAGAGCCCCGTCGCCCCCTCGGGCTTCGTGGTCCTCTCGCCCGACGGCAACCGGCTCGCGGTCGGCTACACGCTCCAGGACGCGGCCTTCACCTTCCCGGGTGAGATCGTGGTCTTCGACCTGAGCACCGACGGCACCTTCCCCACCGCGCTCGCCGGCAACTTCGACGCGAGCTGGTTCTCCGACGACGCGCTCCTGGTCAACGCGCTCGACTCGGGTCGCGCCGGCCAGGCGATCTACGCGCTCTCCTTCGGCGCCCTCGGCGTCACCACCGACGCGGTGATCACCGACTTCGGTGACTACTCCGGCGGCGTCGCCGTGACCCCGAGCGGCGTCGTGGTCGGCGCGCTCGCGACCGGCGGCAACGAGCTGCACGCCTTCCGCCTCGACGCGGTGAGGAGCGCGATCGCGACCCCGATCACCGATCTCACGCCGGCCGACGGCCGCCGCGTCTGCACCGGCTGCATGCTCTCGAGCTTCGGCGACGCCGGCGACTCGGTGTTCGTGCCCGCCCGCTTCATGGACGAGGCGCCCTACGCCGCGGTCGACATCTCCGGCTACCGCGTCACGGTGAGCGGCTCCGAGGACCCGGACCTCGAGGCGGCCCGCCCCCTGACCGTCGGCGACAGCTTCCGCGGGGTGCTCGAGGGGCCGTCCGGCACGCTGCTGCTCCGCTTCGAGGGCGGCCTGCTCCAGGTCCGCGAGGAGTAAGCGGCCCGCAGATTGCGTAGGCTGCGCAGTGATGACGACGCGGCACACGCTGGCACTGCTCTCGCTCCTCGCGCTCGTGGGGTGCTCCTCCTCCCACGGTATGGACGGAGACCCCGACGCCGGTGACCCACCGGACGGCGGGGTCTGCTGTCCGATCGCGGACTTCATGGGCTGCTCGCCCGGCGCCACGCCCCTCCCCGCGGGGGGCTGGGCGCCGTCGGCGCGCGCGTGCACGGCCACCATCGCCGGCTTCGACGGCCAGCCGTTCATCCGGTCCGTCGACGCGATGGGCTGCGCCGTCCTGATCGAGGATCGGAGCGCGCCCGCGTGCGGGGTGGTGCCGCCGCCTCCGCCGCCCGAGCCCTGCGAGGGCCTCGGCGCGGTGGCGTGCTTCGGGAGCCTCGACTGCGCCCCGGTCTGGGACGACTCGTGCTGCCCGACCTGCACCGACGGGCCCTGCGCCGACTGCACGAACCCCGACTACCAGGGGTGCATCGCCTTCGACGGGTGTCGCAGCCCGAGCTGCGGCGTCGTGCCCTCGTGGGGCTGCGGGCCGGCCGGGCCGAGCTGCGAGGGCGCGTTCGTGGTCGACGACGACAGCTGCAGCGTCGCCGGCTGCGTGCCCGCGGTGGTCCCGCGCGACGCCCCGGCGGCCATGCCCGTCTGCGTCCCCCTCACCGGCGACAGCTGCACGGCGTTCTGCGAGCGCGAGCCTCCGGACTGCCCCGAGGGCACCGTGCCGGAGGGCGACGGAGGCTGCTTCACCGACCTCTGCATCCCGGCGTTCGCCTGCGAGTGAGCTTGCGCACCGTCCCGTGAAGGCCTCATCCCCACTCGATATCCCCGTTTTGCGGGGGTGAAGTCGATCCCGTTGACAATTTCGGTTCCCTTGACGGTTCAGTCCTGAACAAATAGCGTCCCTCCCGGTGCGTCTCTCCTGGCGCGCGAGGGAGAGTCGTTTTGTCGTCCCGGAAGTCTTTTCACGCCGCCGCGCTCGCGGCGCTCGCCCTCGCCGCGTGCGACGGCCCCGCGCCTCCGATGCTCCGCGGCCCCGAGGGTGGCGTGCTGCGCTTCGACGCGGCGATGATCGACGGCGATCCGGCGGACGCCGGGGTGTCACCGCCGGTTCGGACCGACTCGGGCGCCACGCGCCCCACGCGCGACTCCGGCATCACCCAGCCGTCGAGCGACTCCGGGGTGACGCGGCCGAGCCCGACCGAGAGCTGCCACGGCGTCCCCTCGGGCTGCTTCGCGCGGACCACCCGCACGACCTGCGAGCAGATCGAGGGCTGCATCTACGACGAGCAGTGCGAGGGGATCTCGGCGAGCTGCTACTCGCAGTGGACCCACTACACCTGCATCAGCCAGGACGGCTGCTACTGGAACAGCTCGCGCGACGACTGCAGCGGCTCCGCGCGACCCTGCTCGCTCTACTCCGGCGACTCCACCTGTCGTCGTCAAGAGGGCTGCCGATGGGAGAGTGACTGCTCGGGCGTCCCGCGCAGCTGTGGCTCCTACTTCGATCGATTCGCCTGCAACGCTCAGCCGGGGTGCTCGTGGTACTGAATCTTCGCTTCTCCGGGCTCGCGCTCGCGTGCCTCCTGCTCGTCGCCTGCGAAGGCGAGCGCCCGCTCGGGCCGGACGGCGGCGCCTTCGCCGAGTTCGGTGAGCCCTGCGCCGTGAGCGAGGACTGCCTCAGCGGCCTCTGCCTCGAGCTGACGCCGGGGCGACGGGTCTGCACCCGGACGTGCCTCGGGGAGACCGACTGCCCGTCGGGCGACAACTGGGGCTGCGTGCAGCCGGACCGCCTCGACGGGCGCGTCTGCGGCTGCGTCCCGGACGCCACCACCGAGGTCTGCGGGGACGGGCTCGACAACGACTGCGACGGCGCGGTCGACGACTGCCAGGTCTGCGACGGCGAAGAGGTCTCGCTGAACGATCTGCGCCACTGCGGCGGCTGCGGCGTCGAGTGCCCCTCGGGGGCGGCCTGCGCCGACGGCGTCTGCGAGTGCCCCGTGGGCGAGATCCAGTGCGGGGAGCGCTGCGTCGACGTCGCCTACGACGAGAACCACTGCGGCGGCTGCGGCACCGCGTGCGCGTTCGACGTGCCCTGCATCGAGGGGCTCTGCGGCTGCGACGACGGCGAGCTCGCCTGCGACGACGTCTGCGTCGACGTGCGGAGCGACGCGGAGAACTGCGGCGCGTGCGGCGTCTCCTGCGACGCGGACGAGGTCTGCGAAGGCGGCGCGTGCGTGTGCCCGGACGGCGGCGAGCGCTGCGACGGGGTCTGCGTCTCCACCCAGGACGACGAGGCCAACTGCGGCGCGTGCGGCAACGCCTGCGCGGCCTCGGAGCGCTGCGATCGCGGCGCCTGCACCTGCCCGGGCGGCGGCGCGCTGTGCGGGACGGAGTGCGTGGACCTCGACGCGAGCCGTCTGCACTGCGGCGGCTGCGGGCAGGAGTGTCCGCGGGGCGTGGCGTGCGTGGACGGGGCCTGCGATTGCCCCGGCGACGGCGGCGTCTGCGACGGCGCGTGCCGGAACTTCACGAGCGATCCGCTCCACTGCGGCGGCTGCGGCGTGCGCTGCGCGTCGGGCCAGGTCTGCAGCGACGGGGCGTGCGTCTGCCCGGGCGGCGGCAGCTACTGCAGCGCGGGCTGCACCGACACCGACACCGACATCCGGAACTGTGGGCGCTGCGGCACCGGCTGCGCCGGTGGGCGGAGCTGCGTCGCCGGCTCGTGCGAGTGTCCGAGCGGGCAGATCGACTGCTCCGGGCGCTGCACCGACGTCGGCTCGAGCCGCTACCACTGCGGCGCGTGCGGGCGGGTGTGCCCCTCGGCCCAGACCTGCGTGTCCGGCTCCTGCGAGTGCCCCGGCGGCGGCTCGCTCTGCGGCTCCACCTGTCGGGACCTGGACAATGACTTCAGCAACTGCGGCACCTGCGGCAACCGCTGCCCGTGGGGCGCCACCTGCGCGTCCGGCGCCTGCGCCTGTCCGGCGGGGCAGTCGGTGTGCGGCGACCGCTGCGTCGACCTGAACACCAGCGAGGCGAGCTGCGGGACGTGCGGCAACGCCTGCGCGACGGGCCAGACGTGCAACGCCGGCGTCTGCGAGTGCCCGGCCGGGCAGGTCGTGTGCGGCGGTCGCTGCGTCGATCTCTCGTCCGACACCGCCAACTGCGGCGCCTGCGGCACGAGCTGCGCGATCGGCGGCGTCTGCGCGAGCGGCGCCTGCGCCTGCCCGGGCGGCGGCGAGGTGTGCAGCGGTCGCTGCGTGACCACCTCCGACGACGAGCTGAACTGCGGCGGCTGCGGCACGGTCTGCGCGTCGGGCGCGACGTGTCTGAGCGGCAGCTGCACCTGCCCGGGCGGCGGGAGCGTCTGCGGCGGCCGCTGCGTCTCCACCCAGGACGACGAGCTGAACTGCGGCTCGTGCGGCACCACCTGCGCGAGCGGGGCGACCTGCCTGAGCGGCGCCTGCTACTGCCCGGGGGCGCAGACCATCTGCGGCAGCGCCTGCGCGGACCTCCAGAGCGACGAGGCGAACTGCGGCTCGTGCGGTACGACGTGCGCGACCGGCGCCACCTGCGTCAGCGGGACCTGCGCGTGCCCCGGCACCTCCGAGGTCTGCGGCGGCGCGTGCGTCTACACGAGCACCGACGAGAACAACTGCGGCAGCTGCGGCACGACGTGCGCGACCGGGGCCACGTGCTTCAGCGGCAGCTGCGCCTGCCCGGCGGGCCAGCAGGTCTGCGGCGGCGCGTGCATCGACGTGCAGGACGACGAGATGAACTGCGGCGCCTGCGGCAACACCTGCTCGATGCTCTGCGCGGGCGGGAGCTGCGCGACCGTCGGCTCGCTCGGGCTCGGCGCCGAGTCGTCCTGCGCGGTGATGACGAACGGCCGGATCTACTGCTGGGGCTACGAGCGCTACGGCCTCGGCGCGGGCACCCGCCCGACGCGCCGCTCCTCCCCGACCGACGCCGCCGACTTCGACACCAACGGCATCACCCACTGCTACGTCGCCACCGACGGCGCGCTCTGGTGCTGGGGGTACAACAGCAACTACGAGGTGGGCGACGGCACCCGTTCGACTCGATGGGCGCCGGTCACGCTGAGCGGACTCACGGCGTCGCAGGTCTCGGTCGGGGGCTACGCCGCGTGCGCGGTGCTCACCGACGAGACCGTGGTGTGCTGGGGGCGCAACTCGAGCGGCGCGGCGGGCTCGAGCGGTGGATACGTGACCACCCCCACCGCGGTCTCGGGCCTGACGGGCGTCGCCGAGGTGCGCTCCGGGACATCCCACTCCTGCGCGCGCCTCACCGACGGCACGGTGCGCTGCTGGGGCCTCAACAACTACGGGCAGCTCGGAGACGGGACCACGACCAGCACGCCGACCCCGGTGACGGTGAGCGGTATCACCGACGCCGTGCAGATCGCGGTCGGCGGGAACTCGACGTGCGCGCGGCACATGGACGGCCGGGTGAGCTGCTGGGGTCAGAACACGTCGGGGCAGCTCGGCGACGGCTCCACCACCTCGCGCGGCACCCCGCTGGCGGTCCCCACCCTGACCGACGTCGCCGACGTGGCCATCGGGGAGAGCCACACCTGCGTGGTCCGCACCGGCGGCCAGATGCGCTGCTGGGGCTGGAACAACCAGGGTCAGCTCGGCGACGGCACGACCGCCGCCACCCCGTGGCCCACCGCCGATCCCGGGCTCACCGACGCCGCCTCGGTCTCCGTGGGCAGCAGTCACACCTGCGCCACCCTGACGTCCGGAGAGCTGCGCTGCTGGGGCTACAACTACTACTACCAGCTCGGCGACTGGACCCGGACCACTCGCCTCACCCCCACCGCCGTCATCTGGTAGCGCCGAAAACTTGACCGCTCCGCGCGCGCGGGATCCTCTCGGGGCATGCGGCAGAGACTGCTCTTCGTGTCCCTCGGGGTGACCGCGCTCAGCGTGGTGGCGGCGATCGCCTGGGCGGGGTGGCGGGACTACACGGCCGGGGAGCTCGTGGAGCGGGCGCGGGCCCGGCTGGACGCGCCGCTCTCCGAGGCGCCGGGCATCGATCGGCTGCAGGCCTCGACGGCGGCCTCGCTGCTCGAGCGGGCCATCGAGGCGGGGCGGCGGGACGACGAGACCGTGGGGCTCCTGGCCTACGCGCACGCGCTCGAGGACTACCAGCGCGGCGACATGGTGCTCGCGGAGGGCGAGCTGACCTCGGCGCGCCACCGGCTCGGGCGGGACGCCGACGTGGAGGTGCTCGCGGCGGCGGTGGCCCGGGCCCGCAGCCGGCAGAGCGAGGCGGAGGCGATCCTCGCGGGCGCGCTGACCCTCGAGCCCGATCACGTGCACGGGCGGCTCCTGGCCGCGGACCTCGCGCTCGACGCCGAGGACGGCCGCGCGGCGCTCGGGCACCTGCGCGAGATCGAGGACGACGTGGCCGCGGTGCACAACCGGCGCGGGCTCGCGCACGAGCTGGGCGCGGACGACGAGGCGGCGGCGGAGGCCTACGCCGACGCGGTGCGGGTGGATCCGACGGCGCACGAGGCGTGGATCAACCTCGGCCGGCTCCGGCGCCGCCGCGGCGCGCACGAGCGAGCGCTCGACGCGTTCGACCAGGCGGTGCGGGCGGCGGAGAGCGACGGGGACGCCCACCTCGGGCGCGGCCTGACCCGGGCGGCCCTCGGGGACGTGCACGGCGCGCAGGCGGACTTCGCGCGGGCGGCCGAGCTGAGCCCGAACGACGCCGAGCCGCTGCTCGCGCTCGGAGATCTGCAGCGCGACCTCCGGAGCTACGAGGACGCGGTCGCGACCTACCGGGCCGCCATCGCGCGCGAGGACGCCGACGCCGCGAGCTGGCTCAAGCTCGGCAACGCGCTGGCGCTGCTCGAGCGCTACGACGACGCGGCCGGCGCCTTCCGGAACGCGATCGAGCGGGCTCCGGAGCTGGCCGCCGCGTTCAACGGGCTCGGCGCCTCGCTCATGCACCTCGGCCGCGCGGAGCAGGCGCGCATCGCGCTCGATCGGGCGGCGGCGCTCGACCGCGCCGACCCGAACCCGCTGATGAACCTCGCGCTCCTGCACGAGCGGGAGGGCGACGACGTGGCCGCCCGGGCGGCCTGGGAGCGGGCGCTGGAGCGGGACCCGGGATCGGCGATCGCGCGGCGGAGACTCGCGAGGTTGTGACGCGGGGCGTATGACGAGGGGGATGCGACGCCTCGCGATCTTGCTCGTCGCCCTGGCCGGGCTCGGCTGCGAGGACGAGGGCCGGCTGCTCACGGTGGACCTCCGCACCGATCTCCGCGCCGGCCAGGAATTCGATCGCGCGGTGACGCAGCTCTTCCCCGCGTCGAGCCGCACGCCGCTGCGCACGGTCGAAGAGGACGCGCCGCGCGAGTCGGGGCGGGTCGCCGAGCTCGACGGGCTCCCGGCCGGCACCTACCGGGTCCGGCTCGGCCTCTTCCAGGGCGCGACCGAGGTGGTGCGCGGGAGCGTGATCGTCACCCTCCGCGAGTCGGCCCAGGCGGTGACCCTGGTGGTGACGGCGGACTGCCGCGACGTGCCCTGCGACGAGCTGACCGAGACCTGCCGCGGCGGCGCCTGCGTGGACGCCCGCTGCAGCCCCGAGACCCCGGAGCTCTGCGCGTCGCCGGAGTGCGCGGTCGCGGCCGACTGCCCGGCGCCGGCCCAGGACTGCGCGGACGCGGTCTGCCTCGAGGGCGTCTGCGGCGAGCGCCTCGAGTCGAGCGCCTGCGGGAGCGGCGTCTGCGATCGGGTCGACGGCTGCGTGACCCTCGGCGACGGCGGGCTCGACGCCGGCCCGGTGGACGCCGGCCTCGCGGACGCGGGCTTCTGCCCGGACGATCCCTGCCGGCTCGTCGCGCCCCAGTGCGGCTGCCCGGCCGGCGAGATGTGCTCCCGCGCGGCCGCCCCGCGGTGCATCCCGGAGGGGAGCGCGAACGAGGGCGAGCCCTGTGCGCGCGACGAGGACTGTGCGGCCGGGCTGACGTGTCCCACCAACGGCGCGACCTGCCGCCCCTACTGCGACGCCGACGCCATCTGCGATGGCGCCCGGTGCGTGGAGCCCACGTCCGGAGCGGCCGTCGGTCTCTGCACTCACGTGTGCGACGCCCGAGACGGCTCGGGCTGTACGGCCGGCGGCGGCTGCTACCTCAGCGCCTTCACGGCGGTCGAGACCGGCGCGACCATCATCGACACGGTGTGCCTCGTGCCCGGCACGGCCGGGGAGGGCGAGCCCTGCCCGACCTTCACCGAGTGCCGGCCCGGCTTCGCGTGCGCCGACGACGTCTGTCGTCAGGTCTGCGATCTCGACGCCCCGAGCTGCGCGGTCGGGAGATGCAACGAGCTCACGCCGCGCACCACGATCCGAGGCGTCCGCTACGGCGTCTGCGCCTGAAGCTTCGCCCGGGCCGCCTTCACCATCGCCACCAGCGCCTTGCGCGCCTCCTGCGGCGTCGCGATCTCGGCCTCGAAGGCGATCCGAGCCGGCCGCGGGCCCCGCTCGGTCTCCACGCTCATCTCGAACCCGTAGCGATCGATGTGGCTCATCGTGACCTGCTCGGCCTCGGTCGCCCGGGTGAAGGCGCGGGCGTAGCTGACGAGGGCGTCGGCGTGGTCCTCGTTCATGTGCGAGACGATCCCGTCGACGTGCGCGGCCAGCGGGTCCGCCTCCGCGCCGCGCCAGTCCGCGACGTCCACCCACGACATGCGCCCGTAGCCGCCGATGTAGCGCACGCTCGTCACCCGCAGCTTCCAGAAGGCGAAGTCGCTGAAGTCGGCGTAGTAGGCGGCGTTCGGGTGGGCCGCGAGGAAGGCCTCCCGCGCCGGGCCCGGGTCGTCGAGCTTGGCCGCGTCGCCCACCAGGGTCACGCGCCCGTAGGCGAGCGGGTCGCCCTCGCCGTGCTCGGCGACGAGGAGCGAGGCGCGGCCGTCGCCCTCGAGGTTCTTGGTGTGGGCCGCGAGCGTGCTGATGAGGAACACCGGGTCGGGCCCGTCGAGCGCGAAGGTCACGAACGATCCGTAGGGGTAGCCCTCGGGATCGCGCGCGACCGTGCACAGCGTGCCGGTCTTCTGGGAGGCCACCAGGGTCCGGGCCCGCTCCGCGTGGCTCGGCGCCTTGGTCTCGGGCGGGGTCAGGGGCTCTTCTCGTTCGCCGCTCCCGCGGCCGTGCTCGAGCTCGGTCATCACTTGCCTTTGGCTTCGGGGAAGTTCGCGCGCAACCGCAGCGCGCCGAAGGCCCGGGCCCGGGGATCGTCCCGGTGCTTCTCGTCGCGCTCCATCTCCCCGTAGGTCCGGCGCTCGCCTTCCGGCACGAACATCGGCTCGTAGCCGAAGCCGAGCTGCCCTCGGGGCGGCCAGGTCAGCTGCCCGCGCACCCGCCCCTCGGCGCTCCAGGTGGACCCGTCGGGCGCGGCGATCACCAGCGCGCAGACCATCTCGGCCGCGCGGTCGCGGTCCCCGAGCGCCTCGTGCACCTTGCGCATCGCGCGCTCGTAGTCGCCGCCGCCCCAGCGCTTGGCGTGCACGCCCGGCGCCCCGTCGAGCGCGAAGACCACCAGCCCCGAGTCGTCCGACACCGCGAGCTCGCCGGTCGCCGCCGCCGCCGCGCGCGCCTTGATCGACGCGTTCTCGACGAAGGTCGCGCCGTCCTCGACCGGCTCGGGCAGGCCGAGCTCCGCCGCGAACCGCAGCGCCCCCACGAGGGGGCGAAACAGGTCGGCCACCTCGCGCGCCTTGCCCGCGTTGTGGCTGGCGATCACCAGGGCACGACCCTCCAGCTGCCACATCGCCCGAGCATAGCCTGCTAGGGTATGCGGGGTGGCGCCCCCGATCGACGAGACCGCTCCGATGCACGAGCGTGGACACCCGGTCCGGCGCATCCGCGCCCGGGTGATCGACGGCCCGGATCAAGGGGCGCGCGCGCTCGCGTCGAGCGACTCGCTCTCGATCGGCACGGCGGAGGGGAACGACCTGCGCCTCTCGGACCCGGCGGTCTCGCGCTACCACGTCGAGCTGCGCCGCCACCTCGATCGCATCGCGGTCGTCGACCACGGCAGCACCAACGGCACGGGCGTGGAGGGGCGCCTCGAGGGCGACGTGCTCTCGGTGGCCTCGGGAGCGCGGCTGCGGCTCGGCAACACCCTGATCGAGGTGGGCGACGGCGACGTGGTGATGGAGCTGGCCGGGCCGAAGCGGCTCGGAGAGCTGCACGCGGCGGCGCCGATGATGAGCCAGCTCTTCGCCACCGCGAAGCAGGTCGCGCGCTCGGACGTGAGCGTGCTGCTCCTCGGCGAGTCGGGCACCGGCAAGGAGCTGCTCGCCCGGGCCATTCACGAGTCGAGCCCTCGAAAGGACGAGGCCTTCGTCACCGTCGACTGCGGGGCGCTCTCGAGCACGCTCTTCACCAGCGAGCTGTTCGGGCACGAGAAGGGGGCGTTCACCGGGGCCGACCGCGCCCACGCGGGCGCCTTCGAGCGAGCCCACGGCGGGACGCTCTTCATCGACGAGATCGGCGAGCTCGGCGAGGAGCAGCAGGTCGCTCTGCTCGGCGCGCTCGAGCGCGGGCGGCTCCGTCGGGTCGGCGGGACCGAGGAGATCGAGGTCGACGTGCGCGTCATCTCGGCGACCCACCGCGATCTGCGGGCCGCGGTGAACCAGGAGCGGTTCCGGCTCGACCTCTACTACCGGGTCGCGGTGGTCGCGCTCCGGGTGCCGCCGCTCCGCGAGCGCCCCGAGGACATCCCCGCGCTCATCGAGCACTTCCTCTCCCTCGACCACGGCATCGAGGACGTCCGAACGGTCTTCTCCCGCGAGGCCCTCGGCTCGGCGCAGGGCCACGACTGGCCCGGGAACGTGCGCGAGCTGCGCAACTTCGTGGCCGGCACGGTGGTGCTCGGCGCGCCGCCCACCCCGCTCTCCGAGGCGGCCCCGGGGACCGACGTCGCGGCCGCGCTGCTCGAGCTCCCGTTCCGCGACGCGAAGGCGCGGCTGGTCGAGGACTTCGAGCGACGCTATCTGGAGCGCGCCCTGCAGCGCGCCGACGGCAACATGCGGCAGGCGGCGCGAGACGCGAAGATGAACCGGTCTTACTTGATGGAGCTCCTCCGGCGTCATGGCTTCAGGTAGGGCTGCTCTCGTGCTCTGGGCGGCGCTGGGCCTGATGGGCTGCACGCTGCCGTTCGACACTTCGCTCATCGAGAGCGACGGGGGGCGCGGCGACGCCGGGGACCCGGACGCCGACGTCGACGCGTCGACGCCGTGTGATCCGCCGGTCGAGGACGTCGGCGAGCTCGGCCCCGAGCCCACGCCGCCGCCGCTGCCCGCCGAGGGGGAGCGCGGCGAGGACCCGGACTTCGGCAGCTGCCATCGCGTGATCCTCGCCGACGTCGCCGACACGGTGCACCCGGCCGAGGCGCCCCTCGGGCCGTTCGGGGAGCGCGTGCTCACGCGCAGCGTCTCGGAGTGGAGCCTCCACGAGCTGGAGACCGCGGGGAGGACGGACTTCATCGTCGAGGGGCAGGCCTACTTCGACGACGACAGCCGCGAGGTGTGGCAGGTGAGCCGGGACGGCGACGCGCTGGGGCTCTGCCGCCCGCCGGTGTCCGGCCTCCGGCTGACCTGCGAGCAGGAGTGGGCGCTCGCGCCGCTGCTCCCCGGGCTGCCCGCCTCCGGCTACGCCCTGGTGGACGCCGATCCGGCCCGCGAGCGGTTCATCGTCCGGGGCGGCGGCGGCTCGGCGGTGATCGACCTGAGCGACCGCGGCGCTCCCCGCGTCGTGGTCGAGCACCCCACGGCGGACGCGCGCTTCACGCCCACCGGGCGCCATCACTACGCGCTGGTGGGCAGCGAGATCGTCTTCTACGCGAGCGACGACGGCGCCGAGGCGCTGCGCCACGCCTTCGCCCGCGCGCCCTCCCGCGTCTGGGTCACGGAGCTGCCGGGCGACGCGATCGAGCACGTCGTGATCTACGAAGAGGGCGACTTCCTCCGCTACGTCCGGCTGGGCGCCGAGACGACCGGCGGCGAGCTGCGAGACGCCCGGGTCACGGTCGGCGAGCGCCACATCGTGCCGGTGCTGATCGCCGGCGCGCCGCCCGACCTCGGGCTCTTCGTCGCGGCCTTCCGCTCCTGCCAGGACGGCGGGGCGGACTGCGGACCGGAGGTCAGCGAGGTGCTCCCGCGGCGGTCGCAGCTCGCCCTGATCGACGCGCGGGTCGAGCCCCCGCGGGTGGTGCCCTTCGCGTGGCACTTCATGAGCCACCGCGCTCACCCCACCGTGCACACCCGCCTCGGCGCCTCGGGCGGGCTGGCCTCGGTCTGGCTCAACAGCGACTGGGGTACCGCCAGCCAGGAGCTGGACGGCAACCTGGTCGAGTTCATCGTGCCCCCGCACCTGCTCGCGAGCCCGCGGCCATGAACGAGGCGCTCACGCAGCGGCGGGCCACGCTCCCCGGGCCGGGCGACGAGATCGATCGCTACGAGGTGGTCGGCGAGATCGCGCAGGGCGGGATGGCGGCCGTGTACCTCGTGCGCCGACACGACACCGGCGGCTTCGATCGGCTCCTCGCGATGAAGGTGATGCTGCCTCACCTGGCCGGCGAGCCGCGGTTCGTGGACATGTTCGTCGACGAGGCGCGCATCGCCTCGTTCGTGCACCACCCCAACGTCGTGCAGGTCTTCGACGTGGGCACGACGCGCGACGGGCTGCCGTTCATGGTGATGGAGTACCTGCGCGGCCGCTCGCTGGTGGGGCTGCTCCAGCGCACCTGGCTCTCCGAGCCCCGGACGCTCACCCCGGCGATGCTCTACGGGATCTTCTCGTCGGTGGCCTCGGGCCTGCACGCCGCCCACGTCGCCACGGACCGAGAGGGCGCCCCGCTCGAGATCGTGCACCGCGACGTCAGCCCGCAGAACGTGCACGTCAGCTACGACGGCGTGGTGCGGGTGGTGGACTTCGGCATCGCCGCCGCGCGCGGCCGCATCACGTCGACCCGGAGCGGCGAGGTGAAGGGCAAGGTGAGCTACCTGGCCCCCGAGCAGGTGAACGGGGCGCGCGCGACCTGGGCCACCGATCTCTGGGCGCTGGGCGTGATCGCCTACGAGACCCTCTCCGGCCGCCGGCTCTTCCGCGGGGAGAGCGACGGCGAGACCCTCTTCAACATCATCAACCGCGAGGTCCCGCGGCTCGAGACGTTCGCGCCCGAGGTGCCCGCGGCGGTGTGCGAGTGCATTCATCGTTGCCTCGATCGGCGGACGTTCCGGCGCCCGTCGAGCGCGGCCGAGGTGGCGCGCGTGTTCGAGCAGGCGGCGGCCGCCGGCGGCGGGCTCGGGGTCGGGCCGCTGCGCGACGTCGTGCAGGCCGCCTTCGCCGCCGAGCGCTCGGTCGAGGACGAGCGGATCGCGGCCACCCTCCGCTCGGCGCCGGCGCGCCTGCGCGAGGACACCCGCGAGATCGCCGCCCCCTCGCACGCCTCCGCGCCCGATGGAGCCGGGAGGGGCCTGCGCTGGCCGCTCGTGGCGGTCGCGGTCGGGCTGGCCGCGGTCGGCGTCGGCGCGGGGTGGTGGCTGCAGCGGAGCACCGCGTCCCCGGCCCCGGCCGAGGCCCCGGTCGCCGCGGAGGCGGCCCCGCGGGAGGTGCGGGTGGACGTCGGCGCGGGGGTGGCGTCGGTCCTGGTCGACGGCGTGGCCGACGCGCGCCGCCCGCTGCGCGTCGCGCTCGGCGAAGGCGGGGAGCGCAGCGTCGTGCTCGTGGACACCGCCGGCCGGGCGCACGCCCGCACCCTGACCGAGGCGGACGACGGCGCCACGCTCACGCTCCCCGAGGTCTCGCCCCGCGAGGTCGCGGCCCCCGAGGTCGCGGCCCCCGAGGTCGTGTCAGGGAGCGCCGAGCCCACCGAGGAGGTCGAGCCGCAGCGTCGGACCACCCGACGCGCGAGGCGTCGGCGACGCGCGCCCCGGGAGGAGCCGACGCAGGTCCGGCCGCTCGCCTCGCCCTACGAGGACCCATGATGAGGCGGCTCGCGCTCCTGCTCGCGCTCGTCGCGCTCCTCGCGCCGGGGCTCGCCCACGCGCAGACGAGCGCCGCCGACGAGTTCCGGCTCGGCCTCGAGGCGTTCGAGGGCGAGCGCTGGGGCGAGGCCCTCGCGCGCTTCCGCAGCGCGCTCGAGATCGACCCGCGGGACGCGGTGCGCTTCAACATCGCGCTCTGCCTCGAGCAGCTCGGTCGGCACCGCGAGGCGGCGGAGGAGTTCGAGCGCGCGGCCGAGAGCGAGGAGGTGCCGGAGGAGGCTCGCCAGCAGGCCGCGGCGCAGGCGGAGGCGAACCGGGCCCGGCTGGCCCTCGTGCGCGCGAGCGGCTGGGACGGCGCGCTGCTCTCGGTGGACGACGAGCCGCGGTGCCGGCTCCCCTGCGAGACGGCCGAGGACCCCGGCGCGCACCGGATCTCCGCCCACCTCGACGACCGCGCCTGGAGCGAGGAGGTCGACCTGAGCGAGGGCGAGCGGGTGCTGCTCTCGGTGGTCGAGCCCCCGGCGCGCGTCATCGAGGTCCCGGCCGCCGCGCCGGTCTCCGAGCCCGGCGGATCGCCGGCGATCGGGTGGCTCGGCGGGCTCGGCCTCGCGCTCTCCGCCGGCGCGACCGGGGCGACGATCGGCCTCGGCGTGCACGCCCAGAGCCTGCACGACGACTACGTGATGCGCCCGACCCTCGACGCCGCGAGGGAGGGCAGCGCCTTCCGCGACGCGACCAACGTGGCCCTCGGGCTCGCCGTCACCGGAGCGGTCCTGTTCGTGATCGACCTCTTCGTCGGCACCGGCGGCTGACCTGGCCTGGGTGAGCTGGTCTGCTGGCCCAGACCATTGGTCTGGCGCAGCCGGCGATCCGTCGCGCCGTCCCCCCGCCAGGGCGGGCGGCGCGGCGCTTGCTGTGGGCGGGGGCATGCACGCTTCACGCATCCTCGCCCTCCTCCTGGTCTTCCTCGCGGCCGGCTGTGACCCCGCCCCGGTCGAGCCGGACGCCGCGCGCCGCCTCCCCGACGGGGGCGCGCCGACCGACGGCGCCGGGCCCATCGTCCCGCCCCCCGCGGACGGCGGCGGCGAGGAGGACGCCGGGCGCGGAGAGGACGGCGGCCCGGCGACGCCCCCGGACGCCGGCCCCCCGCGGCCGCCCCCCGAGGCGGGTGACCCGAGCTTCGCCCACGCGACGATCGGCGCGCTCGACGGGGCGTGCGAGAGCGCCAACCCCTTCGGCTTCAGCCTCGGCGACTGGAACCGCGACGGGCACGTGGACCTGCAGTCGTGGTCGCACTCCCGGACGACCCACTGCATGTGGACCGGCGACGGCGACGGCACCTTCACCGTCGCGTCCGGCTGGACCGCGGAGACCGCCCCGTTCTTCACCGGGGGCTGGAACGTCCAGCTGGCGGACCTGGACGGCGACGGCGACCTCGACGCGATCGGCCGGACGACCGAGGGCGAAGACGGGTGGATCGAGAACACCACGAGCCGCGTGGGCGGGGTGCCCCGCGCGGTCTTCCACCACGGCCCGTGGGGCAACCGCGCCGCGCTCACCGTCGCCGACTTCGACGGAGACGGCGCGCTCGAGGTGGCCCACGAGGGCCCGGTGCTCTACCGCCTGGATGGGTCGGTGCTCGCCACGCTCGACAGCGTCGACTCGGCCATCGTCTTCGACTGGACGGGCGACAGCTACCCGGACCTCGTGGTCCCCGACGGCCCGAGCTGGGAGAGCAACGGCGACGGCACCTTCCGCGGCGGATCGGTCGGGCCGGCGTTCGCGGGCTGCTCCGGATCGCGCTCGCTCGTGTTCGACGCCGACCTCGACGGCGACGTCGACGTGCTCTGCTACACCGGCGACGACGAGCTCTGGATCGTCGTGCAGCAGGCGGGGGGCAGCTTCCGCCGTCACCCGCTCGCCACCCCCTTCAACGTCATCGACACGGTGGCGACCAAGGCCGCGCACAGCGTCGCCGACTACAACAACGACGGGCACGTGGACGTGCTGATCATGGGCCGGGGCCCCGGCTCCACGAACCTCCTGCTCAACCGCGGCGGCCTCGTCTTCGAGCGCGCCGACAACGCGCGGACCTTCGACATCTCGATCGACGGGAATCACCACGGGTCGCGGCCCACCACCGCGCCGCACGACTACGACGGCGACGGGCGCGTGGACTTCGTGGGCTACGATCTGCGCGACGAGATCCCGGACGCGGAGCTGATGCTCTGGCGGAACACCACCCCGGAGGCCGGACACTACGTGCAGGTCGTGCTCTCGGCCGAGGCGATGGGCGCGGGGCGCAACCGCGACGCGCTCGGCGCGGTGGTGGAGGCGCTCGCGCCCGGGACGAGCACGCGCGTCGGCTCGAGCTACCGGACGGTGCGCTCCTACCAGCAGGGGATCCCGACCGTCGCGCACCTCGGCACCGACACCCACGAGACGGTCGACCTGCGCGTCACCTGGCCGAGCGGCTACGGGACCGAGACGTTCACCGGGGTGCGCGCCGACCGACGCTACGTCGTGCGCTACGCGCCGTCGGGGAGCCGCCTCGAGGAGTGGGAGCTGCCCCGTGGCGAGTGACCGCCTGCGCCTCCTCGCGCTCGCGTTGACGCTGACGGCCTGCGACGGCGCCGCGCCGGAAGACGTGGACGGCGGCGCGCGCGACGCTAGCGAGGCCCTCGCCGACGCCGCGTCGCCGGACGCCGGCCGCGTGGACGAAGACGCAGGGCGCCCGCCTGCGCCGACCTCGGTCTCCGTCCGCGTCGTCCCCAACACCGAGGCGAGCGGCGTGGAGCGGGTGAGCTTCGCGCTCCCGCTCGCGCCCGGCGCGCTCTCGGACGCGTCGCGCGTCGTCGTGCGGTCCGGGGCCGAGGAGCTCGCCGCCTCGCGCCTGGGTCTCGCGCGCTGGCCCGACGGCAGCCTGCGGAGCGTGCGGATCCAGGTCGAGCTCCCGGCGAGCGAGGCGGAGCTGACGATCGAGGTCGGCGCGGCCCCCGGGACGGCCGAGCTCGACGCGGCGCCGGTCGCCGACACCCTCCAGGGCGACGAGCCCCGGGTGTGGGTCCTCGTGCCGCCCACCTGGCTCGCGTCCAGCGGAGTCCTCGGGCCGCTCGTCGCCGAGTCCGAGCTCGCGCCGGAGCTGGGCGGCGCGTGGGACGGCGTCTGCGACTACGAGCGACACGACACCGACGCCTTCCTCCCGGGCAGCGACTCCCGCGCGGTCTGGCTCTTCGACCGGGTCACCGCGATGTACCGCGGCCACGCCCGCACCGGCGCGCGCTCGCCGCTCCGATCGGCGTACCGCGAGGCCACGCTCTACCGCGAGGGGATCAGCGAGACCGACGGCTCGGTCCGCATCGGCGTGCCCGGCGCCGAGCGGGACCTCAAGTACCACTACACGCAGGGCATGGCCCTCCACTACCTCCTCACCGGCGACGAGCGGTACCGGGAGGCGGTGGAGGCGGTGGCCGACCGGGTCGCGGAGATGTGGACGAGCCCGGGCTACGCCGGCGGCTCCGACTTCTGGACCGAGCGCCACGCCGGCTTCGCGCTGCTCGCCTATGTGTGGGCCGCGATCGTGTCCGACGACCGCGCCGAGGACTACGTGCGCCTCGCCGAGGCGTCGGTGGACGCCTACCTGGACATCCAGGCGACCTACCCCGAGGGCTACGGCGACCCCGACGCGCGCTGCTTCGCGCACCACGCCGACGCGCACGGCGAGGGCTACGGCTACTTCGGCTGCAGCCCCTGGATGAGCGCGATCCTCGCCGACGGCCTCCACGCCTACGCCGCGCTGCGCGGCGGCGCCGAGGCCGAGCGCGTGCACGCCTCGCTCGTCCAGCTCGGCCGGATCGTCGCGCGCGACGGGCGGGACGCCTCGGGCAAGCCCTTCTACTTCATGGGCGTCGGCACCGACGAGGACGAGCCCGATCGCTACGACGAGCACTGGGGCGAGAGCGCCTACCTGGTCGCCATGGCCTGGCACCTCGACGGGCGGGAGGACGCGTCGCTCCGGGCCGTCGCGCTGGAGCTGCTCGAGGGGCTGCGCGCCCAGGGGAGGGCGCCCCACGTGCGCAGCTTCAACTGGCAGTGCCGCAGCGCGGTGGCGACCCCGTACTTCCTCCGCTGAGCTCCGCCGCCGAACGCAGCGGACGGATAGCCCGTGGGCGCACCGGAGCCCTCGGGCTATCCTCGCGCCGTGGCGCGAAACACGGACCGGCGAGCCGCGCTCGCCGCGCTGATCTCCGCGGCGGTGATGATCGCCCAGCAGGTCGGCAGCAAGGCCACGCGGGACGCGCTCTTCCTGTCGAGCTTCGACGCGGAGGACCTCCCGCGGGTGGTCATCGCCTCGGCCGCCGCGTCGATGGTCGCCGTCTTCGCGGCCTCGCGGGCGTTCGCGCGCTTCGGCCCGGCCCGGGTCGTGCCGGTCGCGTTCGGGGTCAGCGGCGCGCTCTACCTGACGGAGTGGCTGCTCGTCGACCAGGCGCCGCGCCCGATCGCGGTCGTGCTCTTCCTCCACACGGCGGTCTTCGGCGCGCTCGTGATCAGCGGCTTCTGGTCGGTCGTCAACGAGCGCTTCGACCCCCACTCCGCCAAGGGCATGGTGAGCCGCATCGGCACGGGCGCGACCGTCGGCGGCGTGGTCGGCGGCATCGTCGCGTGGCGGGTCGGCGAGGCGTTCGACGCCAACGCGATGCTCGTGGTGCTCGCCGGCCTCAACGGGCTGGCCGCGCTCGGCGTGGCGCGGATCGGGGGCGGGGAGGGCGAGCACGACGACCCGGTGGCGGCGAGCACCTCGGGCCTCCGCGTGCTGCTGCGCGCGCCCTACCTGCGCGCCCTGGCCGCGATCGTGGTGCTCACCGCGGTGAGCGCGGGCCTGCTGGACTACGCCTTCAAGGCCGAGGCGGCCCGGCAGTTCGAGCAGGGCTCGCAGGACATGCTGAGCTTCTTCGCCATCTTCCACGTGGGCGCGGCGGTGCTCTCGCTGCTGCTCCAGACGGTGGCCGCCAAGCCGGCGCTCGAGCGGCTCGGCGTCGCGGGCAGCGTGGCCACCCTGCCCACGGTGGTGCTCATGACGGCGGCGGTCGCGGCCGGGCTCACCCGCATCGGCACCGTCGTCGTCGCCCGCGCGGCGGAGCTCGTGCTGGCCAACAGCATCTTCCGGAGCGGCTACGAGCTGCTCTACACGCCGGTGTCGCCGGAGAAGAAGCGCCCGACCAAGGCGCTCATCGACGTGGCCGGCAACCGGGTGGGCGACGCGCTCGGCAGCGGCGTCGTGATCGTCATCCTCGCCGTCGCCCCCGCGGTGTCGCTCGACCTCGTGCTCGGCTTCGCGGCCGCGTTCGCCGCCCTCAGCCTCGTCATCGCCCGCCGCCTCCACAAGGGCTACGTCGGCCAGCTCGAGGAGAGCCTGCGGCAGGGCACGCCCTTCGCCGCCGAGCGCGCGGTGCTCGAGGCCGCGACCCTGCAGACGCTCTCCACCCTCGGCCTCGACCGTGAGGCGCTCTTCGAGCAGCTCGCCGCGCACCAGTCCTGGAGCGACCGCAGCACCCACCCCACGGTCGACAGCGCGCCCTCCGTGCCGCCGGACGGGATCGACGCGCCGGCCGACGATCCGGTGCACGCCCGCGCCCGCACCCTGCGCAGCGGCACCCCCGACGAGATCCGCGCCGCGCTGACCGACGAGGTCCTCGACCCGCGGCTCGCGCCCTTCGCCATCGCGCTCCTCGCCCGGCGCGACGTGCACCACGACGCCATCCGCGCCCTGCGCGGGATCGCCGACGAGATCCCGACCGAGCTGTCCGAGGCGGTGGCCGACGCCGACCAGCCCTTCGCGATCCGGCGACGCCTCCCGCGGGTGCTCGAGGTCTGCGACGCGCCCGAGGCGTTCGACGGCCTCGCTCGCGGCCTCGACGACTCCCTCTTCGAGGTGCGCTACCGCTGCGCGCTCGCCCTGTCCCGCATCGCGACCCGCCACCCCGAGCGCCGCCTCGCGGTCGAGACGGTGCACGCGGCGGTGAAGAGCGAGCTCGGCATCGGCCGCAAGGTCTGGGAGCAGCGCCGCCTGCTCGACGACGACACCGACGAGGACGCGCCGCTGCTCGACAAGGCCCGCCGCGACCGCGTGCACCGCAGCGTCGAGCACGTCTTCACGGTCCTCAGCCTCGCCTACGACCCCGAGCCGCTCCGTCTCTCGCTGGTCGCGCTCGCCACCGAGGACGGCAAGCTCCGCGGCACCGCGCTCGAGTACCTCGAGAACGTGCTCCCCGAGGACATCAAGGAGGCGCTCTTCCCGATGCTCGACGTGCGGGTGGAGATCCGCAAGCGACGCAGCCGCGAGGAGATCGTCGACGACCTCGTCCGCTCCATGCAGTCCCTCGACGCCAAGGCCCTCGAGCGCGCCATCCGCGCCTCCGAGCGCCCGAAGCCCGACGAGCCGTGACCCGACCCGCGCAGGCGGGGTAATCGTCGCGTCGACCTCTCGTCCTCGGTGAGTCTGGCGTGCTATGCTTCCGTCTCATGGGCTTCGAGACGCGCGAGCTTCAGTTGCGCCGAGACGGGCGGTAGGCCGGCGTCGTGTACGTCGACGCCCCGGCGCACTGGGTCCTGTACAGAGAGAGTGGCGACTCGGTGGTCGACACTCCCGGGGATGTGGATGCCCGGAACGCCAGAGTTTGGCTCGGCGTCAGCAACGGGTTCTGTGATGCGCACGTCGACGAGACCGCGGCGGCGTGTGAGGGAAGCGAAGTCGAGGGCCTGAGCCTCGAGGCTCGGCATCGTCTGTCGGGCGCCGGCGTCGCGCGGCTGCTCCAGGCGCTTCGTCCCTGGAGCTTCAGTGTGGTCACCGAGCTGCCCACGACTCCCATCCCGCCGCTCTCGCCCGAGGTCGTCGACGCCGTGGAGCGTCTCGGAGTCGCGGTCGTAGACCCGCGGCGCAGCCCTCGCGCGCCCGAGCTCGTGGCCAACCTGCTCGACGTGCTCGACCCGTTTCAGTTGGGTTGGGCGTCGCCGTGTCCGCTCGACCGAGGCGTGATCGAGGGCCTCCGTTCCCGGCGTCGCCTTCGTAAGCTGGTCCTCAACGCCCAGCGGGCCGACGCGGAGCACGCTCGCCTCCTGCTCGAGACTTCGCGCCTCCAGACCCTCTGCGTTCGGGCCGAGACCGCGCTCGATCTCGCTCGCCAGGGCCGCGAGATCGGCCGCGTCGAGCGCCCCGAGCCGTTGACCCTCAACGTCTACCACCCGCAGCTGGGCGAGCCGGACCGGCGTCGGATGCAGGAGGATCTCGGTCCGAACGTGGTCGTCCAGCAGGGGTAGGTCGCTTGCGAGGAGATCGTCGACGACCTCGTCCGCTCCATTCAGTCCCTCGACGCCAAGGCCCTCGAGCGCGCCATCCGCGCCGACCCGCGCAGGCGGGGTAATCGTCGCGGCGGCCTCTGCCGGGCAGCGTGTGGCCATGACTCGACTCTTCTTGGCTTCGCTGCTCCTCGTCGCTTGCTCCGACGGCGAGCTCCACCTCGACGCCGGCACCTCGCCGGACGGCAGCGCCGCGATCGACGCGGGCGCCGCCGCAGACGCGGGGGCGATGGACTCCGGCTCGGGCGGCGACGAGGGGCCGGTGAGCGCCTGCGCCGACGGGCTCGACAACGACGGAGACGGGCTCTTCGACTTCCCCGAGGACTGCGGCTGCCTCGACGCGGACGCGGAGTCGGAGGCCAACGAGGGCGACTGCGATCTCCCGATCCACGACTTCCTCGCCGGGCTCGAGCCGGGGGCGTTCGGGAGCGTGCCGGGCACCGAGCTGTCGCAGCTCGACCCGTGCGACACGATCGGGGTCTGCCCGCCGGGGCGCTTCCGGTCCATCGTCGGCGGCTGGAGCGGCGCCGTCTTCGACACCCGGCGGCAGCGGCTCGTGATCTTCGGCGGCGGCCACGCGGACTACGGCGGCGAGGAGCTCTACGCCTTCGACCTCGACACCCTGAGCTGGCAGCGCCTCACGACCCCGAGCGAGCACCCGGACGCGGACCAGTCGGCCGAGGGCGCGCGCCTCTTCGAGTCCTGCGGCTACTACGCGCGCGGCCCGTTCGACGTGGACGCGGTGCCGGACGCGGACCGCCAGCGCAACCGGCGCACCGGCGAGCTCACCTACCTCCGCCCCGAGCTCTGCGATCAGGCGCCCTACGTCGACCTGATCGACTGGCAGCACCCGCGCTCTCGCCACACCTACGACGGCCTCACCTACGTGCCCGAGCGGGACGCCCTCTGCGCGTTCGGCGCGGTCGCGCTGTACCCGAGCGGGCAGACGAGCCACGCGTGGGTGGACTGCTACGACTTCACCGCCGAGCGCTGGAGTCGCCTCGCCTCGCCGGTCCCCGAGGTCGGCAGCGTGCCGGGCTTCGGCGGCTTCACCCAGTACTGGAGCGGGGCCGTCTGGATCTCGGGCAAGGACTCGGGCGGTCGCCTCGGCCGCTTCGACGCGACGACCGAGGCCCACGAGAGCTACGACCTCAACCCCTGGGGCGGCTGGCGCAACGGCAAGGACTCGGTGGTGCGCGAGAGCACCGGCGAGCTCTTCCACATCGGGTCCGGCTCGATGCTCCGCTACGAGCTCGCCGCCCCGAGCGCCGCGCCGACCATGGTCGCCTCCACCGGCGACACCGCGCTCGTCGACGCGGTGGGCGCCGCCTTCGCCTACCACCCCCGCACCGATCGCCTCATCGGCTGGCACGGCGGCCGCGCGGTCCACGCCTACGACTTCACGACGAACGCCTGGACCCGCGTCGACGCCGCCGGCGACGACCCCGGCCCGGCCACCGACAACGGCGTCTTCGGCCGCTTCCAGTACAGCGCCCGCTACGACGTCTTCGTCGGCGTCTCCAGCACCGAGGCGGACGTCTTCCTCTACCGCCCGAGATGACGCCTCCGTCGCTCGAGGTGAGGTGGAGGCTCGCCAGGGTCGATTGACATCATTCAGGCGCGCGGGTGATCGTGAGCGGGTGCCCTTCTCTGGAACGAGGCTCTCGCATCTCGACCCTCGCCCCGCGGCGCGCGCCGACTCTGCCGGAGGGGGCCTCGTGAGGGCTCGGCGGGCGGGTTGGCTCGCGGCGCTGGCCGTCGCCGCGCTCACCGGGTGCGTGAGCCCGCGCGCGGAGCTCCGGGCCGCTGCGCCCGCCGCGAACCGGCTCGCCTCCGAGCGCCGCTCGAGGCTGCAGATCGCGCTCCGCGCGGGCGGGATCGAGCTCAGCCACGGGGGCCTCGCGGTGCGCTTCCAGACGCTCGGCTGGCAGCGCGAGCGAGGACCGTGGCGCTCCGCGAAGCCCAGCGAGGGGCGAGACGTCGGTCAGAAGCGGGTCTACGCGCACGACGGCGCGCTGGAGTGGTTCTCCCGGGAGGGAGACGCGGTGGAGCAGCTCTGGTGGCTCGACCGGCGCCCACCGGGAGAGGGCGCGCTCGAGCTGCGGGTGGCGGTCACCGGCCCGGTCGAGGTCCGCGACGAGGCGACGGGCGTGGCCCTCTACGCGGAGGGCCGCCGCGCCTTCGGCTACGACTCACCGGCGGCCTGGGACGCGACCGGGCGGCCGCTCCCGATCTCGATGCGGGCCGCGCGTGGGGGCGTGGTCCTCGCGATCGACGATCGGGACGCCGTCTACCCCGTGCTCGTCGATCCCCTCATCTGGGGGGAGACGGCCCGTCTGGTCGGCGCGCCGCCGGCGCGTGAGGAGCTCGGGGCCAGCGTGGTCATGAACGACGACTACGTGTTCGCGGGCGCGGTCAGCGGAGGCCCGGGCCGGGTGCTCGTCTACGAACGGAGCGGCGGAGGTTGGGTCCATCACTCCACCCTCATGGCGCCGAGCCCCCGGAGCGGGGACGCCTTCGGGCTGACGCTGGAGCTCGTCGGAGACGACCTCTTCGTCGGCGCTCCCCGGGCCGAGGTCGGCGGGGCCGTGTACGTGCACCGCCTGGACGGCGGCGCGTGGACGCTGGACTCCACCGTGGTCCCGACGGGCGCGCGCGCGGAGCTCTGGTTCGGGAAGGCGCTGGCGATCGAGGGGGACACCCTCGCGGTCGGCGCATGCCAGGGGTTCAGCGACGACCCGGGGCGGGCCTACGTCTTCCGCCGGGCGGCCGACCGGACCTACACCCAGGAGGCCGAGCTGCCGGGGCCCCGCGCCGATCAGCGGGTGTGCACGATCTCGTCGGAGTACCTCGCATTCGTCGGAGGCTCGCTCCTTTGGGGCGCGTCGCGTCAGGACGCTCCGACCAGCTTCCCCAGCGCGGGCTACGGCAGCGTGTTCCACTACGGGCGCGACCCCGGCGGCTGGACGCTGCAGGGGGAGCTCCCCCGGCCGCCCGGCGCGCGGGGGCTCGGAGAGTCGGTCGTCGCGCTCCCGTGGGGGGGCGTCGCGGTGGGCACCTACCAGGGGAACGCCGTGCACTTCTTCTCGCGCGATGGGGCGGGGTGGGTACACGACGGGCAGCTCACTCACGGCACGCCGGGGAGCCCGCTGCCGGGGTTCGGGGGGCGACTGGCCGCGTGGGGAGACCACCTCGCCGTCGGCTGGAGCGGCGCGCCGCTGCCCGATGGGCGGCAGGGGCAGTCGTTCCTGTACCGGAGAGATCCGAGCGGCTCGGTCGCGCTCGTGGAGGTCTTCGACGCCCCGCTCGAGGCGCCGACCCCGCCGGCCCCGAGCGGCTACGCCGTCAGCCTCGCCGGGTCGGGAGATCACCTCGCGGTCGGCAGCCGGCTCGAGACCGTCGCGGGGCTGACCTACGCCGGGGCGGTCCGGCTCTACGCGCTCCGCCTGGAGCAGGGGGACGCCTGCTCGGTCGACGCCGACTGCCTGAGCGGCTGGTGCGTGGACGGAGTCTGCTGCGACGCCGCGTGCGGCGGCGGGAGCGACGCGGACTGCGTCGTCTGCGCGGCCGCGCTGGGTGCGTCCGCCGACGGGCGCTGCACCGCGCTCCCCGCGGAGCACGTGTGTCGGCCCGCCCGCGGAGAGTGCGATCGGGCCGAGGTCTGCGACGGAGTCGAGGCGGAGTGTCCGGAGGACGGCACGAGAGCCGGGGACGTCTGTCGGGCGGCGTCTGCCCCCTGCGACCTCCCGGAGCGCTGCGAGGAAGGCGCGTGGGACTGTCCTCCCGACGCGGTCGCGTCCGCCGGGACCGCGTGCGGCGAGGACACGTGCGGCGGCCCGGTGGTGTGCGATGGCGTCCTCGCCAGCTGCCCGATCACGACTCCCGCGACGTGCGACGCGGGGCTGCCCGTCGACGCGGGTGTTCTCGAGGACGACGCCGGCCTGGATGGGGGTGTTCGGCCCGACGGCGGCGCGGCCGAGGTCGTCACCTACGGAGGGTGCCGGTGTCGCGCGGCCCCGGGCGAGTGGCCGTCGTCTCGGTGGGCGCTCGTGCTCCTGATCGCCCTCCTCGGGATCGCGGTCCGGCGCTCTCGCTAGAGACCATAGCTAGAGACAGTAGCCGTACTCCGTGCCGCCGACGGTGATCGGGTCGGTGAAGCTGTTGCAGAGCTCGAAGCCGGAGCACTCGGGGCCGCCGCTCGAGACCGTGCAGAGGCGGATGCACTCGTTGCCGGTGCCGGGGTCGCCGCAGAAGTAGCCGGCGGCGCAGTCCTCCTCGTCGACGCAGGAGGAGCCGCGGGTGCCGCTGCCCGCGGGACGACACTGGGTGAAGGTGCGCATGGCGCCGTCGGACTCCTCGAAGACCGCGCAGCCCATGCCGCTCGGGCACCCGGCGCCGCTGGTCGGCGTGCAGTGCACGCTGCACAGGGTGGCGTTCGGGATGGTGCCGCCCATGCCGTCGTTCAGCTCGATGAGGCAGAGCGAGCCCGGGCCGCCGGGACAGTCCGCGTCGCTGTTGCAGAAGCGGGCGCAGAAGGACGCGGTGGCGCCGATGCAGAGGTGGCCGATCTGACAGGCGGTCACGCCGGAGCAGGACTGGCCCTCGCGCTCCGGGCCCGGCGTCCCGCACTCGCGGGTGGTCGCGCCGGTGATGTAGCAGCCCTGCCCGCCGGGGCAGCCGCACTGCGGCGGGAGCAGCCGGCACGGGGTCTCGCTGCAGCTCGGGTCGACGCCGGTGTCGCGGACCACCCCGGAGTCGGGCGGGCGGGTCACCCCGGTGTCCACCGGCGCCGTGACCCCGGTGTCGCTCACCCCGGTGTCCATCGGGATCGTCACGCCGCTGTCCATGTCCGTCCGGTCGTTGCCGCCGCGCGCGCAGCTCGCCAGCGGGACGAGCAGGCCCGCGCCGACCACGATCCAGAACCCCCATCGTGCCGTCGTCGTCATCCGAGCCCCCAGATAGCGGCCCGCGCGGGGCCGTTCAAGGTCGCGTGCTACGCTCCCTTCGCGGTTCATCATGGCGGCGAAGCGCTTTCAGAGCGAGGTGACGCGGGTCTTCGACGCCCCGCGGGATCTGGTGTGGGGCATCGTCTCCGACACCAACCGCTCCGACCGCGCGCTCGGGCTGGCGGCGGCGAGCTACCGCTGGGAGACGCAGGACGACGGCAAGCTCGTCCGGGTCGCCAAGGCGAAGGAGCTCGGCGTCGAGCTGGAGTGGGTCGAGCCGCCCTACGAGTGGATCGAGGGGCGGTACATCCGCGGCCAGCGGGACTTCCGGGCCGGGCCCGCGCTCGAGGGCGGCTTCGAGGCCGAGCTCGAGGATCACGAGGGGGCGACCCGCATCACCGCGCGCGCCTACGTCGACGCCGGCGGCGCGTTCGCGCTCTTCCTCGGGCCGGTGCAGCGCCGGAAGTTCAAGGTGGGGCTCACCCGCTACCTCGACGCGATTGAGGAGGTGCTCGAGGGCTGGCGCGACAAGGGCGTCGACGACCCGGACGAGCCGGCCGCGATCCGGGTGAAGCGGCTGCTCGGAGACGCGCGCTCGGAGACGGCGACCGGCGCGCGCACCCCGCCGGACGCCCTGCAGCTGAAGACCCGAGCGGCCCGGCTGCGCGGCGCGCCGGTCCCCGAGGAGGTGGTCGAGCGGCTGGTCCGACACCTCGACGAGCGGCCCGACGAGGAGGTGCAGCAGATGCGCCCCTTCGAGCTCGCGCGGCACTGGGGGCTCGATCGACGCGACGTGCTGCGGGGCTTCCTGCACGCCACCGTGAGCGGGCTGACCGACCTGCGCTGGCAGATCAACTGCCCCGTCTGCCGGGTCGGCGCGAGCGTGGTCGAGAGCCTCGACAGCCTCGGCGAGCAGACCCACTGCGACGCCTGCCAGATCCACTTCGACACCGACTTCGCCCAGCACGTCGAGGCCGTCTTCCCCTCGAACCCGGCGGTGCGGCCGGTCGAGACCGCGCTCTACTGCGCCTCGAGCCCCGCGTTCCTGCCCCACGTGATGGCGCAGCTCCGGGTGAAGCCGGGCGAGACGATCGAGCGCGCGGTCGAGCTGCCGCCGGGGCCGCTGCACGCCCGCACCCTCGGGACCCAGGGCGGCGCCGACGTGGAGCTCGCCGGCCCGCCGGCCACGCTCCGGGTCACGCTCGACGACGGGATCACGCTCTCTCCCGAAGGGGAGGCGAGCGACGGGATCACCCGCTGGGTGGTCGAGAACGCGCGCGCGGGGGACGCGACGGTGCTGCTCGAGCGCGCCGGGTGGGCGGCGGACGCGGTGCTCGGCACGGTGGTCGCGAGCTTCCCGGAGTTCGTGGACCTCTTCGCGACCGAGGCGCCCGCCTCCGGGGTGGACCTGCGGGTCGGTCACCTCGCGCTGCTCTTCAGCGACCTCGTCGGGTCGACCGCGCTCTACGAGCGGGTGGGCGACGCGCGCGCGTTCGCGATCGTCGAGGAGCACTTCCGGCTGATGGGCGGCGCGGTCTCGGCCCACGGCGGCGCGATCGTGAAGACCATGGGCGACGCGGTGATGGCGTCGTTCCCGTCGGCCGCCGACGCCGCGGCCGCCGCGGTGGACATGATCGCGCGCCACGACGCGGCCCACCCGGACGGCGAGCTCGGCGTGAAGATCGGGGTGCACGCCGGGCCGTGCCTGGCGGTGCGGGCCAACGAGCGGCTCGACTTCTTCGGCACCACCGTGAACATGGCCGCCCGGCTTCAAGCCCAGGCGGCGGCCAGCGAGATCGTGGTGACCGAGGACGTCGCGGACGAGCCGGCGGTGGCCGCGCTGCTCGAGGACGTGCCGCGCAGCGGCTTCACCGCCGCGCTCAAGGGCATCGAGTCCGAGCAGCGCCTCTTGCGCTTCGATCTGCGAGAGCGCGCTACTTCTGCGCGTCCTCGACCATCGGCTGGAGCTCGCCGCTCTCGAACATCTCCATGAGGATGTCGGAGCCGCCGACGAGCTTCCCCTTCAGGTAGAGCTGCGGGATCGTCGGCCAGTTGCCGAAGTCCTTGATGCCCTGACGGATCTCGGGGTCCTCGAGCACGTTGACGGTGTGCATCTCCTTGGCGCCGCAGCGCTTGAGGATCTCCACCGCGCGGTGGCTGAAGCCGCACTGGGGGAAGTGCTGGGTGCCCTTCATGAAGAGCACGACCGAGTGCGCGTCGAGGATCGACTGGATGCGGGTCTTGACGGCTTCGTCCATGGCTTCCTTCAGCTTTCCCGGGCGTTCCACTTGTCCGGCGTGTACGTGGCGAGCGAGAGCGCGTGCACCGGCCCGGCCATCAGCTCGCCCAGCGCGGCGTAGACCGCCTGGTGCTGCTCGATCCGGCTCTTGCCTTCGAACGTGGGGCTCACGACGACCGCCCGGTAGTGGTCCTTGGTCCCGGTCAGGTCCTCCAGCTCGAGGTGGGTCACCTCGCCGAGCCCCTCACGGATCTTGTCCATCACCACCTGCGGTTCGACCATGCTTCTGCTCTCCTCAGCCGGGAGGCGTAAGTCCTGGCGTTCTCGATGTCAATCGAGCCCGATGGCATATGCTCCCTGGCGTGCCCAGGGCGGTCAGCGGGTTCGAGCAGACGGTGAAGCGGGCGGAGAAGCGCCTGACGCGCCTGCGCCGCTCGATCTACCGCACGCTCTGGGAGGTCGACGAGCGCTCCCTGCCGCGGCCGCGGCGCTGGCTGCTCACCGTGGTCCGCCTCGGCTTCGTCACCGTCGACGCCTTCTTTCGCGAGCGGCTCCAGATGCGGGCGGCGGCGCTCGCCTTCTTCACCTTGCTCTCGGTGGTGCCGCTGGCGGCGCTGGTCTTCGCGGTGGCCAAGGGCGTCGGGCTCTACGAGAGCGTGGTGAAGGAGACGGTGCGCCCGTTCCTGCACGACGCGCTCGGCGGCCCGGGGGAGGACGTGCCCGAGGGGGTGCACATCCTCCGGACGAACCTCGACCGGGTGCTCGACCTGGTGAGCGACACCGACGTCTTCGGTCTCGGGGTCATCGGCTTCGTCGTGCTCCTGGTGACCGCGTCGAGGGTGGTGCTCGGCGCCGAGGAGTCCTTCGACGCGGTCTGGGGCTACCCGGGCAAGCGCCGGCTGACCCGTCGGATCCCCGCCTACCTGATGGTGGTCTTCGTCACCCCGATCCTGCTCGCCTTCGCCTCGACCCTGACCGCGGCCCGCCACGGCCAGCCGCTGATGGCCTGGTTCGAGGCGATCGCCCCGGCCGCCATCCTGGTCGACCTGGTGGCCTTCGCGGTGCCGCCGCTCCTCGTCTGCGCGGCCATGCTGCCGCTCTACGTGCTGCTGCCGAGCGCCACCGTGGGCCGCCGCTCCGCGCTGATCGGCGCGCTGGTGGGCGGGCTCGGCTGGTACCTCTTCCAGGTCTTGCACGTGCGCTTCCAGATCGGGGTCGCCCGCACCAACGCGCTCTACTCCGGCTTCGGCGCCTTCCCCATCTTCATGCTCTGGCTGCACCTCTCGTGGGTGTGGGTGCTGCTCGGAGCTCAGGTCGCGGCCGCGCACCAGAACGCGCCGACGCTGCGGCAGCTCGCCCGGCGTCGGCTCGACGACCACGCGGCGCGGCAGGCGGTCGCGCTCCGGGCGATGGTCGCGCTCGCGACGGCGGGGGAGGGCGAGCGGCTCCGGGAGCTGGCCCGCGACGTGGGGGTGGCGGTCGAGCCGCTGCGGGAGGTGCTCGACTCCCTCGTCCAGCACGGGCTCCTGACGCGCACCTCGGGGCCGTACGATCCCCTGTACGCGCCCGCGTCCGACCCCGACTCGCTGCGGGTGGCCGCGGTGCTCGACGCGCTCGGCCGCAACGCCGACCCGACCCTGCCCTGGGAGGACGCGGAGAAGCCGCTCACCCGGGTGCTCGAGGGGCTGCAGGACGCCGTCGAGACCTCGTCACACAACCGCACCATCGGGGAGCTGCGACGCGCGACCGAGACCGTGCGCGAGTGATAGGCTCGCTCCCCACGAAGGGGAGGACGACATGCGCACCATGCTCTTGGCCGCGCTCCTGCTCGGGGCGTGCGGAGGATCCGACGCTCCCGCCGAGGAGCCGATGGACGATCAGGTCGCGACGACGGGCGACGAGGTCGAGGCGGACCCCGAGCCCGCGATGGAGGAGCCCGAGCCGCCGCCACCGACGGGGCCCGGCCAGCTCCGGGTGAACGTGACCGTGGGCGGGCAAGCCGCCGAGAGCGCGACCGTGCGGGTGATGGACGAGGCCGGCGAGGTGGTCGCCGAGGGCGCGCCCGGGGACATGTTCTCGGTCGAGTCCGGGAGCTACCGGGTCGCGGCGTCGGTCACCGACGCCTCGGTCCTCGCCGACACCCCGACCCGCGAGCTCGACGGCATGGCCACCGTCACGCCGGGCGAGACCGCCGAGGTGACGGTGGAGTTCCCGGTCTCGCGGGTGCTCATCGAGGTCCGCCGCCGCAACCGGCCGGTGGCGCGCTGGCAGCTCACCGTCGCGCGCGAGAACCCCGGGCCCGGCGAGGAGGCGACCGAGTTCCAGCTCGAGCCGAGCCGCGAGCACGTGCCGGTCACGCCCGGACGCTACGCGGGCACGCTCCGCTTCGGCGGCCAGCAGATCGAGGTCAACGGGCTGATCTTCCAGGGCGGCGCCCGCATGACGGTGCCGGTCAACGTGGACTGATCACGCCGGTCTCGGTGAGGAAGGCGCCGATGGTGCGCCAGTAGACGTCGCCCCGGGGCAGGTCCTGATGGCCGGCCTCGAAGGCGACCAGCCGCGAGTCCCAGGCCACGCGATCGAGCTCGACCGCGTGGCGGAAGGGGATCACCTCGTCGTTCACGCCGTGCATCAGGAGCACCGGCGTGGAGGCCCGCGACAGCACGGCCCGGGTGTCGAAGCGATCGGTGATCGCGCCCATCGGCGCCATGTGGTGGCTCGCCACGTCGGGCACGTTGGTGAAGGTGGACTCGAGGATGAGCGCCCGGGCCCGGCGCCGGTCCGAGAGCGCGCCGAGCACGCCGCCGCCCAGGGAGTAGCCGTGGAAGACGACCCGCGTGGGATCGACCTCCGGGCGGTCGACCATGCGGTCGTAGAAGTGGACGAAGTCGCCGAGGATGGCCGCCTCGCCCGGGCGGCCGCCGCTCCTCCCGTAGCTCCGGTACTCCGGCATCAGCACGCTCAGCCCGAGCGCGCGGTAGGGGGCCACGCGCGGGAGCCAGTCCTCGATCAGCTCGGCGTTGCCGTGGGCGACGACCACCGCCGGGCCCGGCCCCTCGACCGCCGGCGCCGGGAGGAACCAGCACTCGACCTCGCCGCCCTCGACCTCGAGCCACCATCGCTCGAGCCCCTCCGCGCCGTCGGCCAGCTCGGGTCTCGGCGTCGTGCGCTCGGGGTGGAAGAGCGCGTCGCGTTGCGCCTCGCGGATGGCGTCGCACCCCACCGCGAGGAGCACACAGATCAGCAGCAGGACCGGGCGCATGACCCCCGGAGGCTACCTCTTGATAGCCCCTGGGCGCTGCTTACCTTCACGGTATGGCCCGACATGTCCCACACATCCTCGCCGCGTGCGGCCTGATGCTGGGCTGCGGCGGGGCGACGGCCTCCACGAGCCAGGCCTCCACCGGCCAGGCCGCCGCGAGCCAGGCCGACGCCGAGACCGCGCAGGTCTGCGTCATGGAGATCCCGGGCGCGAGCCTCGACGTCGATCGCATCGAGGACGGCATCGCGCTCGACTTCACGACCATCGACCGCCGCTTCGTGCCCCGGATGCGCGCCGCCGTGCGCCACCTCGCGGTGTCCTACTCGGACGGCGAGGACGACCACGTGCACACCCGCCACGAGCACGCGTCCGATCAGCACTACCACTACGACGGCTTCCCGGACGCCGCGGTCAGCTACCACGAGCTCCGGCGGGGCGGCCGCATCGAGCTGAGGGCCACCGAGCCCGACCGCGTGCAGAGCCTCCGGCAGGAGGTGCGCGAGGAGGCCGAGATGATGCGCCGCGGCGCCTGCCCGCTCTTGCCCGGCCAGATGGGCTGAGCGCCTCAGAAGGTGCCGCCGGCGGAGAACATCACCGGCGTCGCGCCGCGGAGGGGGGCGGTCATGGCGTCGGCTTCGCCTTCGACCGGGTCCCACCCGAAGTGCAGGAGGTAAGGGAGCAGCAGCCCGGTCAGCGCGCCCGACACGGCCCCGAGCATGACGTCGGTGGCGTGGTGGCGGTCGGCGATGACCCGGAGGGCGGCCACCGTGGTGGCGAGCACCAGCGAGGTGCCGCACGCGAAGGCGTCCGCCGCGTCCGAGCCGTAGATCGGCAGATACGCGTGGGTGATGCAGGTCACGAACGCGCTGTTGAACGCCGCCGACGAGTGGCCGCTGTAGAAGCTCATCGTGCGCCCCTCGGTGCCGCAGCGGCCCGGGCGGAGGCGGCGGTCCTCGAGCGAGCAGCGCTCGGCGTGCGGCCGGTTGCGGTGCACGAACACCTTCACGATCGAGCTCAGCGCGTAGTCGGCGGCCAGCGCCTCGACCGCCACCGTGAAGAGCTGCCAGGCGACGTCGCTGTTCTGGTCCCCCGCGCCCGCCACCAGGAGCGAGTCCACGAAGGGCCAGAGGATCAGCCCGGTGAGCAGCACGTCGCTGATCCGCGAGGCGCGCTCCCGGTCCTCGGCGTCGGGCGCCATCACGTGGTCGCGCACCGCGGTGTCGAGCGCGGTCGGCTCGCGGAGCAGCGCCTCCGAGCCCGGCTCGTAGAGGCTGCGGAACACCAGCGCGCCGGCGGCGGCGGACGTCATCACCACCCACGTCGCCGGGTGGCCCCGCGCCCAGTCGTCGTCCCAGCGCAGCCGGGGCCCCTCGGGCTCGGCCTGCGCCTGGGCGGGCGCCGCGACCCCGGCGGTCGCGACCCCCGCGGCCAGGGCGATGATCGTCGCTGTGGTGACCAGCCTCACCAACCTCCTCCGTATGCACGGACGCCGGACTGTCCAGTCACCCCGGCCGCGCGTCGGCGAGGAGAACGTCGGCGAAGACGAAGCCGCCGCGCTCCACCACCTCGCCGACCACCACCTCGAGCCCACGCGCGAACATGGGCCCGTCCGTGACCAGGGTGTGCAGCTCGCCGTTCTCGCCGCAGGGATCGACGCCCTCCGGCAGGTCGTCGAGCAGCGCCCGGTCCCAGCGCCGCCCGGCGAACGACGCGTCGAGCTGCTTCGGATCCACGCAGGTCACGACGGCCTCGAGCCCGCCCGCGATCATCTCGTCGGCGAGCGCCGCGGTGTCCCGGCCCCAGAGCGGGAAGATCGGCTGGAGCCCGGTCCCCTCGAGCTGCGCCTCGCGGTAGGCGCGGATGTCCTCGAGGAAGAGATCCCCGAAGGCGAAGGCCTCCGCGCCGAGGGCCTTCGCGCGCTCGATCGCGCCGCGCATGCGCGCCTCGTAGTCCTCGTTCGAGCAGGGCCAGGGCAGCTCCACCACGTCGAGCGGCAGCCCCACCGCCTCGGCCTGCCGCTGGAGGAGCGCGCGCCGCACCCCGTGCATCGCCACCCGCTGGGCCTCGGCGTTCACCGTCGTCAGCAGGCCGACGACCTCCACCGACGGATCGGCGCGCAGCGTGTGCAGGGCCCAGGCGGAGTCCTTGCCGCTGCTCCAGCTGAGCACGGTCTTCAAGGGTCAGATCCGGATGCGCTTGAGCCGCGTGTTCACGTCGCGCGAGAGGGCCAGCTCCTGGTCGCGGGGCAGCGTGGTGGTCGCGGCGAAGAGCGCGAAGGCGGCCAGCTCGTGCAGCGCCTGGTGGAGCGCCTCCATCGGGTTCTCCACGTCGACGGCGTTCATCGCGTGCACGGTGCGCAGCACCGAGATCGATCCGTCCTCCTCCACCTGCTCGCCGAAGATCGGGCCGTAGCCGGAGCCCGCGATCCAGGCCTCGAGGGTCGATCGCGTCTGGTCGATGCCGCCGTAGGTCGCCACCGCCATGAAGATGTCGCGCAGGACGTCGTTGAAGGCGCGCACCAGCCGCTTGACCCCGTCGGCGTCGACGGTCTTGCGCGGCCTGAGGACCACGCCCCCCTGCTGCAGCATCCCGTAGAGGCTCTTGATGGTCATGAACTGACCGAGCCCCGTCTCGCGGGCGATGTCCTCGATGGTGCGGGCGCCGTCGGCGTAGGTCAGCACCAGCTGCGCGTTCTCGTCGAGCGTCATCGACGTGGCCTTGGGCTGCACGACCGGGCAGACGTCGTCGTGCGGGATGCGCTCCCGGAAGAGCGCCATCTCGTCGATGCGCTGCACCCCCTCCATCAGGAGCGCCTGGACCGGCAGGTGCACCGTGTGGTGCGGCGGCTCGGTGCCCTCGTCGAGCACCGCGAAGACGTAGTGACCCGAGCGCGCGATCAGCGCCGAGAAGAAGATCTGCTCCACCTGCTTCTGCAGCTCGGAGAAGAGCTTCTCCTGGCTGATCAGCTCCCGGTCGATGAGGAGCTGCCCCAGCCGCTTCTCCGGGCCGACCTCGCGGAGCAGCTCGTCGAGCTGCACGCGGCTGAGGGTGCCGTTGCGGTAGAGGACCTGGCCGAGCCGATCGTCCGGGTGATCGCTGTGGGCGTACTTCAGGGCGCCCTGGTCGATGGCCAGCGTGCGGTGGGCGTCCTCGGAGAAGATGTGGAGCTCGCCGCGCCAGTTGGCGCTCGCCACCAGGTTGAGCACCTCGAGCGCGGAGTTGCGGCTGAGCAGCTCGCCGGCCATCGCGACCCGCGCGCCGCGGGAGCTCGCGCCCTCCTCGCCCTTCAGGATGAGCAGGCCGGGCGCGTCGACCACGAGGCGGTAGCGCCCCGGTCGATCCCGGAGCCGCCGCTCCGCCCCTCGACCCGCGACGCGTACGCTGCCGTCGGGCCCGATGACCACGAGGTCGGTCGGCTCCGCCACGCGCGCAGAGTACATCGGGCATGCGCCCCGAAGGAAGAACCCGATAGAATGGCGCCATGCGCTTGGTCTCATCGCTGTACCTCGGGGCCCTCCTCTTCGTCGCCGGCTGCGACTGCAGCGGCCCGACCCCCGACACCTGCGCCTCCGCCGCCGACTGCGCGGCCGGCGAGCGCTGCGTCGACGGGCGCTGCGAGCCGGCCCCGGACGCGGCCGCGCCCGACGACGCCCGGGCCCCGCTGCCCGACGGAGCGCCGGCCTGCGACGTGCCCTGCGCCGACGCCTGCTGCGCGGCCGGCGAGGTCTGCCGGGACGACGCCTGCGTGCCCGGAGGCGCCCCGTGCGCGAGCGACGACGAGTGCCTCGGCGACAGCTTCTGCGACGAGACCCTCGGCCGGTGCGTGCCCTGGGACGACATGGGCTCCGACCCCGAGTGCAGCCGCCTGATCGTGGCCGGCACCTTCGCGCCGACCGTGCAGTGCGAGTTCTTCGAGGCCCCGGCCGGCGACGCCTTCCCGGCGAACGTGCACGTGCTCACCACCCCGATGGTGGTCGACTTCCGCGTCGGGCGCGCCGCCGGAGACCCGCCGCGGCCCTCGATCGTGGCCGTCTTCGACGACGGCGGCGACGGCGGCAGCGAGCGCCCCGAGGGCGTGATCCGGATCCTCGACGGCGCGACCTGCGCCCAGCAGGCGGAGCTCGGCTCGCTCCAGCTGGTCAGCCACAGCTCCCCGCCCGCGGTGGGCGATCTCGACGGCGACGGCCGGCCCGAGATCGTGGCCAACAAGGCGAACGGCGGGCTCGTGGCCTTCACCTACGACGAGACCGCGGGCGCCTGGACGGTGCTCTGGCGCTCGACGCTGGCCGACGGCAGCACCCCCTACGAGCCGACCGGCTCCGGGTGGTCGGGCCCCTCGCTCTACGACCTCGACGACGACGGGGTGCCCGAGGTCCTCCGCGGCGGGATCGTGCTCGACGCGCAGGGCCGGCTGATCGACGGCGTGACCCTGGGCCTGCTGCCGTACTCGGCGGGCATCTTCGCGGTGGTCGAGGACGTCGACGCGGACGGCGTGGCCGAGTTCGTGGCCGGCCAGGGCGTCTGGCAGTGGAACGGCGCCACCCGTCAGTGGGACGCCGAGGCCTACGCCACCGGCGGCACCCCGGCGGGGCACGTGGCCCTCGCGGACTTCGGCGACTTCCCCGGCGGGGCGGCCTGGCCGGCCGAGACCCCGGAGGTGGCGGTGGTCAGCACCGGGCAGGTCCGCGTCCAGACCCTCGACGGCACGATCGTCTTCGGCCCGGTCGACATCCCGGGCGGCGGCACCGGCGGCCCGCCCACCGTGGCCGACTTCGACGGGGACGGCCGGCCCGAGGTCGCGAGCGCCGGCGCCAACGCCTACGCGGTCTTCGACCTCGACTGCCTCGGGACCCCCATCGGCGAGTGCCCGAGCGGCTCCACCACCGGGGTGCTCTGGTCGCAGCGCTCGCAGGACGCGTCGAGCAACGTGACCGGCTCGAGCGTGTTCGACTTCGAGGGCGACGGCCGGGCCGAGGTGGTCTACGGCGACGAGTGCTTCGTGCGCGTCTACGACGGCCGGAGCGGCGACGTCATCTTCAGCCAGAGCCGCTCGAGCTGCACCTGGTACGAGAACCCGGTCATCGCCGACGTCGACGGCGACTTCAACGCCGAGATCGTCATCGGGGACAACTTCAACTGCGGCTCGGCCGACAGCGGCCGGGACTGCTCGGGCTTCGGCCTCGGGGCGCGCAACACCGACCCGCTCTTCACCGGGCTGCGCTGCGCCGAGAACGCCGACTGCCTGAGCGGGACCTGCGACGCCGGCTTCTGCCGCTGCACGATCGACGACGAGTGCTGCAGCGGCGCGGGCTGCGCGCGCGCGGCCTTCGTCTGCGAGGCGCCCCCCGCCGGCACGCCCGGGAGCGGCAACACCTGCCGGGCGTCGCGGCCGCGCGGCACGCTCGGCATCCGGGTCTACGCCGATCGCGCCGATCGCTGGGTCGGCTCGCGCCGGATCTGGAACCAGCACGCCTACCACGTGACCAACGTGAACGAGGACGGCACGGTCCCGGCGCTCTCGGCGGTGAGCGACAACTGGCGCGACCCCTCGCTCAACAACTTCCGCCAGAACGTGCAGGGCGAGGGGCGCCCGGACGCGGCCCCCGATCTCACCAGCCGCGGCGACGCCCCGATCTCCTGCGCCGCGGACGGCACCGCCACCCTCGAGGCGCTCGTCTGCAACCGCGGCACCGAGCCGGTGGGCGACGGGCTCTCGGTCGGCTTCTACGAGGGCGATCCGTCGGTGGGCGGCGCCCGCCTCTGTCAGGCCCGGACCCGCAGCGTGCTCGACCCCGGGGACTGCGAGCGGGTGACCTGCGTGTGGGCCACGCCGACCACCGAGGAGCCCGGGATCACGCTCTGGGTGGTGCCGGACGACGAGGGCGAGACCGGCGAGTGTCGAGAAGGAAACAACGCGGCCGTCTTCGAGGAAGTTCGTTGCTCGCTCATCGAGTGAAGGTCGAATAGCATCCGCGAGCGATGCGCTTCGTCTTCACCCTGCTGTTCGCGTTGCTCTGGGTCGCCCCGGCGGCGGCGCAGACCTTCCCGCGCGACGACTTCTCGGCCAACCGCTTCTACGTGGCGCCGGGGCCGAACAACTTCGTGCTCGTCGACGGCGGCGACGTCGGGCCCGACATGGTGCCGACCTTCGGCGCGACGCTCGGGTACCTGCACCGCCCCTTCGCGGTCGACGATCTCGACTGGTACATCGCGTGTGAGCAGGGGCAGGCGCCGCCCACCGGCACGAGCTGCGGCACGGTGCCGCGTCCGTCGGACGAGACCGACTTCGTCGGCCCGATGATGACGCTGCAGCTCTACGGGGCGATGACCTTCCTGGAGCGCATCCAGATCGGCCTGAACCTCCCGGTCGTGCTCTTCGCCGAGGGCCAGGGCTACCAGTACATCGAGGGCACCGGGCGCGAGATCTCGCAGCGCACCGCGGCCAGCGAGGGCACGATCGGCGGCCTGAGCGACCCGCGGGTGAGCGCCAAGATCCGCATCCTCGACCCGGACCACGCGGGCAACGGGGTGACCCTGAGCGCGGTGGCCTGGGTCACGATCCCGATCGGCCACTACATGTGGGAGCGGCACTTCATGGGCGACCCGCTGCCCCAGGTGGGCGGCCACGTGGTCGGCGGCTTCCGCTTCGGCGACTTCCGCCTCGCCCTCAACCTCGGCGGCGTGTTCCGCGAGGAGCGCATCAACATCCGCAGCCACGTCGGCCCCGAGGCGTTCTGGGGGCTGGCCGCCGCCTACCGGGTGCACCCCCTGCTCGAGGTGCTCGTCGAGGCGAACGGCTGGACGAGCTTCGGCCAGCGCTTCGACAGCGAGGCCCCGACCGAGCTCCGCGGCGCGATCAACTTCGCGGTCGGCGACTTCACCTTCCAGGCCGGCGCCGGCGCGGGCATCGTCTACGGCGTCGGCCTCCCGGTGGCCCACGGCTTCCTCGGCGCGAGCTACACGCCGCCGCAGCAGGTCGACACCGACGGCGACGGGATCCTCGACGGGGACGACGGCTGCCCCGGCGACGCCGAGGACATGGACGGCTGGGACGACGAGGACGGCTGCCCCGAGCTCGACAACGACGAGGACGGCATCGAGGACGGCGACGACCCGTGCCCCGACCAGGCCGAGGACGTGGACGAGTTCGAGGACGAGGACGGCTGCCCCGAGGAGGACAACGACGGGGACGGCATCCGCGACGGGTACGACAGCTGCCCGAACGACCCGGAGGACATGGACGGCGACCGCGACACCGACGGCTGCCCCGAGTCCGACCGCGACAACGACGGCATCGAGGACGCCGACGACCAGTGCCCGACCGAGGCCGAGGACTTCGACGGCTTCGCCGACGACGACGGCTGCCCCGAGGAGGACTTCGACGGTGACGGAGTCCCGGACACCGAGGACGAGTGCCCGGCGGAGGCCGAGGACGACGACGACTTCGAGGACGAGGACGGCTGCCCCGAGGAGGGCACCCGTCGTCGCCGTCGCCGGGGGCGTTGAGCTCCCGGCTCGACAGGCCGGCGTTCGTGGCTAAAGACGGCTCCATGACGAAGCTCGCCGAAGTGCTGAACAGCCCGGAGAAGAAGTCGCAGGTCGTCGACGACTGCATCCAGATCATCGACGCCGAGGTGGCCGACAAGAGCGGCCTCAGCGGCATGGCCCTCAAGGCGGGGTACAAGGCCGTGCAGGGCGTGAAGCCCGGCTTCGTGAAGAAGGTCGTGAACGACCTCCTCCCCGAGTTCGCCGACGCGGTCGACCCCGTCTACCAGGAGGCGAAGGCGGCGGAGAAGCCGATCGGTCCGCACTTCATCGCCAACAAGGGCCGCGTGGCCGAGGGCCTGCTCGCCATCACCGACGGCAAGGCCGAGCGCAGCCAGAACAAGCTGGTGAAGAAGACCTACTCGAAGCTCCGCGGCGCCGCGAAGGGCCACGTCGAGGCGGCCGTCCCGCGCCTCGGCGGCCTGATCGAGAAGCACGCGAGTTAGTGCCGGTGGACAGCTCGGGCGAACTGGTTCAACCTCTTGCCCGATGAGCTCCTCCACCGCCCTCGCCGAGCGGCCGAAGGCCGCGCTCACCCCCGCCGGAGAACGCTACGACTGGCTGGGGATCCTGCGCGACATGTCCAACGGTCAGCGCGAGCTGATCATGCGGAGCGGCGTCGCGCCGAAGCTCGAGGAGCTCGCCGGCTGGGAGTTCCGGGGCGGCAACACGCCGCCGATCTACCGGCTGATCGGCATCCGGAAGTTCGTGAAGGGCTTCTACGAGGGCCCGCCGCGGAGCGCGAAGGGCCCGGAGCCCTTCATCCAGGGCTACAACATCCCGGCGAAGAACGACGCCGACGACGCCCCGCACCAGCTCGAGCCGTCCAGGGAGAACCCGAAGCGCTTCGGGTTCTACCGGGTCCACCGGCCGGTCGAGGGCAGCGCCGACGACAAGTACCCGAACGCCCTGCTGCTCGACTACTCGCTGGGCGGCAACGGGCTCTTCGGCCCGCCGCTGCGCGACTACCTGGTCCAGGTCTACCCCGACGACCCGACCCTCCTGCTCGGCAAGGCGTACCTGAACATCCTCGGCCTGCGCATCCCGACGAACTACTTCGTGCTGGAGCGGTTGCACGAGCATTCCTTCCGCGGCTAATACGCCGCCCATGTCGAAGGTCGCGTTCGTGTTCCCCGGTCAGGGGTCGCAGAAGGTCGGGATGGGCAAGGAGGCGGTCGAGGCCTCCGAGGTGGCGCGGGTGGTCTTCGAGGCCGCCGACCGCGCGCTCGAGGAGTCGCTCAGCCGGCTCTGCTTCGAGGGCCCCGAGGAGGACCTCAAGCTCACCGCCAACACCCAGCCGGCCATCCTCACCAACTCGGTGGCGCTGCTCCGGGCGCTCGGCGAGACGCCGGACGTGGCCGCCGGCCACAGCCTCGGGGAGTACAGCGCCCACGTGTGCGCCGGCTCGCTCCGCTTCGAGGACGCGGTCCGCCTCGTGCGCAAGCGTGGCCAGTTCATGCAGGACGCGGTGCCGGTGGGGGAGGGCGCGATGGCCGCCATCCTCAAGCTCGAGGACGATCAGGTCCGCCAGATCTGCGAAGAGACCGACGGCATCGTCGAGCCGGTCAACTACAACTCGCCCGGGCAGGTGGTCATCGCGGGGCAGGTCGACGCGGTCGCCGCGGCCGGCGAGAAGGTCAAGGCGCTCAAGGGCCGCGCGATGCCGCTCCCGGTCAGCGCGCCCTTCCACTGCTCGATGATGAAGCCGGCCGAAGAGGCGCTCGCGCCGCACCTGGCCGAGATCGCCTTCGTCGATCCGGCCCTCCCGGTGTACGTGAACGTCGACGCGGCCCCGGTGAGCACCGCCGACGAGGCCCGCGACGCCCTGCGGCGCCAGGTGGCCCGCCCGGTGCGCTGGACCGAGTCGGTCGAGCGCATGGTGAAGGACGGGGTCGGCCTCTTCGTCGAGATCGGCGCCGGGTCTGCGCTCAAGGGCATGATCAAGCGGATCGCCAAGGACGTGCCCTGCGTCAGTGTCCAGGGCCCGGACGACTTCGAGGCCGCCCGCGCCGCCATCGCGGAGGCCCGCGGATAGGCCCCGATTTCGCGTTGCAAGAGCCCTCGGATCCGCTAGAACCCGGCCGCCCGGACGGGCGGGGTGTGCCCTCGGGGCTCCCCATGGCCCGGGAAAACAGGGCTCAAAGAGTCAAACGCGCTCTCGCTGGGGGGGCGCGGCACAGAGGAATCTCGAGATGGATCCCAAAGACCTGATCTACATCGCGCCCGGAGCGGGCGTCCTCGCCCTCATCTACGCCTTCTGGAAGGCGAGCTGGGTGGCCAAGCAGGACGCCGGCAACGAGGAGATGAAGACGATCGCGACCCGCATCCAGGAGGGCGCGATGGCCTTCCTCGCGGCGGAGTACCGCTACCTGGCGATCTTCGTCGTCATCGTCGCGGGCGCCCTCGCGGCCGCCAACATGAGCGGTGAGGGCCGCAGCTGGTGGATCGCCGTCTCCTTCGTGGTCGGCGCCTTCGCGTCGGGCCTCGCGGGCTACTTCGGCATGCGCGTCGCCACCAACGCGAACGTGCGCACCACCCACGCGGCGACCAAGGGCCTGCCCCCCGCGCTCGACGTCGCGTTCAGCGGCGGCGCGGTCATGGGCATGAGCGTCGTCGGTCTCGCGATCCTCGGTCTCGGCGGCCTCTTCCTCCTCTACACGATGGTCCTCTTCCCGGCCGACGCGGCGGGGGCGAACGAGCTGTCGCAGATGAGCCTCGCGCTCAGCGTCGTCACCGGCTTCTCGATGGGCGCCTCGTCGATCGCGCTCTTCGCGCGCGTGGGCGGCGGCATCTACACCAAGGCCGCGGACGTCGGCGCCGACCTCGTCGGCAAGGTCGAGGCGGGGCTGCCCGAGGACGACCCCCGGAACCCGGCCGTCATCGCGGACAACGTCGGTGACAACGTCGGCGACGTGGCCGGCATGGGCGCCGACCTCTTCGAGTCGTACGTCGGCGCGATCGTCGGCGCGATGGTCCTCGGCCTCGGCTTCAGCGCCGCGGGCGGCACCCTGATGTCGGGCCCGGTGCTCCTCCCGCTCGTCATCGCGGGCGTCGGCATCCTCTGCTCCATCGTCGGCACCTTCTTCGTGAAGACGAAGGAGGGCGGCAACCCGCAGGTCGCGCTCGACGTGGGCGCGTTCGGCGCCGCCGGCGTGATGGCCGCGGCCACCTTCGGCCTCGCCAACTTCATGTGGCCGAAGAACGCCACCGTGCAGACCATCGGTCTGGGCACCGAGATGATCGACGTGAGCTGGCTCGACGTGGGCATCGCCACCGTCATCGGCCTCGGCGTCGGCGTCGCGATCGGCCTCATCACCTCCTACTACTGCTCGATGGACAAGGCGCCCGTGAACGGCGTCGCCGAGCAGTCGAAGACCGGCTACGCGACCAACATCATCGCCGGCCTCGGCCTCGGCATGCAGTCCACCACGGTGCCGATCCTGCTCATCGCGGCGGGCGTCATCGGCGCGGCCTACTTCGCCGGCCTCTACGGCGTGGCCATCGCCGCGCTTGGCATGCTCTCCACCACCGGCATCCAGCTCGCGGTCGACGCCTACGGCCCCATCGCGGACAACGCCGGCGGCATCGCGGAGATGAGCCACCAGAAGCCCGAGGTTCGCGAGCGCACCGACAAGCTCGACGCGGTCGGCAACACCACCGCGGCCATCGGCAAGGGCTTCGCCATCGGCTCGGCGGCCATGACGGCCCTCGCGCTCTTCGCGGCCTTCGCGCAGACCGCCGGCATCACCGGCATCGACATCAGCAAGCCCCAGGTCATGGCCGGCATCTTCATCGGCGGCATGCTCCCCTACCTCTTCAGCTCGATGGCGATGAACGCGGTCGGCGAGGCGGCGATGGACATGATCGAGGAGGTCCGCCGTCAGTTCCGCGAGATCAAGGGCCTGCTCGAGGGTGAGGCGGCGCCGGACACCGCGCGCTGCGTCGAGATCAGCACCAAGGCGGCGCTCCGCCGCATGATCGCGCCCGGCGCGCTCGCCATCGTGACCCCGGTCCTCATCGGCTTCACGATGGGCGCGGAGTCGCTCGGCGGCCTGCTCGCCGGCGTCACCGTCAGCGGCGTGCTCCTCGCGCTCTTCATGAGCAACGCGGGCGGCGCCTGGGACAACGCCAAGAAGTCCTTCGAGGGCGGCGGCTTCAAGATGAGCGACGGCTCGGTCCACGAGAAGGGCTCCGAGGCGCACAAGGCGGCCGTCGTCGGCGACACCGTCGGTGACCCCTTCAAGGACACCGCCGGCCCCTCGCTCAACATCCTCGTGAAGCTGATGAGCGTGGTCGCGCTCGTCATCGCCCCGCTCCTCGCCGCGGCGAGCTGAAGCCTCTCCAGGCTTCGAGCCGAGAGCGCCGGTTCCCTTCGGGGAGCCGGCGCTTTCGTTTTCCGTCACTCGCAGCGGCCGGTGTCCGGCGAGCAGGTGAGCTCCGTGCAGGAGGAGGCGTCGCAGCGCGGGGTGCAGATCATCCGGTCGGGGTAGGTCTCGTCCGGGAGGCACGCGTAGCCGGGGCGGCAGTCCGCGTCGACCTCGCAGCCGTCGACGCAGATCGGGTCGCGGTAGAAGTGGAAGACGCAGTGGGCGTCGCCCGGGCAGCCGGCGTCGTCGACCTCGTTGCACCGGAAGAGGGTGCAGAAGCCGCCCGGCCAGCCGCGGTCGCGCTCGCGCATGCACCAGCCGTCCGCGGTGCAGTCCTCGGGGTCCACGCAGGGATCGCCCAGCGCCGCCTCGGGGTCGTAGCACTGCCCCTCGCCGCGGATCCCGTCGGCCGGGTCGCAGCGGAGCCCGTCCGGGCAGTCGGCGTCGACGTCGCAGCCGGGCTCGCAGACCGAGGCGTCCGGGCCCCCTTCGGCGCAGCCGTAGCCGGGGCGGCAGTCCTTCTCGACGCGGGTGTCGCACTCCGTAGGCAGACCCGCGTGCGGTGGTCGATGGGCGTGCAGCGCGAGCCCTCGGGGCAGGTGTCCGCGCCCTCCTCGCAGTACTCGGTGCAGTAGCCGTCACGCCACCCCTCGCCGCCGAGGCAGACGGGCGCGGCGCCCGGGCAGACGTCGTCGGCGTCGCACGCGTCGCCCACCGCCGGCTCGGGCGGAGTGGAGGCGTCCTCGACCGGCCCGGCGTCGGGCGCCTCGAAGGTGATCGCCGCGTCCTCCACGGCGGGCGGCGGCGCGTCGCAGGCGACGAGGAGCAAGGCGAGCAAAGGGATACGGCGCATCGGATCGCGATACCGAACCCGCCCGCCCGACGCCAGCGCCGAATCGGCCGCCGTATGGGTCAGCTCTTCGCGAGCCGGATCTCTTCGGCCACCCGCTCGGCGCTCTCGAGGGCCCCCTCGATGAAGCCCTGGTGCTCCCGCGCGGTCTCGGTCCCCGCCCAGTGCAGCCGCCCGCTCGGCGCGCGGAGGGCGTCGCCGTGCTCGCGGAGGAGCCCCGGCTGCGAGAGGCCGACCGGGCAGCCGCGGCTCCAGCGCTCGCGGGCCCACTCCTTCTCCACGTGCGCGGTCGGCGCGCCCGCGTCGGGACCGAAGGCGTGGACGAGGCGCTCGAGCACGCGGCGTCGCCGCTCGACCGCGGGCAGCGCGGAGAGCGCGCGGGCCGGCTGGGCCACGCTGAAGGCCACCAGCGCCGGCTGCGCGCCGTCGAACGACGTGTTGTCCATCGTGACGCTGATCGGGCCCGCGTCGAAGACCGCCTCTCCGGAGAGGCCCGCGTCGCGCCAGAAGGGCCGGTCGTAGAGCACGAGGTGCTTGGTGGTCGCGCCGGTCGGCGTGCGGTCGACGAGGCGGCGCCGGGCGGGCGGCAGCGGCGGCGTGAACACCAGGCGGCGCGCGAGCGCGGGAGGCACGGCGATCACCGCGCGCCGGGCCCGGACCTCGCCGCCGTCGTGGGTCACCGTCACCCCGTCGTCGTCCTGCGCCACGCGCCGCGCGGGGCAGCCGAGCCGCACGGCGTCGCCCAGCCGCTCGGCCATCCCGAAGGCGAGGCGCTGCGCGCCGTCCCGGAACCGCGTCTCCTGGTTGCCCTCCTCGGACTCGATCAGCGGCAGCACCCCGCCGGCGCTCTGCGCGTAGGTCAGGAAGCTCGCGAGGGACAGCTCCCGGGCCTCGACCCCGAAGACGACCCGCATCGCCGCCTCCACCAGGTCCCGCGCGATCCCGCTGGGCACGTGCCGCCGCTGCCAGGCGTCGAGCGTCGTCGCCTCCGGCTCGGTCGGCCGGTCGAGCGCGATCCGGGCGCGCATCGCCTCCATGCGCCCCATGGCGCGGTGCAGGGAGAGCAGCGCGAACGGGTCGAGCTTGGGGATCGTGCCCCGGTAGCGGCGCACCCGACCGCGCACCACCGTGAGGCGATCGCCCTCGGTGAAGGTGTCGAACGTGGCCAGCCCGAGCTCGGCGGTGAGCGCCTGGGCCCGCCGCTGGCTCGGCCCGATCCACTGGCCGCCGACGTCGAAGCGGGCCCGCCCGACGTCCCGGCTGAGGAGCCGCCCGCCGACGCGATCCCGCGCCTCGAGCACCACGACCTCGCGCCCCTCGTCCGCGAGGATCCGCGCCGCCCGCAGCCCGGCCACGCCGGCCCCCACCACCACCACGTCCACGCGGCGACGATAGCCGCTTCAGAGCATCACGCGGTAGTACAGGGCCCGCGCCATCCAGCCGAGCTGACGGCGCTTGGCGTAGCCGGGGATCGCCGACCAGGTGCCGAGCGCCTCGCGGATGGCCTCCTTGGCCTCGCGCTCCTCGCCCACCCGCTGGTGCGCGAGCGCGACCTTCACGTGACCCTCGATCGACGAGCTGTTCTTCTCGAGGAAGCGGTCGTAGGCGTCGATCGCCTGCTCGTGGCGGGACAGGGCGCTGAGCGCGTCGCCGGCCACCTTGAAGGCCTCGCCGAAGCCGACCCGCGGGTCGACCTCCACAGCCTCGACCAGCGGGCCGAGCGCCTCCTCGTGCTCGCCCACCCGGTGCAGGGCCAGGCCCCGGAGGAAGAGCAGCTCCGCGCTGTCCCGGTCGCGCTCCCGCGCCTGATCGACGAGCCGGAGCGCCGCCCGCGGGCGGAGCCGCTCGAGGTAGATGCGAGCCAGGTCGCGCCGGGCGGTGACGTTCGCCGGGTTGGCCGCGATCTGCTCCTTCAGCTTGCGGATGCGCCCGAACGTACGGAGCAGGACCCACGGATCGGGGATCCAGCGCCGGAGCAGGATCATCACGCCCAGGCCCACCAGGACCGCCGGGTGATCGACGAGCCAGTAGGCGGCGAAGATGCCGAGGTAGTAGAGCCAGTAGGCGCCCATGGTGGCCCGCACGCGATCGAGTACGCGTCATACCATGCCATCCTTCCTGTCCGGGTGGCGATCAGCTCCTGGACACCCTCCTTCGCCCGATCGCGCCGTCTCGTCGCATCGCGCCGCGATCTGGGGTCCGCACCGGCGCCCAGCGACCCCGCGAGCGGGGCTGGCATCGTCGTTGCGGACGCTCCGCGTCATGCGCGCCCTGCCGTTCACGGCCGCCCTGCTGCTCGCCGCCGCCCCGCTGCTCGCGGCACCGGTGTCGGCCCAGTTCAGCTACACGCCGCCCGGCGACCTCGAGCGCCGGGGCGGCGGCTCGCTCCGCTCCGGCGCCGGGCGCGTCGACTCCCGGGTGTACGCCCCCGGCATGCGCTTCCCGTTCGAGAGCGGCCCCGCCTACGCCAACTCCCAGATCTACGGCCACGGCGGCTACATGGGCCCGGGCGGCGGGCAGTGCACCGGGGCCAACTACGCCTACCCCTGGCACGACAACTACTGCGAGGAGCGCAGCTGGGACATGCCGCTCTGCCCGAGCGGGCGCGGCCATCAGGGTCAGGACATCCGGCCGGCGACCTGCCGCGACAACCACTACTGGGCGGTCTCCGCCGCGGCCGGCACGGTCACCAACATCGGCAGCTACTCGGTCTACGTCACCGCCGACGACGGGACCCGCTACGACTACCTGCACATGCGCTCGGTCGCGGTCTCCAGGGGCCAGCGCGTGAGCCGCGGTCAGCGCCTCGGTCGCATCAGCGACAACTTCGGCAGCTCGAGCACCACCATCCACCTCCACTTCAACATCCGGCAGAACGTCAGCGGGCTCGGGTCGGTCTACGTGCCGACCTACATGTCGCTCGTCCGCTCCTACGAGGACCTGGTGGGCCCGCCGGCGTGGAGCGCCGCGTTCGCCGAGCAGAGCTTCCCGTTCGCGCGCGAGCCCTTCGTGCTGGCGCCGCGGGAGGAGGTCGCGGGCTACATCGCGATGCGGAACACCGGCGGCGAGGTCTGGCGGCCGGGCGAGGTCTTCCTCGGGACCACCGAGCCGCGCGACGGCGCGAGCCCGCTCGCCGGGCCCGACTGGATCTCCCCGCACCGCGCCGCCACCGTCGACGCCGTCGTCCGGCCGGGCGAGACCGGGCGCTTCTCGTTCACCGTGCGGGCCCCCGACGCGGGCGGCGACTACCCGCAGCACTTCAACCTCGTACGTGAGGGCGTCGCCTGGTTCGGGGATCCGTCCCAGGGCGGGCCGCCCGACGATCAGCTGCAGGTCCGCGTGACCGTCGATCCCGCGCGCTGCGACGCGCCCGGCGCCTGCGACTGGCTCGACGACGACGAGGACGGCTACTCGCGCGCGCTCGACTGCGACGACGCCGACCCCGCCGTGTCGCTCGAGTGTCGCTGCGATCCGTCCCGCGTCACCCGGGTGGAGGGCGCGGACCGCTACGCGACCGCGGCCGCGATCGGCGAGCTGGTGCGCGCCGAGGGCTCGACCGAGGGCGTGGTGATCGTCAACGGCGAGGGCGCGCTCGCGGACGGCGCCGACGCTCTGGTGGCCGGCGCGCTCGCCGGGTGGGACGCGCGGCCAATCCTCTACACGACCGCGGACGCCCTGCCCGACGCGACCCGCGCCGCGCTCGAGCGCTGGACCGGGCTGCGGCACGCCTGGGTGGTCGGCGGCCCGTCCCGCGTGCCCGAGGCGCAGGTCACGGAGCTCGGCGCGCTCGGCCTCACGGTCGAGCGGATCGCGGGCGAGAGCCGCTTCGAGACGGCGGTGGCGGCCGCCGAGGTGTTCGCCCCGGTCGACGCGGTGGTGGTGGCCAGCGGGACGTCCCTGGTCGACACCATCTCCGGCGCGGCCCTCGCGGCTCGCCTCGGCGCGCCGCTCCTCTACGCGGGCGACGCCGGGCTCGACGCCGCGACCCGCGCCCACCTCGAGGCCCGGGCCCCGGCGCGCGCCTACCTGATCGGCGGCGAGGGCGTGGTGCCCGAGGCGGTCCGCGAGGCGCTCGGCGCCGCGACCGTGATCCGCCTCGCGGGCGAGGATCGCTTCGAGACCAGCGCGGCGGTCGCGCGCGAGATCGTGCGCCTCGCCGGAGAGAGAGGAGAGATCGTGCCCCGCTGGCTGCTGACGGCCCCCGACCACTTCGCCGACGCGGCGCCCGCCGCGGGCCTCGGTGAGCCCCTGCTCCTGACGCCCCGAGGTCGCCTCGCCGATCCGGTGGCGGCGCTGATCGCCGAGTCCCCGCCCCGCGAGCTGCTCGCGCTCGGGGGCGCCCTCCGGCCGGCCGGCGTGGCGGCCGCGTGTGAGGCGCTCGACGCGGCCGGGCCCGGGCCGGTGGATCCGCCGACCGCGCGACCGGACGGAGGGGTCGGGGCCTCGCCGGACGGCGGCGATCCCACCCGCCCGGACACGCTCGAAGGCGGCTGCGGCTGCCGCTCGGCCGGCGGCGGGGGCGCGGTCCCGATCGGCTGGCTGCTCCTGGCGCTGGGCCTCCCGCTCTGGCTGACCCGCCGGCGTCGGCGTGGCGTCGCGGCCGGCTGTCTCGCCGCGGGGTGCGCCCTCGCGCTCGCGGGCTGCGGGAGCGATCCCGTGGCTGGCTCCGAGGCGGTCGCGCCCTCGGGAGCGGCCCTGGGCTCCGAGCCGGTGACTGCGCAGGCAACTGCGCCGGCAACTGCGCCGGCTACTGGGCCGTCCCCCGCGGCCGAGCTGGCGCGGCTGCCCGAGCCGTCGCGACGCGCGCTCGAGGCGGCGCCCACCGACGAGGTGCTGCTCTTCCCCGCCGAGCACATGCGCGACGTCGTGCTGACGAGCGGCCCCGGCTTCTACGCGCTCAGCGCCCGGGACGGCGAGCTCACGCTCTCGCTCCACGCGACCCCGACGGTGCACGCCGCGTTGCCGGCGGACGTCACCCCCGCGCGCCCCACGCTCGAGGTGCGTGGGCGCCCGGCGCGCGAGACGGTGAACGAAGGGGTGCGCAGCCTCAGCTGGGAGGAGGGCGGCGTCGCCCTCGCGCTCGAGGCGGAGTGCTACCGGGCGTTCGAGGACCGGCGCTGCACCGACGGCGCCTTCCTCCGCGACCTCGCCGAGCGCCTGGTGTCCCACCGTCGCTGATTCCCCTGTACCCTCGGCCCGGTGTCCGGCCAGCGCGCGCTCGAGTGGGGGATCCGGCTCGCCGTCCCGCTCGCGGTGCTCGCGGTGGTGCTCGCGGTGTTCTTCGGCGAGCGCATGTCGATCGACCACGAGCTCCAGGTCCGCGCGCCGCGGGAGGTGGCGGCCGGCGCCGCCCTGCCGGTGCAGACCCTCCTCGTGGGCGACCTCGAGGCGCTCGACGGCCCGCACCTCTACGCCGCGCCGGCGCAGGTCCGCCTCGTCCAGGGCGGCGAGGCGATCGCCGAGGCCACCCTGGAGCCCGCGCCCGGCGGGGGCGCCGCCGGCACCCTCGACGTGCCCGCCGACGCGTCGGGCGCGCTCGCGCTGGTGGCGGTGGGCTTCGTCGACGGCGAGGCGGTCGCCTCCGCCACCCGGGCGGTGCGGGTCACCCCGCGGCCCGCGCCCGCGTCCGTGCTGGGGCGGCTCGCCGGAGATCTGCAGCTGCTCGCGCCCGGCCCGATCACCCCGGCCGGCGACGCCGCGCCGCCCTGGCCCCTCGAGGTGCGGGTGGTCGGGGGCGCGTGCGTGCCGGAGGCGCGCTGCGAGATCCTCGTGCACGTCGGCGAGCCGGCGGCAAGGGTCCGCTTCGCGCTCAGCCAGTCGGCCACCGTCGAGCCGGGGCCGGAGCTCGAGACCGCCGGGCTGGTCTCGCTGGCGGCGCGGGTGCACGGGCCGGAGGCGCACGTGGTGCTCGAGGCGTACCGGGGCGACGCCCTGGTCGCGACCCGGGAGGTGCAGCTCCCGGTCGCGCTGGCCACGCCGGCGCTCGCGCTCGACGCGCGCCTCGCGCCCCGGCCCGAGCTCACGGTGCAGACCCTCGGCGACCGCCCCGGCCTGTTCGTGGACGCCTACCGCGACGGGATCTGGACCCACACCGCCGGCCGGCCGATCGAGGAGGGCGCCTTCCCGCTGCCCTACGCGCTGGACGACGGGCTCTGGCGGCTGCAGGTCCGGACCGATCCCTTCTCCTCCGAGCGTGCGGCGATTCGCTACGTGGCGGTCGGGTCGCTCGACGAGGCCCTCGCCGCCATCGACGCGGCCGGCGGGGACCGGCGCGCGCCCGAGGGCCCGGACGCGCTCCGCCTCGCCTGGGCCGCGGCCTCGCTGGAGGTCGGCGTGCACCCGCTCCCGGCGCCCACCAGCGGGATGGACGCGGACCTGGCCCGGGTGGAGGGCAGACAGCGCACCCTGCGCCTGGCCGCGCTGCTCGCGATGGCCCTGGGGCTGATCGTCGCGGTGATCGTCTTCATGCGCCGCGGGATCGACGCGGCCCTCGAGGCGCAGCGGGTCATGGACGAGACCGGGGACCCCGAGCTGTCGAGCGCGCGGCACCGTCGGCGCACCCTCTTGTCGGCGCTCCTGATCGTGGTCACGGTGCTGCTGGCGTTCGTCGGCGCGGCGGCGCTCATCGTCGCCCGCGCGCACTTGCTCGAATGAGGTGCCTCTCCGGCGCGTTCGCGCAAGACTGACGCTCCGGCTGCGGCCGATTGCGCCACCCCCGCCCCCGCCTTACGCTCGCCTGCCCGGCTGCGCCGAGCCCCCTCGAGCGCGCCCCGAGATCCCATGTTTCAAGACATCCTGAAGAAGATCTTCGGCACCAAGCACGAGCGGACGCTCAAGAAGCTCCGCCCGATGGTGTCCGCCATCAACGACCTCGAGTCGGACGTGAAGAAGCTCGACGACGACGCCATCCGGCGCCGGGTCGGCGAGCTGAAGGAGCAGCTCGAGAACGGGCAGAAGCTCGACGACATCCTCTTCGAGACCTTCGCGCTGACCCGCGAGAGCGCCTGGCGCGCCCTCGGCATGCGCCACTACGACGTGCAGATGATCGGCGGCATCGTCCTGCACCAGGGCAAGATCGCCGAGATGAAGACCGGCGAGGGCAAGACGCTCGTCGCGACGCTCCCCTGCGTGCTCAACGCCCTCGAGGGCCGCGGCGTGCACGTCGTCACCGTCAACGACTACCTCGCGTCCCGCGACGCGGAGTGGATGGGCAAGCTCTACGGCTTCATGGGCCTGTCGACCGGCGTCATCGTGCCGCGCCAGAACGACCGGGAGAAGAAGGCCGCCTACCGCGCAGACATCACGTACGGGCAGAACAACGAGTTCGGCTTCGACTACATGCGCGACAACATGAAGTTCTCCATCTACGATTACGCGCAGCGCGAGCTGCACTACGCGATCGTGGACGAGGTGGACTCCATCCTCATCGACGAGGCGCGCACGCCGCTCATCATCAGCGGCCCCGGCGAGAGCGCGAGCGACAAGTACGAGAAGATCGCCAAGCTCATCCCGCGCCTGCGCAAGGACGAGCACTACCAGGTGGACGAGAAGGCGCACTCGGCGACCTTCACCGAGGAGGGCATCGAGCTCAGCCAGAAGCTGCTCGGCGACGCCGACCTCCTCGAGGGCGAGAACCTCTACGACCCGGTCAACCTCGAGTCGCTCCACATCCTGAACAAGTCGCTCTACGCGAGCGCGCTCTACAAGCGCGACCAGCACTACATGGTCAAGGACGGCGAGGTCCTGATCATCGACGAGTTCACCGGCCGCACGCTCCCCGGCCGCCGCTGGTCCGACGGCCTGCACCAGGCGGTCGAGGCGAAGGAGCACGTGCCGATCAAGAGCGAGAACCGGACGCTCGCCACCATCTCCTTCCAGAACCTCTTCCGGCTCTACAACAAGCTCTCGGGCATGACCGGCACCGCCGACACCGAGGCGGGCGAGTTCCACAAGATCTACGAGCTCGACGTGGTCGTCATCCCGACCAACCGGCCGATCGCCCGGAACGACGAGGAGGACCTCGTCTACAAGACCGAGAAGGAGAAGTTCCGCGCGGTCGCCGCCGAGATCCTCGAGCGGCACGAGAACGGCCAGCCCGTGCTCGTCGGCACCACCAGCGTCGAGAAGTCCGAGGCCCTCGCGCGCCTGCTCAAGCGCAACGAGGTCCCCTTCAACGTGCTCAACGCGAAGCAGCACGAGCGCGAGGCCTACGTCGTCGCGCAGGCGGGCCGGAAGGGCTCGGTCACCGTCGCCACCAACATGGCCGGCCGCGGCACCGACATCGTGCTCGGCGGCAACCCGGAGATGCTCGCGCGCTTCGAGGTCATCGCGAAGGCGCACGAGGAGGGCGACGCGGAGCTGCTCGCCGAGCCCGAGCTCCTCGAGAACGCGATCGAGGAGGAGCAGGAGAAGTACGTCGAGATCTGCAAGAAGGAGAAGGAGGAGGTCCTCGCCGCCGGCGGCCTCGCGATCATCGGCACCGAGCGGCACGAGAGCCGCCGGATCGACAACCAGCTCCGCGGCCGCGCCGGCCGTCAGGGCGACCCCGGTCACTCGCGCTTCTACCTCTCGCTCGAAGACGACCTGATGCGGATCTTCGCCGGCGATCGCATCCAGGGGATGATGGATCGCCTCGGGATGGAGGAGGACGTCCCGATCGAGCACAAGTGGGTCTCGAAGGCGGTCGAGAACGCGCAGAAGAAGGTCGAGGAGCGCAACTTCGACATCCGGAAGCACCTCCTCGAGTACGACGACGTGATGAACCAGCAGCGCAAGAGCATCTACGCGCTGCGGAAGCAGGTCCTCGAGGGCGAGTACCGGATCCTCCCCACCGAGGACGAGGAGAAGAAGGGCAAGAAGCCCGAGCGGATCGTCACCGAGGCGGATCCGAAGCTCCGCGATCGCGCCGAGCCGATCCTGAAGCAGATGGTGCAGATCCACGGCTCGCCGCCCTTCGAGAAGGGCGCGTCCCCGGAGGAGATCCAGGCCTGGCGTCAGAAGGCGTACGAGACGCCGGTCGAGGACCTCGGCGAGCTCCGCCGCGAGCGGCTCGAGCGCGACGTCTACGAGTGGTTCGGCTGCCGCGTGCCGCTGTCGAAGGCCCTCGCCAAGGACCCGGCCGAGACCCTCGAGTACCTCGAGGACGAGGTCGCGCTCTCCCTCACCGAGCAGCGCGAGCGCCTGCTGGATCTCGTCGACGAGATCATCGGCACCCTCGTGGAGCGGGCGTGCCCGCCGAAGAAGCACTTCGAGGACTGGGATCTCGACGCGCTCCGCGGCGGCTTCCGCGAGGCGTTCGGCTTCGAGGCCACCGGGGTCGAGGAGCTCACCGACGCCGAGGACATCGCGCACAAGCTCTTCTCCGACGCCGAGGCGATCCTCCTGAAGAAGGAGAAGGAGATCGGCCCGGAGAGCTACCTGCGGCTCTTCCGCAACTACTTCCTCCGCGAGATCGACCGGCAGTGGCTCGAGCAGCTCTCCTCGATGGAGCAGCTCCGCGACGGCATCGGCCTGCGCGGCTACGGTCAGCGCGACCCGAAGAAGGAGTACAAGCGCGAGGGCTACGACCTGTTCATGGGCATGATGGAGCGCATCAAGGCGAACGTCGCGTCCCACATGTTCCGGGTCGAGGTCGTGCGCGAGGAGGACCTCAAGAAGCTCGAGGCCCAGCGCAAGGCGGAGGCCGAGGAGGTGCTCCGTCGCGGCCGCGCCGCCCACCCCGCCGAGCAGAAGGGAGACGGCGCCGCGCCGCCGGCCGACGAGGCCGAGGGTCCGCCCCCCGCGTCCCGCGCCGCCCGCCGCCGCGCCAAGGCCCGAGGCGCCCGCGCGGTCCCGGCCGCCAAGCCGGTCACCGTCAAGCGCGACAAGCCCAAGCTCGGCCGCAACGACCCGTGCTGGTGTGGCAGTGGCAAGAAGTACAAGCACTGCCACTACCGCGAGGACCAGCGCGCCCTCGCGGCGGCCGCCAGCGAAGACGCGGTCGCCGACCAGGCCCAGGGCTGATCGCAGCCCGGGCCCCGACTCAGAAGCTCCGGGGCCAGGCCGCGAGCAGGACCACCACGCAGCGGCCGCCGTCCGCCTCGCCGACCCCGACGTCGGTGAAGCGGCGGTCGGTCAGCGCCGCCCGGTGGGCCGGGCTCGAGCGGAGCGCGACCCACGCGTGGTCGCGGTCCTCGGCGCGGGCGATCGCCTCGCCCACGTGCCGGGCTCGGATCCCGGCGCGCGCCAGGCGCTGCTCGGGGTCCTCTCCCTCGGTCACGTGGCGGGCCCGCGGCGCGCCGCAGACGCGGGCGGCGTGCGCGGTCGCGACCCGCATGAGCAGGCGGTTGGCCCTCAGCGCGCTCGCTCCGCTGCGGCCGCGGAGCCCGGCGACGCGTGAGGCGATCGGCTCGTCCGAGCGCACCAGGGCCGCGTCCGGCGCCTCCCCGACGACCCGCTCGGCCACCGGGCGGGGCCCCTCGGCGTCCTCGGCGACGAGCTGCACCGTCAGCGGAGGCGCGAGGTCGGTCGGCAGCTCCATCGGCGCGTCGGTGCGCGCCTCGCGCTGCCAGAGCTCACCGTCGGCGGCGAGCACGTGCAGCCGCGGAGAGGACAGGCCGGGCGCCAGCGAGACCCGGACCCGGCCGTCGGCCTCGAGCGCGAGGTGACCGTCCCGGGGCCCGGCGAGGATCCAGACCCGCCCGTCGCGGCGGGCCTCGCCGCACGCGGTCCGACCCCCGAAGCGGGAGGCGGCGCGGGCGAGGAACGCGTCTCGGCGGGCCTCGGGGACCACCGCCGCGTCCACGATGGGGGCGTCCGCTCCGGCGGCCCGGGCTACCGCGAGCACCCCACGCGCGTCGGGGAGGGCGCCGTCGAGCGACAGCTCCGCCGCCGCCCGGGTCAGCGCCGGATCGGGCTCGCAGCGCTGGGCGTGCGCCGCGCACGGGCAGAGGAGCGCGAGGACCAGGAGCGCGCGGACCATGGAGCTCATCCTCGCACCGGACGCCCCGGAGGTCAGGAAAGTCAGATCAGGATGAGGTCGTCCTCGGTGGTGCCCTCGTCGTCGTAGGGGCTGTCGAGGAGGAGGCGGGTGTCCATCATGCGCTCCTCGCCGAGGTTGCGGACGTAGTCGCCGATCTCGGGCACCGCCTCCTCGAGCCGTTGGAAGATCTCCTTGGCGAGGAACAGCACCGTGCTCTGCTTGGCCGCGGTGACGGTCGCGCTCGCCGGCTCGTCGTGCACCAGCGAGATCTCGCCGAACACGTCCCCGGGCCCGAGGCTCGCCAGCAGCACCTTCGAGGCGCCGTCGCGCTTGGAGACGTCGACCTCGCCGTTGAGCAGCATGAAGAGGCCGCGGCCGGTCGCCCCCTCCTCGATGACGTTCACGCCGGCCGCCACGTCGTGCGCGGTGAAGCGGCGGATGAGATCGAAGCGCTGCCGGCGGTCGAGCGGCGCGAACAGCGGCGCGGTCGCGAGCAGGTTGTTCAGGAGCCGCTCGCGGGTGAACTTGTCGAGGGCCACCGCCACCGTGCCCACGTCCTGGCTCACCGCGGCCAAGGCCTCGCGGTCGAACTCCAGCAGGTCGCAGTCGCTCACCGCGGTGACCGTCGCCGTCCGGGGGGAGGCGCTCACCATCGCCATCTCGCCGAAGATGGCGCCGTCCTGCAGGGTCGCGAGCCGCCGCTCCCCGCCCTGCGCGAGGTGCTTGGTGACCGCCACCTCGCCGCGCGCCAGCACGTAGAAGCTGTGGCCGGGCTGACCCTCGGCCACGATCGTCTCGCCCGGGCGGGTGCGCCGCAGCTTCATCGCCGCGAGCACCCGGGCGAACGCGCCCGAAGGCAGCTCCGAGAAGAGGGGGATCGGCGGCAGGTTCTCGGGGTAGACCTGCCCGGTCTTGGTGAGGTCCGCGCCGAGCTTCTCGCAGTGGGCGACCAGCTGATCCTGCGGCGGGATCTCGCCGAGGGTGAAGCCGTCCGGGAGGGCGCGCTCCGGATCCCCCGGCACCAGCCGGATGCCGCGGCCGAGCCGCTCCGAGTCGCGGGAGTAGAGCTCGCTCAGGCTCGCCAGCAGGGACTCGAGCAGCGGCTCGAGCGTGGTCAGCACCTTGAGCGCCACCAGAGCCCGCAGCGGGTGGCCGCCGTGGGCGCAGTGTCGGGCCACCGCGGTGTAGACCACCGCCGCGCGCTGGATCTCCCCGAGCGCGAGCAGGGAGTCGGCCAGCCGCAGCCGGGCGTCGAGGTTGATGGGCTCGAGCGTCAGCAGCACCGCGTAGCCGTGCAGGGCCTCGAGGTGCTTGCCGGCGAGGAGCGCGGCGTCGGCGTGGGCCCGGAGGTCCGCGAGCGTCTTCATCCCGGCGATGGTACGCGGCGCGGCCGCTCGGTACACGCTCCGATGGCGATGCCTACATCTACCTACACCACCGGCCATTCGGGGAGCGCTTCGAGGGCGACGGAGGTATGATGGGCCCGAAGGTTCTGGCCTGGAGCGGGTCGCATGAGCGACGGCAGCTTCCCACACAAGCAACCACAGCCCGACGTCCCGGAGCCTCCCTCGGAGGAGTCGGAGGGCGCACGCGTGCTCGACTTCCCGACGGAGGAGGTCACGGGCAACTCGATCGTGCCCGCGGGGACCTGGGCCGACGACGCCTCCGACGAGTCCTCGGAGCGCATGCTCCGCCCGGCGGGGCTGCCGGGGGAGGGCGGCGAGGTCGTGGAGTTCCCGCGCTCTCCGTCCACCGCGAAGCGTCGCCGGGTCCAGGCGCCCGACGTCTCGGGCACCCAGCTCACCCAGGCTCCCGTCGCCTCGGGCAAGAAGCGGCGCGACGACGAAGAGACCGTCCAGCGCCCGCGCTACCTCGCGTCGGAGCTGCTCCGGCAGGACTGGTGGCCCAAGGCGCCCCTCGAGCGCACCAACCGCTGGGGCGCGGTCGCGGTCGGCGTCGGCGGGCTGGTCGGGGTCATCGCCATGGGCGGCCTCGCCGGCAGCGCGCTCGGGCTCGCGGCGCTCTTCTTCCTCTGCGCCGCGGTGGGCCTCGCCCCGGTCGAGGCGCGGGTGCGCGGGGCCACCCTGGCCCTGGTCGGCGGCGCCGGCGCGGGCTGGGTCGCCTGGCTGAGCGCCCAGTCGGACGGCGCCGCGACCCCGCTCCTCGTGGCCTGCGCGGTGCTCGGCGCCTCGTCGCTCTTCTACCGGGCCGCCCACCGCAAGAGCCGCTTCGCGCGGATCCTCGTCGGGCTCAGCCTCGCGGCGGCGACCAGCTGGCTCCTCTTCTCCGGCGGCGTCGACGGCTTCGTGGTCGAGACGCTCGCCTGGCAGTCCTGGGTCGGCCCGATCAGCCGCCTCGTCCTGGTGGTCGTGCTCGTGAGCGCCGCGCTCTCGTTCCTCGATCCCACCGGGCACGGCGGCGCCTGGATCGCGGGCTTCGCGCTCCTCGTCTGGCTCGCGTTGCACAGCGCGGGCGCGATGGCGGTGGCCGCGTTCCCGGGTCGGACGCTCTCGGATCTCGCCCTGACCGACGCCCGCTGGATCGCGACCCTCGCGCTCCCGCTGTTCTGCGCGGTCGCCGCGGCGGGCTTCTGTCAGGTCTGGGCGATGCTCCCCCGTCGCGCCTGACATTGGTCGTCCGGGGAATCGCGCCCTACATTGAAGCGTAGACCCCAAGGTGGGGCGGGATCCGTCCGTCCGACCACCCTGAGCAGGGGAGCGACCTTTGAAGCGACATCTGTGGATCCTCGGCCTCTTCGGTGCGGCCTTCCTCGTCATGGTGATCTTCTCCGTGACCGCGCGGACCGGTGACGGCCTCGTCACCTCGGCCGCCCCGCTCTCCGGGCCGGTGGATCCGCCGACCGGCGCGGTGCTCGTCGACCTCGACGACGGCGCCAGCGACGCGGACCACGCGGACGCCGCCGCCCGGATCGTGCGCGCGATTGCGCCTTTCCGCTGGCCGGCCGGCGAGGCCGCGCTCGGCGACGAGCTGAGCGACGAGGCCAACCTCTTCCGGATCGAGCCGCCGCTCAGCGAGATCGACGACGTGATCCGAGCGCTCTCGGACGACCCCGACGTCGAGGTGGTCGAGGTCGAGCGCCGCTGGTCGCTCCCGGACGCCGCCGCCTACGTCCGCCCGACCGGGCAGGCCCCGGCGCCCTCCGACGATCCCGACCGCTTCGTGCCGAACGACCCCTACTACCCGCACCAGTGGCACCTCGACCAGATCGGCATGCCTCGGGCGTGGACGATGTCGCGAGGCGCCGGCGTCGTGGTCGCGGTGATCGACACCGGCGTCGCCCACCGCGAGGAGGGGGGCTTCCACCTCGCGCCCGACCTCGGCCAGACCCGCTTCGCCGAAGGCTACGACTTCGTCGACGGCGACGCGCACCCCGACGACGAGCACGGGCACGGCACCCACGTCGCCGGCACGGTGGCCCAGAGCACCCACAACGGCGTCGGCGTCGCCGGCGTCGCGCCCGAGGCGACCATCATGCCGCTGAAGGTGCTCGACCGGAACGGCACCGGCGGCTGGGGCGGCATCGCGGCCGCCATCCGCTACGCCGCCGACCACGGGGCCCACGTCATCAACATGTCGCTCGGCGGGGGCATGCCGTCGCGCGCCGTGCAGCGCGCCATCGACTACGCGCACGGCAAGGGCGTGCTGGTGGTCGCGGCGGCCGGCAACTCGAGCCGCAGCCGGGTCGAGTACCCGGCGCGCGCCAACCACGTCGTCGCGGTGGGCGCGGTCCGCTACGACCGCGAGCTCACCTTCTACTCCTGCTACGGCACCGGGCTCGACGTGGTCGCGCCGGGCGGTGACCTCCGGGTCGACCAGAACGGCGACGGCATGCCGGACGGCGTGCTGCAGAACACGATGGTCCGCGGCGACACCGCGCGCTTCGACTACCTCGCCTGGCAGGGCACCTCGATGGCCGCCCCGCACGTCGCCGGCGTGGCCGCGCTCCTCTACGCCAACGGCGTGACCGATCCCGACTCGGTCGAGCGCATCCTGAAGCAGAGCGCCGACGACCTCGGCGACGCCCACCGGTATGGCTCCGGCCTGGTGCAGGCGCCGGCGGCGCTGTCGAAGGCGACGCAGGAGGGCGGCCTGGCCCGCGGCGCCGCGGCGCTCGGGCTCTCGCTGCTCGTGCTGCTCGGCCTGCGCCGCAAGCAGGCGCTCGGCGTCGCCCCGGCCGGGACGGCGGCGTTCGCGGTGGTCGGCGCCGGCGGGCTCGGCGCGCTCCCCTGGGCGCTCGCCGGCCTCGGCGGGCTGGGCGGGCTCCTCTCGCTCGGCGCGCTGGGCGCGGCCGCCTCTCCGCTGGGCGCGTGGGGCGCGCTGCTCCTCGTCAGCGCGCTGCCGACGCTCGGCGCGGTGGCCCTCGGCTACCACGTGAAGCGCCTCCGCCCGCTGCTCGTCGGGCTCGGGATCGGCAGCGCGGCGTTCATGGCGGTCGAGGCGCTCTGGCCGACCCTCCGCTTCGCGCTCCTGCCCGAGGCGATGATCGGCCCGTGGCTGCTGCTCAACGCGCTCGGGGCCCTGGGGCTCGCCGCGGTGGTGGCGCGTAAAGCCCGGTAACCCGGTCGTCTGACCCGACTTCAGCCCACGGGGCTCGGCGATCCGTCGCCGGGCCCCGTTCGCGTTCGGCCCCCCATGACACCGATGTCATGGTGCGCAGGCGGTGACGCGGCCGGTTCGGGATGGGCTCGGGGCGCCGATCTGAGAATCATTGGGTTTTTCGCCGAGGCCCCTTCAGAGGCCTCGCTGGCACCGCGATTGCTTCATACGAACGCAGAAAGCGGCCGAGGCGAACCCCGACCGCTTCCTACTGCCCTTTGCTTGCCAACCAGAGCTTCTTCGCTTAACAGCTTCTCGGCTTTCGAGCCGAAGCTTCGGAGACCGGCCGTTTGACCCCGTCGGGCTCCATTCCAGCTTCGCTTTCTTTCTTGGGCTGTCCGCTTCGATCGCAACCTCGATTCGTCGAGGGAGCCGCGGCCAGCTGACGAGCTTCCTTATCTACTTGCTTCCGGCTTGGTTGCTTACTTTTTTCTCGACAGCCTGACTTCGCAGAATCTTCCCGGGTGACCGGGTCTTTCGCCCGGCGAGTTGCAGCTCGCCGGGCGTTCCTTTTTCTGCTCGATCCGAACGGCCGCGCCTCTTCCGCCTGAAGGCATCGAGTGAAGCGCGACTTCCCGATCAGGGTAACCTCGCGCTCGCGCGACCGCCATGGGGGAGACGCCCCACGGTCGCCTTACATTCCGGCGGCGGCGGGGCTCTGATACGCTCGGCCGCATGAAGCGGTTCAACTGGGCGGTGCTGGCGCTCGCGATCGGCGCGACCGGCTGCGCGGCGATCAGCGACGACATGCAGCGCGCCGAGGCCACCTACGAGCAGGCGCGCTACGAGGACACGCTGATCTGGCTTCGTGACCTCGAGGACGACGCGCCCACGATGGACCTCGAGATGCGCGCTCGGTACTACTACCTGCGCGGCATGACCGAGTATCGCCTCGGGCATCGCCTCGACGCGCTGCACTACCTGGCGGTGGCGCGCGAGGTCGCCGGCGATCAGGGCGCGGGGCTGCGGCCGGAGTGGCGCCAGATCATGGACCGGACCCTGGTGGAGCTCACGCCGCGCGGCATGAGCCACCGCCCGCCCGAGGCGGGAGCGGTCGAGGAGGAGACGGCCGGGGGCGAGGCGCCCGCGGAGGAGCCCTCCACGGACGAAGCCGCTCCGGACGCCTGAGGCGCGGACGAACGGGAGAAAAGAAAAACGGCAGAGGAGAACCTCTGCCGTCATCGCGTCATGGGAGGGCTACGGTACGGACGAGATCCGACTCAGCTCGTCCTTCGTCGCTAGCTTCTCCTTCTTCAGCCTCTGTAGTCTGACCTGTTCCTCAGGGTTGAGCCCCAGCCTCGATTCATACTCCGCGACCTCAGCTTTCAGCTGCTTGTGGCGCTTTTCCAGCCGGGAGATGTTCTTGTTGCTTTCGATTCGGCGCTGAGACCTGCTCATGGAACCTCCGTCCAATGACCGCTGCCCCTCTCCTCTCGAGAGGCACGGTGAACAGAAACTGAGTGTCAAGGAAAGCCTAAGCCGAAGACCCGAGCCCGATGACCCGAGACGGCCTCATCGTAGCCGGGACGTGACGGCTGATCAACATCGCCCCACGGGGGTCACGGACGCGGGATGGGGCAGGACGGAGCGCTGGCCCCCGGCGGGAACAGCGCCGCGTCGGCGGGTGTTGCGCGGCCCACTTGCGGGCCTCGGCTGAATGAAGGACAAGGCCGGTCAGTCCATGCGGAGAACGATGATGAAGTCCCCTCGAACGATGCTCCGGGCGGCCGCGCTCACCCTCGCGGGCGGCCTCGCCTTCCTCGGCGCCGGCGCCAGCGAGCCGGCCGAGGCGCAGTCTCGCCCCAGCGCGGCCGAGGTCGCGTCGTGGGTTCAGACCTTCTACGACCAGACCCGCACGATGAGCGCTCGCTTCGTGCAGCGGTACCGCAACCGGGTCTACGACCGGACGGACGTGAGCCGCGGCCGGGTGCGCTTCCGCAAGCCGGGCATGATGCGCTTCGACTACGAGGAGCCCAACGGGAAGATCGTGGTCAGCGACGGGCAGCAGCTCACCGTCTTCGAGCCGCCGGATCCGGGGCAGCAGCGCGGGCAGTACTACCAGCAGCCGATCAGCGACGCGCAGCTCCCCGCGGCGCTCAGCTTCCTCACCGGCACCGGCCGCCTCGACGAGAACTTCCGCTTCCGTCTCCTCGACGCCTCGCGCCTCGGCTACTCCGAGGGCCAGGTCCTCGAGCTGCGGAGCCGCCGCCCGACGCCCCACTACTCGCGCATCCTGCTCTTCGTCGACGACGACGCGTCGCGCCGCGGCGTCGTGCACCGGATCATGATCGTGGACTCGTCGAACAACGTGAACCGCTTCGACTTCCTCGAGCAGCAGCTCAACCGCGACGTGCCCGAGAGCGCCTTCCGCTGGCGCCCCCCCGCCGGCACCCGCCGCATCCAGCCCTGAGCAGGCCGCAGCGGCCTGCTCCCCGTGCCCCTGCCCGTGCCCGAAGGTCGGGCTTACCGAAACGGCTCCAGCGCCTCCAGCGCCGCCGCGAGCACCTCGGCGTCCTCCCCCGACGAGGTCGCCGCCAGCGCGCCCTCCAGCGAGGCGTGCGTCGCCGGGTCCCGGAAGAGGGCGACCAGGGCGCGGCCGGCAACGTCCGTCCCGCGCCAGCCCAGCGGCGCGTCGCGGTCGAAGAAGTCTCCCTGCCCGACCCAGCGCCTCAGCATCGCGTCGGCCACCGCGACCGGGCCCGCGGCCGCCGCCCAGCGCTTCACGAACGCCCCCGGGTCGGAGATCTGCGGCGACGCGCCCTCCAGCAGCTCGAGGGCGCGCCAGCTCCCGGCGACCTCGTCGGCCCAGGCGGCGAAGAACGCGTCGACCGCGTCGCGCACGTCGGCCGGCCAGGTCTCGAGGCCGGCCTCGCGCAGCTTGCGGACCACCACGTCCACTCCGAGGCCGGGGAAGGCGTCGTGTCCGTCGCGGGACAGCTCCAGGATCCGGGGCGCGAAGTACGCGTAGTCCCGCTCCGTCCCCCAGGTGCTCATCGCCTTGAACGCGTACCGGCCGAGCGCCTCGGGCTCGAGCGCCCGGAGCGGCGTCCGGGTCAGCCTCCGCGAGCAGGCGTCGTCGACGCAGCACGGGCAGCCGGTCAGCCGCGTGGGGCAAGGGAAGCGGGAGAAGGCCGCGTAGAGCGCGTCGAGGCCCTTCATCGGTTCCGCTCCAGCAGATCTTCGATGCGAGGCGCGAGCACGTCCCAGGTGAACGCCTCGGCGATCTCGCGGGCCGCGGCCGACTTCTCCGCGCGCGCCGCCGGATCGAGGGCGCACTCGCGCAGGGCGCGCCGGAGCGCGCCGACGTCGCCCGGGGGGACCAGCCACGCGCTCTCCGCGTCGAAGAGCTCCGCGAGGCCGCCGGTCGCGCTGGCGACGAGGGGCAAGCCGGCGAGGGCGGCCTCGAGCGCGGCCGTCGGCGTGCCCTCGGTGCGGCCGCTCGAGAGCTCGACCGACGGCGCGATGAACGCGTCGGCCGCCGCGAGCAGGTCCGCCTTGTCGACCCCGACCCGCACGCCGAGGAAGCGGATCCGCGCGCGACGCCGAGCGGCCCGCCGCGCCAGCGCCTCTCGCGCCGGGCCGTCTCCCGCGAGCACGAGCTCCAGGCCGGCGTCCCCGCCGACGGCGTCGATCGCGTGATCCAGCCCCTTGATCGGCACGAGCCGGCCCACCGACGCGATCGTGAAACGATCGAAGCGCAGCCGCTCGCGGAGCGCCCGCCGGCTGGCGCTCGGCGCCTCGAGCTCCACGCCCATCGCGCTCGCGTGGGCCCGGCTCGCGAGGCGCGCGCGGGGCACCGCGGGCAGGAGGTGGAGGAAGCGCTTGCGCAGCGCGTTCGACGCGAACCAGAGCTCGTCCGCGCTCCGCCCCACGCGCCCGGCGACCCGGGACGAGAGCGGCAGCCGCGCCATCAGGTGCACGTCCGCCGAGTGCAGCACGGCCACGTGGGGGCGCTCTCCACGGATGGCGCCGGCGATCAGCGCCGAGGGCAGCGCCCAGTGGCTCACCACCGCGTCCCACCCGCTGACCCGGTCCCGCGCCTCCGCGAGCAGCGCCCGCGGGAAGGTCACCAGCCCCGGCCAGGCGCGCGGGTCGCGCACGTTGTCGGGCACGCCGGCCCCGTAGAACGTGCGCAGGCCGGCGCCGTAGTCGACCCAGCCCAGCCGCACGCCCGGGTCGGACGGCGGCGCGTCTCCCTCGAGCGGCCGGGGCGCCAGGACCTCGACGCCGTGCCCCCGCGCGGCCAGCGCGCGCGCCATGCCGCGCACGAACACCCCCGCGACGTCCCCGTCGAAGCGCGGATAGCTCGTGGTCAGCATCCCGATCTGCACGCGGCACCAGCTTCGGGGTCACGGCCTCGTGGGCGCGGCCAGGCGCCGGGCGAAGCCGAGGCCGATCACGAGCGGGAAGCTCACGAGCAGATCGTGGGTGCGGATGCCGCTCTCCTCGTCCGCGTAGACCGGCCGCACCGGCACGTCGCGCACCCGCAGCCGCGCCACCGCCAGCCGCGAGAGCAGATCGTTCGGGTAGCCGTAGCGGGGCCAGAGCCGCTGCAGCCGCACCCGCTCGGCGACCCGGCGATGCATCGCGGTGTAGCCGCACTGCGAGTCGTGCACGTCGAGCCCGGTGGCGAGCCGGGTCAGGGCGCTCAGCGCGTGGTTGCCGACCAGCCGGAAGAGCGGCATCGCGCGGCGCGCGTCCGGATGCGCGAGCCGGTTGCCCTTCACGTAGTCGGCCTCGCCGCGCGCCACCGGCTCGACCACCGCCCGGAGATCCGCCGGATCCATCTGAGCGTCGCCGGCCATCACCGCGGCCACGTCGGCGCCGGCCTCGAACGCCTCCCGGTAGCCGGTCACGATCGCGGCGCCGACGCCCCGGTTGACCGCGTGGCGGACCACGGTGACCCGCGGATCGCCGCAGCCCTCGGCCCGGCCCTTCGTGTCGTCGCTCGACGCGTCGTCGACCACCACCACACGATCCACCCAGGCGGGGATCGACGCGAGGGTGCGCGCGATGAGGCGGGCTTCGTCGTGGGCGGGCACCACGACGGCGACGGTGGCGCCGTGCAGCATGGCGGCCGTCGAGCCTACTCGACGGTGACGGTCTTCGCGAGGTTGCGCGGCTGGTCGACGTCGGTGCCTTTGAAGTCGGCCACGTAGTAGGAGTAGAGCTGGAGCGGCAGCACGGTGAGGAAGGGCGTCAGCTCGTCCCGCACCGCGGGGATCTCGACCAGGTCGTGGGCCACGTCGCGCGCGTCCTCGTCGCCTTCGGTCGCCACCGCGATGACCTGCGCCTCGCGGGCCTTGGCCTCCTGCAGGTTGCTCAGGGTGCGCTCGTACCAGGAGTCCTTGGGCGCGAGCACCAGCACCGGCACGTTGCTGTCGATGAGCGCGATCGGGCCGTGCTTCATCTCGCCGGCCGCGTAGCCCTCGGCGTGCACGTAGCTGATCTCCTTCAGCTTGAGCGCGCCCTCGAGGGCGATCGGGAAGTTGAGCCCGCGCCCGAGGAAGAGCACGTCGCGCGCCTCGCTGTAGCGCTTGGCCAGGTTCGCCACGAGCTGTCGCGTGCCGAGCAGCACGTCGCGCATCAGGTGCGGCAGCCGCGCCATGTCCTCGACCAGCGCGCCCGTGTCCTCGGGGCTCAGCACGCCGCGACGGCGACCGAGCCAGATCGAGAGCATCAAGAGGTTCGCGATCTGGGTGGTGAAGCACTTCGTCGACGCGACGCCGATCTCGGGCCCGGCGTGGGTGTAGAAGGCGGCGTCGCTCATGCGGGGGATGGCGCTGCCGATCACGTTGGCGATCGCGAGCACCTTGGCCCCGTGGTCCTTGGCCTCCTTGGCGGCCACGAGCGTGTCGAGGGTCTCGCCCGACTGGCTCACCGCGACCACGAGGTCTCCCTCGCCGATGATCGGCATGCGGCCCCGGAACTCGCTGGCCAGCTCCACCGTGGTCGGGATCTTCGCCAGCTTCTCGAGGAAGTAGCGCCCGGTCATCGCCGCGTGGTGGCTGGTGCCGCAGGCGAGCAGGTAGACCCGCGAGAGGCCCTTCGCGTCCTCCTCGCTCAGGCCGATCTCGTGGCCGTTGATGTCGCCCTTCTCGCGATCCAGGCGGCCGCGGAGCGTGTCCTCCATCGCGCGCGGCTGCTCGTGGATCTCCTTGAGCATGAAGTGCTTGTAGCCGGCCTTCTCGGCCATCACCGGCGACCAGTCGATGTGTCGCGGCGCGCGGTCCACCGCCTCGCCCTCGAGGGTGGTGACGACGGCCTCGTCCTTGGTGAGCACGGCCATCTCGCCGTCCTCGAGGAAGATCATCTTGCGCGTGTAGGGCAGCAGCGCCGGGATGTCGGAGCCGGCGAACATCTCGCCGTCGCCGATGCCGAGCACGAGCGGCGACGCGCTCTTGGCCACCACGAGCCGGTCCGGCTCCGCCTCGCTCAGGACCGCGAGCGCGTAGGCGCCGTGGACCTCGGAGAGCGCCTTGCGCACGGCGGTCTCGATGTCGTGGCCCTCCTTCACCTGCTGGTCGATGAGGTGGGCGACGATCTCCGTGTCGGTGTCGGAGATGATCTTCGCGCCGCGCTCCTCGAGGCGGGCGCGCAGCGAGAGGTGGTTCTCGATGATGCCGTTGTGCACCACGGCGACGCCGCCGATGAAGTGCGGGTGCGCGTTCACCTCGGAGGGGCGCCCGTGGGTGGCCCAGCGGGTGTGCCCGATGCCGATCTGGCCGGTGGGCTTCTTCTCCTCGATCGCCTTCTCGAGGTTGCGGAGCTTCCCGACGGCGCGCACCACCCGGATGCTCTCACCGTCGTAGATGGCCGTCCCCGCGGAGTCGTACCCGCGGTACTCCAGCCGCTTGAGGCCATCGAGGAGGATGGGGGCGCACTCTTCGTCCCCGACGTAGCCGACGATTCCGCACATGGTTCTCTGCTGCTCCTAGCCCCGGTCGGGGCGGCTGCACCATACGATCTGTGGCCCCCGGGCGCCCGACCCTTCACGAAAGAACGGCCCGGACCCCTCCGACGGAGGGACCCGGGCCGCGCATTCCCGGTCGCCGCCTACTCTGCCGCCGGGAGCTCTGCCGCCGGGAAGGTCTCGACCTCGTTGCCCTCGGTGTCGATCACCCGCACCGGTCCGTAGCGGCGGAGGGGCTCGACGATGTCGGCCGCCTTGCCGACGGCGACGATGATCGCCCGGTCGGGGTGGATGTACTGCTCGGCCGCCGCGTGCGCCTGCTCGGCGGTCACCTCGCGGATCGCGCTCCGGTAGCCGTCCCAGTAGTCGTCCGGCAGGTCGTAGATGCGCAGCTCCTCCACCATCGAGGCCACGCGGCCCGCGGTCTCGATCTGGAGCGGGAAGGAGTCGCTGAGGTAGCTCTGCGCGTCCCCGACCTCGTCCTGCGGCGGCTGCTCGGCGACGATCCGGTCGAGGTGCTCCACGAACCCGGCCATCGCCTCCTGGGTCACCTCGTTGCGCACCGCGGCGAAGGCCACGAAGGGGGCGACCTGGGCCCGCTCGCCGACCTGGCTGTAGGCGCCGTAGGTGAGGCTGCGCTGCTCGCGCAGGTCCATGAAGAGGCGCGACGCGGCCGAGCCGCCGAGCACCTGGTTGGCGACCTGGAGCCGGACGAAGTCCGGGTTCCGGCGCTCGAGGGCGAGGTTGCCGACGTAGATGACCGACTGCACCGACTGCGGGCGGTCGACCACGAGCACCTCGCGCCGGGCGCGCTCGGGGGGCGCCGGGTAGGTCGTCTCCGGGACGTCGCGACGCCGCCACCCGCGGAAGGCCCGCTCCGCCGCCGACTGCACGGCCGCCGGCTCCACGTCGCCCACCGCCACGAGGAAGGCGTTGTTCGGCACGAAGTGCGTCCGGTGCCAGCTCTGGAGGTCACGACGAGAGATGCGCTCGAGCGCCGCCTCGGTGGTGTCCACGTGCGCGTAGGGGTGGTTGCCGTAGAGCTCGCGGTAGAGCTCGCGGCGCGCCAGGTAGCGCGGCTGCTGCGACGAGAGGGCGAGGCGATCGCGCTCGCGCTGCTTCAGTCGGCGCAGCTCGGTGTCGCTGAACCGCGGGTTGCGCGCGACCTCCGCGAGCAGGTCCATGGCCTCGTCGAGGTGCTCGGAGAGCGCCCGCACCATCACGTAGACGTTCTCCTCGTCGGCGCCCACGTAGAGGTTGGCGCCGAGGAACTCGACGGCCTCCGCGAGCTCGGCGCTCGAGCGGCGCCGCGTGCCCTCCTTGAGCATCTGGGCGACGAGGTTCGCCAGCCCGGGCAGCTCGTCCGGATCCTGCGCGCTGCCGCTCTGGATCACGAGCCGGAGGTAGACGAGCGGGAGGTGTCCGAAGCGCACCGTGTTGACATCGAGGCCGGCGGCGTCCGCCCGGGCGACGTCGGGGAACTCCACGTCGCGCGGCGGGCCGCTCTCGGGCGGGGGCTGGCGCGCCGGCTCGGTGCGCACGACCTCCACCGTGGTCTCGTCGCCCGTCGTCTCGTCACCCGGGTCGGGCGTGGCCGAGGGGCCGCACGCGAGCATGCTCAGGGCCGTCAGGCCGATCAGGGCGCGCTTCACTGCTCGCCTCCTTCCTGCTGCGGGGGCTGGGGCACGACGTCGAGCACCGTGCGGTTGGTCTCCGCGAAGTACTGCCCGGCGACGCGCTGGATGTCCTCGCGGGTCACCGCCATGTAGCGCCCCATCTCCTCGCGGATGTGCTCCGCGTTGCCGTGGTAGAGCTCGTACTCGGCGAGGCGCTGGCTCTTCTGCAGGTTCGACTGCAGCCCGAACACGAACGTCGCGCGGATCCGGTTGCGGGCCTTCTCCAGCTCGCGCTCGGTCACGCCGCGGCGCGCCACGCTGTCGAGCTGGCCGTAGATGACCTCGCGGGCCTCCTCGCCGGTGTGCCCCTCGCTGAGGATCACCCAGGCGCTGAACAGGTCGGGGCCGCGGCGGTCGTCGGTGCCGATGAACACCTCCTGCGCGAGCTCTCGCTCCTTCACGAGCTCCTGGTAGAGCCGCGAGGACTCGCCGTCGCCGAGGATCAGGCCCATCATCTCGAGCGCGTAGTGATCGGCCTCGCGGGTCGGCGGGATGTGCCACGCGAGGTGGAACGCCGGGCGGGGCGCCAGCGGGTCGAGGATGGTGTCGACGCGCTCGGACGTCTGCGGCGCCAGCTCGCCGGGCGCGTACTCGGGCAGCTCGCCCGAGGGGATCTCGCCGAAGTAGCGGCGGACCAGGGTCATCGCCTCCTCCGGGTCGAAGTCGCCGGCGATGCTGAGGACCGCGTTGTTGGGCTTGTAGTAGGTGTCGAAGAACTGCTGCACGGCCGACAGCGGCGCGTTCTCGAGGTCGGCGATGTCGCCGATGGTCGAGTGCGCGTACGGCCAGTAGTCGCCGTAGGCCAGCTCGTTGATGCGCAGGAAGCTCATCGAGTAGGGCTGGTTGCGGTAGCTCTGCCGCCACTCCTCCATGACGACCTGCCGCTGGTTCTCGAAGTTCTCTTCGGTCACCGCGAGCGAGCGCATGCGGTCCGCCTCGAGCCAGAGCCCGAGCGCCAGCTCGTTGCTGGGGAGGGTCTCGAAGTAGTTGGTGCGGTCGTGGCTGGTGGTGCCGTTGAGCGAGCCGCCGCGGTTCATGATGAGCGAGAAGTGCTCGCCCTTGGCCACGTTCTCGGAGCCCTGGAACATCATGTGCTCGAAGAGGTGGGCGAAGCCGGAGCGGCCGCGCTCCTCGTTCCGCGAGCCGACGTCGTAGTAGACGCTGATCGCCACCGTCGGCACGGTGCGGTCGGGGCTCATCACCACGCGCAGCCCGTTGTCGAGCTGGGCCCGCTGGATGGGCAGGCTCGAGAGCGGCGTGCGCTCCCCTTCGGCGGCGCCTTCTTCGCCGTCCTGAGCCGCGGCGAGCGCCACGAGCCCGGTGGCGAGGGCGAGGGCGCCCAGGCACGAGGTCATCGTCTGGATCTTCGTCATGCCGGTCCTTTCACGCGAGGGGCTACGTAGGTCGCGGCGCGCCCCCCGAAACCCCGAGCGGTCCTATCATGGGGGGACGGGTGAGAGTAGGGGACGATCCATCCGCGCTTGACGGCGTCGCCGGCGAGGCCCTAGCCTGACCGACCCTTTTCTCCGAGGTCCCGATGACCGCCGCCGTCCTCTCCATCGGCACCGAGCTCACGCGCGGCGAGCTCACGAACTCGAACGCGAGCTGGCTCTCCGAGCAGCTCACCGCGCTCGGCTGCGAGGTCTGCGAGCACGTCTCGGTGCCCGACGATCTCGATCGCATCGGCGCGGCGCTGAAGCGGCTCGCCGCCGAGCACCGCTGGATCGTCGCGACCGGCGGCCTCGGCCCGACCACCGACGACCTCACCGCCGAGGCGGTCGCGCGGGTCGCCGGCGTGGCGCGGGTCCGGCACGAGCCCTCGCTCCGCATGATCGAGCGCCGCTTCGCCGCCGTCGGCCGCGAGATGAGCCCGTCGAACGCCAAGCAGGCCGATCTGCCGGAGGGCGCCGACCCGCTCGAGAACCCGGTCGGCACCGCGCCGGGCTTCGCGGTCACGATCGGCGGCTGCCGCGCCTGGTTCCTGCCCGGGGTGCCGCACGAGATGAAGCGCCTCTTCGCCGACCACGTGCAGCCCGCGGTCTCGCGAGGGGTCGAGCGGGACACCCACCAGGTCCACCTCCGCACCTTCGGGTTGCCGGAGTCGAAGGTGGGCGAGCTGCTCGAGGGTGTCGAGGCGCGCTTCGAGGGGCTCACGCTCGGCTATCGCGCGAGCTTCCCGGAGATCGAGGTGAAGCTCCTCGCGCGCGCCGAGAGCGAGTCCGCCGCCCAGGCGGTCGCGCGGGAGGCCGAGGAGGAGGTCCGGCGACGGCTCGGCGACGCGGTCTTCGGCAGCGGCGAGGAGCGCTACCCGGCGTACGTCGGCCACGTGCTGCGCGACCGCGGGCTCACGATCGCGCTCGCCGAGAGCTGCACCGGGGGCATCGTGGGCTCGCTCATCACCGACGTGCCCGGCAGCTCCGAGTACATGCTCCTGAGCGCCGTGACCTACTCCAACGCCGCCAAGACCGAGGTGCTCGGGGTGAGCGGCGAGGTCCTGCGGGGTCACGGCGCGGTCAGCAGCGAGGTCGCCGCGGCGATGGCGGACGGCGCGCGCCGGCTGGCCGACTCCGATCTCGCGGTCTCGATCACCGGCATCGCCGGCCCCGGCGGCGGCACCGAGAGCAAGCCGGTGGGCACGGTGTTCATCGGCGTCGCCCGGCGCGGCCGAGAGACGGTGACCCAGGTGCACGCCCTCGGCGGCGACCGCTGGCGGATCCGCCGGCTCTCCGCCTACCTCGCGCTGCGCGAGCTGGTGCGCGCGGCCAAGGCGTCCTGAACGGGGACGCGCCGGTCGCCGCGGGCCGTGATATCCCTGAGTCGTGGACGACGAAGAGGGCGTCTCGGCGACCATCGCGCACGCGATCCGCGACGCGCTGCAGGAGCTCGGGCTCGACGCCGACGCGATCTGCGCCGAGGCCGGCCTCGAGGCGGACGACCTCGACGACCTGATCCCCACCGACCGCGAGGAGGCGCTCTGGCACGCCGCGATCCGGGCGGCGGGGGAGGACTTCGGGCTCCTCGCGGCGCGCTCTCTGCAACGAGGGCGCTTCCGGGGGCTCGAGTTCGCGGTCCGGAGCGCGCCGTCCCTGCGCGACGGACTGTCGGTGCTCGCGCGGTTCAGCGCGCTGCTCCACGGGCGGGAGATGTTCGCGCTCGAGCCCGACGAGGACGGCGGGGTGCGCCTGGTCTACGACTCGCCGCACGAGGACGATCCCCATCGCCGGGTGATCACCCACTTCGCGATGCTCGGCACGCTCGAGATGGCCCGCAGCGCCACCGGCGTGCCCCTCGCGCCGCGCGGGGTCTCGCTCCGGCAGCCCTCGAGCCGGGATCGGCGGCTCCTCGACCGCGCGTTCGGGGTGGAGGTGACGCTCGGCGCTCGGCGCGACGCCATCGACTTCGCGCCCGAGCAGCTCGCGCTCCCGATGAGCGAGGCCGACCCCGAGCTCGCGAGCACCCTCGAGCGCTTCCTGCAGCGCGAGCTGGCCGACCGGGCGCGCGACCCGGGCCTCGACGTGGGGCTCGAGCTCGAGGTGCGCCGGGAGGTCGGCCGCGCGCTCCCCTCCGGCGACGTCTCGCTCGAGGCGGTCGCGGGCCGGCTCGGGATCTCCGCCCGCGCGCTCCAGCGCCGGCTCGCCGAGCGCGACACCTCCTTCCAGGAGCTGCTCGACGACACCCGCCGCGAGGTCGCCGAGCAGCTGCTCCGCACGGGCGGCGTCAGCATCTCGGGCGCCGCCTATCTCCTCGGCTACTCCGAGGTCTCGGCCTTCCACCGCGCGTTCAAGCGCTGGACGGGGCTGACGCCCGGGCGGTTCCGGCGGGTCGCGTCGCGATCTGCATGAGATCGAGCGCCTTCGGTCAATGAAGGCCCCTCGGGGGCCCGTCATGTTGATCCCCCGTGAGCAGCTCCGATCTCGTCACCCTCGGCGAGGCCTTCGACGACGTCGGCCTCGGGCTCGTCCTCCTCCACGAGGACGGACGCACCCACGTGAACTCGACCGCCGCGTTCCTCCTCCACGCCCGCGGCGACGACGGAGTGGCGCTCCTGGCGCGCGCGAGCGGTCGCAAGCGGGAGGCGATCGCGCGGTGGCTCCGCTCCGCCCGCAGCGGCATCGCGAAGGCGCTGACCTGGACCGAGCCCCTGCCCTGGGGCGGCCAGGTGCGCGTGTCGGCGCGGATCCGGTACCCGTTCGCCGGGCTCGCCGGCTGCTCGGGGATCGTGCTCGAGGACGTGGCCGCCGTGGTCGCGCAGCAGGGGGAGATCGCCGAGCTGCGGGCCGAGAACGCCGAGCTCCGGGCCCGTCTCCGCGGCGAGTCGTCCGGCGTGCAGCGGCGGCTCGATCGGAAGCAGATCGCCGAGTAGATCCTCGGCTCGATCTTTTTCTCACCGGTTCCGTCAGTCGCGCGGGGCGCGCTCCGTCTCGGTCGGCGTGGGCAGCGCGGCGGAATCGTCCTCCAGCGTTGCCGCACCCCACACTTTCTGATACTGAACGGATCGACAGGTTCCGGCGGCCCGGGCGTTGAAGCGCCACGCGGCGGACGATAGGAGAGCACCCATGGCGAAAACCGAGCGCGACCCGAACAAGGACAAGGCCCTCCATCTGGCCATCGGCTCGATCGAGAAGACCTACGGCAAGGGCGCGATCATGCGCCTCGGTGACCAGGAGCAGGCGCCGGCGGTGCCCGTCATCTCGAGCGGCTCGCTGTCGCTGGACCTGGCGCTCGGCGTGGGCGGCTACCCGCGCGGCCGGATCATCGAGGTCTACGGCCCGGAGTCGAGCGGCAAGACGACCATGACCCTCCACGCCATCGCCGAGGCGCAGCGGGCGGGCGGCGTCGCGGCCTTCATCGACGCCGAGCACGCGCTCGACGTCGGCTACGCGCGCAAGCTCGGGGTCAACACCGAGGAGCTCCTCGTGGCCCAGCCGGACCACGGCGAGCAGGCCCTCGAGATCGCCGACACCCTCGTGCGCTCCGGGGCGGTCGACCTCATCGTCATCGACTCGGTGGCGGCCCTCGTGCCCAAGGCCGAGATCGAAGGCGAGATGGGCGACAGCCACGTCGGCCTCCAGGCGCGCCTCATGAGCCAGGCGCTCCGGAAGCTCACGGCGACCGTCCACAAGTCCAACGCGACGCTCTTCTTCATCAACCAGATCCGCATGAAGATCGGTGTGATGTTCGGCTCGCCGGAGACCACGACCGGCGGCAACGCGCTCAAGTTCTACTCCTCGGTCCGGCTCGACATCCGCCGCATCGGCACCATCAAGCAGGGCGACGGCGCCATCGGCAACCGCACCCGCGTGAAGGTGGTGAAGAACAAGCTCGCGCCGCCCTTCCGCATGTGCGAGTTCGACATCCTCTTCGGCCAGGGCGTCAGCAAGAGCGGCGAGATCCTGGACCTCGGCGTCGACGCCGGCGTCGTGGAGAAGTCGGGCGCCTGGTACAGCGCGGACAACGAGCGCCTCGGCCAGGGCCGCGAGAACAGCCGGACCTTCCTCGAGGAGAACCCGGCCATCATGGACGGGCTCGAGCACAAGATCCGCGTGAAGAACGGCCTGCTCCCCGAGGACGCCAAGCCGCCGGAGGCCGAGGCCGAGGCGGACGCGGGTGACGACGCGGGCGACGACGGCTCGGACGCCAAGAGCGCCAACGGCAAGTCGAAGAAGCGCAGCAGCCGCGCGAGCGCCTGACCCGTCTCGGGGCGGCGTGCTATCCCGGGTCCGGTGCGCCGGACCGCTCCACTGCTCACTTCGGAGGCGCCATCCGGCCCGACGTCGGCTGCGGGGTGGCTGGGCCTCGTCCTCGGGGCCGGCTGCCTCTGCGCGTGTGGCGGAGCGCCGCCGCCGCCGGTGGAGGCCGCCGAGGCGCCCGAGCCCTCGTCGGTGGGGGACCTGGCCACCCTCGCCCCCGCCGACGCGACCCTGGTGGTCCTCGCCCGCCCGGCCGAGCTCTGGGCCGACCCGTCGACCCGGCGCGTGCTGCTCGCCGTCTTCGACGAGGCCCAGCTCGACGCCTTCTCGATGCGGACCGGGGTGGATCCTCGCCGGCTCGAGGAGTTGGTGATCGCGGTCTGCCCCGACGGGCACGTCGTGATCGGCCGCGGGCCGCTGGACGCGCCCTTCGCGGTGCGCGAGGCGGGCGAGCGCATGGCGCCGCTCGAGGCCTCGGTGGACGAGCCGCTGGTGCGTCGCGTGGGCTTCCTCGGCAGCGGCCGCGTGGACCTCGCGGCGCCGGCGGCGGACACGGTGATCTGGATCGACGGGCCGCCCCAGCGCGCCGCCGGGATCCTCGCCGCCGCCACCTCCGCCGAAGACACCCGCGAGCACGCGCTGGCGGGCACCGAGGTCACGGCGCTCCGCGCGGAGCGCGCGGAGGCGCCGCTGGTCGCCCTCGCGCCGCGGCCCCTCGGCTTGCCTCGCGACACCGGGGTCGGTCTGCTCCTCGCCCGTCAGACCGCGCTCGCGGTGGAGGCGCGCCCGGACGACGGCGCGCTGCGTCTCGGCATGGAGCTGCGCGGCGAGTTCCCGCCGGGCGCCGAGGAGAACTTCCAGGCGCTCGCCGCCTCCATCGCCGAGTCCGACCTCGGCGCGGCGCTCGGGGCGAGGGACGCGCTGCCGACCCTGCGCATCGAGACCGAGGACACGCGGGTCTCGCTCCGCGCCACCGTGGCCTCGGAGATCCTCGCCGCGGGCCTCCGGACCCTGTTCGTGGCGGAGATGCGGGAGCTGCTCTCGATCACGCCGCGCCCGCCTCCGGGCGACGACGGCGCGGAATGAGCGCGGCTCTCCGGTTGTCCTGCGCCGGGAGGCGCAGCCGCGTTTTCGCCGTCGGCGGAATCGTCCGGTCGCCCGGATTTCGCTCAAGTCACTGAAATCACACGGAAACTCAGCCTGCTGATGCGTTGACCGGGTCCCCTGTCGTTGCTATGATCCGGGGGCTCGGTCGTCTGTCAGCCGACGGGCGCTGGAGGTCCACGGAGCCATGAACTTCAAGGTCGGCGACAAGTCGGTCCATCCCCATCACGGCGTCGGGGAGGTCACGGCCATCGAGGCGCGCGAGATCGCCGGTCAGAAGAAGGACTTCTACATCCTGAAGATCGTCGACAGCGGCATGAAGGTGATGGTCGCCACCGACGCCGCCGACCGCCTGGGCCTCCGCAAGGTCATCAGCCGCAAGGAAGCGAAGAAGGTCCTCGAGGTCCTCGAGGAGAAGAAGATCGCGGTCACCTCGCAGCCCTGGAACCGGCGCTACCGCGAGTACACCGAGATGCTCAACAGCGGCTCCCTCTACGAGGTCGCCAAGGTCCTCCGCGACCTCTCGCTCATCAAGACCGACAAGGACCTCTCCTTCGGCGAGCGCGGCCTCCTCGACAAGGCCAAGAGCCTCCTCGTCACCGAGCTCGCCGTCGCCCGACGCTGCAAGGAGCAGCGCGTGCAGACCGAGATCGAGGAGATGCTCGGGCTGTGATTTTTGGGCGGGGTCGGGTCCGACCCCTCCCCCCCGCTGCGCCGTCAGACCCGTGTCCACTCCGGGTGCTGCCGCACCCTCCGTAGACACGGGTCAGCCGGCTCCGCGGGGCCCCCCCAACCCACTCCGGGGCCGTCGCTCCGCTCGGCCCCGACCCCAGCGACGGGGCGCTGGGGGCCCTGCGGCTCGCGCTCGCGCGGGGCGCGCGCTGGCCGCCCCCTGCCGCGGGCTCGAACCCGGGGGGATGGCGCGTGCGGCGTCCTCGCTGCGCTCGTCGCCTGCCGTCGTCTCGGGTCAGTCGTTGCGGTAGCGGGCTCCCGCCCGGCCGGCCAAGCCGGCTCGGGCTCCCTCCCCGCGTCGCCCTCGGGGTAACCGCTGACCACAGCACGCGGAGCGTAGGGCGAGCGCGATCGTCCGGGAGCCCGTGGCCCGCCACCGATCGACGGTCGGCGCGATCGCACGATACGACACCTCCCCGACGCTCCTTTCATGCCTCGACCGCGTCGCGATCGGCGCGCAATCCGAGCCGAGGGCGTGTATTCTCTCGGATCGTGGGCGTCCCCAGCGAGGAAGCGTCCGCCGAGCGCGAGGTCGAGCTGGTCGCCAGGGCTCTCTGCGCGCGGGGGGCGGTTCGAGAGGCCATCGCGATGCTGCGCGGTGCGGTCACGCGCGACCCCAGCCAGCGGGCGTGCGCGGCGCTGCTGACGGCGATCGAGAGCGGCGAGCCGGCCGACGGCCCCGGAACGACGGTGGAGCTGGACCTGGCGCTGGTGGATCGCTGGATCCGCACCGGGGCGCTGGTCGAGGCGCTGGCGCTCCTGGGCGGCACCCCGATGGGCAGCCTCGACACCGGGCGCGAGTGGGCGAACCTGCTCGGCGAGCTGCTCGCGCCGGTGCCGGTCGACGCCGAGCCCACCTTCGTGGAGATGCACCGCCAGCTGCTCTCGGGGGGCGCCTCGGTGGCGCTGACCCTCGCCGAGGAGCGGGAGCGGCAGGGCGCCGAGGGGATGCCGGCGTGGGCGTCGCGGCGGCTCGAGCTGCTCCGCTGGATGCTGCTCGACAACGCGGCGGTGGCCGAGAGCTACCGCGAGCTGCCCTCCACCGCGCCGAGCGCGCTCTCGGCGGCGCTGCGCGAGCCCATGGGGCGCCGGAACATCGCGCAGGCGCTCGAGGCGGCCCGCGCCTTCTCGGACGAGCGCCCCGGCGACGAGGACGCCCGCCGCGCGCGCGAGGCCCTCGAGGCCATCCTCGAGGAGGTCGAGCTGCACTCCGGCGCGGAGACCCACCACTCGCTCACGATCCCGATGTACGGGCTGCCGGCGGCCGCGATGCAGCTGCGCATGGGCAACCTCTCCGCCGCCTGCGCCATCTACCGGAAGCTCGAGGGACGAGCCGAGGAGGGCGACGCGACGCGCATGCTCCACGAGGTCGAGGCCCTCGAGCGCGCCCTGGCCGGCATGCCGGTCGCGACCCAGAGCTGGGGGGACGACACGACCCAGCTCCAGCTGCCCGAGAGCGACGGCTGGGAGGACGAGTCGTTCGACGAGGACGCGACCCTCGACGGGCTCGAGTCGGTCGCGCCGGTGACCACGCTCGACGCGCCCGCGGGCGTCGACATGGCGCCCACCTCCGAGATGCCGGGCGCCGCCGCGCAGGCCGAGCGGCTGGTGGAGGCGGGGCGTCTCGACGAGGCGGAGCAGCTCCTCCGCTCCCTCGCCAAGCTCGGCGGCGGCGATCGCGACGCGCTCCTGGCGCGGGCCGACGCCGTCGCGGAGATGCGCGCCAAGCGCGACAGCAGCGACGTGCTCGTGCGGCGCATCAAGCCGGTGAAGTGATGACGGAGCCCAATCGCCCCCCCGCGCCCGGATGGACGCCGCCCCCCTCGACCGAGGCGGACGGCCGCGCCGACGTGCTCTACGTGGACGTCGACGACCAGAGCTTCCGCTCGAGCGTCGAGCGGCTGCGTCGCGCCTACAACCTGCTGCGCGCGCAGAAGGACCGCGACGCCTGCGACCTCATCCGCGAGCACCACCGGGACCTGGTGGCGGTGCTCCTCGACGTCGACATGCCCGGCTCGGTGCTCGACGGCATCCTGCTCACCCGCATCCTCCGCGGCCGCGTGCCCTCGCAGGCGGTGCCTCCGTTCGCGCGCAACCTCCCCGCGCTCGACGTCCCCATCGTGCTCGTGACCGAGCGCGACGAGGGCTACTCGGACGACGAGATGCGGCGCTACGGCGGCGACCGGTTGATGCGCAAGCCGGTCGAGATCCACAAGCTGACGCTGGTGCTGACCGAGTGGCACCTGCAGCGCGCTCAGGGCGCGAGCTCGACGTAGAGCACGGCGAAGCCGGCGCCGAGCGCGAACGCCACGAGCGTGATCAGCAGGATGCGCGTGAGCCAGGTGGACGCCGGCGTGGGCTCCGGCTGCACCGGGAGCGGCGCGGTGCCCGTCCGAGGCGCGGGCGCGGGGGTCGCGGGCATCTGCGCCGTGGGCGACGCGGCCGGAGCCTCCTCGGTCGGGCGCATCGCCCAGCCCTCCCCCGAGGCCGCGGCGTCCTCGCGGATGCGCTCGAGGAAGCTGGCGAGCTCGTGCCCGCTCGCCTCGACCGTGCGCTCGTCGTCGACCGCCCCGTAGCGCGGGAGATCGAAGGCGGTCGGCGCCATCTCGCGCGGGTCGTCGACCTCCTCGAGCCCGACCTCCTCGCCCGCGAGCGTGGGCATGGGCGGCTCGCGGTGGGTGTCCGGCGTGACGTCCTCGAGCTCGATCGCGGGCACCTGCGTGGTCAGCGTCCGGGTGCGCTCCTCGGGATCGCCGATGGAGGCGTCGGCCCGCTCGCCGGGGAGCGGCGTGGCGGCGCGGATCTGCTCGACCACCGGCCCGGCGAGATCGGCGGGGAGCGCCTGGGCCGCCTTCTGGAGGTACTCCCCCGCGAACACCCGGAGGAGCTCCGCGACGTGCTGCGGGCCGACCACGCCGGGGGGCACCGCGCCCTCGAGCAGCCGCTGGAGCGCCTCGGCGGTCGGGGGGCGGCGGCTCGGATCCGGCGCGAGGGCCGCGAGCACGGCGTCGTCGATCCGCGGCTCGATGCCCTCGGCGCGAAAGCTCGGCGGCACCGCCTCGGGCTTTCGCACCGCGCGCAGCACGTCGACCTCGTTCTTCGCCTCGATGAAGCGGCGCATCACGAGCATCTCCCAGAGGACGACCCCGAGCGCGTAGATGTCGATGCGGCGGTCCGGCTCGCCGCCGGTCGCCTGCTCCGGCGACATGTAACGAATCTTGCCCTTGATCACACCGGCCTGGGTCCGCTCCGCCCGCCCTCGCGCCTTCGCGATCCCGAAGTCGAGGAGCTTCACCTGGCCGTCGATCGACAGCAGCACGTTCTGCGGGCTGACGTCGCGGTGCACCACGCCGAGCAGCTGCCCGTCGTGGCCCTTCATCTCGTGGGCGGCGTGCAATCCCGCCGCGACTTGCTGCGCGATCCAGACCGCGATCTCCGGGCGCATGCGCCGGCCCTGGCGCCCCATCGCCCGCAGCAGCTCGGCGAGCGAGCAGCCGTGCACGTACTCCATCGCCAGGAAGTAGGTGCCGTCCTGCTCCCCGAGCTCGTCGACCCGGATCACGTTGGGGTGCCGGATGCGGACCGAGATGAGCGCCTCGTCCACGAACATGCGGACGAACTGCCAGTCGGCGCTGAGGTGCTCGTGGATGACCTTGATCGCGACGGGCGGCCCGCCGGCGCCGTCCTTGCGCTCGCCGAGGAAGAGGGTGGCCATGCCCCCCTCGCTCAACCGCGAGAGGATTCGGTAGTCACCGATGGCATCACCGACGTCGAACACCTGGGCCAAGCCTATCAGCGTTGGCGGTCGGGCGGCGAGGTGGTAGGTCCCCCGCATGAGCGAGCATCCCCGAGCCGCGCGCGCGAGCGCGCTCCTCTCCGACATGGGCATCGACCGGATCGCCGGCGGCGTACGCGCGCAGGGCGGGTGGCGCGAGGGCGGCGGCGAGCCGATCGAGAGCCTCGACCCGACCACCGGCGCGCGGCTGGCGACGGTGCGGGGCGCGGACGAGGCCGACTACGAGGCCGCGCTGGCCGGGGCGGCGGCGCGCTTCCAGGAGTGGCGCATGCGGCCGGCGCCCGCGCGGGGCGACGTGGTCCGCGAGCTCGGCGCGCTGCTCCGGCAGTACAAGGAGCCGCTCGGCGAGCTCGTCTCGCTCGAGATGGGCAAGATCCGGAGCGAGGGCCTGGGCGAGGTGCAGGAGATGATCGACATCTGCGACTTCGCGGTCGGTCTCAGCCGCCAGCTCTACGGGCTGACCATCGCGTCGGAGCGGCCGCGGCATCGGATGATGGAGCAGTGGCACCCGCTCGGCCCGGTCGGCGTCATCACCGCCTTCAACTTCCCGGTCGCGGTGTGGGCCTGGAACGCGGCCATCGCCGCCGTCTGCGGTGACCCGGTCCTCTGGAAGCCGTCGGAGCGGACCCCGCTCTGCTCGATCGCGGTGCAGCACCTCTGCGACCGCGCGATGGCGGCGCACGACGCGGACGGCGTGTGGAGCCTCGTGAGCGGCGGCGCCGCGCTGGGTCGCCGCATGGCCGAAGACGAGCGGCTGCCCCTCGTCTCGTTCACCGGCTCGATCCCCGTCGGCAAGGAGGTCGCCAAGACCGTCGCGGGCCGGCTCGGACGCCCGCTGCTCGAGCTCGGCGGCAACAACGCCATCGTCGTCATGGCCGACGCCGACCTCGACCTCGCGGTCCGCGCGATCACCTTCGGCGCGGTCGGGACCGCCGGCCAGCGCTGCACCAGCACGCGCCGCCTCTTCGTGCAGGCGCCGGTGGCCGACACCCTGGTGGAGCGGTTGAAGGCGGCCTACGCGAGCGTGCGCATCGGCGACCCGCTCGAGGACGGCGTGCTGATGGGCCCCCTCTGCAGCGAGGCGTCGGTGCAGGCGTTCGAGAAGGCGCTCGAGCAGGCGAAGGCGAGCGGCGGCGAGGTCATCGCCGGCGGCGCGCGCGTGGACGGTGACGGCCACTTCGTGCAGCCGACGATCGTGAAGGCGCCGAAGCAGGCCGACTTCCCGATCGCCTGGGAGGAGACCTTCGCGCCCATCCTCTACGTCTTCGAGGTCGCCGACCTCGACGAGGCGATGGAGGCCCACAACGCCGTGCGGCAGGGCCTCTCGAGCGCGATCTTCACCGAGTCGATGCGGAGCGCCGAGCGCTTCCTGAGCCCGATGGGATCGGACTGCGGCATCGCCAACGTGAACATCGGCACCAGCGGCGCCGAGATCGGCGGCGCGTTCGGCGGCGAGAAGGAGACCGGCGGCGGCCGCGAGGCCGGCTCGGACGCCTGGAAGGCCTACATGCGCCGCCAGACCTGCACCGTGAACTGGGGCGGCGAGCTCCCCCTCGCCCAGGGCGTCGAGTTCGTGTGACCTAGAGCGGCAATCAGTTTGGAGAGCCGAGGGATGTGGGAGCGCGAGGGCGGTCAGGCGTGCTCGGGCGAGACGAGGCGATGCTAGGGCATCGTCGAGGAGCGACCGGGCGCGCCTGGCCGCGGTCCCGCCCCGCAGCGCCGGTGGTTTCAAACTGATTGCCGCTCTAGCAGCGCGCGGCGAACATGCGCGGGATGGATCGGCGAGCGCGACGTCGCGTCCAGCGCGGCGGGCCGACGACGAAATGCTCGAGCATTTCGGAGGAGCGACTGGCGCGCTGGGCGCGGCGTCCCGCCGGCGAGGCGTGCGCAGTCATTCTCGCCGCGCGCTGACTACAGGTAGTAGCGCAGGGCGAGCCCGGCGAGCGCGCTGACCGCGACGACGACGATCAGGGCCAGGACGAAGAGGGCGACGGCGCAGCCGCGCCGCTTCTTCGGCGCCGGGGCCGGGCTGGAGGGCGGCGAGAACCCGGCCGCGGGCGGCGCCTGGGACGGCGCGAAGGGCGCAGCGGGCACGAGCGAGGCGGCGTCCTGGATCAGCATCGTGCTGCCCTTGAGCGGCGACGGCGGCACCGAGGCCGGAGGCGGCGCGGGCTGCGACGGGGGGGGCGGCTGCGACGGGAAGGGCTGCTGCGGCGCGGCCTTGGGCAGCTCCTCGGGCTCGAACGACGCCCGGGTCTTGGGGAACGGGGTCTGCGGAAAGGAGGGCCGGGACGGCGCCGTGTCCTTCATCGGGGCGGTGTGGCCGTCCTGCGCGAAGCCCGCCGCGCCCGGCGCGGCCACGCTCACCGCCTCCGCCTGCTTCTCCGCCTCCGCGAGGGCCGCGCGGGCCGCCGACGCGTCGAACGCCAGGGTCGAGCTCTTGCTCGCCACGTCGATGGACTGACCGCTGTGGCGGCGCGGGCGCCCCGTCTGCCGGCGCTGGTGCCGGGCCGCGATCTCCGCCCGCCGCGACGGCACGCCGACGGCGGCGGCGAAGGCGTCCGCGAGATCGTCGGCGGTGGCGTACCGGTCCTCGGGCTGGCGGGCCATCGCCTTGCGGATCACCGGACCGAGCGCCGGCCCGAGCTCCGGGCGCACCTCCTCGAGGGGCGTGATCCGGTTCTCGAGCACGCAGCCGAGGAGCTGCCCATAGTCCTCCGCGGGGTACGGGGACCGCCCGGTGAGCGCCTCGTGCAGGATGGCGCCGAGCGAGTAGATGTCGCCCGCCGGTCCCGCGCTCGACGCGTCCTGGATCTGCTCGGGCGCCATGTAGCGGGGGGTCCCGAGGATCATGCCGGAGTGCGTGATCGCCTTCGACGCCTTCGCCATGCGAGAGAGGCCGAAGTCCACGAGCTTGGCCCGCGGCTCGCCGGTCGCGAGCAGGAAGACGTTGTCGGGCTTGAGGTCGCGGTGCACGACGCCGCGGGCGTGAGCCGCGCCGAGGGCCCCGCAGAGGCCGTCGAGGATCTCCTGGAAGTCCCTCGGGTCCTCGAAGCGGCCGCCGTTCTGGAGGCGGGTCTTGAGCGTGAGCCCCTCGAGCAGCTCCATCGCCAGGTAGGGCGTGCCGTCGGCGGTCTTGTGGAAGGTGAAGATCTCGACGATGCAGGGGTGGCCGATGGAGGCGAGGACCTCCGCCTCCCGCTCGAAGCGGTCGACCGTCTCCTCCTCGCCCATGCGCTCGCGGTGCAGGACCTTCAGCGCCACCCGGCGCCCGGAGTGCAGCTCGACCGCGTCGTACACCCGTCCCATCGCGCCCGAGCCGATCAGGGCGTCCAGGCGGTAACGGTCGGCGAAGAAGGAGCCCTCCGAGAGGGCGGGCACCATCATCGTGTGCTCGTCCTCCTCGAACACGCGGCGAGCATACCCCATGCTCGGCCGGTGCATGACGACGAAGAGCCGCGCTGGGTCCCGGTCGAGCTCGGCCCGCTGCGGGAGGCAGCGGACTCGGCCGGCGCGGCGCGCGACGACCTGCGACGGGCGATCGACGCGCTGCTCGAGCAGGCCGAGGACTTCTCGATCGACGCGGCCCGCCGGCTCCGCGAGCGCGGCGCGTCCGGCGCCCAGGTCGAGGCCTACGAGCGCGCCTACGTCGATCGCCGGGACGCCGTGCGCGCCGCGAGCCGCGCCCTCGACGCGGCCCTCGAGCGCTGGCGCGCCGTCACCAGTGATGCGCCGCGGTGAGCGCCCCGTAGACCTCGGTGTCGTCGTTGCCCAGCCCGAGCACGTCGCCGAGCAGACGGCGGCGCCCACCGGTCGACGCGAGCGCGCCCTCGAACCGGAGCCCCACCGACCAGCCCTCCGCGAAGCGCCAGCCCACCGCGGCACCGATGCGCGCCCGCACGAGATCCTGACGCTCCGACGCGGGGAGCCGGACGCCGGCGTCGTTCTCGGTGAACGGGTAGCCGTCGGTCGACAGGTCCACGCCGCCCCAGATCGTCGCGAGCACGTGCTCGGCCGGGCGGAGCGAGAAGCGGCCGTCGAGGCGCGCGGTGAAGGCGTTGACGTCGTCGGGCCCGAAGCCGGCGATCAGCGCCAGGCGCAGCCCGAGGGAGACCACGTCGCCGACGTCGGCGCCGAGCCGGCCGCGGGCCTCGAGCTCCGTGAGCCGCCCGAAGGTGCGGGCCGCGAAGCCGAGGTCGATCGGCTCGGCCACGCCGACGTCGAGCGCGACGCCGAGCAGGAAGGGCCAGCCGACCCCGAAGGTGAAGGTGCCCCTCCCGGGCGCGAGCGGCGCGGCGCCGTCCTCGGGCACGAACGCGGCCGGCCCCGACGCCTCGGTCGACGTCCCCTCGGCGGACGTCGACCCGGCCGCCGGAGCGGAGCTCGAGGCGGCGGCGGGCGCCGGCTCGACCGGTATCAAGGCGACCGATAGCGAGATCGGATCGGCGCCCGCGGCGATCTCGAGCGCCTCGCGGTGAGGCGCGTAGCCGTCGGCCCGCACCTCCACCGCGTGCGACCCGGGCTCGAGCTCGCCCTGCCACGGGAGCGCCCCGACCGGCTCCCCGTCGACGAGGAGGGTCGCGTCCACGAGCCGCCCGCCGCTGCGCGCGGCGACGTCCACCGCGACCGGCATCGGGCGGAGCGCGCCCTCGACGCGGCACGTCTCGCCGAAGCGGATCACGCAGATCTCCTCGAAGGGCGCGGCGTCGGTGGCCTGCAGCCGCACGGTGTGCTCTCCCGGCGCCACCCGCTCGAGGGTGAGCGGGGCGCGCCCCCGCGAGAGGCCGTCGACGATGACGAAGGCGTCCTCTCGGTCGCTCGTCACCACGATGCGCCCCGGCCGCGGGGTCCCAGGCGCGAGGGTCACCGCCAGCTCCGCGCGCTCGCCCGACGTGACCGTCACGACGCGCTCCTCGGCGTCGAAGCCATCCAGCGACAGCTCGAGCCGGTGCGGGCCCGGGGCCACGCCCTCGAGGGTCAGCGGCGTCTCGCCCGCGGGCTCCCCGTCGACGAGCACGGACGCGCCCGGCGGCTCGGTCGCGACCGAGATCGTCCCCGGCGGCTCGGGCGCCGGGAGCAGCTCCGCGTGCACGACCTCGCGCGCGTCGGCCCGGACGGTGACCGACACGTCGCGGGCCGCGTCGCCCTCCCCGCGCACGACGACCTCGTGCTCGCCCACCGGCAGGCCCTCGACCAGGAGCGGCGTCACCCCGCGCGCCTCCCCGTCGACCTCGACCCGCGCCTCGGGGAGGTCGCTCGTCACGAGGATCGCGCCCACGTCGGGCGGGCGCTCCTCGAGCCGGACGTGCAGGGTCGCGGCGCCGCTCTCCTCGACGTCGACCCAGCGGCCGAAGGTCAGGTAGCCCTCCGCGTCGACCTCGACCAGGCGCCTCCCCGGGGCGACCTCGATCGTCGCCGGGATCCGTCCGGCGCGCATGCCGTCCACCCGCACCGTCGCCCCGCGGGCCGGCAGATGATCGGCGCGCACCACGATGCGGCCCGCGCGCTGGAGATCGGCGCCCACGGTCTGCCCGTCCTCCGAGACGGCCACGTGCACGACCTGACGGGCGTAGCCCCGCCGGGTGAACACGAAGTCGTGCTCGCCCACCGGGAGCTCGAGGCGCCGGAGCGGCGTCCGCCCCACCTCGCCGCGGCCGAGCACCTCCACCGTGGCGCCGCGCGGGGTGCTCACGACCTCGACCCGCACGGTCGGGGTCTCCTGCGCCTCGGCGGAGAGGGGCAGCGCGAGCAGGAGGAGGCACGGCCAGAGCGGGCGCATGACCCGCGAGGATATCAGCTGCTCGCGGAGGTGTAGTTGGCGATGGAGCGCCGCCAGACGACCCGCGCGAGGACGGCGAAGAGCGCGGCCCCGAGCAGCGCGCCCCCGAACCGCTCGGGCGTGAGGCGACCGAGGAGCGCCTCGGCGGGGTAGGTGGTCATCAGGGCGAGGGGGATGACGAAGGTGAAGAGGAACGAGACCACGCCCTTGAACACCGAGGCGGGCCAGCGGGCCGCGTCGAAGATCGCCTCGAAGAGGTAGCGAAGGTTGTCGATGCGCACCGCCCGGAACGCGACCGCCACCACCACGATCCAGAGCGAATAGAGGACGGTGAGGCCGGCGACGAGCATCGCCAGCGACGTGAGCACCGCGCCAGGGCTGGGCGGCGCGCCGATCTGCGCGAACGCGTACGCGAACACCGCGCCCGCGGCGAGGAGGCTCAGGCTGCGCCAGGGCGCGAAGCGGGCGGTGCTCACCAGGAACTGCGCGTCGGCGGGCTTGAGCAGGACGAAGTCGAGGGTCCCGCTCCGGATGTGCTCGATGACCGTGGTGAGGCTCGGGTTGATCGCGCCCTTGAGCACGCCGTCGAGGAGCGTGAACCAGCCGACCACGACCAGCGCCTCGCCGTACCTCCAGCCCGCGATCACCGGGCGCTCCTGGAACACGAGGTAGAGCGGGACCAGCGCGGTGATGGTCCAGAAGACGCTCATCACCCCGTCGATGATGAAGTCCCACCGGTACTGCATCGCGACCACCAGGCTGAGCTTCAGCTGGGTCCCGAGCAGCCGCGCGTGGCGCGCGATCCTCACCCGCCGAACGCTCCGTAGCGGCGCAGGCCCCGCCGCCAGACCACGGCGGAGAGGCCGGCGAGCCCGAGGACCCAGAGCCACTGCACGCCGAGCTGCCGGAGGGCCTCGCCCTCGGTGAGCGCGCCGGTGAGCAGGTCGACCGGGAAGCCGAGCTGGTAGACGAAGGGCAGGTAGGCCGGCACGTCGCGCAGCCACTCCGGGAAGAGCGCGACCGGCACGAGGTAGCCGCTGAAGACGAAGAAGCCCGCGCTCCAGACGTCCATGACCTTGATGCTCTGGTGCATCCAGAGGCTCAGCGCGCCGATGGTGACGTGCGCGAAGAAGGTGATGCACCACGCGCCGAAGAGGGCGAACGGGATCATCGCCCACATCGCCGGGCCGCGGACGAGGTGCGCGCCCCCGGTGAGGAGGAAGGCGGCGACCCCGACCGGCAGCGCGATGGCGGCGCGCATCGGGATCGAGGCGAGGTTCTCGGTCGCGTAGGTCCAGAGCGGATGCAGGGGACGCAGCAGCCGCTGGCTCAGCGCCCCGGTGCGCACCTCGTAGTTGATGGTCCAGCTCGCCCACGCGCCGACGACCTGCCGCACCACGAAGGCGGCGAGGAAGTAGGCGGTGAAGCGGCTCTGCCCGAAGCCGCGGATGGGGGCCTCCTCGGCCACCGCATGCCACAGGGGCAGCATGATCAGAGGCATGGTCGTGGTCAGGACCCAGACCAGCATCTCCGCGCGGTACGCCACCGCCTGCGACACGCCCACGCGCATGAGCGTCGGCAGGGCGCGGAGCGCTCGCATGGCGCCGTCAACCTCGAGTGCGCGTACGCATCGTCATCGTGGTGCGTCGCGTCGTCGCGTCGTAGACGTCGTCGGCGAGCTGGTCGAGGTCGTCCCCCTCGATGCCGCGGAACACCGCCAGGGCGCGGATGAAGTCGACGACGGAGAGCCCCGCGGTGGAGCGGAGCACGCAGCCGATGGCGGGCTCCACGCCCACCTCCGACGCGATCCGCGCCTGGATGTCGGCCGCGTCCGCGATCTGCTCCTTGCTCGCCAGGCCGAGCTTTCGCAGGAGCCGCCCGAAGTCCCCCGTCCCGTCGCTGGCGGGCTGCAGCTCGGTGCGGCGCAGCGCGGTCTCGGGGAAGAAGCCCGCCGCCACCGCGGCCTCCAGGAACGGGATGAGGCCGCGATACCGGAGGCCGGCGCCCTCGGCGAACGCCTCGAAGTGCTCGCGGAGCCGGAGGCTCTGCACGCTGCTCAGCATGTGGTCGAGCAGGGTCCAGTCGAGCCCGGGGACGGCGAGCGAGCGGACGCGCAGCAGCTCGTCGAGGTGGTGGTAGAAGGTCTCTTTCGCGAGGCCGCGGGCTTCGTAGGCCTTCGCGACGGCGGGTACATCCAGGTTCGGCGCCATCGCTCGGAAGATCGCACATCCCTGGAGCCGAGGCCACGCTACTCGGACTCCCGCGCCCGGCGGCTCCGCGCGAACAGCTCGCTCATGACCTCCTCGAGCGGCGCGGCGGTGACGGTGAAGTCGGTGACCGGGAGGCGCTCCAGCGCCCTCGAGACCGCCGCGGCGAGCTCCTCCTGCGCCACCTGGACGACGACCTCGCGCTCCTCGGACTCGATCACCTGGCCGAGCGCCGCGACCTCCGCCTCGTCCGCCGCCGCGTGCAGCCGCAGGCGCAGCCGCTTCTCGGGGCGGATCTGCTGGACCAGGGCGTCGAGCCGGCCGTCGTAGGAGAGCCGGCCCTTGTCGATGACGATCACGCGCGGACAGAGCGCGGCCACGTCGTCCATGTAGTGGCTGGTGAGGATGAGCGTGGCCTCGTGTCGCTCGTTGTAGGCGCGGATGAACTCACGCACGACGACCTGCGTGGACACGTCGAGCCCGATCGTCGGCTCGTCGAGGAAGAGCACCTTCGGCCGGTGCACCAGCGCCGCCACGAGCTCGCACTTCATGCGCTCGCCGAGGCTCAGCTCCCGCGTCGGCTTGCGCACGAGGTCACCCAGCTCGAGCAGCTCGGTCAGCTCGCGCACGGTCTCCTCGAACCGGGCCCTCGGCACCTCGTAGATGGCGCGGTTCAGGTCGAAGGTGTCCGCCGGCGGCAGGTCCCAGATGAGCTGCTGCTTCTGGCCCATCACCAGCATGATCTTCTCGAGGTAGGCGGCCTCGCGCCGCTGAGGCACGTGCCCGTCCACCCGCACCTCGCCCTCGGTCGGGTGCAGCAGCCCGGCGAGCATCTTGAGCGTCGTGGTCTTGCCCGCGCCGTTCGGGCCCAGGAACCCCACCCGCTCGCCCGCGTCGATCTGGAAGCTCACCCCGTCGACGGCCTTCACCGTCTTGTGCTCCCGAGCGAACAGGGAGCGCAGCGACGCGAAGAAGCCCGGCGCCCGCTCGTGCACCCGGAAGTGCTTCCGGAGCTCCCGCACCTCGATCTGCGCGCTCACGCCGCGCCTCGCGCCCGGTCACGCGCCAGGAGACCGAGGGTCATGGCGATCGTGAGCAGCTCGAGGCTCGTGGTCGCGTGCCGGGCGTACGGCCAGAGGTGGTCTACCTGGACGGACCACATGTCGGGGTTCGTCCACGGCCAGCCAGCCCACGCGCTGAACACGAAGCCCGTCCGCTCGACGCCCTCCACCACGTCGTCGACGAGGTCGGCCGCCAGGTGAGAGACGCCCCCCGCCGTGACGAGCCCGAGCGCCGAGGCCGCGGGGACCCGCAGGCCAGCGGCCCACATCCACACCGTCAGCATCGACGCCCAGAGCACCAGGCTGTGGCCGACCGTGCGACCGTAGGGCGTCAAGCCGAGCAGCATGGCGCTCTTGTCGAGCGCATCCGGGACGAGCGCGCCGCAGGCGAGCCAGGCGAAGCGGGGCAGCCGCGCCCCGGGTCGTCGGCGTCCGAGCAGGTAGGCCACGGCCAGGTGTCCCGGAGGGTTCACGCACCGGAATCTGCCATGAAGCGCGCGGATCGCGAGGCTCTGATAGCTTGATCCCATGGTGAGCATCCGAGGGTTGGTCGGGCTCCGACCCGGCGAAGGCGCGGCGGCGCGGGTCACGTGCCCTCCCTACGACGTGATCAAGGAGGGCAGCCCGCTGCGCGCCCGGCTCGCGGCCACCCCGGACTCGCTCTTCCACGTCATCCTCGGCGACGCGCCGCGCGAGGCGCTCGCCGGGCTCCGGGCGCGGGGGGCGCTGATCGACGACACCGAGCCGTGCTTCCATGTCTACGAGCAGACGTGGGAGGGCGGCGCCCGCACCGGCGTCCTGGTCGCGGCCGAGGTCACCGACTACGCCGAGGGGCAGATCATCCGGCACGAGAAGACCTTCGACGACAAGGTGAAGGGGCGCATCGCGCTCGCGGAGGCGACCGGGCACACGACCGAGCCGATCTTCCTGCTCACCCAGGCCTCGATCGGCGAGACCCTGGAGCGGGCGAAGGAGCACGCGCCGCTCTACGACTTCCGGAGCGACCTCGGCCCCGGCACCGATCTGCACGCGATCCGGAGCCGCGTGTGGAGGGTCCCGGAGGAGAGCGACCTCGGGCGCTCGCTCGTCGCGCAGCTCGCGCCGCGCCCGCTCTACGTCGCCGACGGGCACCACCGCTATCACGCCGCGCTCCGCGGCGGGCTGTCCCACGTGCTGGCCTACGTGACCGAGGAGGCGCGCATCCTCGCCTACGACCGCGTGGTCGCGCCGGTCATCCCGTTCGCGGAGGCGCGCGGCGCCCTCGACCTCGAGCCGGCGGACACCTTCGACACACCGCCCAAGCACTCCTTTCGCCTCTATGCGCGCGACGGCTGCTGGACGATGAAGGCGCGCGACGTGCCCTCGGACGTGGTGGGGCGCCTCGACTGCGCGATCCTGGAGCGCGAGCTCTACCCTCACCTCGGCCTGACCCACGCGCACATCGTGGACCCGGCGCGCTTCGACTACTACCCGGAGACCGCGCTGGAGGAGATGAAGGCGGCGGTCGACGGCGGCGCGTACGAGCTGGCGATCGCGCTGCACCCGGTGAGCCCGAGCGAGCTGATCGCGGTGGCGGACGCCGGGCTCGAGGATCCGGAGATCGTCATGCCGGAGAAGAGCACGTTCTTCAGCCCCAAGATCCTGAGCGGGCTGTTCCTCGCGCGTCAGGCCTCGAGGTCCGCCGGCCCGACGTCGAAGAGCGCGACGAGCGCGGCGAGGTGACACTCGGTCGCGGCGAACACCCAGCCGCCGGTGTCGCGGGTCTCGCCCGCCTCGAAGTCGGCGCGGATCGCCGCGCGCCAGGTCTCGGGGTCCTCGATGGGGGCGCCGGCCTCGAGCCGCGCCAGCGTCGGCGCGAGCTCCGCCTCCAGCTGCTCCTCGTCACGCCCCACCCCGTCGAGGAAGCGCGCGCCCACGATCCGGGCCGACTCGAGATCGTCGATCGGAAAATGCGTGGCGGCGCGGAGCGCGAGGTCCCGCCACTCCAGGGGAGGCGGCGGCGTGCAGGCGCTCAGCGCGCCGAGGCCGAGCGGCGCGGCCGCGAGCTGAGCCGCGGCGACTTGGAGGAACGAGCGGCGCTTCACGGCTCCTCCGCGGGCTCGTACGGCCGGCCGAGCAGGTGGTCGGCGAGGCGCTGCGCGAGCGCCACGATGGTGAGCGTCGGGTTGGCGTGGCCTCCGGTGGTGAACACCGAGCTGCCCGCGACGTAGAGGTTGTCGACGCCGAAGACCCGGCAGTCCGCGTCGACCACGCCGTCCTCGGGGCGGGCCGCCATGCGCGTGGTGCCCATGTGATGCGAGCCGTTCTCCAGCTCCCAGTCGAAGCGACCGTCCGCGTCGACCGAGCGCCACAGCCGCCCGAGCTGCCGCGCCCCCAGCTCGGTGCCGATGAGCTCCAGCCCCCGCGCGAGCGTGGCGAGGTCCTCGTCCCGGATCTTCCAGTGCAGGTCGGCCTGGGGGATGCCCAGCGCGTCGGTGTCGCCGCGCAGCGTGACCCGGCTGTCGGGATCGGGCGTCTGCTCCACCCGGCAGTCGAGGGCGTGCAGGCCGACCTCCTCGTGGTGGGCGAGCACGCTGAGGGCCCGCTCGGGGTCCAGCGGGTCGACGTCCACTCCGTCGAAGTCGCGCGCCCCGAAGGTCGCGGCGAACCCGGGCAGGCCCTCGGCCTCGCGGATCGCCGCCGACAGCGCGAGCGCGCCCTGGACCTGCACGGAGCGATCACCGCCGTCGGGCAGGGGCAGGCTCACCCGGCGCAGCCGGTAGAACGACGTGTCGAGATCGCTCGGCGCGATCCACACCGCGCCCCGGTAGAAGTGCGGGTGCTCCATGAAGAAGCGACCGACCAGGTCGTGGCCGTTGCCGATGCCCGGCTCCATCTGTCGGTTGGAGGCGAGCAGGAGCCGCGCGTTGTCGATGCCGCCGCAGGCGAGCACGAAACGATCCGCCTCCACCTGGAACGTGGGTCCGCCGAGCACCGCGCAGGACGCGCGCTCCACGCTGTCGAGGCCCGGCTCGAGCACGAGCTCCGTCAGGTGCGCCCACAGCAGCGTGGGGGAGCCCGACGCGGCGAGCTCCTCCTCGTAGAGCGTGGCGAAGCGCGACGGCGGGCTGAAGTGATAGGAGACGCTCTCGATGGCGCCGCCCGCGACGTCGAGCGGCTCCTGGCCCCGGAGCGCCGCGAGCTCGGGCGTGCCGTACACGAAGTCGGCCAGCTCGACGTCGAGCTGCGCGCGCCGGTAGTAGGGCACGAGGTCGGCGTAGCGGATCGGCCAGCCGCTGTAGGGGATCCAGTCGCGTGGCTCGAAGTCCTCCGGCGACAGCGGCAGGCAGAAGCCCGCCCAGTGCATGGTGCTCCCGCCGTGCTGACGCCGCCGCGTGTTCTCGGGCCGGAAGTCGCCGACGCCGCTCATCGACGCGGCGTAGAGCGCCTGCATGGTGGAGTCGCGCTCCGGCCCGCCGCCGGCCAGCAGCACGACGCGCTGCCCCTCGGCCATCAGCCGCCTCGCCACCGTGACCCCGGCGGCGCCGGAGCCGATCACGCACACGTCGCACTCGAGGACGCGGCCGTCCTCGTAGGTTCGGGCATCTTCGATCAATCAAAGCCTCATTCGGTCGACGAGGACGCGCGCGAGGCGCTCGACCCAAGGCGTGTCAGGCCGACCGGACTCGCGCAAGCGCGAGAGGTGTGGCTCCGGATCCCAGCGCCCGGGATCGCTGCCGTCGGCGACGAGCGACTTGAGGGCCTCGAAGCACGCGCGGCGCTCCTCCTCGGGGAGGTAGACCAGGCCGTAGAAGTACGCCTCGCAGAGCGGCGCGCCTCCGTCGCCCGGGTGCGCGCGCTCGAGCCACCGGCGCAGCGAGTGCGACGCCTCGTCGACCAGCCCGCGCTCGAGCAGGAACCGCACCACGGCGGCCCAGCGCTCGGCCCGATCCGGCTCGGCGCGGGCGGCGCGGAGGTGGAACTGCGCGGCGCGGAGATCGTCGCTGCGGCGGCGCTCCAGGAAGCGCGCGTACCAGCTGAGCGTCATCGCGTCGCTCGGCGCGAGGGCCACGGCGCGCAGGTACTGGGCCTCGGCCGCGTCGAGATCGCCGCGGGTGTCCTCGAGGAAGCGGGCGTACTGCCGCAGCGGGTAGGTGTCGTCGGGGGAGAGCGCGATCGCTCGCTCGAAGAGGGCCGCCGCGCCCACGTGATCGCCGCGGCGCAGCTCGAGGAAGCGCGCGTAGTCGACCGCCACCTCGGCCGTGGCCTCCGCGTCGAGGGCGCGCCCGTAGTAGGTCTCGGCGCGCCCGTGCTCGCTCGCCTGCTCCTCGAGGAAGCGAGCGTACTCGCCGAGCCACTTGGGGTCGTGCAGCCCGGCCGCGATGGCCTGTCGATAGTGGCGATCCGCCTCGGAGACGTCGCCCCGCTGGCGGTGGAGGAAGCGCGCGAGCAGGCCGTGCGCCCAGCCGTCGCGGGGGGCCAGCTCGACCGCGCGTCGCAGGAAGCGCTCCGCCTCGTCGAGCTGGCCGGTCTTCTCGAGCAGCGCGGCGAAGCGCCTCAGGGTCGGCCCGTGGTCGGCGTCGATCGAGAGCGCCTCGCGATAGGCGCGCTCGGCCTCCTCGTAGCGCCGCGCCTGCTCGTGCGCGTAGCCGGCGTCGCTCGTCTCGTCGACCCGGGTGGAGCGGAGCGCCCGGCCCACCTCTCGCACCTCGCGCGCGCCGCCCTCGAGGAACGCCTGGTACTGCCGGAGCAGCGTGGCGTGCGCCGGCTGCAGCTCCACCGCGCGGCGATAGTGGCGGGCCGCCCGCTGCCGATCCCCGCGCGCCTCGTCGAGGAACGCGGCGAACCACCAGTGCGTGCTCCATCGGTCGGGCTCGGCGTCGAGCGCGCGGGTGAAGAGCTGCTCGGCGCGGTCCGGATCGCGCCCGCGGCCGAAGAGGTGGAGCGCGTAGTTGCTGAGCGCGAAGCCGTCGGCGGGGTCGAGCGCGATGGCCTGCTCGAACGCGTGCTCCGCGCCGTCCGGATCGGCGCCGAGCGTCTGGAGGAAGACCGCGTACCACGCGCGCAGGTCGGCGCGCTCGGGGGAGGCGTCGATGGCGCGCTGATACAGGGCCTTGGCCCGGGGCGCGTCGCGGCGCACGTGGTGAAGGAAGCGCGCGAAGGACTCGAGGCTGTCGGGGTGCGCGGGCTCGAGCGCCAGCGCCTGCTCGTAGATCCGCTCGGCCGCGTCGTGATCGCCGCGCGCCTGCTCGGTGAAGTACGCGAGGTCGCAGCGCGGGTCCGCGCGATCGGGGCGCGCCTCGACCGCGCGACGGTAGAGCGCCTCGGCGCCGTCGACGTCGCGCCGCAGGTAGTGCAGCAGCCGGGCGTAGTCCGAGAGCGAGGCGGCGTGCTCCGGGTCGAGCGCGAGCGCAGCCTGGTAGGCCTTCTCCGCGCCGTCGACGTCGCCGCGCGCGTCGTGGAGGAATCGAGCGAGCGCCCACCGGACGGTGGGATCCTCGGGCGCGGCGCGGGCCGCCTCGCGCAGCCGCTCCTCCGCGCGATCCGGATCCTCGCGCGCGACGTCGAAGGCGCTCTGGATCAGCGCCTGCGGCTCCTCCTCGGGAGCCGGCCGATCGTCTGCCTCGATCCCCCGCTCGGTCACCCGCGAAACCTCCGCCTGGGTATGTAGCAGAGATGGCCGCCGCCCGCTCGACCGCGCTATGGTTCCGCCGTGCCGATCCCCCACGCCGTGCGGGCCGCCTACGCGCTGGACGACGAGGCCCCGACGCCGATCTCGGTGGGCTGGATCAACCGGACCTTCGTCGCCCGTCGGCGCGGCGAGCCCGTGGTCGTGCAGGAGCTCCACCCGGTCTTCGGGGGCGCGGTGAACCTCGACATCGAGGCGATCACCGCGCGGCTCGCCGAGCGGGGCCTCGAGACGCCGCGGCTGATCCGGACGACCGACGGTGAGCCCTGGATCGAGGCGGACGGGATCTGGCGCGCCCTGAGCTACGTGGAGGGTGAGACCCACGCCTCCCTCACCCCCGCCCAGGCCCGGGAGGCGGCGGCGCTCGTCGGTCGCTTCCACCGCGCCCTGGACGGCTTCGAGCACGACTTCCACTTCAGCCGGCCCGGCGCGCACGACACGCCGCGGCACCTCGCGAAGCTCCGGGGGCTGCTCGAGGGGCACGCCGATCACGAGGACGCGCCGCTCGCCCGCGCGGTGCTCGAGGTCGCCGAGGCGCTCCCGGAGATCCCGCCGCTGCCCACCCGCATCGTGCACGGCGACCTCAAGGCGACGAACATCCGCTTCGACGGCGATCGCGCGCGCTGCCTGCTCGACCTCGACACGCTGGCGCACGGCACCCTGGCGGTGGAGCTCGGCGACGCCCTGCGCTCGTGGGGCAACGCGACGAACGAGGCCGACCCCGAGGCCCGCTTCGACCCGGCCATCTTCGAGGCGGCGCTCGAGGGCTGGGCCCCGGCGGTGCGCGACCTCGTGACCGCGGAGGAGCGCGCGTCCATCGTCGCCGGCGTCGAGACGATCAGCGTGGAGCTGGCGAGCCGCTTCGCCGCCGACCTCTTCGAGGACCGCTACTTCGGCTGGGACCAGTCGCGCTTCGCGTCGCGACGCGATCACAACCGCGCCCGGACCCGCGCCCATCTCTCGCTCTTCGCGTCGATCCGGGCGCAGCGCGACGCGCTCGAGGCGCAGGTCGTCCGCGCCTTCGGGTGAACGCTCGAGCGGCCACCTGGCCAGCGCGGTAGCCGCTCCGCATGCAGCCCGGGCGGACGCCGGACGCCCTGGGAAGAACGCGACGCGGCGGGCGGCTCTCCCGGACGTTGGCCGGGGGTTTGCTCTCGCGGGGGCAACTCTCACGGAGACCCAGGAATGCGACAGCGACTTCTCATGGCTTGCGTGTGCGCCCTCGGGCTGTTCGGGTGCGTGGCCGCGGAAACGAAGGAAGATCTCGGCGACCCCGTCGACGAGACCGAGACCGGCAAGGCCGACTTCTTCTCCCGCCGCGTCGAGGTGGTGGACACCCTCGAGTACGGCGCCTCGGTGAGCGGCGCCTACGCCGCCCGCGGCTTCAGCGGCTACACGTTCACCGGCGCCGCGGACGCCCGCGTGGTCGTCGACCTGATCGGCGACGGCAACGATCCGGTGCTCTACCTCTACGGCCCGCAGGTCGGCGACGGCTGGGCGCGCGCGCGCCGCGTGGCCCGCAACGACGACTGGGGCGGCGGCTTCGACTCGCACCTCGACGTGCGCCTGCCGAGCGACGGCACCTACCTGCTCCTCGCCCGCGAGTACTGGGGCGACGGCGGCGCCTTCACGATCAGCCTCGCGTGCGAGGGCGGCGAGTGCCGGCCCGAGTGTCGCGGCAGCGCGTGCCCGACCGGCGCCATCTGCGAACGCATCTACTGCGTGCGCGCCCCCTGCCCGAGCTTCTGCGCGCCGGCGCCGGTGGATCGCGCGTGCGGCAGCCGCGGCCTCCCCGCCTGCGGCGAAGGTCAGTTCTGCGACTACGGCCCCGGCGCGGACTGCGGCCGGAGCGACCGCCCCGGCACCTGCGAGGCGCAGCCGACGATCTGCACCCGCGAGTACGCGCCGGTCTGCGGCTGCGACGGGCGCACCTACAGCAACCGCTGCGGCGCCAACGCGGCCGGCGTCTCGGTCGACTACGAGGGCGCCTGCGCTCCGACCGGCCCCTGCAGCGAGTCCGAGTGCGGCCCGCGCCCCGGCGCGCCGAACGTGCTCTGCGAGGACGGCGTGACCGTGTCGGGCCCCGGCGACTGCGTCCGGGCCGAGGACGGAACCTGCGGCTGGGAGATCGTCGAGTGTCCGGCGCCGCGCGCCTGCGGCGGCCTGGCCGGGCTCACCTGCGCCGAGGGCGAGTTCTGCCGCTACGCCGAGGGCGACCTCTGCGGCGCGGCGGACGCGACCGGCACCTGCGCGCCGACGCCCGACTTCTGCACCGAGGAGTACGCGCCGGTCTGCGGCTGCGACGGACGCACCTACTCGAACGCCTGCCACGCGCACGCGGCGGGCACGTCGGTGGCGAGCGACGGCGAGTGCGACGCGGGCTGCCGGGTGGCGGGCTGCTCGGGCGAGCTGTGCGTCGGACCGAGCGACCCGGGCTTCAGCGCGTGCATCTGGCGCGAGGAGTTCGCCTGCTACCGCGGCGCGAGCTGCGAGCGCCAGGCCGACGGCGCCTGCGGCTGGACGATGGACGCCGACCTGCGCGCCTGCCTCGGCCGCTGAGCGACGACTCGAGGACCGAAGACGCCGCCGCCCGGACGTCCCGGTCGGCGGCGTTCTTGCGTGCAGACGAGCTCGAGAGCTGGCAAACAATGGCGCCGGGGCACCGCCGCCCGCCTCCACGACGCTGACCCGAGACGACGGCAGGCGACGAGCGCAGCGAGGTCACCGCACGCGCCACTCGAGTCGTTCGATCCCGCGGCAGCGGGCGGCCACCGCGCGCGAAGCGCCAGCGCCAGCCGCAGGGCCCCCAGCGCCCCGTCGCGGGGGTCGCGGGGCCCGGCCCCGCCCCGCCCCCCGCCCCCCCGGCGGGGGGGGGGGGGGGCCCAGGGGGCGTGGGCCCC
>JAYZQJ010000013.1:0-23559 GCA_036149055.1 Myxococcota bacterium | reverse complement strand
GCGTCGAGCCCCAGGCCAGCGACCAGCGACCGCCACAGCCCGGCGAGCCCCCACCCCGCCGCCACCCAACCCCTTTGCGCCTTTGCGTCTTTGCGAGAGTAATTGTCGTCCCTCGCGTCTACCGCTCAGAGAGCTCCAAGCTCCGAGAACGAAGGTGGAGGGGCGTGATCGGCGCCTTCTTCCAGCGCCCCCAGGCGACGAAGAGGCTGAGCGCCATCAGGACGGCCGGGCCGCCGAGGGCCGCGAATTCTCCACGCACCAGGTGGAGGCCGATCGCCAGGAACATCACCAGGGCGAGGCCCGCCGCCGCGAGAGGGGTGAGACCAGGCTTGATACGGGTCGCGGCCGGGAGGATGAGCCCGATCGCGCCCAGCACCTCGGCGCCGCCGGCCAGGTAGAGCATCCAGGGGTAATCGGCCGCGTAGGTCATGCCGCTCGCGACGAGCTCGTCGATCGGGGTCGCGAGCTTGAACAGGCCGGCCATGGCGAAGAGGAGCGCGAGGAGCGCCTGCAGGATCCAGAGGGTGATCTTCATCGTCGTCTCTCTTTCGAGGCCAATCGTAAGAAGTTCCACCTGCGCAACCACCGGGCTCGGTTGCAACCATGGGTTGCGCTGAGGCAACCTTCGACCGTGAACCTGGTGGAGCTCGACACCTTCGTGCGGGTCGTGGACGCGGGGAGCCTCACCGCGGCCGCCGCTCAGCTCGGGGTGCCGAAGTCGACGGTGAGCCGGCGGGTGGCCAGGCTCGAGGACCAGCTCGGCCTGCCGCTGTTGAACCGGGGGCCGCGCAGCGTGACGGTCACCGAGGACGGCGCCCGCCTGCACGCCCGCTGCGTGGCCGCCCTCCGGACGCTCGCCGAGGTGGAGCGGGAGCTCGAGGATCGCCAGGAGACCCCATCGGGCGTGCTCCGGCTGACCGCGCCGCAGGACCTCGGCCACGCCGGCGGCTTCGCGACGCTCCTCACGTCGTTTCGAGCGCGATACCCGCAGGTCGTGGTCGAGCTCGACCTGACCAACCGGGTGGTGGATCTGGCCGGCGAGGGCTTCGACCTCGCGCTCCGCCCCGACGCCCCGCGGGCCGGGAGCAGCGGGCTGGCGGGGCGCCGGATCGCGAGGATGGGCGCGGGGCTGTACGCGTCGCCCTCCTACCTCGACGGGCGTGGACGGCCGACCGCGCCGCCGGCCCTCGCCTCGCACGATCTCGTGCAGCATCGCGTCCTGCCGCGCGACCGGGTGGTGCTGCGGGACGACGAGGGGGTCGAGCGCGAGGCGCCCCTCCGGACGGTCATGGTGCTGAACGACTTCGCGCTCATCACCGCCGCGGCCGCCGCCGGCGCGGGGATCGCGGTCGCGCCCGACCTGATGGCGCGGCCCTACGTGGAGCGGGGGGAGCTCGAGCCGGTCCTCCCGTCGCTCCACGCGATGCGCGGAGAGCTCTGGCTGATCTGGCCCGAGGTCCGGCAGCTCGCCCCCCGGGTCCGCGCCTTCGTCGATCACCTGGTGGCCCACGCCGGCGACGAGGCGCTCTGGCGATGATCTTCGCGCTTCCGTCAGTCCGACGTGCGCACCTGCGTCAGGGGGGTCATGCCCCTCCCCGGCACCCATCACGGCGGCCTCAGCTCCGCGCGGCAGATCGATCTCTTCGGCGTCGACGAGACGCAGGCCTTCCGCACGCTCACCGGCCTGGCCGGCGCGCGCCTCGATCCGTTGCCGCGCGGCTTCCTCCCCCGCCACGTCATCGACCTCTATCGCTCGGCGGGCTGGCCGCTGCAGCGCGCCGCGTTCGAGGCCGCGACGCGGCGCTGGCTGGAGTCGAGGTCGATCGCCCTCGAGGCGCCTGACGAGGCGCTGGGTGAGTGGCGGCTCCGGGGCCTCCCGTGGCGCCCGCACCTGGGCGGCCTGTTCCCGCTCCGCGCGAGCTGCGATTGCCCCGACTTCCGGCTGTCCTCCCTCGGGCTCTGCGCGCACGTGCTCGCCGCCCTGGCCCACCTGGCCGGCGAGCCGGACGCGTGGATCGCCGCCGCCAGCGCGCCGCCGCTGCGTCACGCGCTCGAGTGGGATCCGGTGCGGCCCGTCCTCGGAGACGACCCGTGGTGGTCACGCCTGCGCTGGCGCGGGGAGCGCGGGCGCGAGCCCGCCTTCGTCGGCGGGTGGCGCGGGCCGGGCGACGCGCGGCGCCCTCCGGAGGGATCGCCTCGCTGGCTCGCCGCCGCGCGACGCTGGGCCAGAGAGCACCCCGAGCGCGTCGCCCCGGCGGTGCGGGCGCTCCTCGAGGAGGCCTCGCCCCCTGACCGGGAGCCGCTGGGCGCCGGGCTCCTGGAGACCCTCCGTCGGCCGCTCTACGCGTACCAGCGCGAGAGCGTCGAGCGGCTGCTCGACTCCGGCCGCCTCCTCCTCGCCGACGACATGGGCCTCGGCAAGACGGCGCAGGCGATCGCGGCCTGTCACGCGCTGCACCGGAGCGGCGCGGTCCGGCGGGGGCTGCTGGTGGTGCCTGCCCCGCTGAAGTCGCAGTGGCGGCGCGAGTGGCTGGCCTTCTCGGACGCCCCGGTCGAGGTCGTCGAGGGGCCTCCGCCGCGTCGGCGGCGCCTCTATGCGACCACGCGCGAGGGCTTCTTGGTGATCAACTACGAGCTGCTCCTCCGCGACGGCGAGGCGCTCGAGGCGTGGGCGCCAGAGATGGTGGTGCTCGACGAGGCGCAGCGCATCAAGAACGCACACACGCAGACCGCGCGCGCGGTGAAGCGGCTGGGGGGCGCCTACCGGCTCGCGCTCACCGGGACGCCGCTCGAGAACCGGCTCCCGGAGCTCGGGTCGATCCTCGAGTTCGTCGACCCGGGCGCGCTCGCCCCCACCTGGCGGATCCCGGTGGTGCACGGCGGCGTCGGCTGCGCCACCCACCTCGGATCGCTCCGGAGCCGCATCGCGCATTGCTTCCTACGACGGCGACGCGCGGAGATCCTCGACCAGCTGCCGCCCCGGACGGACACCGTCGTGCCGGTCCCGATGACGTCCGGGCAGATCCGCCGCCACGACGCCCTCGACCAGCGCATCGCCATCCTGGTGGAGATCGCGCAGAAGCGGAGGCTCACGCCGGAGGAGCAGATCCGGCTGATCTCCCTCCTCACCCGGCAGCGGGTCATCGCGAACGGGCTCGCGCAGCGGGACTTCGAGGAGCGCTGGGAGGGCATGCGCGACCAGCCGGCCACCCAGGCCGCCCTCGCCGACGCGCAGGCGCCCAAGCTCGAGGCGCTGCGCGAGCTGCTGCAGAGCCTGGTCGTCGATCAGGGCCGCACGGTCATCGTCTTCAGCCAGTGGCGGCGCATGCTCGCGCTCGCCTGGTGGGCCACCCGCGAGCCGCTCGCGGCGCGCGGCCTCCGCTCGGTCTTCTTCACCGGCGCGGAGTCGCCGAAGCAGCGCGACCGGAGCGTGGTCGAGCTGCACGACGACCCGGCCACCCGCGTGCTCTTCGCGAGCGACGCGGGCGGCGTCGGGCTGAACCTCCAGCGGGCCGCGACCGCGTGCGTCAACCTCGAGCTCCCGTGGAACCCGGCGGTGCGCGAGCAGCGGATCGCGCGCATCCACCGGCTGGGGCAGACCGAGCCCATCGACGTCTACGACCTCGTCTCCGAGCCCTCGATCGAGGGCCGCATCGCCCAGCTGTGCGGCGCGAAGCAGGCGCTCTTCGAGGGGCTCTTCGACTCGGACGCCGATCACGTCGTGCTCGAGGACACGAGCCTGGTCCAGCGGCTGATGTCCCTGTGGGGAGCCGATCGCCGAGCCGCCCGTCGACGAGCCGGCGGCGTCGCGCGCCGAGCCGCCCTCGCTCGTCGACCAGCTCGAGATCAGGCCGCGACCGGATGGCGGCGTCGCGATCGACGCCCCGGCCGAGGTCGCCGAGGACCTGGCGGCGCTGCTCCGCGAGGTGGTCGCGAAGATGGCCTCGTGAGGAACCGCCAAGGACTTCGGCGGTCCGAGGTCCCATGCCCATGGAATTCCGCGTCGCCGAAGCCTGCGAGGAGCCCTGGTCCGAGATGGAGCCGCGCGGCGAGGGCCGTCACTGCGCGAGCTGCGCCCGGACCGTCATCGATCTCTCGGTGATGACCCGCGCTCAGGCCGAAGCCCGGGTGCGGCGCGCGACCGGCGAGCGCCTCTGCGTCCGGCTGGCGATGAGCGCCGACGACGAGGCCGTCTTCCTCCCGCCCCGGAGCCGGGCCCCGCGCTGGGCGGGCGGGGTGGTGCTCGCCAGCGCCCTGACCGCGGGCTGCGCGACCAGCGAGGCCCCGGGTGAGGCGGAGATCACGCAGGAGGTCGCGCCCCTCGACCTCGGGCCCCCGATGCAGCCGGTGAGCGCGCTCGAGCCGGACGCGGGCGACGTCGACGACGGCGGCCCCACCGAGACCCGCGCGGTGACCGCCGACGTGACCGACGACGACGCGCGCCCCACCGCCGCGCAGCGCCGGCTGACCGAAGAGAAGCACCGCCCCCCGGTCCACCACATGATGGCCGGCATGATGATCATGCCGCCGAGCGCGCCCTGAGCGGGATGATGGCTCGCCGCCGGGGCCCGGCCGGGAAGCTGGAGCGGCCGCTACTCGCAGGAAGCGAGGAAGGTGGGAAGTGAGGAGGTGCGGCTTCGCCGCGAGACCGATGGGCGGCGGGATGGTGGCTCGCCGCCGGGGGCCGAGCGGAGCGGCGGCCCGGTAGCCGGTCATCGTGGCGGGCCGTTCCCCTCTCGCCTCCTCGCTTCCACCCTTCCTCGCTTCCTGCGAGTGGCTGGCGCCGAGCGGAGCGGCGGCCCGGTAGCCGGCGGCCGGGTCACTCTGGCAGACCCTTCCCCTCTCGCCTCCTCGTTTCCACCCTTCCTCGTTTCCTGCGAGTGGCTGAATCAGCGGAGGCGCGCGAGGCCGCCTCGGGTCGCCACCCAGACGCCGCCGCGGTCCGGGAGCACGTCGGTCACGTCGTCGCTCGGGAGGCCGTCGGCGCGGGTGAGGTGAGCGAAGGCGCCGGGGCGGCCGATGACCAGGCCGCGCTCGAGGGTGCCGATGTAGAGGGTGTCGCCGCGGCGACGGATCGCGTGCGGGTTCACCCAGCCGCTCGGCAGGCCCGCCTGTCCCTCGCGGATGACCTGGAATCGCTCGCCGTCGCCGAGCGAGAGGCCGCCGTGATAGGTGCCGGCGAGCACGCCGTCGCCCCAGGGCACCACCGCCGTCACCCAGTCGACGGGGAGCGCGCCGCTCGAGACGGTGTGGCGGTGGAAGCGCTCGGCCTCCGGGTCGAAGCGGTAGAGCCCGTGGAGGCTGCCGACCCAGACCCGGCCGGCGCGATCGGTGGTGACCGCGTGGAGCTGAGCGACGGGGAAGCTCGGGTCGCCGGTCCAGCAGCGCCAGCCCCGGCGGAAGCGGCAGAGCTCTCGGCTGGTGGTGACCCAGAGCGCGTCGCCGTCGACGTGGAGCGCGGTGGTGTGGATCCAGCTCGGGCCCGCCGGGTCCTCGACGCGCGAGAACACGCGGCCGTCGTGCCACCAGAGGCCACGGTCGGTCGCGATCCAGAGCCGCTCACCTCCTCGACCGCCCGGGCCGCGCCCGGTGACCGCGAGGTCGTTGATGCGCTCGTCGACCGTCCAGCGCTCGTGGGCCTGACCGACGCGCTCGAAGCGGCCGCCCCGGCGGCGCGCGAGGCCGTCGCCGAAGGTGCCGACCCACAGCGCTCCGAAGGCCCGCGCGATCGCGGTGACGTCCCCGCTCGGCAGGCCGCCCGAGGTGATCGCGCGCGCCCCGCGGCTCACCCCCTCGGCGTGGGCGACCAGCGGCAGGTCTCCGTCTGCCGCCAGCACCGCGTGCGCTCGCTCGTAGCGGCCCACCCGGCGCGGTCGATCGCCGTCGGCGCGCCAGAGGCCGCGGCCGAAGGTGGCGAGCCAGACGCGATCGCCGGCGAGGGCCACGTCGCGCACGTCGCGGACCGGGAGGCGCCGCGCCAGCGCGGTGACCCGATGGTCGCGCACGACCGCGCCGTCTTCGGTGACCGCGCCGACCCCGGCGATGGTGGCCACGAAGACCTCGCCTCCGTGTCGCGCGAGCCGCCACGTGTAGTCGCTCGGCAGGCCGCTCCGCTGACGCACCCGGCCGACGACCCGGCCCTCGGCGCTCACCCGGAGCACGCCCACCCCATGGCTCGCGACCCACAGCTCGTCTCCCACCACCGCGAGATCGGTGAGCCGCACGTAGGCGTGCGCGCGGCCGAGCGACACCGAGCGCACGCGGTCGCCGTCCACCCGGAGGAGGCCGCCGCCGTGGCTGGCCAGCCAGGTGGAGCCGGCGAAGGCCACCGCCCGGCGCACCCGGCGAGGCGCGTGGCGGGCGACGACGTTCAGCTCGGCGTCGAGCACCGCGGTGCCCTCGACCGCGCCGACCCAGAGGCGATCCCCGATGACGCTGACCGAGCGGAGCCTCGCGCCGGGCAAGCCCTCGGTGATCACCCGCTCGACCCGATCGTCCCGCAGCACCAGGAGGCCGCCCTCGGTGGCCACGAAGACACGGTCGCCGTAGCGGGCCACGTCGCGCGCGTCGGCGGTGGCGGTGATGACCTCCTCGACCCGCGGCTGCGCCGACGCCGGGAGCGCGACGAGCAGCGACAGCAGCGCGAGCCCGCGCATCACTCGACCTCCAGGGTCAGCGCCTGGTGGGTGACGTTGGCGGCCATGTCGACCACCACCACGTCGAGCGACAGCGTCCCGCGCGCGTCTCGAGGGATCGTCCAGACGCCCTCCCAGGCGTTCGGGGCCGCCCGCTCGAGGTCGATCACCTCGCCGCCCGGCGTGCGCACCTCCACCCGGCGCGCGTCGCTCAGCAGCAGGGCGCGCTCCTCGCTCAGCTCCCCGGGACGCCGACCGACCTGCGCGAGATCCGCCTCGGTGATCACCTGCTCGGCGCGGAGCGTGATCTCTCCGCCCGGCCTGAGCTCGCCGTCGACCTCCAGGTGCACCTGGGCCGCGGTCTCGTCGACCGTGTACCAGAGCCGGAGGTGCTCGAGCCGCCCGTCGGCGTGGGTGATCAGCACCTCGATCGGGTAGGTGCCCTCGTCGGCGTCGCGCGGGATGAGGAAGCGCGCGGTCCACATGCCGAGCGCGTCCTCGAAGCCCGCCTCGAGGCTCTCGCCGAAGGGCAGGATCACGGTGACCTGCCGCGCGTCCTCGGGGGCCGGGATCCGGATCTCCGGATCGCCGGGCAGCGCGCGCGCCGGCGAGACGGTGGCCCGGGCCTCGGGCTCGGGCGCGTCGCCCTCCTCCTCCGTGGCGATCTCCTCGACCGCCACGAAGCTGGTCCAGGGCGTGACGATGTGGTGAGCGAGCCCGAGCTCGGTCACCTCGGCGATGAGCGCCGGGTCGTCGCGCAGCGTCAGCCGGTTCATGCGATCGCGCACCGCCGCTCGCGCCCAGAGCGAGGCCTGCGACGCGTGGGGCCCGTCGGGCGTCGGCGCCGCGGGCAGGCTCACCGGGAACGCGCGCTCGAAGCGGCGACCGTTCACCGTGCCCCGCACTCGCACCGTCGCCTCGCCGCCCGCCGCGAACCGACCGCGCACCTCGAGCGGCTTCCCGGCGAAGAGATCCGGCAGGCGCCGCGGGTAGACGTCGCTCACCTCGAGCCCGCCCCAGTCCACCTCGACGTCGGTGAAGAGCGGCCGGTCGATCTGGGTCACGAAGCGCGCCGCGGCCACCGCCGGATCCTCGGAGAGGCCCACGTGGCTCGCCCGCCCGCGGCCGATCTCGGCGGCGCGCTCGGTGAGGAAGCGGTTCACGCTGCCGCCGACGCCGAACGCGTAGACGCGGTGCTCCCCGAGCTCGGTCGCGATCGCGCGCAGCACGTCCGCCTCGTTGCCGATGAACCCGTCGGTGACGAGCACGACGATGGGCAGGCGCTCGGCGCTCGTCTCGGTGCGCAGCGCGCGGGTGATCGCCGGCACCATCTCGGTGGCCCCGGCCGCGCGCAGCTCCCCCAGGAAGGCGTGCGCGTCCCGCACCGCGTCGTCGCTCCGCGGCCGCGCGCCGAGCTGCCGCACCTGATCGCTGAAGCCGATCACGTCGAAGCGGTCCTCGGGGCGGAGGCCGTCGATCACCGCCTCCACCACCGCGCGCGCGTGCGCCAGCGGCCGGCCGTGCATCGAGCTCGAGGTGTCGACGACGAAGGTCACGTCGCGGGGCGCGATCGTCCCCTCGCCGGGCGCGGCCGGCGGCTGCACGAGGAGCGTGAAGTAACCGTGCTCGGCTTCGCGGTGGGCCAACAGGGTGGCCTGGGGCGCGTCGCCGGCGAGCGCGTAGCGCAGGGTGAAGTCGCGGGTGCGCGCCTCGCCCTCGGCCTCGAGACGCACGCGGGCGGTGTCGCCGTCGCGCTCGATGGTCGCCTCGTGGCTGGGCGAGGCCACGGAGGCCAGCGGCAGCCCGGGCGCGAGCGACACGCGCATCGTCAGCGGCGGCTGCTCGTCGACGAAGGCGCTCGTGGCGCTCACCGCGGTCTCCGCCCCGTCCGCGTCCGGCTCGGCGGGGTCGTACCGGCGCGGCGCGACCATCGGGAAGGTCATCGCGTACTCGCCGTCCTCGTAGGGCAGGACCTGCACGTAGCGGAGCCGCACGTCGATCCGGTCGCCCGGCTGGAGGTTGGCCACCCGCTGCGCGAAGAGGTTCGGGCGCTGCTGCTCGAGGAGCGCCGCGCGCCGGCCCTCGCTGCGCGCCTGCTCGTAGACCTGCCGCGCCTCTCGACGCTGGCGGATCACCCCGCGGATCACGCGGTCGCCGATCCGCATCTCCATGCGATCGACCGCCGCGTCGTCGGGGAGCGGGAAGAGGTAGACGGCCTCGATCGGCTCGGGCCCGTCGTTCTCGAAGCGCTGGGTGACGAAGACCTCCGCCACCCGGCCGCTGATCCGCGCCTCGACCTCGGTGCCCCGGAGCGGGAGCTCGCGCTCGACCGAGTCGCCCTCCTCCTCGACCGGCGTCTCCTCGGCCTCCGGATCGCGGCTGAGCGCGACGGCGCGGAGCGAGCCGCGGCCGGGGCGCTCGAGGCTCTCCAGGAGGTGCGGATCGACCTGCCCCGCCGTCTCGACGAGCCCGGCGTGACGCGCGTTGCCGCCCCACATGTGCCAGCCGTCGAGCATCGCGTCGCCGAGCTCGAGCCCGACGACATTGCCGCGCCCGGTGGCGAAGTAGACCCAGCCCTGGGCGACGATCGGCTGGAAGACCACCGGCTCGCCGACGTCGTAGGCCCAGACCGTCATGCCGGTGTCGATGTCGGTCGCCACGAGGTGTCCGTCGACGGTGCCGAAGACCAGCAGGCCCCCGACCACCGCGGGCGGGCTGAGGGCCTGCGCGTCCCCCGCCTCCGCGTAGCGCCGACGCCAGACCGTCTCCGCCGTCTCCATGTCGCGCGCGAGCACCTCGCCCGCGATCGAGAAGTAGGCGCGCCCGTCGGCCACCGCGGGGGAGCTGCCCTGGAACGCCCAGCCGCTGGCCACGTTGCGCAGCCCGAGGTGATCGCCGTGCGGGACGTTGCCCCACGCCCCGGCGGTGCCCGAGGCGAGCTCGCGGTCGCGGCTGTTCCCCGCGAGGTAGGGGGCGGCGAAGTGCGCGCTCTCGTGCTGCGTCCGGCCGCTGGCCGCGTCGAGCACCAGCATCGACTCCCGCGGGCTCCGGGCTCCGCCGCGTCGCCGCGCCACGAGCACGTTCTCGCGGTCGACCCAGACCGCGCTCGACGCGCCCACGTCGCGCCGCCACTGCACCCGGCCGGTGCGCGCCTGGAGCCGGTGCGCCGTGCCGTCCATCGTCGCGAAGTAGACCGACTCGCCCACCACCTGCGGCGCCTGGATCACGTCGGCGGGGATCGGCGTCGCCCACACCGGCTCGCCGTCGCTCAGCCGGAACGCGCCGAACTGATGGCCGCCGTCCTTGGGGTAGGCGCTGAACACGAGCCCGTGCGCGGCCGCGGGCTGACTCATCAGGGGGTCGCCGAGCCAGCGACTCCAGGCGAGCTCCCCCGTGTGCGCGTCGGCGACGAAGATCGTGCAGCTCTCGGTGTTGTAGATGACCTTGTCGTCCTCGATGATCGCGGCCGTCGGTCCGCCGTCCGGCGCGGGCATCGACCACGAGAGCTCCCCGCTGTAGGCGTCGAAGGCGTAGAAGCGGTGCGAGACGAAGCCGCCGCCGAGGAACACCTTGCCGTCGTGGAAGGCGGGAGAGGTCAACAGCTCCGCGCGCGGCATCGCCGTCACCCAGCCGCGCCGCCCCTGCCCGAAGTTGAAGCGCGCGGAGGCGCCACGGGGCGGGTGCGGCATGCGGAGCGGGCGGATCTGCATGCGCGCCCCGAGCGTCTCCTCCTCGGTCTCGACCACGCCCTCGAGCGCGTCCTCGAGGATCCCGCCGCGATCCGGCGCGCGCGGTGTCGCCTCGCCGAGGTCCACCATCTTGCCCGTCGGCGACGCGAGCTCCGCCCGGATCGTCGCCCGCGGCGGCGCGCCCCCGCTCGGACACCCCGGGATGAGCAGCGCCCCTCCCACCAAGAGCCAGAGCGCACGTCGCCCTCCCGGCCCGACGTCGATCGTCGTTCCTCGCATCACACCCCTCCGGTCTTCTCCGGAGCTCCGAGGCGCACGTCACGTGCCAGCCCGGCGGCGGGGCCCGACGCGTCTCCCTCCGGTCGCGCGTGTGTCCGACCGAACGCGCCGATCGTGTGGCCACACCCGCGATCCGCTCATGCGCGCGTCAGCTGGATGGGGGTCGGGGCCTCGTAGAGGGCGTCGGTGCGGAGCGCGTACTTGGCGCCGCGGCGGACCTCGCAGCCTTCGTGGCGGATCTTGTGCTGGAAGATCGCGGCCCGCCCGGGCTTCGGGACCACGGTCTCCTCGACCTGCTCGAGGAACCGGGTCTCGCCGCCTTCGAAGTCGTCGTTGAAGTAGACGAGCACGGTGAGCAGCGTGATGCGCGTCTCGCTCGCGCGGTGCCAGTGATCCATGTGCGGCTCGAAGCGCTGGCCTGCGCGGTAGCGGTAGTAGCGGAGCCGCTCGTTGAGCCCGACGAGGGTGAGGTCTCCGATGCGCTCGGGGAGGTGCGGCCTCAGGCGCGCGAAGAGCTCGCTCGACGCGGCCGGATCGTCGCGCATCACCCGATCCTGGTTCCGGTACATCGGGTTGTTCGTGGCGAGCGACGGCGAGGCCGCCTCGATCTCGTCCCGGATCCGCGCGCACTCGGCCTCCGAGTAGATCCCGTCCGCCGTCCAGAGCAGCGGCGTGTCCGCGAACCGCATCGGCACCTCGGTCACGCCCCATCCTACACGTCCCGGAAAACGCCGTCCCCGAACGGCGCCGCGAGGGTATGGTGCGGCATGGATCGGATCGCGCCGACGCAGCGGCCGGAGGGGAAGAACGCGGGGACGCAGCGCTGGCGGGAGCTCCTGTTCCTGCACTGGCCGGTGCCGGTCGAGGCGCTGCGGCCGCTGGTCCCGGCGCGGCTCTCGCTCGACCTGTGGGAGGGCGAGGCGTTCGTCGGCGTGGTCCCGTTCCTCATGCGCGAGATCGCGCCGAGCTGGTGGCCGAAGGCGCTCGGGTTCGACTTCCTCGAGTGCAACCTCCGCACGTACGTGCACCTCGAGGGCGAGGGCCCCGGCGTCTACTTCTTCTCCCTCGAGGCGTCGAGCTGGCTCGCGGTGCAGGCGGCCCGCGTCGGCTGGGGGCTCCCCTACCACCACGCGCGCATGACGTCGGCGAGCGCGGATGGGGTCACGGAGTACCGCACGGTCCGCCGCTCCGACGGGGCTCGCCACGCGGTGCGCTACGAGGTGGGCGAGGCGCTCGGCCCGTCCGCGCCCGGCTCGCTCGAGCACTTCTTCCTCGAGCGCTACCTCCTCTACTCCGAGAAGGGAGACGAGCTGGTGCTCGGTCAGGTGCACCACCCGCCCTACCCGGCGCAGCGCGCGACCGTGCACGAGGTCGAGGACTCGCTCGTCGCCGCCGCCGGGCTGCCTCCGGTCAGCGGCCCGCCTGCGCTCGTGCACTACGCGGCCGGCGTCGACGTCGAGGTCTTCGCGCCGTACGCGGTGTGACGGGCCGGCGGTTCCCGTTCATCATCTCCGCGTGCGGCGCGCGCTCCTGGCTCTCCTGCTCCTCGCCTGCGGCGACCCGCCGACGGCGACGGACGCAGCCATGCTCCTCGACGCGCAGGCCCTCGACGCGCAGGTCCTCGACGCGCAGGCCCCGGACGCCGGCCCGCCCGGGGACGCGGGGCTCGCGTGCGCGGTGGACGGACGGCCCGGCCGCTGCCTCCACGTGGACGACTGCGTCGGGGACCGCGCGCCCACCCCGGGCTTCTGCCCCGGCCCGGCCGAGATCCAGTGCTGCACCGTGACCTCGGACGGCGGCTCCGGCGACGCGGGCGCCTGCGATCCGGACTACATGCCGCGCCCCAACGAGGGCCTCGTCGAGGAGCCCGGGAGCCCCGGCTGCCCCGACGGCATGGTGCGCGTCGACTCGTTCTGCATCGATCGCTTCGAGGCGAGCCTGGTGCTCGTCGACGACCGCGGCCCGCTCGGGAGCTGGTCGCCGTTCCACAACCCGGGCACGAACCGGGTGCGCGCGCTCTCGCTCGCCGAGGCGGTCCCGCAAGGCTACGTCACCGGCGTTCAGGCGGAGGCGGCATGCCTGGAGGCGGGCAAGCGACTCTGCACCGACGCGGAGTGGCTCCGCGCCTGTCGCGGCGCGTCGGATCGCGTCTATCCCTACGGCGACGCCCGGGTGGATGGCCAGTGCAACGACGCCCGCGCGCGGCACCCCGCCGTCGAGCGGTTCGGCACGTCCGACGACTGGATCTGGTCGAGGCTGGGCGACGCGTGCATCAACCAGCTCCCCGACTCGCTCGCGCCCACCGGCGCGCACCCCGGCTGCGTCACCGCCGAGGGCGTGATGGACATGATGGGCAACCTGCACGAGTGGACCGCCGACCCGACCGGCACCTTCCGCGGCGGGTTCTACGTGGACACGGTGCGCAACGGCGAGGGCTGCCTCTACCGCACCACCGCGCACGATCGCGGCCACTGGGACTACTCGACCGGGTTCCGCTGCTGCGCCGACTGACGCTCGAAGCGGCGCCACTGCCCGTCGATCAGGCGCTCGTGCGGGCGGAAACGCGCCTTGTATCGCATGTGCGCGTTCTCCTCGATGAAGAGCCCGAGGTAGAGGTGGGTGAAGCCGAGCTCGCGCGAGAACCGGATCTGCTCGAGGATCGAGAAGGTGCCGAGGCTGAGCGAGGCGTACTCGGGATCCCAGAAGCAGTAGACCGCCGAGAGCGCGTCGTGCCCGCGGTCGGTGATCGCGACGCCGACCAGCGTGTCGCCGTCGAAGTAGCGCAGCTCGAAGCTCGGACAGCAGCGCTCCACCAGGAAGCCCTCGTAGCCCTTCAGGTCGAGCGGCTCGCTCGAGGAGCCCATCAGAGAGCGCTCGCGCTTGTGCTTCTCGTAGAGCGAGAGCCGGCGCGCGTCGGCGATCGGCTGGCCGACCTCGACGCGGAGCGCGCGCCGCGCCTTGTTCCAGACCCGGCGGTGGCTCTTGGTGAAGGCGAACTCCTGCACCGGGATGCGGATGGCCTCGCACGCCGCGCAGCTCGGGCAGCTGGGGCGATAGAGGAACGCGCCGTGCCGCCGATCCCCTCCGGCGAGGCGCACGTCGAACTCCGCGGGACGGAGCGGGCGGGACGGGAGGCGCATCGGCAGACGCGCGTCCCGTCCCTCGAGGTACGGGCAAGGGTGCGTGGAGTCGTAGATGACGAGCTCCGGCGGCAGCCCGGGTGACCAACGCGGCTTCACCCTGACAGCATGGGGGCTGAACGCCGCGTGTCGAGCCGCTACTCCGAGATCGTCAGCTCGGTGCTCGACAGCTCGGTGCCGTCCTCGGTGCGCACGACGACGCGATATCGTCCGGGCGCCTGGCGCGCAACGAACCTGGCCACCGTGCGGTAGCGGGGCCGGGCCGGGATGTCGAGGAGCACGCCGGAGCGCGTCGGGCCGTCCACCCGCTCGAGCGAGACGCGCACCCGGGTCTCCGTGCGGGCCGGGTTCTGGACCTGCACGACCGCGTAGATGCGGCCGTCGGCGTGGGTGAAGGTGGTGGTCGGCGACTCGACGCGGCCGCGGTCGAGCGAGCTCCCCAGCTGCACCTCGGAGACGCTGAGCTCGGTGGGGGTCTCCTGCGCCGCCGCCCCCAGCGGCAGCGCGAGGACGATGGCGAAGGTCAGCGCGTGGCGAATTCTCGAAGCGTTCATGGGCCCTCCCTTTCGATGGCGGAGGACGCACCGTCACGCCGCGTGCCAACGCCCACGCGCGGTCCCGCTGCCCCCCGGCCGTGGCCATCATCCCACATCGGCGCGTCCGAGGTGCGACGGCGTGCAGACGAATCGTGGATTCCGGCCGCAGCTTTCGAATATGCTGGGAACCGAATGGGCTCCCCTTTCGACGAGGCCGAAGACGAGGGCACCGCGATCATCGACGCGAAGGCGTTCCGCGAGGCGGTCCGACCCAGCCGCTTGAGCCCCGTGCTCGTGCTGGTGGCGGGCGCCGACGCGGGGCGACTGGTGCGCCTGGACACCGAGGTCACCATCGGTCGCAGCGCTCAGTGCGAGCTGCGGGTGAACGGCGACGGGGTGTCACGCAAGCACGCCCGCATCTTCCGGCGCGGCGACGAGACGCTGGTCGAGGACCTCGGCTCGACGAACGGCACCCTGCTCAACGGCGTGAAGATCGAGGCTCCGTCGCCGCTCAGCGACGGCGACAAGATCCAGGTGGGCGCCGAGATCCTCCTCAAGTTCAGCCTCCAGGACGAGGTCGACCAGGAGCTCCAGCAGCAGCTCTACCAGGCGGCGGTGCGCGATCCGCTGACCGGGGCGTACAACCGCCGCGCGCTGATGGACCGCCTCGAGCAGGACCTCGCCCACGCGAAACGCCACGGGACCGACGTCGTGCTGATGCTGCTCGACCTCGACCACTTCAAGTCGGTCAACGACACCCACGGCCACCCGGTGGGCGACGAGGTCCTGCGCCGCACCGCGGAGGCGGTCCGCGCGGTCATCCGCAAGGAGGACTTCTTCGCCCGCTACGGCGGCGAGGAGTTCGCCCTGCTCTGCCGCAGCACCGCGATGTACCAGGGCCTCCAGCTGGCCGAGCGCGTGCGCGCCACGATCGCCGAGCTCCGGATCCCGCTCCCGACCGGCGGCGCGCTCGAGGTCACCACCAGCGTCGGCATCGCCCAGTTCGAAGCCGAGCAGGACCCGGGCGCCCTGATCCGCACCGCCGACGAGGCCCTCTACAAGGCCAAGCAAGGCGGACGGAACCAGGTCGTCGCGGCGCCGTAGGCTCCTCCGCAGGGGGGGGACGGAGTGAACTTGTGAACTTGTGTAGGCGTTCGACCTACGTAAGTTCACAAGTTAACTCCGTCCCCTAGCCCTGTCCCCTAGTCCTCGATCTCGGACGCGGCGAAGATGGCGGCGGCGGCCTGCTGGAGGCGGCGGCGGTGGCGGCGGGGGAAGAGCGAGGGGCGCACGAGGCGGCCGGAGGCGAGGGCCGGGTCGGGGGCGAAGGCGCCGTCTTCGCCTCGGCGGAAGGCGTTGGTCCGGGGGCCGTCCATGTCGTCGACCCGGACGAGCACGAGGTCCCAGGTGCCGTCGAGGTCGGTGTCGTACCAGGCCCAGGTCGCGTTGCGCATCGAGGCGACGGCGAGCTCCGCGCTGAAGTGGCCGCCCTGCACCGCGGCGGCGAGGTCGGCGGCGTGCGCGCGGCCACGGCCGCGGAAGCTGTCCCGGTCGACGTCGATCGCGGTGGTGCTGAAGCCCTCGCTCTCGATCGACAGGACGGCGTTCTCCCAGCCGCGCTCGGTGTAGCTCGCGCGCACCCGCGGGTGGTCGTGGTGACGGAGGGGATCGGGCAACCCGCCGTGGTCGTTCGAGTCGACCATCCAGATGGCGCCGACGTGGCGGTGCAGCATCCGGTCGAAGGCGCGCTCGCGCTCGCCCACCCAGTCGGCGCGGATGATGATGGTGCCGAGGACCTGCTCGCGGGTGAGCGTGGGCTCGACGCCCGCCACCGGGGCCACGTCGGCGACGACCGGGGTGACCGGCGCGGTGCGGAGGCCGGTGTCCATGCGGCCGTCCCCGTCGCGATCGTAGAAGCCCCAGAGCAGCGGCCCGCGGCGCACGAGGCTGACCTCCGCGTCGAGGCGGCCGTCGCGCACGAAGGCCTCGACGCCGTCGGGCGCCAGCCCCGCGGTGGAGTCCTGGTCCACGTCGAAGGTCAGGACATGCACGAACACCCGGTCGCCCTGCAGCGCGTCGACCGCGCCGTCGCCGTCGCTGTCGACCGGGCGCGCCTCGCGCAGCAAGGCCGGGAGCGGCGACGGCTGATCGCCGCGGTGCGACTCGCCGAAGAGCCGCTCGAAGCGCTCGCGGCCGGCGGGAGGGACGCGGGCGGCGGAGATCGCCTCGCCGCCCGGCACCGGGACGCTCGCGATCGCCTCCCCGTCGACCCGGTGGGCGGCGGTGACCCGATGACGGGCGTCGAGGGTGAGGAGCAGCTCCAGGTCCCCGTCCCCGTCGCTGTCGTACCAGACGAAGCTCTCGTCGTTGCGCGAGACGATCGCCATCTCCGCGTCGAAGCGGCGCTCGGCGATCACCGCCCCGACGTCGCTCAACGAGAAGGGGGCGCTGTCCTGGTCGAGGTCGTGGAGACGGATCCGCTCGCGGCCCGAGCCCATGAGCATGATCGTGTCCCACTCGCCGTCGAGGTCCTCGTCGCGCACCGCGGACGCCACCGGGCTCGCGAGCCAGGGCGTCGGCAGCTGCACCTGCGGCGCCTCGGGCACCGAGGACAGGAAGTCGCGCAGCTCACGCCCGTGGATGTGGAAGTTCGACCACTGCCCGCGCTCGTTGCGCACCGTCATGACGTTGAGGCCGACGAGCAGCCCCTGCGGGTTGACGAGCGGGCCGCCCGAGTCGCCGGGCGCGAGCACGCAGCTCGACTGGATCACCACCCCGGCCATCTGCGAGTGCATCCGCTCGCGGAGCTGCCGGCACATCATCTGGCTGAGCTGCTCCTCGCTGCCGCAGATCGCCGCGAGGCGCGCGTAGGTCTCCTCCATGCGCCCGGTCGCCTCGACCTCGCAGCCGCGCACCGCCCACACCATGCCCACGTTGCCGTGGCCGACGGTGGTCACGTGATCGCCCGGGGTCGGGTCCTCGGCCGCGAGGGCCACCACCGGCGCGTCGGCCTCGGGCTCCTCGACGCGGAGGATCGCGAGGTCGCGGTTGGGATCGCGCTTGAGGATGTAGGCGGTGCGCTGCCGCCCGTCGGGCACCATCGAGCCGGTGTCGCCGATCTGGCCGTACTCGACCGTCACCCGCATCCGGAAGTCCTCGAGCGCGGCGCCGTCGATCACGTGGTTGTTGGTGAGGATCAGCCCGCCCGGCCCGACGACGACCCCGGTGCCCATCGAGTGCTGCGAGCGCACGATGACGGTGGACGGCGCGAGGCGCTGGTAGAGCTCGTGGGTGTCGGCGGGCGGCGCCGCCGCGCTCCGGGTCGCGAGCAGGTGCGACACGTCGGGGTGGTCTTCGGCGTGCCCGATGCGTCGCTGCGGGAGCGCCGGCGCCTCGGCGCCGTCCCCGAGCGCGCTCATGCCGCCCGACTCCTCGACCCGCTCGATCGGCGGCGCCTCCGGCTCCGGCGCCGGGCCGCCGCAGCCCATCAGCGCGAGCGCGGCCGCGAGCCGCAGCGTCGTCATCCCCCTCATCGCGTCCCCCCTCGCCTGCGCGCGTCCAGCTGCCAGCGCGCGATGCCCTCGACCTCCGACGTCCCGCTCGCCGACGCCACCTCGGCGACGAACTCGCCCGACAGCTCCACCTCGAGCGTGCCCGGGCCGAAGCGCACCGTGCCCTGCTCGATCAGGACCGTCGCCGCGACCGGGCTGCCCTCGTAGGCGAAGCGCGACGAGCACTCGTGCCCGGCGTTCACCGTCAGCGTCTCGCGCTCCCCCGACGGCGCCGCGCGGGTCGCGGTCACGGCGCAGGTGTCGCCGCCCTCGAACATCTCGAGCTCGAGCGTCACCACCTGTCCGTCGTCGCCGGTCACCCGGGCCACGCCGTTGTGCCGCTCCGGCGGCATCTGACGCTGCACCGGCGCGGTCACGAGGAACTCCAGCTGGTTGGGCCCCGCGTACTCGCCGGCCCGGGTGGGCGCCGCCTGGGCGCCTCCGCAGCCGAGGGTGAGGAGCAGGGCGAGCGAGAGGATCGAGCGCGTCACCCGCCCGACGATACCCGATCTCGACGAGCGACTGGCGCGGCGGACGGTCAGCCGATCAGGTAGCGGGCGAGCTCGGCCGCGTCGTCGCTCACCGTGTCCGGCGCCGAGCGCGCGAGGGCCTCGCGAGCTCCGGCGCCCCAGGTCACCGCCGCGGTGCGCACCCCGGCCGCCTTGCCGGACTCGACGTCGTGCACCGCGTCGCCGACGAAGACGGTGCGCGCCGGGTCGGCGCCGAGGAAGCGGAGCGCCCGGTGCACCGGCTCGGGGTGAGGCTTGGGTCGCTCGACGTCGTCGGCGCAGACGAGCACCGCGAACGCGTCCTCGAGCCCGAGCGCGCGCAGCCCCATCTCGGTGCCGCGGCGGCGCTTGCTCGTCACGACCGCGAGGGGCGTCCCGTCGAGCCGCCGCACCAGCTCCGTGACCCCCGGGTAGGGCTTCACGAAGCGGTCGTGCACCTCGAGGTTGTGGGCGATGTAGGTCTCGACGAGCGCCGCGACCGGTCCGTCGTCGCCGACCCAGCGCCGGAACTGCGCCTCGAGCGGGGTGCCGAGCCCGGAGAGCACGTCCTCGTCGGTGCGCGCGGGAAGGCCGTGCGCCTCGAGCGTGTGGCGGTAGCTCTCGAGGATCAGCCCGATCGAGTCGAGCAGCGTGCCGTCGAGGTCGAAGAGGATGGCGTCGAAGCGGGCCATCAGTCGATCAGGCGGAGGCCGCCGATGAAGTCGCGCTTGCCGAGGGCCACGCCGGCGTGCCGCAGGATGGCGTAGGCCAGCGTCAGGTGGAACGTGTGGTTCGGGAGCGCGAACTCGGTGAGGTAGTCCTTGCCCAGGATCTTCTTGTCGCCGAGGAACGGCATCGCGATCGCGCGCTCGGCGGCTCCGTCGAAGTCCTTCGCCTCGAAGCCCTCGAGGTAGGCGATGACGTCCGCGATCCGGGCGCGGAGCTCGTCGAGGCTCTGCGGGCCGTCCTCGTGCTTGGGCGCGTCGCGGCCGGTCAGCCGGGCGGGGACGAACTTCGCCGAGTCGCAGGCGGACTGCACCTGGCGACGGAAGGTGAACATGTCGGGCGCCAGGCGCAGCTCCAGGTAGTTCGCGGGATCGAACTCCTTGGCGACCGCGTGCTCGACCGCCTTCGCGATCCAGGCGTCGAGGTTGCGGAGCTGCTTGGCGAGCTGGGTGACGGTGTCGAAGAGGGCGGCGTCGTGAGACATGTCCGCCTACCTGGGGCAGCCCGGGCCGGCGCGCCAGTGGCGATCTCACGGTTCGCGATCGGGAGATCAGCGCAGCGCGCTGAAGGCGGCCATGCCGAACATCATCGCCATGGCGAAGCAGGTGCAGAACAGGAAGAAGGCGAGGATGTAGAGGATCCCCTTCACCATGAAGTAGCCCTTGAGGGCCCGCAGCGACTCCACCAGGTGCATCTGGTCGGCGCCGTCGGTGGTCACCACGAGGTCGACCGCCTTGCCCACCTGGAACAGGAAGAAGGCCAGCAGCCCGGTGACCCCGAGGCCGATCGCGCCGAAGCAGAGCTGTCCGGCGAAGCCCGCGGCCGGCGAGTCCGTCATCAGCGCGGCCACCAGCTGGGTCAGGAGCTGGAAGACGCCTGCGACGATCGCGGCCACCGCCGCGAAGCGGGCGAAGCGCGCCATGCCCGTCAGGTTGGCGTCGTCCTCGGGCGTGAACGGGATGTGGCCGAGGCCGCCGCCTCCGCCGGGAGGACCGCCGCCGCCGCTCGGGGGCTGACCGAAGCCGCCGCCGCCGCTCGGGGGCTGACCGAAGCCGCCGCCGCCGCTCGGGGGCTGACCGAAGCCGCCGCCGCCGCTCGGGGGCTGACCGAAACCACCGCCTCCGCTCTGACCGAAGCTCACGGCGCACCTCCGAACTGGCTGGGATCGAAGCCGGGGGTCTGCCCCGCCATCTCGGGCGCGAACACGCTGACGAGCAGCCCGAACACCCCGCCGATCGCGGAGACCGCGAACCAGCCCAGCTCCAGCATGAAGAACAGCTTGAGCTTGGCGAACGCGGTGGAGAGGTGCTGCTGGTCGGCGCTGTCGCTCGAGATCATCGCGTCGAGCGCGCCGCGGGCCTGCAGGGCGAAGACGCCCTCGGCGAGCATCAGCGCGCCGAGGATCGGCAGCGTGAACATCTGCAGCGTGTACGCCACGCCGCCGAGCGGGTTGTTGCCGATGACCGCGAACGCCGGGAGCATCGCGAAGCACCCGCAGAGCAGGAAGAACGCCGCTCCGATGAAGTGCACGATGGCGAGGAAGAGCATCCACCCGTTGAGGGTGGAGATCATCGACTCTTCCTCGGTCGTGAATGGAATCCTGGCGACCGACATCCGTGGCTCCCCGTCAGGGGGCGGACCGGGCGACCCTCCGCCCGCGCTGCCCCCGCCCGCGCACGGTATCAGGCCGCGCCGGGCTTGTCGCGACGCGCCGGCCGCCCGGTCACTGCACGACCTTGCCGTGCGGGGTGCCCTCGCCGTAGCCGCTCGGCGTCTGCACGCCCACGACCGCGCGCTCGTGGAAGGACGCCAGGTCGCGGGCGCCGACGTAGGTGAGCGCGGACTGGAGCCCGGTGATCATGTCGACGAGGATCGCGCCGACGCTCTCGCGGCCCGGCTGGATGTAGATGCGCGAGGTGCTGATGCCCTCGCGGAAGAAGCCCTTCTTCGCGCGCTCGAAGGTGTCGAGCCCGCTCGTCCGCTCGGCCACCGCGCGCGCGCTCGCCATGCCGTAGTTGCGCTTGTAGATGCGCCCCTCGGCGTCGGTCTTGACGTCACCGGGGCTCTCGAAGGTGCCCGCGAGCATCGTGCCGATCATCACCCGCGCCGCGCCCGCGGCCGAGTAGAGGGCCACGTCCCGGGGATGCCGCACGCCGCCGTCCGCCCACACGTGCTTGCCGTGCTTCGCCGCCTCGGCCGCGCAGGCGCGCACCGAGCTGAAGGTCGGGCGGCCGACCCCGGTCTGCATGCGGGTGGTGCACATCGCGCCCGGGCCGACGTTTACCTTCACCACGTCCGCGCCGGCCTCGATGAGGTCGCGCGTGCCCGCCGCGGTGCAGACGTTGCCGGCCACGATCGGCGCCCGGCCCTTCGCCACCGCGGAGACCTGGGAGACCACCTCGAGCATGCGCCGCTGGTGCCCGTGCGCGGTGTCGAGCACGAGCACGTCCACGCCCATGTCGAGGAGGAGCGACGCCCGGTCCACCGCCCCCTCCGAGATGCCCACCGCGGCCGCGACCATCAGGTGCCCGGCGTCGTTGACGCTGGCCTCGAAGAGCTCGAGCCGGACCGCGTCGTCCTTGGTGAGCACGCCCGCGAGGACTCCGTCCCCGTCGATGACCGGCACCGCCTTCACGCGCTCCTTCTCCATCACGAAGAAGGCCTCGCGGTTCGTCGCGCCCACGCCGACGGTGACCACCTCGCGCTGCATGAGCTGGGCGACGGCGGTGTACTGGTCGCGGTCGCGCAGGTCGGCCGGGGTGACGAGCCCGACCGGGCGGCGGTCCGGATCGACCACCACCACCATCGAGTGGGCCCGCTTGCGCATGATGCCCTCGACGTCCCGGAGGGTCGCCTCGGGCGCCACGTAGAGCGCGGTGTCATAGCGCGGATCGGCCCCCTTGATGTGGGCGACGATGCGCTCGACGGTGTCGAGGCTCATGTCCTGCGGCAGGACGCCGAGCCCGCCGAAGCGGGCCATCGTCTCGGCCATGCGCTTGCCGGTCACCGCGTTCATGTTCGCGCTGACGACCGGGTGGCTGCCGCCCGGGAAGTCCGCGGGCGTCAGATCGGTGTCCAGCCGCGAGCCGCCCTCGAAGCGGTCCGGCAGGAGGAAGACGTCCTCGAGCGCGAGCTCGAGCAGCTCGTCCCGTTCCGGGTGCAGGAAGCGCATGCCCTGCTTGTAGCCCGGCCGGGACCCGCTGGGAATCGCTCAACGCTGGCGCTGGCGCTCGGCCTCCTGCATCTGCATCCAGACGCCGGCCACCGCGCCGGCCTGGCCGCCCGCCGCGCCCGCCATCTGCCCGGAGCGGCCCGGCGGCGTGCAGACGCACGCGGTGGAGTACTGCCCCATGAACACGTAGGCGCTCATCTCACCGCCCATCTCGCGGCAGTTCGCGTTGCAGTCGGCGGCGCTGATGTGGGCGTCGCCGCGGAAGCTGGTGGCGCAGCCGCTGCCGGCCGCGAGGAGGGCGAGGAGGGAACACGTCATGATGTACTTCATGCGCCGAAGCATCACACGCAGCCTTCACGGCGTCACCCCATTTTCGCGCGCGGTCCGCGTGTGGTACGACCGTCCGCCGATGGCTGCCGGCGATGAAGCGTATCGGATGAAGATCCTGTCCCACGCGCGCGTGTTCAAGCGCTCGTGGGTCGACATGGCGGAGGCCCTGGTCGAGGTGCGCAAGCGGCGCCTCTACGAGCGCTGGGGCTACGAGACCCTGCACGGCTTCGCCCTCGAGGAGCTCAACATCAAGCGCTCCACCGTGGACAAGCTCACCGGGAGCTACCACGCCCTCGAGACCCACGTGCCGCACGTGCTGCAGTGGGACGGCGTGGCCCAGCAGGTGCCGGACATGGAGGCGGTCGACTACTTCGCGAAGGCGGTCGACCCGAAGCCTCGCAAGGAGGGCGACGAGCCGCCCCCGCCGCCCGAGCCCGACGTGGTCGAGGAGCTCAAGCAGGCGATCTTCGAGGACCAGGTCAGCACCCCGTCGCTGCGCCGCCGCTTCAACCCGGTCCTCCAGCCGAAGGACGAGGGCCAGCAGCGCATCGACCTGCTCAACCGGGTCCGGGCCAACACCCGGCGGCTCGAGGCCCTGGTCAGCGAGGTCGAGGAGCTGAGCGAGGAGCGCGTCGAGCAGGTCACCCAGTGCATGGAAGAGCTCCGAGGCGACATCGACCTCCTCGAGGGCTGACGCCGCCGCAGCGGGGGGCGTGGGGAGAGGTCGCCGCACGCGCTCCACTCGAGTCGTTCGATCCCGGCAGCGGGCGGCCAGCGAGCGCGCAGCGCGAGCGGGGTGGCGGCGCGAGCGCGAAGCGCGACGGCAGGCGACGAGCGCAGCGAGGTCGCCGCACGCGCCACTCGAGTCGTTCGATCCCGCGGCAGCGGGCGGCCAGCGAGCGCGAAGCGCGAGCGTGAGCCGCAGGGCCCCCAGCGCCCCGTCGCTGGGGTCGCGGCGCGAGCGCGAAGCGCGACGCGCCGGCGGAGTCGGGAGGGGGGCCCCATTGGCGCTT
>JAYZQJ010000012.1:0-5304 GCA_036149055.1 Myxococcota bacterium | reverse complement strand
GACCTCGCTTCGCTCGTCGCCTGCCGTGTTCGTACGGGGTGGTGCGTGCGGCGACCTCGCTTCGCTCGTCGCCTGCCGTGTTCGTACGGGGTGGTGCGTGCGGCGACCTCGCGTCGCTCGTCGCCTGCCGTCGTACGGGGTGGTGCGTGCGGCTCGTCCGGCGACCGTCGGGGGATCGGTGGCGGGCGGTGATTGGCGGTGGTCGGCAGCGCCCTGCTATTCCTCCTCGCCTCCTTCCTCCCCTCTCCCTCGTTTCGGGGCCCACGATTCTCGGGGCAGGATGCGAGATCGAACGGGGCAGGGGGCGTGCGGCGACCCGCTCGCTCGTCGCCTTCCGTGTTCGTGCGTGCGGCTCGTCCGGCGACCCTCGGGGGAGCGCTGGCCGGCGGTGGTCGGCAGCGCCCTGCTATTCCTCTTCGCCTCCTTCCTCCCCTCTCCCTCGTTTCGGGGCCCACGATTCTCACGGTCACTCGGGGCGGGCGCAGGTGAGGGCGCCTTCGCGGATGCCGGTCTCGGCGCTGCCGGCCTCCAGGAAGGCGTAGCGGAAGACTTCGTCGGCGAAGTACAGCATGGGGCGCGAGCGGGTCGGGCCCTCGGCGCCGCCGAGGCGGAGCACTTCGTCGGGGCTCAGGAGCTGGCCGTCCATCTCGCTCACGCGGCGCGCGAGGATCTGGCCGTCCTGCGCCCAGGCGATGACCCACCCGCCGTCCTCGTAGGGCTGGGTCGCCGCCGGGCGCGCGCCCTCGACCCCGGGCTCGAGGAAGCCGCCGAAGCCGTAGGCGATCGCCGGGGGGCCGATCTCGCCGGCGGCGACGGTGAGCTCGATGGCGTCGGGGGAGCTCGGCGCGATCGCGCTGGGCGCGTCGTCGCCGCTGAGGATGAGCTGGCGGAAGTACACGCGGCCGCCGCTCGAGCCGCAGCCGGTGCGCCAGGTGACGCCGAGGTACTGACCCATGCCGCCGGCGATGGCGCCGGGCGCGAGGGCCACGTCGTCGGCCGGGCCGTCGGTGGGGAGGGTGGCGATCTCGGTGGACACGAGCGGCGCGGTCTCGAGCCCGGCGCGGTCCGCCGGATCCCCGCTGCCCGGGTAGGGGGGCGGCGTCGCCATGCGCTCGACGTAGTGGAGCGCGATGCCTCCCTCGACGGGGAAGGCGACGACGTAGCCGGTGCTGTTCCAGCCGGTGACCGCCGGCGGGCCGCCGCCGAGGGTGGCGCCGAGGGCCTGCGGCTGCGCTTCGTTCGAGGCGGTGACCCAGGCGTGGGTCCCGCCCGCGTCCTGCTGACGATGGAGGCCGAGGATCTCCACCTCGGCGGGGGTGCCCCCGCAGGCGTCGCGCGAGAGCGGCGCGGCGAGCCAGGCGGCGAGCGCCTGGTTCATGGCGAGCGCCCCGACCGCCGGGCGCGTCGCGCCGAGCACGCCGCCGCGGCTGGCGCCGGTGCAGGGGCGCCCGTCGGTGGTCGCCGGGTCGGTGTCGATGCCGAAGAACGCGTTGCTCTTGCGGAGCGGGCCGCGCTCGATGACGGCGCCCGACGCCGCGTCCTCGCGGGCCATGTAGCCCACCCGGAGCTGACCCTCGGCGCAGCCGGCGCCGTTCACCGACGCCACGAAGATCGAGTCCGCGCCCACGCCGAACGCGAGGTCGTCGTAGCGGCAGCTCCCGTCGGCGAACGTCATCGACGCCGCGCCCCGGTTCCAGCAGCCCGTCGTCACGTCCGAGCTCGACAGCGAGGTCTGGCTCGCGTTGCGGAACGTCTGGAGCGAGGTGCCGCCGGTGCGGGACTCGCCCTCGAAGAGGCCGAAGGTCGCCGAGCCGGAGGCGTACGCCACCGCGAGCCCGGACTCGCCCGACCCCGACGCGACCACGCCGCCCGCGCCGACGCCGCTCAGCGGCAGCCGGAGCTCCGCGACCTCGCCGGGCAGCGGGCTGACCGACATGTCGTCCTGGACGAACGCCTCGTCGATCACGCCGTCGCAGTCGTCGTCCACGCCGTTGCAGCGCTCGGTGCCGCCCATCGCGCCGTCGTTGCAGTCGGCGACGTCACCCGGGCCGGCGCACTCCGGCGCCACGAGCCCGTCGCGGTCGGCGTCGCGGGTCCCGAGCACGCAGCGGTCGAGCTCGGCGTCGCACTGCCAGAGCGTGCACGCGTCGTTCGAGATGCCGTCCATCTCGTTCAGCACGGCGCACTGATCGTTGCTGGTGCACTCCGGGGGCTCGAGCCCGGAGACCACGAGCGAGCAGCCCCCCAGGAGGAGCAGTGAAGCGGAGAAGATCGCGCGACGCATCAGAAGCTCCCCTCGACGGTCAGGCCGGCGGCGGTAGGCGCGGCGAACGGGGCGACCCGCAGTGACGCCTCCTCGGCGGGCGGCTCGTTGCCCCAGTCGGTGACGAAGGCCAGGACGACGGTGGCGATGCCGAGCACGCCGGCCGCGCCGAGCATCACGTCGGCGATGAGCGCGTTCTGCTCCATCGCCGCGATGCGCGCGCGCGTGACCTCGAACTCCTCGTCGGAGCCCAGCTGCCCGGAGAGGTCGCCGTGCTCCGCCAGGGCCGCGGCGGCGAACCCGAGGCCCACGCCGAGCGCGCCGACGGTGAGCGCGGCGCCGGTCACGAAGAACGCGGGGCTGACGCCGGAGAAGCTGCGGTCCAGCTCGAGTCGGAGGGGGACCTCGGTGCGCGCGGCCGCCTGCAGATCGGTGCGCGCCGGGTTGTAGCCCTGGGCCCGCAGCTCGATCACGTGCCGGCCGCCGGTCACCGACACCGATCCCGGCGCGGTGCCGACCCGTCGCTCGTCCACCCAGACCTCGGCCGAGGGGACGTTGGTGGTGATGTTCACCGTGGCGAGGCGCGGGATCAGTCGCTCCATGGCCGCCCGGACCTCGTCCTCACGGGGAGCGGGTCGCGGGGCCTCCTCCAGGAAGCGTCGATAGGTGGCGAGCGCCTCGTCGTAGCGGAAGAGCTCCTCCTGGGTGAGCCCCATGTTGAAGAGCACGAAGGACTGATTCGGGTGCCCCTCCATCAGCTCGTAGATCTGGCGGAACTCGGCGAGCGCGGACTCGAAGTCGCCCCGCTCGAAGAGCTCCGTCGCCTCCCTGAACCGGCGCTGCGCCTCCTCCATGCGCGGGTCGTCCGCGGCGGGCGCCTCCTGGGCCAGCGCGCCGCTCGGCGCGGTCACGGCGACCGCGACGAGCAGCAAGAGGGTTCTCGTTCGAGCAAGCATCACGTGTTCTCCCCTGCGGCGTGTTGTACCACTCCATCGGAGAAGCGGGCGCCAGGTTTCGTGGGCTCGAAGAGAAACTGGAGCCTCGGCGGAGACCGCGACATCGATGTCAGCCGGAGCGTCCCAGGCGCGTCCCCGGCCACATCCCCGGCCGCCGATCGTGGTTGGCATGTATGGTGCTCAGTGCCTCTGCGCTATCCTTGACAGCGGTGCGCCACGATGCGACCAGCGTGACTGGCGCGGTGTGCGAGGGGCGCACCCGGCTCTGGAGGGCGGAGGAAGAATGCGACAGCTTGGACTTGGTCTCGTCGTGGCTCTGGCGGGGGCCGCGCTCACGCTCGGGTGCGACGACGGCGGCGGCGACACCGACTCGGGGGTGACCCGCGACACCGGCGTGGCCGGCGACACCGGCGTCCCCGACGACACCGGCGTCCCGATGGACTCGGGCATGCAGCCGGACAGCGGCATGGGCGGCGGCATGTGTGGTCCCACCGGCGGCGACTGCAACGTCGGCGATCCTGCGTCTTGCGGCTCCGGCATGGCCTGCGTGCTCTCCGGCAGCACCGCGGCGGGCTGGGAGGCGGTCTGCATCATGGCTGGCGTCATCGAGAACGGCGCCAACTGCGATCCGACCATGCAGGGCCAGTGTCAGGAGGGCTCGCAGTGCGCCTCGACCTGTCCGGGTGAGCCGGGCATCTGCTCTTCGATCTGCTGCTCCAACACCGACTGCGCGCCCGGCGAGTTCTGCGGGATGATCGCGGGCGCCGAGGCGGGCTTCTGCCGTTCGGCCGCCGGGTGCGACCCGGTGGCGCAGACTGGCTGCCCGGGGAGCTGCCAGGGCTGCTACCCCAACGGCGGCAACCTCGCGTGCTTCGAGGCGGGTGACGGCATGGAGGGCGACGAGTGCAGGTTCCTCAACGGCTGCGCGCCCGGCCTCGGCTGCGTCGGGGACCCCGGGATGTGCCGCCGCTTCTGTGATCGCACCGCGACCGATCCCTGTGACGCGGGCTTCATGTGCAGCGGGCTCGACGGCTTCGACGACGTCGGGGTCTGCGTCCCGATGGAGTGAGCTCCGGCGCCCGGCGCGGTGAATCCCGCCGCGCCCGGGCGCGTCCTCGGTTCGCGCTTACCCTTTCTTTCGACTTGGCAGTACCGATGTCGATTCGTTCGATGATTCTTGGCCTCTCCCTCCTCCTGGGGGCGGTCGGCTGTGACGAGGCGCCGCCCGGCTCCGACGGAGGCCTCACCCGCGACGCTGCGCTCGTCGACGGCGGCGGGCTCCTCGACGCGGGCGCGCCGATCGGCGACGCGACCGTCCGGGACGCCGGGCTCGCGGCGGACGCGGGCGCGCCCCTGTGCGCCGACGCGGTGTGCGACCCGCGCTCGGCCGATGGCTGCGCCGAGGGGAGCTGCGTGCTCGCCGGAGAGACGGCCAGCTGCGAGCTCGAGGCCGGCTCGCAGAGCGTGGGCTCGGAGTGCGCGGACACCGGCGCCTGCGCGCCCGGCCTCGCCTGCTTCCGCGACGGTGACCGAGGCGTCTGTGGCCGGATCTGCTGCCCGGGCGACGGCTCCGCGTGTGGCGACGGCGCGACCTGCGGCGGCTCCGGCGAGCTGATCGACGGGGCGACCACGAGCTGGGGGCGCTGCCTCGCGCGGCGCAGCTGCGACGTGCTGTCGCCCGAGTCGACCTGTGAGCCGCGCGAGGGCTGCTACATCGTCGACGGGATGGGCAGCACCGAGTGCCGGGTGGCCGGCACGGCGGGCGCCGGCGACGACTGCGAGGTGCAGGAGGACTGCCAGTCCGGCTTCTTCTGCGGCGGCGTCGGGAGCCGGCGCTGCGTGCGCATCTGCGAGGTCGGCGCGGGCGACTGCCCCGAAGGACGCTGCATGGCCCAGGCCCACAGCCCCTCCGGCACCGGCTTCTGCACGCTCGACATGATGACGGCGCGCTGAGTTTTTCGGAGGGTTTGGTGCAAACCCTCCCCCCATTGGGCAAAGCGCCAATGGGGCCCCCCTCCCGACTCCGTCGGCGCGTCGCGCTTCGCGCTCGCGCCGCGACCCCAGCGACGGGGCGCTGGGGGCCCT